>NZ_NRRS01000019.1 GCF_016583795.1 Rhabdochromatium marinum | reverse complement strand
GCGTGCATCAATTCGCCAAGAACATCAACCGCAACGTCTTTGAAGTAGCGGATCGCCTGTGGGTAAAGATCGCCCTCGACCCAGAGGAAGAAAAACTACGTATTCCAGGTTAGGCGCGGTTTAGCAGCTGCTTGATTGAGCAACACGGCGCTCGCATAGCGGGTGCAGATCCTGGCGGCCGTGCACGGGTGTATCACCGAGATTGGGGGCGCGGCATCCCTTAAGAAAACGTGATGCGATCGCCCTAGGGTTCTAGCTCCACATCCTGGGTGTCTGGCTGGAACCGGGCGGTCGAAAGCTGGCCGCTTGATCTCATATATCATGGTCGCAGACATCCGCGACCACGGCCCTTACGACATACTGGCCCGAGAAGCGGCGCTCGTCCTCCGCCTCGGCTTTGCGGGCATCGTCCCAGCGTCCGTTGCCGATGTTGCGGACCATGCGTGTCGGGCAATAGATGCGATAGCTGTAGTTTTGGGGAACCGAGGCGCGGCCTCTGGGCGGGAAATAGGTCACACGGAAACCGGCCACGAAGAGGCCGGGCTTGTCCGGCTCGGGTGTCGTCACCTCGCCCCGCTGGATGTCGTCATAATGCGAGGTCGTGCGGATGTAATCCCCGGTCAGTTCGACTCCCATGCCAAAGTCCTCGCAGCGTCCTTGCTGCTCCGCATGAAGGCCCATGGGCGTCCCGCTCAGCTCGATCGTGCAGCCGTACCCATGATAGATACCGAGATATCCCTCGTGCTGGTGTGGCAACTCCAGCCGTGCCTGGTCGATCGCGCCATAGTGTCCAGAGGCGTTCAGCAATATTGCCTCCGCGCTCAAGAGGGCGCCCTGACCATGCTTGAACTCGATGGTCAGGGTGCTGGAGGTCTCGGCGCTCTCCAGGCTGTAGGTGCCGGCGACCAGTGGGCCGACGTCCGCAGACGCACCCTGGGCGATTGGCAGACCCGCGAGGATCGAACAGTAGGCAATGACGCGTGACGTCTTCATCGAATGGATTCCTTGTTGGTGTGTGTCGGCCGAAATCTCGGGCCGGGGTGGCGGCACGCTTGACCCTGGCAGCGGAGGGAGGGCCAAGCGCCCACGGATGACGCGCCCGAGGTCGCCTTTTTTGCCAGCTTACGTTGGAAGTGACAAGTTACAGAGACGATTGTCGCTGCCAGTAACCGGTCATTTCCAGATAGCCACGGCCGATCTCGGTCGGTTCGGGCTTCGTTTCGACTGCGCTGTCTTGAGCGGCACCTTCTTTGAGCACCCGCACCGCGCCCTCCCAGTAGATCGTTTGCGTCGAGCGGCGCGAGTCGAGTTCTTGATCGTCCATCAAGGGCCGCAGTCGCAGCCGGAGATCGTCGATCTCAAGCGTCCATTCCACCGGATAGCGTGTTCCGGTGCGCGGTGACTGCCAGTGACGCCTTGGGGTGAAGCAGATCTCGTCCGGTCCTAGCACTCGTTTGGGCTGGCCGGGGCGGAGCAGGGTGCCGCCGGCCCATAGGGTGGAATCATCGGCGCGGCGCATGCGATAGGCCATCAGCGAGCCACCGTCGTGCAGATTGATGCCGATCCAGTCCCAGCCCTGCGCCTGCTCGGGCAGATAGGCGGTGGACCATTCGTGATCCAGCCAGGCGCGGCCGGTGACTCGATGCGCCGGGCTGTTGCCTTTCCCTTTTTCGCTTCCGTTTCCTGTTGCGACCAGGCGCAGCTCGCCGGTCACTTCAAGCTGGGGGCGGCTGTAATAGTGGCTGGCATCTTGCGGATTCGGACTCTTCTGGCTGAAGCCGGCCTGGCCGTTCAGCACGGGCGGGCCGGCTGGGGTCAGTGTGAGATCGAAGGCAAAGTCGTCGGCTTCGATGCGCGTGCGATAAGTGTCTTCGCTGCTGCCCCCATTCGGAGTGCGTCTCAGCGTCCAGTCGCCGATCCAGACCTGGGTGTCGGTCGGCTCGGCGCCGGTCAGGGGTGGCAGCACGCGCGCGGCGCGCTCAGCATGCCGCAGATGATCGCTGCCCGGGTCGGCAATCGCGGCGTGGGCCAGCAGCAACTGACGGGGCGCGAAGCGGCTGGGGTTGTCGGCGCCAATGCCGGTGGCGGAGCGGAAGAAGGTTACCTGAAAGCCGCGCTCGCGGCCTTGGGCGTCGGTCAGCCAGCCGGTGATATACCACCACTCGGTGCGATAGTCCGGGTGAGCGCCGAAATCGCGTGGGAAGCTCAGTGCTCGGTCAGGGGTAACGGGCGCGAAGTTGCCGACATCCGTGGCGGCTGCCAGCCCCGGCAGTGTCAGGATCCCAGCCGTCAGCAGAGTCGTCAGCAGCGCTGTCAGCAGGTGTGGCAGGCGAGGGTGTCGATGGCGCGTCATTACCAGTCCTCCCGCACCGCGAGCACCGCATCCTGGCGCATCGCCTGGGCACCGGCGAACCGCGCTGCGCCAGCCGCGAGCAGAACCATCGCGCTCGCAAAGACCGCGAGCAGCCCGCCCGGCACGGCCAAGTCCATGCTCCAGTGGAAGCTCTGACGATTGATGACCTCGATCAGCACCCAGGCGATGCCGCCGCCAGCGACCAGGCCGACAATCACGGCCAACAAGGCGCCAAGTGCCGCTTCCAGCCCGAGTAGCCGCCCGATGTCGCGCCGGCGCAGCCCCAGGTGGCGCAGAATGCCAAACTCCTTGCGCCGGCTGCTGGCCAGGGCCGCGAAGGTGGTGGCGATGCCGAACAGCCCGATCAGTACCGCAATGCCCTCCATCAGATAGGTGACCAGAAAGGTGCGGTCGAAAATTGTCAGGATCATGGCGCGCAGATCGCCTGGCAGAATCATCTCGCTGACCGACTCGCCCAAGGTGTCGCGAATGGCCTGCATTAACATCTCCGGCTCGGCATTCGGTGTCAGCATCAGGCCCAGATCATTGGTCAGCGCATCCCCGCTCAGAGCGCGGTAATCGTCCATGCGGATCACGATGGAACCATGCTGTCGGGCGTAGTCGCGCCAGATGCCAGCGATGATGAAGGATTGCAGGTCGCCGCCCAAGGGCAGTTCCAACCGCTCGCCAATGTGCAGCGCGCGCTGATCGGCCAGGGCTTCGGAAATCCAGGCCGGCGGTCTATCCGTGTCCGTGACCTGTAAGTGACCCGCGACCAGAGGCAGCCCACCGGCGCCATCGATACGTCGGGCGATCAGGCTGATCGCCGGTGCCCCAGCTTCCAGTCTGACGCTGTCGAAGCGCACCGGGTAGATATCCCGCACGCCGGGCAGGGCGCGCACTTGGGCGATCTGCTCGGGAGCAAGAAAGCCGCTGGCGCTGGAATCTGATGCACGCAGGTAAAGGTCTGCTGGCAGCATACGCGTAAGCCAATCATCAACCGAACCACGGAAGGAATCGACCATCACCGCCATGGACGCGGCCAGCGCAACACTGGCCACCACGCCAGCGCCGGCGACCACCGTCTGCCCAGGCGCGGCGGTGAGTCGCGCTTGGGCGAGCTGTGGGATCGGGCCGGTGGCGAAGGCGAGTCCAAAGCGCAGCCCGCCGAGTACCTGGGTGACCCCTGGTAGCGCCAGAATGGCGGCGAGCAGAATCAAGAGCACCGCCAGATAGCCGAACACCGGAATGCCCCAGAGCGGTGGCAGGATGCAGAGCAGGGCAGCGAGCAGCAGACTGCCGAGCGTGGCCACCCAGTGCGGGCGGGCGCGATAGGCCTCGGCCTCATCGCCGGCTTTCAGCGCCTGGGCCGGAGCGGTGCGCGCGGCCTCGCGCGCCGGTAACCAGGCACCCGCCAGTCCAGCGGCCACGCCCAGAGCGAGATAGATCAGGGTCGCCAGCCATTGCCAGCTCAACTGCGGACTCAGGCCTCGGAAAAAGCCGGCCCCGAGATCGCCACCGACGGCTGCAAAGGCCAGGGCGGCGAGCAAATATGCAAGTACTGCGCCGATGAAGCCGCCGAGCAGCCCGAGCAGCGCGCCTTCGGCCAGTAAGCCGCGCCACAACTCGGCGCGCGTCAGCCCCAGGGCGCGCAAAAAGGCCAGCTCCTGGCGGCGGCGCACCACCGCCAGCCACTGGGTCGAGAACACCAGAAAACCGCCGGTCAACAGGGCAATGGTGGCCAGCATGGTCAAGTTGACGCGATAGGCGCGGGTGAGGCCGAGGGATTCGTTCGCGGCTTGCGCGGGCGGTAGCACCGTCAATCCCGGTGGAAGCTGTGCGGCAATCGCGTCGCGCGCCTGCGCCGGTGGTCGATCATCGCGCAGGCGCAGATCGATCCGGGTCAGCACGCCGATGCGAGAGAACTGCAGCTGCGCCCCGGCGATATCCATCACTGCCAACGCCTGCCCGACACCAGCCGCCGGTACGCGCCCGGCGATACGCAGCTGACGCTCTTCGGTGCCAGCTTGCAAGGTCAGTGTGTCGCCGGGCTTGAGTGCGAGCCGCTTGGCGGCGGCCGGACTCAGAAAGAGCGCGTCTTCGCGCAATGTTGCCAGTAGATCCGGGGCGTCCTCCGCGCTTGCAGGCTCCGGTATCAGCGACGGATTCACGGCTCCGAGCCTCAGTACATCGACGCCGAGAATGCGCAGGGTCTCGCGGCTGCCCGGCAAGCGCGCGCTCAGTTCCAACACCGGGCTGGCTGCTGCCACCTCCGGTAGTTGGGCGATACGGGCATAGAGGCTGTCATCAAAGCCACTCGCACCGGCGAGCACTTGCAGATCGGCTTGACCGTTCAACAGGCGCACACCGCGCTCGAATTCATCCAGCGCACCACGATGAATCAACTGCACCGCCAGTCCCAGCGCCACTCCGAGTGCAATTGCCAGTACCGACAGCGCCGTCGGTAGGCGCCGCCGCCACAGGTTGGCGAGGAAAATATGACGCAGGATGGTGGTCATGATTCAAAATTGGAAATATTCACTTACTGATGACAACCCGGTTTCGGCCTTGATCCTTGGCTCGATACAGCGCCTCGTCTGCCACTGAAACGAGATGTTCCGGGCTCTTGCCCTCATGGGGGCTCGCCGCAGCTACGCCGAATGACATGGTGACATAAGTGGTGTCGGATTTTGGGTGTTTGATTGCCAGCGCCTCGACGGCTGAACGGAGTCTTTCAGCGGTGATGGCTGCGCCCTGGATATCCGTGTTTGGCAGCAAAATCAAAAATTCCTCGCCCCCATAGCGTGTGGCCAAATCGCCGGGACGCTGAAGGCCGTGCTGAAGCGTCTGCGCCACCTTGACCAGGCATTCATCGCCGCCCTGATGACCATAGTGATCATTGAACTGTTTGAAATAATCGATATCGCATAAAATAACGGCGAGCAATCCCTGCTCTCGCTTTAATCGCTGCCATTCGTCGCGTAAGCGTTTATCGAGAAAGCGCCGATTCGCCAAGCCAGTGAGGCCGTCCTTCATGGCGATGCGTGCCAATTCCTCGTTGGCCTGTTTGAGTGCCTCAGTGCGTTCGGCCACCTTCACTTCCAAGCGTACTTTTGCTTCTCGTTCAGTTTCGATCAATTGTTGCTGAAAACGTGTGTTCTGATTCTGCAATAACTTGATTCGATAAGCCAATACCAGGGAGAAAATGGTCAATTCCGCCAGGGAACCGGGTATATAAAAGTACCGCGTGAACAGGCTATAGGGAATCAAATCCATTAACAGCAAGGCAAGTAAAATGATCCCGGAAAAATAGAGCCCCATACTCAATAGGTAGGAACCGGAAAGAGTGATGCCTTTCAGCATGGCATAGACTGCCAGAAACATAAAAAACAGATAGGCTAATAACCCAAGAAACGAAAGGTATTGATAGTAGCGGACATCAAAAAAACTGGCGATGCCCAATAGGAGTGCCGCGCTGGCAATTCCAATCAATATTTTGTCAATTTTTGGGAAATTGACTTTTGTTTGCAGTAGCCTTCTGGTGAATAAAGCCAGGAATATTAGGGCGAAATTGGTGATGGGGTTGAGTTTATAATGAAGGTTTTTGTCGATACCCAGGTAAAGATCAAATCCGCTATATAGCAACACCCAGGCAATATACGTAAAACCATGTAAAAAATAGTAGAGATAGAGTCTTTCATTGAGCGCAAAAAACAAAAACAAATTATAAATAAGCAAGGCGCTGGCAGCGCCAAAATAGAACATGTAAATGGCTGTTTGCAGTAGCTCCCAATTCAGGAATATTTGCGGCTTTTCGCAATACAAACCAATGGTGAGCATGCCATAATTGGACTGAAGCTTTAGATAGACTGTCTTGGCTTCTCCCGGGGCCAGCGTTACTAGAAAGATAGGATTCCGGTTATAGATGTGACGTTTTTCGAGCGGCACCTCGAGTCCGGCTGATTCCTCATGCCATGACGCTCCCTGTCGGTAGTAAATACTGGCTTGCTCGGTAAAGGGCTCGTCAAATCGCACAATGCGATTGACCGACTTACTGGAGTTGTTCTCCAGAGTAAAAATAAACCAATAGTTGATTTCCGTGGATTTTAGGTAAAATCGAGACGATGTCAGAGCGCCTTCGATACGGCCCGATGCGATCTCGTCAATCGTCAATGACTTGGAATCATCCTGAATGACATAAACCCGGAATGGGTTAGGAGCGATACCTGTCGTTGAAACATCATAGGAGGGTATCGAGGCTGGGCTTGCCAGTCCTGTTGAAGTCATGATGAACAAGAGGACGAAGGCGAAGAACTGTCCCGATTGCAGGATTGTTTGACCCATTGTGAACACCATGGCTCATGGCGAGAAACAGCGACAGATCATTTTTTCACACTGGAAGCTTTGTCGCAGGAACAGATAAATCAGGTAATCGGTCTTTTATTGGCGGTGTTTAAAGTCCGTTGGCTTCCGTCCAGTCCTTGAGTTGTTCCAGCACGGTCAAAGATGATCGGCCGAAGTCGGTGATGTTGTAGGTGATAGAGCCTTGCTCGATCGAGCAGGGTTCGGTGCAGGCGTTGAAGACGGTCTTGCGCCCTTCGGGTTGCAGCTCGACGACGGCTTTGGTGGTCTTCATGGTTACCAAAAGCATACTGATTAATATTGGTTAGTGAGTGTAGCAGCATGCCGCCATCCCTTCACTTTGTCGTCACCGAGAGGCCCTACTGGGCGCAATACTGCGCCTGGGTCAGGCCACTCGGGTGTGTCTCGATGCGACTTGCCGCCCGGCTCGGCCTGCAGCGGCGCCTCCTGTCGTTCGGCAGCTAAAATACTAATAAGAAGTAATCTCATTTGCGTTTGAGGCATGAGGTCTTTAACATATCCCTACATTCGCATCCAGATGAGGCCGTCATGCCGCAGCCAATTGCCTCGTTCTTTGCCGCACAGCGCCCCGTGCTTCTCGACGCCGCGCGTCACTTCGCCCCGATGGATCAAGCTGAAGTCTGGGTCGATGAGTGCCGGGCCAGTGTGCCGACAGCGATGGTGCATCCGCTCCACAACTTCGCCTTCTATCGACTGATGGACTTGGCTGGTGCCGACCTGGGTCGGGACCAGGGCGATGCGATGTCGCTGCAACATTTTAGGGTGTTGCGCCAAACCCTGGAGTACTTGCCTCCGCTCAGTCAACAGGTTTGGGCGTGGATGCGGCTGGACGGTTTGGGCTACGCAGAGATCGGCAAGAGGCTTCATCTCGACGAGGCCGCCGTCGCCAATCGCGTCAAGCACCTCCTGTTTTGTGCCAGCGACGATCTGCGCTTGGCGGCCGACGGGCACGGCGAGTCCCATGGCCTGCTGCGGCTATTCGCCCATTCGATGAAGGGCCGCCGCCACATCGTCCATCAGGCGGCGCTGAACTGGTTTGCGCGGCTGGCCGCCGACGAGATCGGCCCCGTCGATTCAAGCGCGTTTCACCAGTGGGTCTCGCAGTCCCCGCAGCACGTGCTGGCTTACGCCCGGCTCGGTGCGCTCTGGGCCGACTCGAGTCTCGACGTACTTCTGCGACGGGTGGCTCGACAGTTTCCTATACCGGTGCGAGAGCACCTCCAACAACGCACTTTGAGAGATTTCCAATGAGCAAGATTGGTATTTTTTACGGCAGCGCCTCCGGCGTCACTCAATCAATGGCGGTGAAAATCGGCAAACGTCTTGGCGAAGACATCTGCGACCTCTACAACATGGAGGAAGACTTCGATGACGTCGACGACATGCTGAAATATGACTTTTTGCTCTTCGGCTGCTCAACCTGGGGGGCCGGAGAGGTGCAATCCGACTGGCTCGATCCGCTGTTCGAGATGTCCGTCGACAAGCCCGACTTCTCCGGCAAGACCATCGCCCTGTTCGGTGCCGGAGACTGCGTGGATCATGGTGAGCATTTCGTCAGCGCGCTGGGGACCCTGTACGACGACTTCACCAAATACGGCGCCACCCTGGTGGGCGCGATTCCCACCGACGGCTACACCTACAAGAACTCCTTCGCCGAGCGCGACGGCAAATTGGTGGGTTTGGCCTTCGATGACGTCAACGAGAGCGACGAGACCCAGGGACGTCTCGACACCTGGATCGAGGCCATCCGCGCACACTTCCCTTTCGCCGAGAGCGAGCCCCAGGCCGAGGCCGCGTAGCACGCCGTATAGAACCCTCGACAGGCGTCGGGCAGATGCTCACCCACATGGGTGAGCGGCCCCGCCCTCTCCTGATCACACCCGCCTGCGGAGAGACCGCCAACCGGCGGTCGCGCCAGGCCGATGTCCATGTCCGGCGGACGACCAAGAGCCCTGATGACGCGCAAGCGATCCACCGCCCTCAGCCTCGCGGCCGCCCTGACCCGGCTTGGAGGATGCGCCCGAGCCGGGCGGTAGGGTTTCGACTCCACCGGCTCATATAGCTTTTCAGCGTCTTGACGAAATAGTGGTGCAGCTTGATCTCCACAGCGATGCGCTCGTAGAGCGCTGGCCAGCTCGGTTGTGTCGAAGAGGCGCAGCTGGCTGTCTGGAACCTGATCGGCTCCGCCGTCGTCGGTCAGGCCATCGGCCAGTTCAGCTGGACCCTGCTGCTCTATGCCGTGCTCAGCCTGACCGTTCTGCGCATGCTGCCCGTCTATCTGTCTCTGACGGGCACCGGACTCAAGCCGAGCGCCAAGCTGTTCGTCGGATGGTTCGGTCCACGCGGACTGGCGAGCATCGTGTTCGCCATCATCGTGCTCGGCAGCGACCTGCCGAACGCCCAGTTCCTCGCGATGGTGGTCGTCTGCACGGTGATCCTGAGTGTCGTCGCACATGAAATGACGGCGAATCCGCCGGTCAATCGATTCGGGCGTTAGGACGATTCGAATCGAAGCCTGCTGATCAGGCGAATGACCGCAGCCACTCAAGCGCGCCGTTCAGTCGCCACCCGATGAGGGCAGGGGCGTATCTTGCTTGGGGGCGGCCGCTGCGGCCCGATCGACACGCGCGCGGATGGTCTCCAGCTCCATTCGGTCCGACGGGCTGATGTGCAGCTCGGCCTCATCAAGGGTGTCGAAGATCGCCAACATGGCGCCCCAATGCCGGGCGAGGGCCTGTTGGTCGCCGCGAGCATCGGCGATCGTACCCAGCTTGTAATGGGACACGGCGAGGTCGCGCTGCCATCGGGCGTTGCTCAGGTCGGCGCCGGCCAGGCGCTCGCGGATGTCCTGGCTCTGCTGGTAGGCGGCGAGCGCGCCGTCGAGATCGCCCTGGTCGGCCTTGACGTTGCCGATCTTCTCCAGGCTGACCGAGAGGTCGCGCTGCCATCCGGCGTTGCTCGGGTAGGCGGCGAGCGCGCCGTCGAGATCGCCCTGGGCGGCCTTGACGTCGCCGACCTTCTCCAGGCTGACCGAGAGATCGCGCTGCCATCCGGCGTTGCTCGGGTCGGCGGCGGCCAGGCGCTTGCGGATGTCCTGGCTCTGCTTGTAGGCGGCGAGGACCCCAGCGAGATCCCCTTGGGCGAACTTAATGTCGCCGACCTTATTAAGGCTCACCGAGAGTTCGCGCTGCCAGCCGGCGTTGTTGGGGTCAGAGGCTCCCAAGCGCCTGACGATGGCCAGACTCTGCTCGTAGCGCTTAAGCGCCCCCTCGAGATCCCCCTGGGCGGCCTCAATGTCGCCCACCTTGCCGAGGCTCTCGGCGAGGTCGCGCTGCCAGCCGGCGTTGCTGGGGTCGGCGACGGCGAGGCGCTCGCGGATGGCCTGGCTCTGCTCGTAGGCGATCCGGGCGCCCGCGAGATCGCCCTGGGCGGAGTTGACGTCGCCGACCCGTTCTAGGCTCACCGCGAGATCGCGCTGCCATTCGGGATTATCGGGCTCCAACTTCAGAAGGTGTTCCGACCGCGCCTGAGCCTCCAGGAAGTCCTGCTCTGCATCCAACAGGCTTCCACGGATCACCGCCTGGTCCCCCTGCTCGATCAGAAAATTTACGTTGTCGTGCAGGGCCGCGGGCCAGTCCGAGGCGCGCTCAAGGATCTGGGCGTAGAGGTTGCGGGCCGCCTGGGCGTTGCCCTCGACTCGATAGAGTTCGGCGCTGATCAGTAGGGGGTTCAAGCGTGTGCGAATGAGGGTCTCGGCATCCTCGGCGATACCGTCGACGTTGCCCATGGTGCCCGGAATCTGGTGCTCCATGTAGGCCAGGGCCTCGCTGGTGCCTCGCTCTTGCAGGATTCGGATCAGCTCCTTGTAAATGCCGGTGGCCTCGTCGGTATACGCACTATCGGAGAAGTCGGTCAGCAGGTTATCAATGCGTGCGAGCTGGAAGTCGCGCTGGGCCTTGGCGGTCTGTTGCAAGAGCTCACGCATCGCCCTGTCGTTGACCGCCGAGGCGGCCATGAATTCGCGCTCGTAGTTCGTTTCTACGGACTGCTGGAGCTTACTGCGGGTTTGCTCGACATTAATGAGGGTTGTCGTTTTGTAAGTAACCCAGACCGTGCCTCCAGCCGCCACGATAATGCTCGGGAGAAGCAAGGCGATGGCCCAACGGAGGTAAGGTCTGCGCCTGTGTTTGAGTACAGCCTCGGCAAGGGTATCGTGGCTGAGTTCGTAGAAAACGCTTTCTAGACGAGGCTCCGAACGGAGTAGGCGCGCGTCCACGAGGCGCAGCAAGGCATCTGGTCCGAGCCGGAACCGCCGCTGGATCTCACTTTGCTCCATGAGCAACCGGCGACCCTCCCCGCTGAGCAGACCCCACTCGCACAGCTTGCGGGCGTGCTGGCGGTTGCTCCTGCGCGGCAGGGCGGTTATCGCATTACGGTAGAAGTTGCCCAGGACGGCCTCCATGTCTTCGCGCCCACCGAGATTCGTGCGATCGATGGTGATCTCGCCGGTGCCCTTCGCGTGGTGAGCGCCCTGCTGCTCCAGGTGTCGGCATAGGACCTGGAGCTGGAAGGGCTCGATGATGCCGCTGCGCCCCTCCAGGAATTCCAGCAGCTCCATCAAGGCTCCATCACTGAAGCGCAGGGGCGGGCTGGCCAGGTCCTCCCCACGGGCGAGCCCTGGCTCTACGATGGCGGCGCGGGCGGCGTCCCGGTCGAGGGCGGTGAGGCGAAAGCGCCTCTCCAGCACGTCAGGCAACTCGCCAGCGAGCTCCTCGAGACCCCCTAAATGGTCTTCCCTAAGGCTCAAGACCACCTTGACCGCCGGTGGACCCTCACCGAAGGGTAGCCGCTCCCCGGCCCGGATGCGGGCGCGCACCGGCTCTGGAACCCGGCCCCCCAGCAGGTCGCCCAAGGCTCCGGCCCAGCGACGGCGGCCCGCAGTCTCTTGCAGGGTGAAGAATTCCTCGAACTGGTCCAGCACCAGCACAGAGGTCTGGAGTGCGTCGCCGCGCCACAGCACCGCAGTCTTGAACAACGTCCAGAGCTCCGGCGCATCGTCCGGCTCATAGTCGATCCCCTCCGCCAGGCAGGCCTGTTGGAGCGCCTCGCGCACTGCGGCGAGCGGGGTAACCGCCGGGCGGTTAAGGCGAATGGGAACCGGCAGCAGATCCCGCTCCCGCAGGCGCGGAAAGACCCCCGCCTGGAGCAGGGAGGTTTTGCCGAGCCCGGACTTTCCGTACACCACCAGGAGGGGCTCGGCGGTGATGCGGTGAAAGAGCTCCTCCGCCTCCTGCGGCCGGCCGAAGAATAGCCGCTGGTCGACGGGATCATCCGCGAAGGGGCGGGCCCCCGGGTAGCGGTCGCGCCGGGTATTGGCATCTGTCATGGTGCGGATCCCTTGCGCCCGGCCCGACGCTGCCAGTCTTCACGGATGGCGGCCACCAGGTCATCAAGACCTCGGGGTGTGGTGAGATCGACGAAATGGAGTTGGGATAAGCCGTCGATCTGCGCATCGGGCTCCATGCGGACCGGGATCAGGAATCGGAGTTTAGGCGCGAAGGTACTTTGGCGAGCCAGGGACTCCTCGATCTCCCGGTAGACGTAGCTCTCCACCCGGGCGAGGAGTTGGGGCGTCTGCAGCACCAGGACATAGTCTACTTGCCGTTTGATCACATCCGGAATCAGCTGCTCCCAGCGGTCGCCGCCGCGGAGATTCTGGCGGTCCAGCCAAATGCGCAAGCCCTCGGCCTGTAGCCGCTCCGCCAGCCTCTCGACTGCGGCATGGTCCTCAGTGGTGTAGGAAAGGAAGAGCACCGGGGCATCTGCGGCCGGCTCCAAACGGGGCGGGACCGGTTCTTCGGCCAGCGGCTGGTAGCGCTCCCGCAGCTTCGCGGCGAAGCCGCCGCAGGCCGCTTGGCGGAAGCAAATGCGGTGCGCTCGGTCGAAGAAAACCACCGTTTGGGGGAGATCTGGCTGCGTGTAGAAGGCTCCATCTTCCAGGGCAAGGTTGGGGTTATTGGGCGGCTCATAGGAGCGCAGCACGTGCAGCAGGATGCGCAGGTGCCAGCGACGGAAGCCGAAGCAGACGAAAAGCAGGCTGGTGTCCGGATCCCGGAAGCGGGAGATCAGGGCGGCGGGCAGGGGCGGGGCACCCTTGATCACGTTGACCAGATAGTCGAGCAGGTCGCGCTCGGTCAGGACCAGGGACTGGGGCTCAGCCAGGCTGCCGTAGAGGTCGTAGATCCATGGGTACTCGGGGGTCGGGTCCGGTAGGACGAACCCCTGGGCGCGCTTGAAGTCGTAATGTGCTGTTCGAGGAGCACGCCCCACTGCTCGCAGGGCGTTGGCGAGGGCGGGGTCTGGGGCGGTGTTGATGTAGACCGGAATGGGCAGGGCGGCGAGGTCCTCGTGCAGGGGGGTGATGCGTTTCGAAAACCTGCCGCAGAAATCCTCCACTTCCATCTCCAACTCAATCCGCCCGCGTGCCGCCTCGAAGGTCTGGGCCACTGAGGGAAGGTCGTCCCGATCGGGGGGCGCGGCTCCCTTCGGGAGCTTCGCGGCCAGGGTCTCCGCTAGGTGTTGAGCCAAGGGGAGGCCGTTCGGATCATCGGCGTCGGTCGCCGCATCCGGCCCGAGCAGGACCATGCATGTGCCGCGCTGGATGGTGTGAACGAGGCGGCGCCAATCGCGGTCGTCGAGGGCTTCCATGGTTCTTAGTTAATTTTAATTAAAGAGTTAAACATTTTACCCGAAAAATTCTTATTTAAGGCTTGCATCATATTGAAAATATAAACTATTAGATGCGAGCGTGCTGATCGTCGGTGAAACCTTTGCAGGAACGGCCATCATGAACGAATTTCCAGGTTACGACCCTGCGCATGAACAGGCTGATGCGTTGCTTCAGTCGCTCGCTACCGGAAAATCATTGGCGCCGTTACGCGGCGGTCGGAGCCCAGATGATCGGTTATGGCGGCGTCGCTTATGTTGCTCGGGTCTTGGAGATGGGGCTGGCGGGCCACCATTAACGGCGCGTTGCGCGAGCTTGAGGGATTTGACGCGTCAAAGACGATCTCATCGCCTTGTCCGCGCAGCTTGGCCTGCGCTTGCGCATTGCCCACTCTCCGCCCTACACCCAGGGCTATCGCATCAAACTTCTCTAATATTCAAGCAAGCTAATAAAGAGCCCATTTTCGAGCATTTTTTCATCATGAAGTGCATTTTATAACACTCAACGGACGAGTTTGGCTCGCTGATTTAAAGGCGAGCAGCCCTGAGAGGGTTTCGAAGATCGCCAGCATGGTGCCCCAATGCCGGGCGAGGGCCTGTTGGTCGCCGCGAGCATCGGCGACCTCCTTCTCGCGTCGATAGGTTGCCTCGACCGAGCCCCGAAGCTGGGCACTGAACTGATGGCTGGTGATGGAGCCGTCGTCGAGCTTGGATTCGCAGTAGGCGACGAGGGTGAGGATGCTGGAGGCGATGGCGAGGAAGGAGACCAGCCTGCCCCAACCCGAGCGCAGCCAGGTGCGCCAGGCCGGCCTGGGGGCCGGTGACTCGGCCTAGGGTTCGATGGATGTGGCGTCGGCGGGCGAGGGCGGAGGCTCGACGAGAGCCTCGGACTCGGGCGGCGGTGGCTGGATGTCATCACCGCCGATGGGAATCGAGGGTTCTTCGGGCGTCGGTGTCGGTTCGGGTTCTTCAGGCTGTGCTACACACGGATCGGTCATTTTTGACTCCTCGGTTGCGGGCCTACCCAGATACGGCCGATGTGCGACACGAGCCCAGCGACCGACTTGCGCGGCCTGAGCCCAGGGCTTGGGGGCATTCTACTGCCGATGGCGTTTCTCAGCCCACCCGGAAGCGCCGCCAGCGAAGGTGCGAATAGACGAGCAGGAGGATCCAAGGCCCGGCATTGATGAAGAGGGCGATCTGGACGGCGAGGGCGGCTCCCAGTGCTGGTCGAGGCGGCTGGGGTGAATCTCGGGATTCGGGCCGACTGGCGCGATCTGCAAGCGAGCGGGCGTGTCGATCGCTGGATTTTTGAGAACCGTCGTCTCGAACCATTGACATATCGATAGGATGCTAACTATTATTTAGCAGGCTATTTTTTTTTGGATCGAATATTCGTGAGCGAAGACAGACTGGATTTGGAACGGTTGTTGACCTCGAGGGTCGTGCGCCTGGCGCGCGTCTATCGGAGAGAGGTCAATCGCGTCCTGGCAGGCTACGGGATCTCGGATGCCCAGGCGGTCCCGGTGCTGTACATCGCCCGCTTCGGTGGTGGGATGCGCCAGAATGTGCTCGCCGAGGAGATCGGAATTGAGGGCCCCTCGCTGGTGCGTCTGCTCGATCAGCTCTGCGGTCATGGGCTGGTGGAGCGCCGCGACGACGAATGCGATCGGCGGGCCAAGACCTTGCACCTGACGGCGGCGGGCGCCTCGCTGGCCGATGAGGTCGAGATGGCGCTGGAACACGTGCGTCGGTCCCTGTTGGCCCCGGTTGCGGACCTGGATCTGGCGACGGCCGTTCGCGTGCTCGGTGTCCTGGAAGATGGGTTGGCGGCGCGTGCCGATAGCGCCAGGGGCGAGCGGTAGTCCAGATGCCAAGCTTTTTCACCGGGGCGAACGCCCTCTTCTCGATCAAGAGCTTCGTGGCGGCGATGCTGGCGCTCTATCTGGCCATGCGAATCGGCCTGGAGCGTCCCTACTGGTCGATCATGACCGTCTACATCGTCAGCCAGCCGCTGGCTGCGGCGGTGCGCTCGAAGGCCATCTATCGGTTCCTGGGGACCTTCCTCGGAGCGGTCGGGGCCGTTCTCATGATCCCGAAGCTGGTGCATGCGCCCGTGCTCCTGTCGTTGGCCATGTCGCTGTGGGTCGGTGCCTGCCTGGCGATCTCAATGCTCGACCGCTCGCCACGCAGCTATGTGTTCATGCTTGCCGGTTACACCGTCGCAATGATCGGGTTTCCAGCGGTCAACCATCCCGGAGGCATCTTCGATATCGCAGCGGCGCGTGTTCAGGAGATCCTCTTGGGCATCAGCTGCGCGACCCTGGTGCATAGCCTGTGGTTTCCGCGTCCAGTCGGTGAGGCGCTGCGGGCACGGCTGGGTGCCTGGCTCGAGGGCGCCGACCAATGGGCGCTCGATGTGCTGCGCGGCGAGGAGCGGCCGCTGCTGGATCAGGATCGGGTGCGGCTGGCCAGCGCCGCCAGCGAGATTCAGGCGATGTCGGCGCATCTGCCGTTCGATACCTCCCACTTGCGCGAGACGACGGCGGTGGTGCACTTACTGCGCGACCGGTTGCTGGTCCTGATCCCGGTGCTCTCGAGCCTCACCGATCGGCTTGAGGCGTTGCGCGGGATCGCGCCCGAACTGGACCCTGAGATGCGCCGGCTGCTCACCGAGGTGGCGGACTGGATCAGTGACGGCGCTCCGATGGGGGGCGCTCGGGTGCTGGTCGACCGGCTTGAACGGGCACGCGCTGACATGGCGATGGGCGACTGGTACGCCTTCAATCGGCTGAGTGTACTGTTGCGGCTGGGCGATCTGGTCGAGGCGCTGAGCGAGGGCCATGTGCTCCTGGCCTATGTCCGTGCGCCCGAGGGGCCGCTGCCCCGGTCGCTGGCCGCACAGGTCGCGCATGCGGCGGCTCGCCCGCTTCACAGTGACCATGGACTCGCGATCAGGTCCGGCCTCTCGGCCTGGATCTCGGTCATGGTCTGCTGTCTGGTCTGGATCGGCGCGGGCTGGCACGAGGGCGAATCGGCCGCCATCACTGCGGCGATCACCTGCAGCCTGTTCGCTGCGCTCGACGACCCGGTGCCCGCGATCCGCAAGTTCGGCGACTTCCTGGTGGTCTCGCTGGCGCTGGGCGCCCTCTATCTGTTCGTGCTGATGCCCGCCATCAGCAGCTTTGCGATGCTGGTCATGGTGCTGGCACCGATGCTGCTCGTGGTCGGCGCCATGATGCCGGATCCCCGGTATGCATTCGCGGGCCTCTCGATCATCGTCAACCTTGTGAACGTGCTCGTGATTCAAGACCATTTCCAGAGCGATTTCGCCCAATTCCTCAATCTCAATCTGTCGGTGTTCTTCGGCGTCTTCGTGGCGGTGTTCGTTACGAGCAGCCTGCGCTCCATGAGTGTCGAGGTCAGTGCCCGGCGCCTGATTCGGCAGACCTGGCACCAGCTGGCACGTCTGGCGCGGGGTCAGCAACGCGACGCCCCGGTCGATGTCGCCTCCAAAATGGTCGATCGGCTGGGTCTGCTCGCGCCCAAGCTCGCCGCCGCCAAGCGCCACGATCTGGCGGGTGTTGACATTCTCACCGACCTGCGTGTCGGTATGGATCTGGTGGCGCTGCGCGAACTGAGGGGGCGCCTCCCAGCAGCGACGGCCGCCGATCTCGACCGCCTGCTGAGCGGGGTCGGCGAGCACTATGGGGCCCTCTCACTGGGTGAGCCCGTCGCCGATACGGGCATGCTGCGCCAGCTCGATCGGCTGCTGGAGCGGCTGACGGATTCGGTGAGCGGCCCCGGTGGGGCGCGCGGCATCTGCGCCCTGGTGGGAATGCGGCGCAACCTGTTTCCCGAGGCACCGGGCTTCGAACCGGTCCGGGACGGGGGTGCGGCTTGAGCGGCGAGATCGATATCTTCGGCGTCTTCCTGCGATCCGAGCTGGTCACGAGTGCGATTGCGCTGGTGATCACCTTCGCCCTCAACCGGCTCCTGGTCCGGCTGGGGGTCTATCGCCATTTCTGGCACCAGGCCTTGGCGGAGGTCGCGTTGTTCGTGATCGTCTGGGCCTTGGTCGTCGAGCTCTACTCCCGGTGGTCCCTATGACTCAAGTAAAACGATCCCTGTTCTCGAAACCATCCCTGCTGAAGGCCCGGCGCGTCGCCTTGACCCTTTCGCTGCTGGCACTCGCGGTGCTCGCCGGTGAGCGGCTGTGGGTTCACTATCAGGTGGAACCCTGGACGCCGGACGGTCGTGTCCGCGCCGACATCGTGAAGATCGCGCCGGACGTCTCCGGGCTGGTGACGGAGGTCTTCGTCTCGAACGACCAGCGGGTGCGCCAGGGACAGCCGTTGTTTCAGATCGACCGTGACCGCTATGTCCTGGCCCTGCGCCAGGCGGAGGCGGAGGTGATGTCGCGTCGAGCGGCGCTGGAGCAGGCCACGCGTGATGCGACCCGGGCTCAGGCGCTCGGCGAGATGGTTTCCACGGAGGATCGCGAGGACAGCCATTCCAAACAGACACAGTCGGAGGCCGCGTTCAAGCGGGCCGAGGTGGCCAGGGATCTGGCTGCACTCGACCTCGAACGCACCACCGTCAAGGCGCCGACCGACGGCACGCTGTCCGATCTCAGCCTGCGCGTTGGCAACTACGTCAACGCCGGGACACCGGTGCTCGCCTTGATCGATGCCAGCTCCTATCGGGTCGAGGGCTATTTCGAGGAGACCAAATTGCAGCGCATCTCGGTCGGCCAGCCGGCGCAGGTGCGATTGATGGGCGAGAGCCGCGTCCTCAAGGGCCATGTCGCGAGCATCGCCATGGGCATCGAGGACCGCGACCGTGCCGCTGGTGATAATCTGCTTCCCAGCGTCAATCCGACCTTCAGCTGGGTGCGGCTCGCCCAGCGGGTGCCGGTGCGCATCAGTCTGGACGATGTCAAGGGCGACTCGGAGGGCTTGGTCGTCGGGCGCACGGCGACGGTCATCGTGCTGCCCAAGGCGGGGGAGGGGGCGCGGCTGTAGCTTGTTGAATCCTACCTTGGTCTGCCGGATTATTGCGATGGCGAGATCCTGTGCTATCGCGAGTCGCGTGATCGCTGTATGCGCGCACAAACTGAACCGCGTCTTGTTACCGTGGTTTTGCCAACGGGAGAACAGCGGATAGGCCCCGTTCGCTATATTGTAGAATGACCACGTATTTACGAGTAGGCGGCCCGTCAGGCGTTGAGCGGCAGCGATCTGCCGGTCGCCAAGTGCTCTAACCATACCGAGGTTAAACCATGTCTGATTCCCTGAATCTGGTCTGTCCGCATTGCGATGCGATCAACCGTGTGCCAGCAAACCGTCCGCTGTTGGAGGCGAAATGCGGGAAATGTCACGAGAAATTGTTTGTGGGGCGACCGCTGGAGTTGACCGAGCAAACCTTTGATCGCCATGCTTCGCGCAGCGGTGTGCCGCTGGTGGTGGATTTTTGGGCGCCCTGGTGCGGTCCGTGCAAGATGATGACGCCGGTGATTGCGCAGGCCGCCAAGCGGCTTGAACCCCGGGTGCGCCTGGCGAAGGTGAATACCGAAAAGGATCAGCGTCTGGCGGCGCGCTTTGGCATTCGCAGCATTCCGACGCTGGCGGTGTTCAAGCGCGGCCAGGAGGTCGCGCGCAGTGCTGGGGCCATGGATCAGGCCAGCCTGGAGCGCTGGATACAGAGCGCGCTCTAATTTGGTGGCTCTCAGGCGTGTCGGGCCAGCACCAGGAGCTGGTAGGGCTCCAGCATCAGTTCCTGGGTGGCGATCAGGGTGCGCCCGGAGTAGAGATCGACCATGGTTTTGCGCATGCCCATCTGCCGCAGGCGTCGGGCTTCCAGGGGTTGATCGCGCTCGGAGAAGTTGGCCAGCACGAAGACCACGGAATGCTCGTTGCTGCGGGTGAAGCCAAACACATGCGGATTACCAGTGTCGAGGATTTCGGTATCCGGACGCGCGAAGGCCTGATTTTGGCTGCGCAGCTGCAACAGGCGCAGCAGCCCCTGGTACACCCGACCTGGAACGGTTTCGAGATCACGGCGCTGCTCGGCGCGTTCCCAGTCGAAGGTGCTGCGGTGCAGCCAGCGCGAGTCGCCGACCTTTTCCGAATCCTGATCATAGTGGTGATCGTTGAGCGTGGCGATTTCATCGCCCAGATAGATCAGCGGAATGCCACCCATGGTGATGATGATGCCGTGGATCAGCAAAATGCGCCGGACCGCCAGGTCCAGTTCCCGTTCATCGCCAATGGCCTGGGCGTGCTCAATGCCGGCCAGTGAAGCGCAGGTGCCGGAGACGCGGGCGTCACCCGTGACCGGGTCTTCCTGAAAGGGCGCACCGCGCGCAAAGCTACCGGTAAAGCGCCCGGTGTAGAAATCGGTCAGGAAGCGCCGGTGCGGGCCGGGATCGAAATTGCAGGCGGCGACATCGTCATCGGCAAAGGCCCAGCCGATGTCGTCATGGCAGCGGACATAGTTCACCCAGGCGCAGCCCGGTGGAATGCTGAAGCGGTGCTCCATCGCGCGGCGCAGCACCCGGGTGTCACGGGTGGCCAACGCCTCCCATAGCAGTGCCATGAGCTGCGGGTTATAGGACAGCGGGCACTCATCCTTGCTCACATAGCTGCGCACCTCATCGGGATGCACAATGGCTTCGGACTTGAACACCATGGCCGGGGCGGCGATGCTCACCAGCGCATTGAAGGCCTGAATGATCCAGTGCGCCTCAGGCAGATTCTGGCAGTTGGTGCCCAGACGCTTCCAGATGAAGGCCACCGCATCCAGGCGCAGAATCTCCACCCCGCGATTGGCGAGGAACAGCATTTCCTCCAGCATGCGGTTGAAGACTTCCGGGTTCTCGTAGTTGAGATCCCATTGATAGGTGTGGAAGGTGGTCCAGACCCATTTCTTGATGCGGGTGCGGTAGGTGAAGGCGCCGGGGTGATCCTCGCCAAACACCTCCGGCATGTGCTGCTCATAGAGATCCGGCAGAGTACGATCCGGGAAGATACGGTAATAGGCCTGATAGCGCGGGTCGCCGTTCAGGGCTTTCAGCGCCCAGTCGTGATCGTCGCTGGTGTGGTTGAAGACAAAGTCCAGTGTCAGGGAGATGCCATGATGGCGCAGCTCGGTGGCCAGCTCGGCGAGGCCGTCCATGGTGCCCAGGGTCGGATTGACCTCGCGGTAGCTACTCACGGCATAGCCGCCGTCGTTGTCGCCCTCCGGCTCCTTGAACAGCGGCATCAGGTGCAGGTAGCTGATGCCCAGCTCGCTGAAGTAAGGGATACGCTCACGTAGCGCATCGAGATTGCCGGCAAACAGATCCACATAGCACATGGCGCCCACCATGCGATTGGACTGATACCAGTGTGGATCGGCGCGGCGCATGGCATCGAGTGCCTTCAGCTCAGCCGGGCGCTCCATCCACATCTCGGTGGCTGAGGACAGGATGCTTTCGAGGTGGAAGAAAAAATCATAATAGCCACCGTAGAGCCGGAACAGATGCCGAAACAGGCGCGGAAAGTGACGTTCGAGTCGCTCCAGGTACCCTTGCCATTCGGCCTCATCAACAGAGGATTGAAACCGCTGCTCCAGGCGCGGTCGCAAGCGCCGTAGTGAGTGTTCGGCCTGCTCGGCAAGCCATTGTTCATCGGTGGATTGAGTATTGCGTTCCATAACGTGAAATAACGGTGCGCGCCCTCTGATGCTGACCTAAGTCTCTTGTGCCAAGGTGACATGATATACAAATCATCCCGGCGCTTGCTTGCGGGTTTGCGTCCGGGTGCTCAGGCTTCATGTTGGCGCGAACCTTCTGCTACCATCATTTTTCTAAATATTTGCCGACGCTTCGCCCAATACGCCGCATGAATCCTCCACGACCGCAACCTTACACTCGCTCCGCTGTCACCATGCGTCTGATCGATCATCTGCGGCTTAAGCCCTATCAAGACTCTCTGTTGACTCCGGCGGCCGCTGCCTGGATCGGCTCGGCGCGGGTCATGATTTTCCTGATGGCCTGCATTGAGGGCTTCGTTTGGGGGGCGGTGGGTCTGTCGATGGTGCCGGCGGCCACGGCCTGGCTGGGACCACCGGTGGCGGTCTTTTTGTTTGTGCTGATGTTTGCGATGATCTGGATCATCGACGCCTCGCTGATTATGTCCGAAAAGCCCAGCCTGACTACTCAGGCGGGCAGCAGCAAGCTGGCGGGGGTCACACCGCTGCTGCGCTGGCTGATCGGTCTGCTGGTGCGGGTGGCCATTGTCGCGATCTCGCTTTATGTCACGGCCCCCTTCGTCGAGAAGCTGATTCGCGCCGATGATATTGCCGCCTGGCATCAGGCGCAGGTTGAGCGTTATTTTGATCAGCGCGCGCACGATCTCACGCAACAGGTCGAGGCGCGCGCCGCGCAGCAGGGAGCGACCTTTGAGGCGCGCATTCAGGACTTGGAACAACCGCTGCAGATCACGCGCGAAGCCATTGAGGCCGAGCGCGAACGCCGTGCGCAGTTGCGGGCAGAGTATCAGCCCGAAATCGATGTGCTGACGCAGGATTTGGCCCAGGCGCGGCAGCGAGTGGGGGATGAGGTATTGGGACGCGACGGGCGCCGCGAAGGCTTCGGCCCCGAGGCGCAGAAGTGGAGCGCCCGCGCCGATCGACTGGCCGAAACTCTGGCCGACAAGCGCGCCGAGCTGAGCGAGCGGCTGGCGCCCATTGATGCCAGTATCCAGTCACTGCACGAACGCCTCGATACGCTCAATGATGCAGTGGCGGAGCTGCGCGCTGAGCAGCAAGCGCTGCTGGCCGATATCGCCGCTGAGGTTGAGGCCGAGCAGCCTCCGGCCGAGCCGCCCAAGCTCACCTTCGCCGCTCGTTCCAATGCGCTGACCGCCCTGCGTGAGAGTCCCGCCGAGCACGGGGTGCCGCATTTTGAGACCGTTGAGGGCTTTGCGCAGGCCGCGCTGGGGATTTTGTTCTTTGCTCTGCTGGCGCTCAAGCTGTTTGAGCCGCCGGCGGTGCAGGCCTATTACAGCGAGAGCATTCAGGATCAATATCCCAAGTATCTCAATGGCGGGTTGGCCGATATCCCCGGCTTTCAACATCATGACGACCCGACGCGGCGCCTCAGTCCCGGGGCGTTCGTGCGGCGTTGGCAGCAGTGGCAGCAGGATCCCGAAGCCTTTGTGACCAACCAGCACACCGAGATTGAAGCCCAGCGCCGTTTAGAGCGCATGGAGGCCGATCAGGCACATGAGCGCGAGTTGCTCAGCCGCCGCCGCGAAGGCATTGAGGATCAGCTGGCGCTTGAACAGCGCAAGCGCGAGTCAGAGCTCGCCGCGCGCGAGCGTGAACTGGTCATGCGTCTGGAACAGATGCAGGTGCGCATCGGCGATGAAACCGAGCTCCAGCGCGAGCGCGACAAACTGCAACTCGCCCAGGCCGCTGAGCAACACATCCATGCCAAAATCACCGCCCGGCGCGAGCAGCGCGAACAGCAGCTGCAAGCCTTGCAAAGCGAGCTGGAAAGCTATCGCGCCGAGCTGAGCGTGCAGCATGAACATCAGCTTAGTCTGGCCCGCCAGTTGGCTGAAACCGAGGCGGCGATCAGCGCCAGCCAGAAGTCGATGGCCACTCTGGAGGCTGAGGTGAAAGTCAAGCAGCCCCGGCTGCACCAGTTACGCGACGAGCTGGCGATCCTGGAAGATCAGCGCCCCGTCAGTGGGGGCTTTGGGCCTTTTGAACGTCACAGGCGCCAGATCAAGCAGTTGCGGCGGGCCATTCAAAGCGCCGAGCGGTCGCTGGCCCCAATGCAGAAGGCGCTCGCCGATCAGCGCGGCCAGCTCGGTGTGCTGGAACTGGGCGCGGAGCAATTGCAACACGCTCTTGAAGACAGTCGTGCAACGGAAATGACCTTGCGCCACCGCTGCGAAAGTCAGCGCGCCGCACTCGACTCCCTGCTGCTCGCGCCACCGGAGTTCAGTGACACGGACACAGACATAGCTTCAGCCTGAGGCCACTGGTAACTCAAATTGTCGCATGTCCTTAAGCATGCTGTGCACTGAGCTCATCAGCGACTCGGCCGCATGGGTCAGCTTGTGTGCATCTTCGGTCGAGTGGTGAATTGAGCCTTTGATGTTATTGATGTTGTTATTGATTTGCTCGGCAGCGTTTTCCTGTTGAGCGGCAGCATTGGCCATGTCACTAATGCGTCGGCCCAATGTATCCACCGAGGCGGAGATGGCTGTAAAGGTTTGGCGGGTGCGATCCGCTTGCTCGGCTGAGTCCCGCACCTGGTTCAGTCCTTCATTCATGGCTTGACTGGCGGCCTGGGCGCTTTGTTGCAGTTTGTTGATCATCTCCCGGATTTCATGGGTTGAACTTTGGGTGCGACTGGCGAGGGTGCGCACTTCGTCGGCTACCACGGCAAAGCCGCGCCCTTGTTCACCGGCGCGTGCCGCCTCAATCGCCGCATTTAGAGCGAGCAAATTGGTCTGCTCAGCGATGCCATTGATAACATCGACGACCTGGTAAATCGACTGACTGTCGGTTTCGAGCGTTTTCATGGCGTCGGCGATCTGTTCGATCTCACCCGAGAGGCGCTGGATCGATTGGGTGTTGGCCACTACGGTATCGGCCCCTTCCTGGGCTTGTCGGTCGGCTTCCAGCGTAAGTTCGGTGACTTCCTGAACGGTTTGTACAACATGACGCAGGGTTTCAACCATCTGCGCCATGGCGTCGGCGATCATGGCAGCGTCCTGTTCCTGCTGACCGACTCTGTGGGTGGATTCGTCGCTGTTGGCATGCAGCTGAGTGACGGCAGCACTGATGGTTTCGGCGGTAAAGCGTGCCGAGGCAATGGCCTTGACCAGGCTCTGGCGCATGGTTTCGGCGCAGGCGATGACGCTGCCGGGGGCGGCACTGGCCAGGCTTTGGCTGATGTCGCCAGCGGCGATACGCTGCAAAGTCTGTGCGACCGTGATCGGCTCGCCGCCGATGGTGTTGCGCAGTTGCCGATAGGCGAGCCACAGGCCAACCAGAAAGATCGCCAGTATGGCGACAATCAGACTGATGAGGATTGTCAGCCATTGCTCGGCCTGCTGTTGAGCGACGGCCATATTGTCCCGGGTGCGCTCATCTAGCAGCACGAAAAAGTCATCGACGGGTGTCATGATTTTGGCTTTTTCGCGATGATAATCGAGGTTATGCATCAACTCGCGCGCGCGGGCCGAATCCGGTTCGCCGCGCACGCTAAAATTGCCCTGCGCGTCTTCATAGAGCCCCTTGACGGCATTCATGGCCACGGTCTCGGTATGCACCAGGCCGTTGGAGTTGTTTTCAGCCTCCTTGAGCTTGGCGAATTCAGCCTTGGTAAACCCCGCCTGCTCCATGAGATTACGCAAGGCAATGCGCCGGTCATTGGGGCGCGGCTGCGGTTGGTCGGCGGCGAGAAAGTCCCAGTAGATACGCTGATAGTCCTGGGGACGTGGTGTCTTGCCATTGCGGATGTCGAGCACCCTGAAATACTGTTGCTCCCATTTGTCATCGCCTGTCACCACATAGGTGCGTGCCAGGCGGGTGAGGTCGTCGGAGCTTTGTCGCAGTTCATCGGCCAGCAGGTAGGAGCGATAGCGATTGTTGCTGGCTTCGGTAACGCGCTGGTTGACCTGCATTTGCCGAATGGTGGCCAGCGCAAGCAGCGACATTAAAACAACGGCGGTCAGGCTTAGCAGAACAAACAGACGTTTCAGGGTGATGGTGGACATGCGATGGCCCCGGAATGTTAATAAAAGAGCTCTTTTTGGATGAGCAGTTTACATCGGAATGGGAGTAATTGATGAGCGAAGAGCATCAGGTTTATGTTGTGGATGATGATCAGGCCATGCGCGAGTCCTTACAGTGGTTGATCGAGTCTGTTGGCATACAGGTGCGCACCTTCGACTCGGCCAGCGCCTTTTTGCACGCCTATCAGCCCGATTGGCGCGGTTGTCTGTTGCTGGATGTGCGCATGCCGGGCATGAGCGGGCTGGAGTTGCAGACCTATTTGGCCCGGCGTGCCAACAGTCTACCGGTGATTCTGATCACCGGCCATGGGGATGTGGCCATGGCAGTGCGGGCCATGAAAGCCGGTGCCATGGACTTTATCGAGAAGCCTTTTAATGATGATGCCTTGCTGAGCAGTATCCGCAAAGCACTCGACTACGATGGTCGGGCACGCCGCCTGCGGGAGAAGCAGGAAGAGATTAAAACCCGCATGGAGGAACTGACCCCGCGCGAGCGCGAGGTCATGGTGATGGTCACCGACGGTCAGTCCAACCGCGAAATTGCCGCCGCGCTTCAGGTAAGCGCCAAGACGGTTGAGGTTCACCGCGCGCGGGTGATGGATAAGATGCACGCGGCTTCGTTGGCCGAGCTGGTGCGCATGGTGATCATGGTTGGCACCAGTTGAGTGCAAACGAGTTGAGCGCGAATGGCGTGACCGACGGCGTCTGCCAGAATCTGCCAGAGCAGGTCAGGAGGCGGTTGCCGCCTGGGGAGCCTCCGACGACCAGCCATAAGGCGGGGCATGCAAATGAATCGGGGTGCCGGTCGCAGCCAGGGTCAGGTCATCACGCTCGACAGCCGCGATTTCAGCAACTGCCAGCAGTTCGCACATACCCTGGGCGTTGCGTTGCGCATCGACGACGGTGCCGGCCCCCTGTTCAGAGCGGCTGCCGGCGGAATGGAGCGCGCTGCCGGGGGCGGGGGCTTCATCGCCAGGCACTTCGCCGAGATACATGCGCCGCTTGAGTTTGCCCAGGTACTGCATGCGCGCCACCACTTCCTGGCCGGTGTAGCAGCCCTTGTGGAAGCTGACCCCGTCGATCAGGTGCATATTGGCCATCTGGGGGACAAACAGCTCGCGGGTGGCTGGGCTCAGGGTGGGCAGGCCGGCGCGAATGTCGTGCAGGGCCCAGAGGTCACTGCCGGCCTGAGCCGCGCCGCTGGCCTGGCCGGACTGCCAGAGAGTCTGAGCCATTTCCGGTGTGCCAACCAAGAGCCAGCGCGGCACGGAACCAGGGATACGAATCAACAGGTTGTCGGGGATGTCGGACTGGCGCACCATGTTGTTGTCGTTCTCCGGCAGGGCGCCGAAACTGGCCTGCAGCGGCGCGCTGAGGCACTCGCCCAGCAGGCCGATGCACACCAAAGCGTCGCTGCGCTCGGTCAAAGTCACCTGGGAGCGCAGCACAAACATCTTCAGTCGTGGCAGCAAGGTGGCGATGTGCTCGCGCGGCAGAAGGATGCGATAGCCCTCCCCCTGGCGTAGCACACGGAAATTGGCCAGCATGCGCCCCTTGGCGTTGCAATGGCTGCTGAGCTGGCTGTGCTCAGCGGAGAGTTCGCGCAGATCGTTGCTGAACTGACCTTGCAGAAAATCCGTGGCATCGCGGCCATTGATGTCAATCACGCCGAGCGAACCCAGGGCGCAGAGCGCGCAGTCGGCTTCGAGCGGTTGGTTGGGAAACTGGACCTCAGCGGTGGTGGCGACGCTGGTATCGAGGCTAGCGCCCTGGGATTCGAGGAAGTTCTGCCAGTGAGTATTCATGTCATTCTTTCCTGCCTGTTGGTATCTGTTTTGGCCCGTCGCGCACGGGTGATGTGGTATGGTGAGCGGATCGCACCGGGATCGGCTGGGGTGTCCGTTATTGTTCGGGAGTAAATAATAGTCGAAAAATATATATTCATAAGCTATCCTCCTTCTTTATGGAGAAAATATATTCTCCAAAAGAATTTGGCCAACTGATTGGCCGCGCTGTGATCAACTAGACACATAAACAATATCTTCAGTGCATTGGACAAAAAGCCGCAGCCAAACGGATTGTCACTGATTGCCGTGTGTCCTATGCCCGTCAGAAAACAATTTAGCCGCGCAGCGAGCCGCTGTTGAGCAATTCTGCATGGCATCTGGTCATGCTGTTGGCGAGACACATCGAAGATGTTGGATCAGGTCTGAATAACAAGCGCAAGCGTTTTTTGCAACTCATGGAAAGCGTTGAACGCGGTGAAATTTCGGAAATCGTCATTGCACACCGAAACCGACTCGTGTGTTTTGGTTTCGACTGGTTCAAGAAAGTGTTGTCAGGATCACGGTTGCGCCATCACGGTCATGAACGCGCAAAGCCTCTCGCCGGAAAAAGAAATGACCCAAGACCTCCTCTCGATCATTCATTTCTTTATCCATTCGTTTATATGGCCTGCGCAAGTACAAAAAAAGACTGCGCGAACAAATCGAAGAACAAGCCCCGGAAGCCACAGCATGAAAGCTACCCGAATCCTCACCGCCAAAAAACCCAATCCGGGCAAGATCGACGCCTTGCGCGAGCAAGCCCGGCGACTGGGTCAAGTGCGCTCTGAGGTCTGGCAGCGATTTGGTTCCATCCAAGGCCTTGGTCTGTCGGATCGACAGATTCGCGATCAATGGTTGAAGGACAAGCGCGTTTTTCCCGTCTCGGCCAATGCTTGGAAAGAGACGTTGCGCGATGCCAAGAGCCACATCAGCGCTAGCATGGAAGCGGCCAAAGTCAAAGCGCGGCGACGGGTCTGGCGACACACTCAGGACAAGGCCGAGCAAAAACGCCTGTTCACTTTGCTCAAACGCAACGAATGGACCAGCGAAACCTATTTGTGCCGCATCATGCGCCAAGACTGGAAACGTGGCCACAATCACACCCACAACCAGATCATCGTGCGCTCGGACAACTACACAACCTTTCAACTCGGCGGACGCGCCTGGATCAAAATTCCCGGCTTAGTGAAAGGTCAGCGCATCGCTATTCCGCTCAATACCACCGTTGAGCCGACCGGTACCCTGCGCCTCATCATCAAAGACGACGACCGGATCGAAGTCCACTACACCATTGAGGTCGAGGTCAACCAAGACTGTGGTGAGCGCACCCTGGGTGTCGATAAAGGCTACTCCGAGGTGCTGGTCGATTCCGATGGTGAACATCACGGCCGGGAACTTGGAAAAGTGCTGACCGAGCAATCGGATCGGCTCAAAGCCAAATACCAGCGCCGCGCCAAATTGCGGGCGCTGGCCAACAACACCCGCAACCCGCGCAAGCGCGAGCACATCTGCAAGTTCAACCTGGGCCGTAAGAAACTCGACCGACAGATGGACAAGACCCATGCGCGGATTCGTAATATCGTCTTCCAATCGGTTCATCAGGTCGTCGACAAAGCCGCCGTCATCGCGGCAGAAGATTTAACCGCCCCGATGGCGGGCAAGTCCTTCGGCAAGAACGTCAATCGCCGGCTCGCGGCCTGGACGAAAGGTGTTATTGCCGAAGCACTTAACAGTGTTTCAAGCCGTCGAGGTTCGACGGTTGCTCTGGTCAATCCTGCTTACACATCGCAAATGGATTCCCGCAACGGATGCCTGCTGGGTAAACGCCAAGGGGATCGATTTTACTGTTCCGACGGGGTTGTGTTGCAGGCCGATCAGAACGCTGCGCGAAACGTGCTGGCGCGGTTGTCCGACCCGAACATTGAGCGGTTCACCCCGTTCAAGCGGGTCAAGACGATCTTGCTGGAACGGACTAAACGCCTCCGGCTGAGTACTGCCCAGCCAGGACTCCAGTTGCAGGTCACTTGACCTATCAACGGAGAGCGAATGGTCGAATGATTACTTTTGAGTATGAAAATCGAAGCAGATAGCAACATCTTGTCCATTTATCAAGGCAGTCCACGAGTCGATGCGCTCGTGCTTTACAAAACCCGACCGGCACGGGTGCGTGCGCTCGATGACAAAATCGAACTTGAGCTGGAGGGCGGGCAGAGCAAACGCGTGCGCCCCAAGGATGTGCGGCTGCTGCATCCTGGCCCCGTGCGGCGGCTGGAGGAGCTGAAGTCCGGTCTGGAGCTGGATCCGCACAGCGACAGCGGGCCGGTGAGCGAAGCCTGGGAATTGCTTGATGGCGAGACCACCACGCTGGCCGATCTGGCCGAGCTGATCTGTGGCGAGGCTTCGCCGGCGGCGGTCTGGGCGACCTGGCAGGTGGTTCAGGAAGGGCCGTTGTTTGAAGGCGAGCCGGAAGCGATCCGCCCGCGCTCGGCGGAGGCGATTGCCCAGGAGCGCGCGCAGCGCGAGGCCAAGGCGCGTGCCGAGCAGGACTGGGCGGCTTTTGTGGCGCGGGTTGAAAATCGAACCCTGCAACCCGAAGATGGCGAGCGCTTGCAGGAGGTTGAGCGCTTGGCCTATCAGCACAGTGAACAGTCGCGCATTCTCAAGTGCTTCGAGGTGCCGGAGCAGCCGGCCAAGGCCCATGAGTTCCTGCTGCGTATCGGGCATTGGCCGCCGACCTATAATCCGCATCCGCATCGTTTCGGCGTCGCGCTCACCGCGCCTGAGTTGCCCTTGCCCGAGCTGCCCGAGGAGACGCGCCTGGATTTGACCGCCTTGCCGGCCTATGCCATCGACGATGCCGGCAATCAGGATCCGGATGACGCTATCAGCCTGGATGGCGAGCGCCTGTGGGTGCATGTGGCCGATGTCGCAGCCCTGGTGGCGCCGGGCTCAGCCTTGGATTTGGAAGCCCGTGCTCGGGGAGCAACCCTGTATCTGCCCGAAGGTGCCGTGACCATGCTGCCAGCGGCGGCCACCGCCGCACTGGGCGTGGGGCTTCAGGAGGTTTCCCCAGCGCTGTCCTTTGGCTTGCGTTGTACCGAGCAGGGCGAAGTGACCGATGTTGAGATTCATCCCAGCTGGGTGCGGGTCGAGCGTCTCAGCTATGCCGAGGCTGAGCAGCGGCTTGGAGAGGAGCCGCTGGCGTCCATGCAGCGTCTGGCCGAGCGTTTTCGCGCCCGCCGTGCGGCCAATCAGGCGGCACGTATCGATCTGCCGGAAGTCTCGGTACGGCTGCGTGATGGGCAGGTGCGGATTGAGTCCATTGAACGTCTGGCTGCGCGCGAGCTGGTGGCTGATGCCATGCTCATGGCCGGCGAAGCGGCGGCGCGTTTTGCCCAGGTACAGGGGTTGGCGATTCCCTATGCCGTGCAGCCGGCACCGGATCGCATCGAGCAGCCGAGCACCCTGTCGGGCATGTATGCCTATCGGCGCTTCTTTAAGCCCACGCGCACCGCCATTGAGCCGGGCGCGCATTTCGGACTGGGATTGCCGCTCTATGCACGCGCGACCAGTCCCTTGCGTCGCTATGCTGATTTGCTGGTGCATCAACAGCTGCGCGCGCACCTGCGGGGCGAGCCGCCGCTGACGGCCGATGAGGTGAGCGTTCGCGCCAGTCAAGCCGAACAGGCCGGAGTCGCGGTGCGCAAGGCCGAGCGGCAGTCCAATCTGCATTGGAAGCTCGCTTGGCTGCGCGCCAATCCCGGCTGGCGCGGCCGTGCCGTGGTGGTGGCCCGCGAGGAACGCCGCGCAGTGGCGCTAATTCCGGAGCTGGCGCTCGAAGCCCGCTTGCGCGCCAAGCAGGAGCTGCCATTGGACGAGGAATTGGAGCTGCTGTTGTCCAGCGTGGACCTACCGGAGCTGGATGTGCGCTTTCGGGTCGCTGGCGGGGGCTGAGGCTGGCAGTCGCGTGCGGGCGGCGCGAAAGTCGGCCGGATTCAGGTACTGAATGACGACGGCACCGTCGGGGTCGCGGGCAATATCAAGACCGCGTTCCGGGTAGAGCCAGTGCTCAATGCCATGTGCTTCGCGCCTGCGCTCTGCGGGTTCGCCAAAGTTGCCAGCGATATCGCGTGCGGCGAGTCGCTTCCAAGGCAGATAGGTGAGGCTGCGTATTGGGGCATTGTCCAAGGCGGCGGCGTCTGCTGGGGCCAGGGTGACTTTGCGCGTGCCATCGCCCAGGGTGCTGATGCGCAGGCCGCGCTGATAGAGAGCATCGCGCTCGGCGGCGGGAAGCTCTAGGGTGACTACCCAGTCGGCGCGGATGTGACTCAGAACAATATCATCAAAAAAGGCTTCGACGCTGAGGTGACCGTCCGGTGCGACGAACAGGCTGACCTTGCCCGGAGCGTTCAGCCGGGTGCGCAAATCCGCCAGCCGGCTCTGACCCAGCGTCAGGCCGAAGACCTGCACCTGACCCTGAGGGGAGCGTGCGATATCCCAGGGATGCTGCGGCGGCCCCTCGGGTGTGGCGGGTGGATTTAGTGACAGCAGTAGCCACAGCCCGACGATGCCCAGGATGGCGGCGGCCAAGGTGGTCAGGATGATGCGGCGGTCCATGGGGTACAAAAGCCTCAGCTGCCTTGCAGCAGCAGAGCGGCGGCAACGCGCCGACCTTCACTGGCGAGCAGATTATAGGTGCGGCAGGCGGCGCCGGTGTGCATCCATTCGATGCCAATGCCGCGCTCGGCTCCGGCGGCAATCAGCGGAGGGGGCGGCATGCGTCCCTGGGCGCCGGTGCCGAGTAAAATAAGCTGCGGCTGGGCGTCGAGTAGGGCGGTTAGGTCATCCAGGGTCAGGGAACTGGGCGTGCTGGAAACACCGAGCGGCCAGGGCTGCACCCGAGCGTCTGGCAGCAGCATGACCGCGTGCTCGAAGCGGCGCCCATTGATGCAAAAGTGCGTGGCGTCATAGGCTTCGATTCGCAGGCTGTTAGGGTCAAGAATTTCAGAAAATTTCATAGCAATCGATTACTTGGATTCATGCCTGCACCTGGCGTTGCAGGAGCGTCTTAAATCTGTCAATGCAAGGCAGATCAGGAAAAGGTATCATTCCCAGCTTCACTTTGCCTCTGGCCTCTGCTTCACGGCAACCGTGCCGAGGGTCTGCTACGGCCCGGCTCGGGTCCGATTCTCCTTGAGGAGTTCACATTGTCATGTCACAGCCTATGAAGGCGACTCACGCAAATACACCTGTGTCGGTAGCCGCCGGCACGCGCGTTCTGTGCGCGGTGCTGCTTGGCGCGCTATGCAGTCTGCCCAGTGTACAGGCGGCGGATTTGCTTGGTATCTACGACCTTGCGGTCAACAGCGATCCGACCCTGCGCGAGTCAGAGCAGGTGCTGTATGCCACGCGCGAGAGCAAACCCCAGGCGCGCGCACTGCTGTTGCCAAATTTTTCGCTTTCGGGAGACGTCAACTACAACAACGTCAAGACCGACAGCGCCTCTGGCACCAACATGTTCAGTGCCGGCAATCGCAACGACACCTACCAAACCTCAGGGGTCGGTGCCAATCTGTCGCAGTCGGTTTACAACCGCGCGAGCTGGATGCGTCTGAGCCAGGCCGATAACACCATTGGCCAGGCTGAAGCGCAGTACAACGCGGCGCGCATTGATCTGATGGTGCGCACCGTGCAGGCCTATTTCAATGTGTTGCGTGCCAATGATGCAGTGCGCGTGCAGGAAGCACTGGTGAAGGCCGATGAGCGCCAGCTCGAACAATCCCGGCAGCGTTTCGAGGTGGGGCTGGTGGCCATCACCGATGTGAATGAAAGCCAGGCCGCCTATGACCGTTCGCGTGCCAATCTCATTAGTGCCAAAAATGATCTCGATAACCAGTGGGAGGCGTTGCGGCGCATTATCGGGCCAGTGTCGGAGCCGCTGGCACGTCTGGGTGACAAGCTGCCGCTGGCACCACCGGAGCCGAACGATATTGAGGCCTGGGCCGAAACGGCCATGAAGCGCAATTTCAATATCATCGCTGCTCAACAGGCGGTCGAGTCGGCGCGCAAAGGCATTGAGATCGAACGCTCCGGCTACTATCCAAGCGTGGATTTACAGGCGGGCTATGATCTGTCGCGCTCCGGCGCCCAGTTTGGCTCAGATACCGACAGCGGCTACGTCGGGCTCAATTTGACGGTTCCCATCTACCAGGGTGGGGCAGTGGCTTCGCGCACCCGCCAAGCCGGCTACAACTTCCGCGCCGCGCAGGATCGCTTCGATCAGCAACGCCGCGCGGTGATCAATCAGGTCAATAATGCCTTTCGCGGTATCCTCTCCAGCATCAGCGATGTCAAGGCGCGGCAGGCCGCCATTGTTTCGGCACGCAGCGCCCTGGAGTCCACCCAGGCCGGGCTGGAAGTGGGCACTCGCACCCAGGTCGATGTGTTGAATGCACAGCGCAATCTGTTCCAGGCCGAGTTTGAGTATTTGTCGGCCCGCTACGATTACATCATCAACGGCACCCTGCTGCATCAAGCCACCAGCACCCTGACCCGTAAGGTGCTGGCTATGGGCAATGCCTGGTTAAATGAGCAGGATTTGGTAGAGCCGCCGGCGTATTGATCCCGGGATCGCGTCCGGTACAGTCAGTAAACGGAGGAGGCGGGCGCGATGGCCGGCAACAGCATCGGCAAGAGTTTTGTCTTTACCAGCTTTGGCGAAAGCCATGGCGCGGCCATTGGCGGTATCGTTGACGGCTGCCCGCCCGGCATTGCGCTGAGCGAGGCTGATCTGCAAGTCGATCTTGATCGGCGCGCGCCCGGTCAGTCACGTCATACCACGCAGCGGCGCGAGCCGGACCGGGTTAAAATTCTCTCGGGGGTGTTTGAGGGGCTGACTACAGGCACGCCCATTGCCCTGCTGATTGACAATGTCGATCAGCGCTCCGGGGATTATTCCGATATCGCCGCGCGCTTTCGCCCTGGGCATGCCGATTACAGCTACACCATGAAATACGGTCGCCGCGACTATCGTGGCGGTGGTCGCTCCTCGGCGCGCGAGACCGCTGCGCGGGTGGCCGCTGGCGCGCTGGCCAAGCAGGTGCTGAAAGTTCTGTGTGGTGCGCGGGTGCGCGGCTATCTGTCGCAACTCGGGCCGCTGCGCCCGCAACGGCTTGACTGGGATCAGGTGGATGCCAATCCCTTCTTTTGCGGCGATGCGGCTCTGGTTCCGGAGCTGGAAGCCTTTATGGATGCGCTGCGCAAGGAAGGCAACTCCATCGGCGCGGAGGTGACGGTGCTGGCCGAGGGACTGCCGCCGGGGCTGGGCGAGCCGGTGTTTGACCGCTTGGATGCTGATCTGGCGCATGCCCTGATGAGCATTAATGCCGTCAAGGGGGTGGAAATTGGCGCCGGCTTTGCCAGTGTGACCCAAAAGGGCACCGAGCATCGCGATGAGATGACCCCGGCGGGTTTTCTCAGCAACAACGCCGGCGGTGTACTGGGTGGCATTTCCACCGGCCAGGAGATTGTTGCGCGCATTGCGCTCAAGCCAACGTCCAGCCTGCGGCTGCCGGGCCGCACGGTTGATACCAGCGGCGCCGCGACTGAGGTGGTGACCAAGGGGCGGCATGACCCCTGCGTGGGCATTCGCGCCACCCCTATTGCCGAGGCGATGCTGGCGCTGGTGCTGACCGATCACCTGCTGCGCCAGCGCGGGCAGAATGCGCATGTGGTGCCGCCGCTTGCGCCCTTGCCCGGGCAGGCGCCGGGCTGAGTCGAACGCTTTGCATTCCCTCGGGTATCCGGTGACCGATCCTCGGTGTGGCGGCGGGGCGCGGCCCTGACTCATGCCTTACTGGCGCCTGTCGGCCTATTATCTGTTTTACTTCGGCGCCTTGGGCGCGCTGGTGCCCTTTTGGGGCGTCTATCTGCAAGACCATGGGTTTTCCGCTGCCGCCATTGGCGCGCTCATGGCCATCCTGATGGGGACCAAGCTGGTGGCACCCCTTTTGTGCGGCTGGCTGGCGGATCATCTGAGCACCCGCATGCCACTGGTGCAGGGCGCTGCGCTGCTGACCTGGGTGACCTTTCTTGGCATCTTCTGGGCCGAGTCCCTGTGGTCGGTGGCGGTCGTCATGCTGGTGTTCAGTTTTTTCTGGAACGCCGCTCTGCCGCAGATGGAGTCGGTCACCTTTAACCACCTGGGGGCAGCGGCCAATCGGTATGCCCGGGTGCGGCTGTGGGGCTCGGTGGGCTTTGTGCTGGTGGTCGGGCTGCTGGGCTGGTGGGTTGGTGTGGCCGGAACCCAGGTGATCCCCGGCGTGGTGCTGGTGCTCTTTGTCGCTGTGGGGGTCAGCGCCTGGCTGGTGCCGGATTGTCCGCATCCGCATCATGCGCAACCGGCGCCCGTCATGCGTGCGGTGTTGATGCGCCCGGAGATTATCAGTTTTCTGCTGACCTGCTTTCTGATGCAGTTTGGTCATGGCATTTACTATGCCTTTTATTCCATTCGCCTGGAAGCGGTCGGCTACCAGAGTGCGACCATCGGGGCGCTCTGGGCGTTGGGCGTGGTGGCCGAAGTGCTGGTGTTCATGCGGATGCACTGGCTGTTGGAGCGCTTTGGCGCCCGGTGGATTCTGCTGGCCAGTCTGCTGCTGGCAGTGCTGCGCTGGAATCTGATCGGCTTGCTGGCCACCTCGCTGGGAGTGCAGGTTGTCGCGCAGTTGTTGCATGCCGCGACCTTTGGCGCCTTTCATGCCGCGTCCATTCACCTGGTGCATCATTATTTTCCGGGGGCTATTCAGGGGCGGGGTCAGGCGCTGTACAACAGCCTGAGTTTTGGCGCTGGCGGTGGGGCGGGCAGCCTGCTGGGCGGGCAGTTCTGGGAACCCCTGGGTGCGGCACCAACCTTTGCCCTGGCCGCCCTGGCCGCCGCTCTGGGGTGGCTGTGCACCTGGGTTTGGGTGGATCGGTCGCGACGGTTTTAGACGTGGCTATACGTTCTGTTAACATGAGGTATGGCGCAGCTCCGGCCACGTTGCAGTGTGACGCTGACGCGCCCTTTCCCATCGCCAGCACGCGCGATTTTCTTGCGCTCTATCCGGCGCGCGCCGATGCGCTGGAATTGCGCTGGCGGCTTACGGGACTCGGTGGGGCAGCGTCGGATCGAGTGATTGCCGCCGAGGAAACAGTCGCGCCTAGCGTGCGTTTGCGCCGCTTTGTCGGCCAAACCAGCGATGACGAAGATGGCGGCGATCTGATGCCAGTTGCCACGGTGCAGCAAGGCTGCCTGGGCTTGGTCGGCTTGCAAACCGATGCTTGGTATCAGGCTGAGATTGGGTTTGGCAACCCACAGGGCGCCTGGCTGATGCTAGCGCGTTCCAATCGCCTGGCCTTGCCCGGCTCGATGGAGCCGCATAGCTTGGCTGACCGTTCACCTGATCGGCCACGCGCGCCGGACAGCCGCGTGACAGGCGAATCAGCGGAGGTGATGCTGTCCACGACTGCTGCCAGCGCGCCGATCATCGCCAATCCGCAGGTGGCATGCGCGGACGAGGACTCCGGGTTGACTCCTGTGGCGGGCAGCGGTCCGCTGCGTTCCATCGCCGCAAGCGCCAAAACGGCCCTGTGGGGCGATCTGCGCATTCAGGGTCAGGCGCCCCCCGGCAGCGCGCTTGAACTGGGCGGGCATCCCTATCAGGTGGGGCCGGGTGGGCACTTTGCCTTTGATGTCAAGATCACAGATCCGCAACTCATCCATGCGCTGTTGCGGCTGTTGCCGACACTGCCTGTGGTGTCGCGGGAAGAAGACTGATATTCGTGGCTTTGTTTGAGCAGACGCCGAGATCTCTAGTGACCATTGTCCAGGTGTGCGATGCGTATTGCGCTGCTCGCCGCTGAATGCGCGCCAGTAGCCAAGGTTGGGGGGCTGGGCGATTTTATCCACGGACTCGGGCGCGCGCTGATCGCCGAGGGGGTGGATGTTGAGGTGCTGCTGCCGGATTATGACTGCCTGAGGGCGGATCTCATCACCGGCCGGCAGTTGGTGCGTGATGATCTGTGGTTCGACTTTGCCGGTGCGCCGCTGCGCTGTCGCGTCTCGCACGCCTGGGTCGATGGCTTGCGCTGTTGCCTGCTGGCGCCCGATTCCCCTGCCGGGTTTTTTCAGCGTGGCCGCATCTATGGCGAGCCGGACGATGCGCTGCGCTTTGCCTGCTATGTTCGCGCGGCACTGGAATATTTCCATCAAGCCGAGGCTTGGCCAGATATTCTGCATTGTAATGACTGGCAGACTGCGCTGGTTCCGGTGCTGCTGTATGAGGATTACGAGCGCCGCAGCGTGACGCGCACCCGGGTGTGTTACTCCCTGCACAATCTGGGCTATCAGGGCTGGACGGATCCGGCGGTGCTGAGCGCGCTGGGGCTGGATATCGCGCGCCTGATGACACCGGATCGCTTGCAGGATGGCGCCGCGCCGGACCGTGCCAATCTCATGCAAGGTGGCATCGTCTTTGCCAACTTCGTCACTACGGTTTCGCCCCGCTATGCCTGGGAAGTGCTGCGCACCGAACAGGGTATGGGCTTGCAGACCGTGCTGACAAACAAAGCGCAGCGCTTTGCCGGGGTGCTGAATGGCATTGATCCGGTCAGCTGGAATCCACGTAAAGACCCCTTGATCCCCCATCCCTTTGATGCCACGCAGCTGGCGGGCAAGACAGCCAACACCCAGGTCTTGCGCGCGCGCCTGGGGCTGCGCGAGGCGAACAAGCCGCTGTTGGCCATCGTCAGCCGCCTCGATCAACAAAAAGGCGTTGCACTCATGGCACAGGCCATGGTCTACACTCTAGCTCAGGGAGGGCAGTTTGTTTTGCTCGGTAGTGCGCTGGATCCACAGATTCAGGCGCGTTTTGAGCGTTTGCGCCATGACTATCAGGGCAGTCCCGATTGTCATCTGGAGCTTGGTTACGATGAGGCGCTGGCGCATCTGATCTATGCCGGTGCGGATCTGATGCTGGTGCCAAGCCTGTATGAGCCCTGTGGGCTGACCCAGATGATTGCGATGCGCTATGGCTGTGTGCCCATTGTGCGACGAGTCGGGGGGCTGGCAGATACAGTGTTCGATGCCAATTTTTGCGTTCTGCCACCGGAACAGCGCAATGGCTTTGTCTTCGACACTGCCGAGCCGGCGGCGCTTGAATTTGCGCTGGATCGGGCCTTGGGACTCTGGTTGCACTATCCCGAGCACTTTGCCGCCCTGCGTTTGAACGGCATGCGCATCGAACGCTCATGGCAACAGGCGGCGCGGCAGTATCTGACAATTTATCGTGGACTTAGTGCTGAGATTGCTAACGATTGAACGAAGCTCAGGGAAGGGTGTGGTCAGGGGGAACGTGAGTGCAAGATTATCAAATCATTTTTGCCGGGATTAAGCCTGGCGTGGATGCGAAACAGGCGCGTTGGCAACTGCTTCAGTTATTTGGGATTTCCAGGCAGGAACTTGATGAGTTGATCAGTTGCGTGCCGGTGGTGCTTCAGACCGGCTTGGCCGCCGAGGTAGCCTGGAGCTTACGCGACCGCATCCGCGACGCAGGCGGTGTGTGTCGAGCATCCCCCGTTGATTCGGCTGCTTTCAGGCTAAAGTCCCAGTTCCAGCCGACCACCAGATCCAGCCAGCCAGCTGCGCCGGCATCGGAGCCGCCTTTTGTCACCGAAGCGAGTTCCATCCCGGCAGCGAGTGAACCCGAACATGAATCTGCGCCAGTCATCGCGGAGTGTCCCAAATGTGGCTATCAGGCGCATGAAGACACAGACCCATTACTTACCGCCTATGCGGGAATGGGTGAATGTCCAGTGTGCGGGATTATTGTCGCCAAGTACAACCTGGCGGATGACCCATCGGCGCTCACATCGGTGCCGGCTAAGCGTGACGTCTGGGATGACGATGATGAGCCGCTGCGTGTGGCGCCGGCGGAACGGTCGCACCGCGCCTGGTATGCATCGCGCCGGCTTTGGCTAGGGCTTGGCGCTTGCGGCCTGCTGGGCGCGGGCGGGCTGCTGTTGCAGTTCTGGTCGCCGGGAGAGATGGGTAAGCCATCAACGATGGTGGCCACAGCATCCGATGCCTCGGGTGAGGTACCAGCACCGCTGTCGCACCAGCACCGGTTGGCGTTGCAGGCAGCCGGCATGGCGGCTGATGTGGTGCTTGAGCAGCATGCGCGCATGGGTCAATCCCTGTCCAGTAGTGACCTCTTTGTCGATCCGGACCCTTTCCTGCCGGCGTCCCTGCGCCAGGATCCCTGGCAAACGCCTTACCGCTTGTCAGTCACCGCCCGGGGCCACGCTGTTTTGGTCTCGGCTGGCCCCAATCAGCACCAGGATCTGCAACGCCCGGGTGGCGATGATGTGCTGGTGTTTGGGCATGCCAATGATGTGCTGGTGCTCAGCCTGAGTGAGCCGCTGCCGCGTTTGTTCAAAATTGGCACGAAACACCATTGTGCGCTCCTGATGCAAGTCCTGCTGAACGCCGAGGATCCGCAGATTGCCGGCAAGGCGGCGGTCTGGCTGCGTGAGCACGGTTACAGGCTCTCGCCCGCAGCCCTGGGCGCGCTTGATTTGCGCATGACAGGCGTGCGCTGGGGCGGCCGGTTTGCTATTGTCCGCCACCCGCGATTATGCTCAGGGATTATCCGTAGTTGAGGGTGGCAGAAAATGAGTCCGAGGACGCTCTACGACAAAATTTGGGATGCGCATGTGGTGCGTGTGGATGAGCACGGTACTGCGCTGTTGTATATCGACCATCAGCTGGTGCATGAGGTGACGTCACCGCAGGCTTTTGAGGGACTGCGGCTGGCCGGACGCAAGCCGCGTCGTCCGCAAGCCACGCTGGCGGTGCCGGATCACAATGTGCCGACCAGTGATCGGCATCTGGGCATTGTTGATCCGGTGTCGCGCGTGCAGGTGGAAACTCTGATTGCCAACTGTCGTGAGTTTGGCGTTCAGCTGTTCGATATGGACGATCTGCGCCAGGGGATTGTGCATGTGGTCGGTCCGGAGCAGGGCTTTACCCAGCCGGGCATGACCATTGTGTGTGGTGATAGCCATACCTCCACCCATGGCGCCTTTGGTGCACTGTCCTTTGGGGTGGGCACCTCAGAGGTCGAGCATGTGCTGGCCACCCAGTGCCTGACGCAGAAAAAGTCCAAGTCCATGCTGGTGCGGGTCGATGGAGTGCTGGGAGCCGGGGTGACGGCCAAGGACATCGTGCTGGCCATCATCGGCGAAATCGGCACCGCCGGTGGCACCGGTCATGTGATCGAATACGCTGGCGATGCTATTGAGGCGCTGAGCATGGAAGGGCGCATGACGGTGTGCAATATGGCCATTGAGGCCGGCGCGCGTGCCGGGCTGATTGGCATTGATCAGAAAACCATTGAGTATCTGCGTGGTCGCCCGCTGGCGCCGCCTGATGGAAACGGTCGGGATGATTTCGAGCGCGCCGCCAAGTATTGGCTGAGTCTGAATTCCGACCCCGGTGCCGAGTACGACCGAGTGGTGCAGCTGGATGCTGCTAGCATTCGCCCGCAGGTCACCTGGGGCACCTCACCCGAGATGGTTGCCCCCGTGGATGCAAAGGTGCCAGACCCGGCCGAGATCGCCGATCCGGTCAAGGCCGGCAGCTACCGCCATGCGCTAGCCTACATGGGGCTGGAGCCGGGGGCGACGATCAAGCAGATCGCGCTCGATAAGGTCTTCATTGGTTCCTGCACCAATGGGCGCATTGAGGATCTGCGCGCAGCGGCCGAGGTTGCCAAGGGTCAACGGGTGGCCGGTTCCATCAAGCAGGCATTGGTGGTGCCGGGCTCCGGGCTGGTCAAGGAGCAGGCCGAAGCCGAGGGACTGGATCAAATTTTCATCGCCGCCGGTTTTGAATGGCGCGACCCGGGCTGTTCCATGTGCCTGGCGATGAATGCCGACCGCCTTGAGCCCGGTGAGCGTTGTGCCTCAACCAGCAACCGCAACTTCGAAGGCCGGCAAGGGCAGGGCGGTCGCACCCATCTGGTCAGTCCGGCAATGGCGGCGGCTGCGGCCATTCACGGTCATTTTGTTGATGTACGGGAGCTTTGAGCCATGCCCATGCAACCCTTTGAGAATTTTACCAGCGTGGTGGTGCCGCTCGATCGCGCCAATGTCGATACCGATGCCATCATTCCCAAGCAGTTTCTGAAATCCATTCAGCGCACCGGCTTTGGTCCCTATCTGTTCGATGAATGGCGCTATCATGATCATGGCGAGCCGGGCATGGATTGCAGCAACCGGCCGCTCAATCCAGATTTTGTCTTGAATGATCCGCGCTACCAGGGAGCGAAGATCCTGCTGGCACGGCAGAATTTCGGCTGCGGCTCCTCGCGCGAGCATGCCCCCTGGGCGTTGGCTGATTATGGCTTTCGGGTGCTGATTGCGCCGAGCTTTGCCGATATCTTCCATCAAAATGCCACCAAAAATGGCATTCTACCGGTGGTGCTTGACGAGGCGCTGGTCGATGAACTCTTCGCGCTGGCCGGCGGCGATACGCCCCTGACCATGGCGGTCGATCTGCACAACCTCAAGCTCAGCCCTGAGGGACGCGCTTCGATCGAGATCAACATTGATCCCTTCCATCATCACTGTCTGATTCACGGCCTGGATGACATTGCCCTGACGTTGGAACATGCCGATGCCATCACGGCCTATGAGCAGCGCCGCGCCACCGAGACGCCTTGGCTGTTTGCCTGAAGACGGAGGCTGAACATGCTCGCTGCCGAAGAATCATGAACGACATGAAGGTGGCCGCTCCGGTCGGAGTGGCCTATTACTATCCGGATGTCGTGCTGAACTGCGGCTGGCCGATTTTTATAAAGATGTCCGCTTTGCTGACATGCCAGACTCAGCAACGCCTGAGTCCTGAACCGAACGGAGACTAGATCCCTTGTCCAAGACCATTCTGATTTTGCCGGGTGACGGCATTGGCCCGGAAATCATCGCTGAGGCGGTGAAAGTGATTGCATGCCTGCGTGATGACTTTGGCCTCGCGGTTGAGACGCAGGAAGCCCTGGTGGGCGGCTGTGCCTATGACGCCACCGGCTCGCCCCTGCCCGAGGACACTTTGAACCAGGCTAAGGCGGCCGATGCAGTGCTGCTCGGTGCCGTGGGTGGGCCGAAATGGGAGCCATTGCCCATTGCCGTGCGCCCGGAGAAGGGGCTGCTCGGGCTGCGCGCCGGCTTGGGGCTGTTTGCCAATCTGCGCCCAGCGCTGCTCTACCCGCAACTGGCGGCGGCTTCCACGCTCAAACCCGAGGTGGTCGCCGGGCTGGATCTGATGATCATTCGCGAGCTAACCGGCGGCATTTATTTCGGCCAGCCGCGCGGGGTGGAGACGCTGGACTCGGGCGAACGGCGCGGTTTCAACACCCTGGTGTATAGCGAATCCGAGATCGAGCGCATCTGTCGGGTGGCCTTCGATATCGCCATGCAGCGCAACAAGCGGGTCTGCTCAGTCGATAAGGCCAATGTGCTGGAGGCCACCGAGCTGTGGCGTGAGGTGGCGATCAAGGTTGGTCAGGACTATCCCGAGGTCAGCCTCAGCCACATGTACGTCGACAACGCCGCCATGCAACTGGTACGCGCGCCCAAGCAGTTCGATGTGATGGTCACCACCAATATGTTCGGTGACATTCTCTCCGACTGCGCCGCCATGCTCACCGGCTCCATCGGCATGCTGCCCTCGGCGGCGCTGAATGCCAGCGGGCAGGGCATGTATGAGCCCATTCACGGTTCGGCGCCCGACATTGCCGGTCAGGGCGTGGCCAATCCGCTCGCCACCATTTTGTCGGTGGCCATGATGCTGCGCTATTCCCTGGGCGCGCCCGAGCAGGCCGAGCGCCTCGAGCAGGCGGTCGAATCCGTGCTTGATCAGGGCCTGCGCAGTGCCGATCTGGCCTCACCGGGAACCAAGACGGTTGGCACCGCCGCCATGGGTGATGCGGTGGTGGCGGCGTTGCGCGCTTCAGGTTGATAAATCGAACGGCCCCACTGGATCGTTGACGCGCTTTCAGAGCTTGTCTATATGAGGTGGCATCGGATCGACCAGCATCCGATTAATGCCCGCCTCCTTTGAGCGCGCCGACGATACCTTCGATGGTGTCCTTGGCGTCGCCGAAGATCAGTGAGGTGTTGTCTTGGTAGAACAGCAGGTTATCCACGCCGGAATAGCCGGGGCGCATGGAGCGCTTGAGGAAGTAGACTTGGCGCGCTTTGCCGGCCTCCAAAATGGGCATGCCGTAGATGGGGCTGGAGCTATCTTCCTTGGCCGCTGGGTTGACCACGTCATTGGCACCGACTACCAGGGCGACGTCGGCGCTCTGGAATTCGGGATTGATCTCGTCCATTTCTAGGACTTGGTCATAGGGAATGTCGGCTTCGGCCAACAGCACGTTCATGTGCCCCGGCATGCGCCCGGCGACCGGATGGATGGCGAATTTCACCTCCACGCCGCGCGCTTGCAGCAGCTCCATCATGTCCTTAAGCGCATGCTGAGCCTGCGCCACCGCCATGCCATAACCTGGCACGATGATGACCTTACCGGCATCCTCCATCCAATACACCGCATCATCGACCGAGGCAGATTTGACGCCCTTTTGCGCCGCCACCGCACCGGCGCTGTCACCGCCACTGTCATCAGAGCCAAAGCCGCCAAATACCACATTGATGATGCTGCGGTTCATCGCCCGGCACATGATGAACGACAGGATGGCACCGGAGAAGCCCACCAGCGCTCCGACGATGATCAGCAGATTGTTGTGCAGGGTGAAACCGGTCGCCGCTGCCGCCCAGCCCGAGTAGCTGTTGAGCATGGAGATGATGACCGGCATATCGGCGCCGCCGATAGGGATGATCAGCGTGCCGCCCAGAGCAAAGGCCAGCAGGGTCATCAGGATCAGCGCCCAGATGGCGCCGGTGCTGGCGAATTGCACCGCCAGCGCGATGGTGGCGATGGCGATCAGCGCATTGAGCAGATGCTGGCCGAAGAACTTGACCGGTTTGCCGCTGATCAGCCCCTGCAACTTGCCGAAGGCGATTACCGAGCCAGTAAAGGTAATGGCGCCGATGACGATGCCGGCGGACAGCTCGCCCATCAGCAGCGTATTGAGGTCACCGCTGGCGCGTTTGTTCAAAAAGGTGCCGATGGCCACCAGCACTGCCGCCAGACCGACGAAGCTGTGCAAGGCTGCGACCAGCTGCGGCATGGCGGTCATCTGGATGCGCAGCGCGATGACGATACCGATCACCGCCCCCAGGACCACCGCGATTGCGATCAGCCCGTAGGACATGACCTCGGCGCCCGCCAGGGTGGCGACAATGGCGATCAGCATGCCGAGCATGCCGTAGAGATTACCACGCCGGGCGGTGGCCGGATGCGTCAGCCCCTTGAGCGCAAAAATGAACAAAATTGCCGAGACCAGATAGGCCAGCGCCTGACCATCATGTGACAGTCCGGTCGTGAACAGGCCGGCGGTCAGCTGTTTGAGTTGCAGCAGGAAATCCATGGCGCGGCGTCCTTATTTCTTTTTCTTGAACATGGACAGCATCCGGTGGGTCACCAGAAAGCCGCCGAAGACATTGATGCTCACCAGCAGCACCGCCAGAAAGCCCACCGATTGGGCAAACCAGCCGGCGTTCTCTGCGCCGGTGACCAGCAGGGCGCCGACTAGCACAATGCCAGAAATGGCATTGGTCAGCGCCACCAGTGGGGTGTGTAACGATGGCGTGACGCCCCAGATGACGTAGTAGCCAATCACGCAGGCGAGCACAAAAACATAAAGGGCGAGGATGGATTCGGACATCCGGTTGGGCTCCGGTTGAGGTTTAAGCGTTTTCCAGGGTGACTCGCATCGCCTGAGTAATCTCGTCCGACTCAAAGTCCTTGAGCTTCGGACCAGCGTCGCCAGGCTCCACCATGATCTCCAGTAGATTAAGCAGGTTGCGCGCATAGAAGGCGCTGGCGTCAGCGGCGACCATGGATGGGTAGTTGGTGTGGCCGATCAGGCGCACTTCGTGATGCTCGACAATTTGGTCCGGCTGGGTCAGCTTGCAATTGCCGCCGTTGGCGGCGGCCAAGTCGACGATGACCGAACCCGGGCGCATGCGCTCGACCACCTCGGCAGTGATCAATTCAGGCGCTGGGCGGCAGGGAATCAGCGCTGTGGTGATGATGACCTGTGCCTTGGCCAGTTCATCGGCCAGCGCCTGCTGCTGGCGGGCTTTCGCGGCGTCGGACAGTTCTTTGGCATAGCCGCCCTCGCCGGAGCCTTCCTCGCCGATGTCGAGCTCAATCGGCTTGGCGCCCAGGGACTGGATCTGTTCCTTGGTTTCAGGGCGCACATCATAGGCATGCACATCCGCCCCCAGACGCCGGGCGGTGGCGATGGCCTGCAAGCCCGCCACACCAGCTCCCAGCACTACCAGCCGGGCCGGCTTGGCCGAACCGGCGGCGGTCATCATCGGCGGCAAAAAGCGCCCATAGTGCGCGGCCGCCTCAATCACCGCCCGATAGCCGGCGATATTGCTTTGCGAGGAGAGCGCGTCCATTGACTGTGCACGCGAGATACGCGGAATGCGCTCCATGGCCAGCAGATGCACGCCACGCGCAACTGTTGATTGCGTCAGCGCGTCCTCGCCACAGCTTTCGATCAGGCTGATCAGCGTGGTGCCGGGTTGCAGCCGCTCGGCTTCTTCCTGGCTCGGGCGGCGGACCTTCAGCACCAGCTCGGCAGCCAAGGCCTGCCCCGCGTCAACCAGCTCGGCCCCTGCGTCCTGATAGGCCTGATCCGGGTAGCTGGCAGCGCAACCGGCGCCGTGCTCGACCTGTACGGTCAAACCCTTGGCAACGAGCTTCTTGACCACCTCCGGCGTACTGGCGACCCGTCGCTCACCGGCGAGTGTCTCGGTTGGAATTCCGATATTCATAAACAAAATGCCTGCAAAAATTTCCCTATTATCCGTGCTGCCGGGGCTGATCTCAACCCGCCCCGAGGCGGCTGCACCTAGCGATTACGGATGAAATCGTAGATATTCAGGTAATCTTGGCCCGGGCGATTCCAGGAGTAGTCGCAGCGCATGGCGTTCTTGATCAGCTCGCGGAAGTGCTCCGGATAGCCGTAGTAGCAGGCCAGCGCCCGACCGAGTGCGGACTCCAGCCCAGGGGCGTCGTAGTTATCGAAGCGGTAGCCGTTGCGCTCGTGCAGTGGCCGGTCAGAGTGATCTTTGTCAAATACGGTATCCGCCAGACCACCGATGGTGCGCACCACCGGAATGGTGCCATAGCGCAGGCTGATCAACTGCGTCAGCCCGCAGGGCTCGAACTGGCTTGGCACCAGCATCATGTCGGCACCGGCATAGATCAGATGCGCGAGATCCTCATCAAAGCCGATTTCGAGATGACAATCGGGGCTGTCGTTCAGCATGTGCTTCAGGCCCCAGAAATCGTTATTGATGCCATGATCCGGGCTGGACCCCAGCAGCACGAACTGAGCGCCGCGCTCCAGGGCATAGAAGATGGCATGACGCACCAGCTCCAGGCCCTTTTGTGGATCGAGTCGGCCGATAAAGGCGACAATGGGCTTGTCGTTGTCGGCCAACATCAGGCGATGGCGCAGTGCTCGCTTGTTGTCGTATTTGCCATCCAGGGTATCAAGACCGTAGCGCACCGGAATGTGGTGATCGATCTCCGGGTTCCACACATCATAATCAATGCCATTGACCACCCCGCCATACTTCATGTGGTGTTCATGCAAGGTTGGCTCCAGTCCGAAGCCTTGTCCCTGATCTTTGGTTTCAAAAGCGTAGCGCGGCGAGACGGTGGTGACGAAGTTGGAATAGACCACGCCACCTTTGAGCAAATTGAGCGCCTTGGGATAACGGGCATCGCCCAGGCGCAGGTGATCCAGAAAGCGTTCTGGCTGATGCAGCCCGGTCGCACGCAACAGCTCCGGGCCAGTTACGCCTTGATGCTTGAAGTTATGGATGGTCAGGCAGGCGCGCGGATGCGTCATGCCCATGGCCTGATAAAACTCGTACATGTACACCGGAACCAGCGCAGTTTGCCAGTCGTGGCAGTGAATGATGTCCGGATGCTTACCTGACTGCCATAGGAACTCAATGGCTGCACGCGAGAAGAAGGCATAGCGCAGAATGTCATCAGTGAAGCCGTAGATACTGCCGCGATTGAAAAAATTATCCTGCGAATGCGGCTCAATGAAAAAGCATTTGCGCGAATGCACGAAACCGAAATAGACCGTGCAGTGAACCGCCCCCTCGTACCAAGGCACCCAGAGATCATCAAACACCTGGTGCAGTTCGTAGATCTGATCGTAGCGCAGATTGTCGTATTTCGGCAGGATGATCTCGACATGATTGCCGCGAATCGCCAGTTCCCGGCTCAGCCCAAAGACCACGTCGGCCAGGCCGCCGACTTTGGCGACCGGCGCCATCTCGGGGGTGATGTGGACGATAAACAGGCTCGGTCGCGGTGGGATATGGGGCACCGGCGGTTCCGGTTCGGGCTCCGGTAGCGGTTCCGGTTCAGATGCTGAAGTCGGTTCTGGCTCTGCCGGCTCCGGCTCCGGCTCGGGCTTTGGCTCAGGTTTCGACTCCGGTGTTGGTGTCGGCTCCGGCTCGGATTTTGGCTTAGGCTCGGATTTTGACTCCGACTTCGGTTCTGGTTTCGGCTTCGGCTTGGGTTCTGGCTTTGACTCAGATTTCGCCCCCGCCCGCGCTGGTTTGCTTGCAGCGGCACTGGCACTGGCGGCACTTGCAGAATCGGCGGCACCAGCGGCGCCACTGGCCGCGCTGGCACGCGATCTGGTCTTCTTGTTCGCAGTCGCAGCCGGCGTTGAGGCCGCAGTCGCTGAGGCCGCCGGGGCCTTGGCCTCATCACCTGCCGGTGGTGGGGCAGCTTCATCCTTGCGTGCCGTGGTTGCACGGGTTGCTGGAGACTTGGGGCTCGCCTTCTTTGCCATGACTAATGTCCTGAAAACTCAACTATCGCTAAAAAACCCGTGCTGTTTAGGCGTCATCACCCGAGTCATCGCCGGGCGCATCGCCAGACTTATTCGCTGGCGCCCTGGCGTCAGCCTCAAGTATGGGCTCGGGTTTCAGAATCAGCCCCGCCAGCGGTGGTAATGAGACCACCAGGGAGGCCGGACGATTCATCCAGGGCATCGCCTCGGCCTGAATGGATGCGGGCGCCTCCCAATAATCCGAACCTCCGTACTCCGGTGCATCGGAGTTGAACAGCAGACGGTAACGCCCCAGCAGGGGCACGCCAATGCGATAGCCATCGCGCGGCACCGGCGTGAAATTAAGCGCCACAATCAAATGCTCCGCACCGGGGTCTTTGGGCTCGCCGCCGCTCTTGCGCTGGTAGATGAGCACCGAATTCTCGGCATCGTGGCAATCGACCCAGTCAAAGCCCTGCCAGTCGAAATCCTGTTGATGCAGCGGGGCGTGCTCCAGATAGAGGTGATTGAGCGCGCGCACCTGATCGCGAATCCCTTGATGGGGCGGATAGTCGAGTACATACCAGTCAAGAATCTTGGTGCAGTCCCATTCCTCACCCTGGCCGAACTCACAGCCCTGGAACAGCAGTTTCTTACCCGGATGAGTGTACATATAAGTATAGAGCAGGCGCAGATTGGCAAAACGCTGCCACTCATCCCCCGGCATGCGATACAGCAGCGAGCGCTTGCCGTGCGTGACCTCATCGTGCGAGAAGGGCAGCAGGAAGTTCTCGGTGAACGCATAGAGCATGCTGAAGGTCAGGCTGTCCTGATGATATTTCCGATGCACCGGATCCTCGCTAAAATAGCGTAAGGTGTCATTCATCCAGCCCATGTTCCACTTGAGATCAAAGCCCAGGCCGCCGAGATAGGTCGGGCGGGTCACCTGTGGCCAGGAGGTCGATTCCTCCGCCATCACCAAAGCGCCCGGCACCTGCGCATGGGTGACCTCATTGAGTTCACGCAAAAAATCAATGGCTTCGAGATTCTCTCGTCCGCCGTGACGGTTCGGCACCCAGTCGGTGCGCGAATAATCCAGATACAGCATGGAGGCGACCGCATCCACCCGCAGGCCGTCGATGTGATACTCCTCCAGCCAGAAGAGCGCGCTGGAGATGAGGAAGTTTTTCACCTCGTTGCGCCCGAAGTTGAAAATCAGCGTCGACCAGTCGAGGTGCTCACCCAGACGCGGGTCTTCATGCTCAAAGAGCGCAGTGCCGTCAAAGCGTGCCAGCGCATGGGCATCCTTGGGGAAATGTGCCGGCACCCAGTCGAGAATCACGCTGATGCCATTGGCGTGGCAGTGATCGACAAACCAGCGGAAATCGTCCGGGGTGCCGAAGCGGCTGGTCGGCGCGTAGTAGCCGGTGCATTGATAGCCCCAGGACAGATCGAAGGGATGCTCGGTGATCGGCAGCAGCTCAATGGTGTTAAAGCCCAGATCCTGGACGTGATCGACCAAGCGGCGCGCCAGCTCCCGGTAATTGAGCAATTCGCCGTCGCTGCCATGCTGCCAGGAGCCCAGGTGGACCTCATAGATGGCCATGGGCGCGTGCATCCAGTCATGTTCGGCACGTCGCTCGATCCAGTCCTGATCCTGCCAGCTGAAGGTGTCAGGCGCCGCGACAATGGACGCCGTTTGCGGGCGCAGTTCGAACTGACGCCCGTAAGGATCGGCCTTCAGGCCAATGGACCCATTGCGGGCGCGGATCTCGAACTTGTAAATCTCCCCGGCGGCCAGCCCGGGAATGAACAGCTCCCAAACGCCGTTGCCATGCACCCGCATCGGATAGCGGCGCCCATCCCAGCCGTTGAAGTTGCCCACCACGCTGACGCGCTCAGCATTGGGCGCCCAGACCGAAAACAGCACTCCGGTGATGTCATCGAGCTGATGCGTGCGCGCGCCCAGCAGCCGATAGGCATGCCAGTGCTTGCCCTCGCCAAACAGATGCAGATCAAAATCCGGCAACTGATACGGCAGGCAGTAAGGGTCGTACGCCTGCTGTTCGCCGGTGGGCGCCTGATCGCTTACCCCGTCCTGCAGAGTCCAGGCCAGTTGATAACGCTCGGGCACCAGGCTGGCCGGCCCGGACCAGACAAAGAGATCCGTGCCCTCAATACGCGTCATCGGCTGATTGGCCTCAACAATGCGCACGCTGTCAGCTCCGGGAAGAAATGCGCGTACCACCACACCATCGTCACAGGGATGGCGGCCCAGCACACTGAAGGGATCGGACTGGCGAGCATCGAGAAGAAGGCGAAGGGAATCAGTCAGTTCGAGGTTTTGCATCCTATAAATCCTGCCGCAAGGACGCTGCACTGAGAAGGCGTCGCCAAGGGAGCAATGCCGTGCATGCGCAAATGAATTTGGCCCATTATGCGCGATACCGGCCCCAAAGCGGAAAGCCAATCGCATCGGGTGGTGGTTTCAGCGACCCTCGGGCAGGGACACCAACGCCTTGGCAAGCGCCCAATGAGCGCGGGGAAACCTGTTCCGGAGATGTGCAGCTAGAGCAGCTAGAAAAAATCCACGCCGCCGCTGCTGAATGCTTCTTTGGCGGCAATCAGCCCTTGCTCAACCAGATCAGTGAAAAAACAAACCCGGTTGCGGCCATGTTCCTTGGCGTAGTAGAGCGCTTTGTCGGCTTCGTCAATGACCATGGAAACCCCTTCCTGGGTGCCAATTGCGGTGGTGCCGATGCTGACGGTGACTGAGCCAACCGCAGGGAATGCGTGCTGCTCGATGGTCTGCCGCGCACGCTCGCAGACATTAAACGCCGTCTCTCGATCAGGAGCCTGAAAGAGCACTACAAATTCCTCACCACCGTAGCGGAAGATCATATCTTCCTGACGAAAAATCTTTTCGAGCAGACGTGCAAGCAGGATCAGCACCTCATCGCCATAGAGATGTCCCCAGTTGTCGTTGATGTGCTTGAAATGGTCGGCGTCCACAATCGCTAGCCAGGCGCATACCTTGTCAGCGTTGCGGCGCTTGGCCTGCGCTGTCTCATCGAGTTGGGTATAGGCGATGATCCGCTTGGTGATTTCGGTGTCGAGTGTTTGGCGATTGAGCAGGTTAGTCAGGCGGTCCCTGCGGCTATCTTCAAGCAGCGCGAGATAGTTGGAGTAGATGCGCAACAGGCCATAGGTCAGGCGCTGACTGTTGAAGTTCGGTTCTTGGGTCAGTTGCAGCAGCACGCCATAGACATCCTCGTGCTTATCATACAGCGGGTATATAATGTGTATGACTCCGTTGCGTTGCTCAGGTTGTTCAATCACCGAGCGGCTTTCAATGGCTTTGGCGACCGCGCTGAGCAGCGACTCGGAGAGCTGGTACTGTTTCTGATTCAGTTCCGAGACGATGACGCCATCATGAGCATAGGCGGCCAGCGCCGCCCGGATGCGATGCTCGCTCATGGCGATGCGGAACAGCCGAAAGATCTCAGTCGGGAAGAGTTCCGACAGAGTAATGGCCAGACTGCGCTCGAGGAGTTCCCGATCCTGATAGCGGGTGATCTCGGCGAGCGAATCGACCACCGTGATGGTGGAAATGCATCGAGCGCCTTGCGTGCTAGATGAGGTGTTCTTGGACAGGTTCACAATGGCGTTTGGAGACGTCTACAACTGACCAATGCGCTCGCGCTGGGATTGCAGTTGCGCCAGCGCAGCCTGTTGCTCGCTCAGGCGTTGGCGTTCTTTCTCGACCACCGCCGCCGGCGCCTTGTCCCGGAAGTTGGGATTTTCGAGCTTGCCGCCGATGCGTTGTAAGTCGGCTGCGAGTTTGGCAATTTCCTTGTCCAGGCGCGCGAGCTCCGCGTCCTTGTCGATCAGTCCGGCCAGGGGGATCAGGAGTTTCATCTCACCAACCAGGGCGATGGCGGCCTCGGGTGCCTGGCTTTCATCCTCAAGCAGGGTAATGGATTCGGTGCGGGCGAGAAAATCCAGATAAGCGCGGGCGGAGCTTAAGCGCGCGCGATCCTTGGCGCTGGCGTTGGCAATCAGCACCGGCAGCGGCTTGCCCGGTGGGATGTTCATCTCGCCCTTGATGCGGCGCACCCCCAAAATAAAGGCCTGTACCCATTCGATCTCGGCGCTGGCCCCAGCATCAGTGTCGGATGCGGCTAGGCTGGCATCCGCGCTGGGGTAAGGTGCCAGCATGATGGTTTCGCCCGGCTGGCCGGCCAGGGTATGCACTTTCTGCCAGATCTCCTCGGTGATAAAGGGCATGATGGGGTGCAGCAGCCGCAGCAGTGCCTCCAGGGTGCGCACCAGGGTCTGGCGGGTGCCGCGTTTGGTCGCCGCGCTGGCTTCCGGGTTGTTCAACACCGGTTTGCACAGCTCCAGATACCAGTCGCAGAACTGGTTCCAGGTAAACTCATAGAGTGCCTGGGCGGCCAGATCCAGGCGATAGCCCTCCAGCGCCTCACGTACTTGCGCGGTGGTGGTGTTCAGCCGTGCGCGAATCCAGCGGTCGGCGCTGGTCAGCTCGATGGGTTCGTTGGCGCGGCCACAGTCGTGGCTCTCGGTGTTCATCAGAATGAAGCGAGCCGCATTCCATAGCTTGTTGCAAAAATTGCGATAACCCTCAATGCGTCCGAGGTCGAACTTGATGTCGCGCCCGGTCGAGGCGAGTGCGGCAAAGGTAAAGCGCAGTGCATCGGTGCCGAAGCTGGGGATGCCCTCCGGGTAGTCCTTGCGGGTCTGCTGGGCGATTTTCTCGGCGATATGGGTCTGCATCAGCCCGCCGGTGCGTTTTTCCACCAGGGGCTCGAGCTCAATGCCGTCGATCAAATCAATCGGATCCAGTACATTGCCCTTGGATTTGGACATCTTATTGCCCTGGGCATCCCGCACCAGGCCATGAATGTAGACATCGCGGAAGGGCACAGCGTTCATGAACTTCATGCCCATCATAATCATCCGTGCTACCCAGAAGAAGATGATGTCGAAGCCGGTGATCAGCACCGCAGTGGGGTAGAAGGTCTGCAAGCGCTCGGTCTGCTCGGGCCAGCCGAGCGTGGAGAAGGGCCAGAGCGCGGAGCTGAACCAAGTGTCCAGCACGTCCGGATCCTGGGTCAGTTCCAGTGCAGCAGGCAGGTCATGGCGCGCGCGGACCTCAGCCTCGTTGCGACCGACGTAAATATTGCCCTCGGCGTCGTACCAGGCCGGAATGCGATGGCCCCACCAGATTTGGCGGCTGATGCACCAGTCCTGGATGTTGCGCATCCACTCGAAATAGGTGTTCTTCCAGTTGTCCGGGTAAAAGCGAATGTGCCCGTCCTCGACTGCGCGGATGGCCGGCTCCGCCAGTGGCCCGACACGCACATACCATTGGTCGGTCAGGAAAGGCTCGATCACCGCGCCGGAGCGATCGCCGCGCGGCACCATCAGCTTGTGATTATGAGTTGCAGCTAGCAATCCGGCGGTTTCCAGGTCAGTGAGCATTTGCTTGCGCGCTTCGTAGCGGTCGAGGCCGACATAGGTCGGTGGAATCAGCGCGCCTTCCTCGGGTGTGTTGTCGCGGATCGCGGCGCTCGCGGTCAGCACATTGATCAGGCCGCCATGGGGCTGATCGGCAATGGCACTCTCGTCGCGATGGCGCAGCCAGACCTGATGGTCGTTGAAGTCATGCGCCGGGGTAATTTTCACGCAGCCGGTCCCAAGCTCCGGGTCGGCATGTACATCGGCAATCACCGGAATATGTCGCCCGGTCAGTGGCAGCTCGACGAACTCGCCAATTAGGTGCTTGTAGCGCTCGTCCTCCGGATTAACTGCCACGGCGCAGTCGCCGAGCAGGGTCTCGGGGCGGGTGGTGGACACCGTCAGGCTGCCGGTACCATTGGTCAGCGGGTAGCGGATGTCCCACATATGGCCGGATTCTTCCTCCGACAGCACCTCCAGATCGGATACCGCCGTGTGCAGCACCGGGTCCCAGTTCACCAGCCGCTTGCCGCGATAAATCAGCCCTTCCTCGAACAGCCGCACGAAGACTTCACGCACGGCGGTGGACAGGCCCTCGTCCATGGTAAAACGCTCGTGTTCCCAGTCGAGCGAGGAGCCGAGCCGGCGCAGCTGCCGGGTAATGGTCCCGCCGGATTCGCCCTTCCAATCCCACACCCGTTCAATAAAGGTGTCGCGCCCCAGGTCATGGCGCGTCTTGCCTTCAGCTTCAAGCTGGCGCTCCACCACCATCTGGGTGGCGATGCCGGCGTGATCCGTGCCAGGTTGCCACAGTGTTTGCTCACCGGTCATGCGCCGATAGCGGATCAGGGTGTCCATGACGGTGTTGTTAAACCCATGCCCCATGTGCAAGCTGCCGGTCACATTGGGTGGTGGGATCATAATGCAGTAAGGCTGGCCGGTGGCGTCGTCGTTTGCAGGACGGGGGGCAAAATAACCGGCGGATTCCCAGCGTTTGTACCAGGAGCCTTCGATGTGCTGGGGGTCGTAGTTTTTTTCGAGCATGTTAAATGGAAAACCGGCGGATGGACTGAGCGATTGAGGTCAGGAAAGCTAAAGTATAACCGACCGACGCGCCAGCCCGAACCTATGGCTGGACTGAGTGATGCAACGAAACGGCTAGGCTGTACGCCGCCAAGGGCAAATTCCCACCCAAATCATCCGGATTTTTGCTATGTTGCCTGGTTGTCAGAGTCTGGCATCGGGAACCAGGTTCCGAGCATCCTTAAATAAGATTCTTTCCATTCCCGGGAGGCTACGCATGATCAAACCCATCGGCTCCGATGAGCTTCAGCCGCGTTTTGTCTATGACCCTGAGCAGCACCACCGCCTCCTGCAGGAGGCCGAGTCGCTGCCCTCGGTGGTCGTCAGTTCCCAGACCGCCGGCAATGCGGTCATGCTGGGGGCTGGGTATTTCAGTCCGCTCGAGGGTTTCATGAATCTGGCCGATGCGCTCAGCGTCGCCGAGTCCATGACCATGACCGATGGGCGTTTCTTCCCGGTGCCGATTCTCTGTCTGTTGGAATCCACCGATGCTATTGCCGGAGCCGAGCGCATCGCCTTGCGCGATCCCAATGTCGAAGGGCATCCGGTGCTGGCGGTGATGGAGGTTGCCGCTATCGAGAAGGTCTCGGATGAGCAGATGGCGCTGATGACCGACAAGGTCTATCGCACTGCCGATCCAGAGCATCCGGGGGTGAAGACCTTTAACAGCCAGGGGCGGCTGGCGGTCTCCGGAGCGATTCAGGTGTTGAATTTCTCCTACTTCCAGGCTGATTTCCCGGATACCTTCCGCACTGCGGTGGAGATTCGCAACGAGATCCATGAGCATGGCTGGAACAAGGTCGTTGCCTTCCAGACCCGCAATCCCATGCACCGGGCCCACGAAGAGCTGTGCAAAATGGCCATGGAAGCCGTGCAGGCCGATGGTGTGGTCATTCACATGCTGCTGGGCAAGCTCAAACCGGGTGATATTCCGGCACCGGTGCGCGATGCGTCCATTCGTAAGATGGCCGAGCTGTATTTCCCGCCCAACAGCGTGATGATCACCGGCTATGGTTTCGACATGCTCTATGCCGGCCCGCGCGAGGCGGTGTTGCATGCTTATTTCCGCCAGAACATGGGCGCAACCCATTTCATTATTGGGCGGGATCATGCCGGGGTGGGTGACTACTATGGTCCCTTCGATGCACAGAGCATTTTCGATGAGGAAGTTCCGGCCGATGCGCTGGCGATTGAGATCTTCCGCGCCGATCACACTGCCTATTCCAAGAAGCTCGATCGGGTGGTGATGATGCGCGACGCGCCGGATCACGCCAAGGAGGACTTTGTTCTGCTGTCCGGCACCCGGGTGCGTGAGATGCTTGGCCAGGGTGAGGCCCCGCCGTCGGAGTTCTCCCGACCTGAGGTGGCGCAGATTCTCATGGACTACTATCAGTCGCTGGGCTGATGTCCCAGTCGCGGTTGGCCGATGTCAACGCTTGCAGGGCATTTAGTTGATCTCGGTCGATAGGCATTTCGTTAATTTGTAATAGAATAATGCGGCGGCAACCGCATGCAGCTAACGGAGACCCACAAAGCAATGATTACTAGCAATCCTTTCGTCGAACTTGCGACGATCATTCCGCCTGGCGTGATGCAGGCCTATGTCGTTCTTATGGTCCTTCTGGTCATCGGCGGCACCTTGCTCGATGTTAAACATAAAAAAAGCGCACAGTATTTTTTTGAGAAAGGCCAGTCGCTTAAAAAGCTGGCCAAGCGTGAGGTCAGCAGCGCCGAGAAGCTGAGCATCGCTATCGGCACCATTAAGCACGAGGTCTTGTCCTCAGGCGAATTCGAAAATCCGGATCGGCGCAAATCGCATCTGATGATGATGTATGGCTTTATCGTCTTTGTGCTGACGACCGCTTCAATGATTTTTGGCCTGCCAGCCGCCGAGGGGCAATCCTGGGCGCTCACCTCACTGCTGTGGCATGCAGGTGCAGTGTCCATCTGCGTGGGTGGCTACTGGTTCTGGTTCAAGATTCGCGCCGATGTACGCTCCGAGGGCCACCAGTGGTACGAAGTGCATCAGTCTGACATCTTCATCGTCTCGCTGCTGCTGATGGCCGGCTTTGCCCTGATCTGGTCACTGTTCGGTCTGGGCGTCATCGGTGGCATCGCCTGCTTTTTCTTTATTGCAGCTTCGACAACCCTGTTTAGCACCGTGCTGTGGTCCAAGTTCGCGCATATGTTCTTCAAGCCCGCCGCCGCTTTCCAGAAAAAAGTGGCTAAGGCCGATGGCTCGCTCGACAAACTGCCTGAGCTACCTGAGCTGACCGATCCGGTCGTGAAAGAGCGCTATCCGGACATTCCTGAATACATGGGCGAGAAACCGCCTTACATGGGTCTGGGAATCAAGCGCGAAGCGCCGAACCACTACTGAGGACAAAAAGATGCCAACATTTGTTTATATGACTCGCTGCGACGGTTGTGGCCAGTGCGTCGATATTTGCCCCTCGGACATCATGCACATTGACGATGTTGTCCGCCGTGCCTACAACATTGAACCCAACATGTGCTGGGAGTGCTACTCCTGCGTCAAGGCCTGTCCGCACAACGCCATTGATGTGCGCGGCTATGCCGACTTTGCTCCACTGGGTCACTCGGTGCGGGTGCGCCGCGACGAGGAAAAGGGCGTCATTGCCTGGCGGATTATCTTCCGCAATGGCGAGAAGGACATGAACCTGCTCGCGCCCATCACCACCAAGCCTTGGGGGCAGGAGATTCCCCAGCTTGCGGATCAGTCCGAACCCAGCCAGGAGATGCGCGACAGCCAGCTGCTGTTCAACGAGCCCAAGTACATTCGTCTTGATGATGGCGATCTGCACACGCTCGAATCCAATGGCCTGAAGATGAAAGACGGGGTGTACTACTGATGGCTTATCAAACAATTATCGAAGACGGCATCGACATCCTGGTCGCTGGCGCCGGACTGGGCGGCACGGGCGCTGCGTTCGAGGCACGCTACTGGGGCAAGAACAAAAAGATTGTCATTGCCGAGAAGGCCAACATCGATCGCTCCGGTGCCGTGGCTCAGGGTCTGTACGCCATTAACTGTTACATGGGCACTCGTTTCGGCGAGAACAACCCGGAAGATCATGTGCGTTATGCGCGCATCGACCTGATGGGCATGGTACGTGAGGATCTGCTGTTTGACATGGCGCGCCACGTCGATTCCACCGTGCATCAGTTCGAGGAATGGGGCCTGCCGCTGATGCGCAATCCCAAGACCGGCGCTTATCAGCGCGAAGGTCGCTGGCAGATCATGATTCATGGTGAATCCTACAAGCCGATTGTCGCCGAAGCGGCCAAGAAGTCGGCTGACAAGGTATTCAACCGCATCTGCGTCACCCATCTGCTGATGGATGAAGGCAAGGCCAACCGCGTGGCGGGTGCTGTGGGCTTCAATGTCCGCACCGGCAACTATCACGTCTTCAAATCCAAGGCAGTGATTGTGGCTGCCGGCGGTGCCTCCAACATCTACAAGCCGCGTTCGGTCGGCGAAGGTGCCGGTCGCGTCTGGTACGCGCCTTGGTCCTCCGGCTCGGCTTATGGTCTGCTGATCGGTGCCGGTGCCAAGATGACCCAGATGGAAAACCGCATCGTGCTGGCGCGTTTCAAAGACGGCTATGGCCCGGTTGGTGCCTACTTCCTGCATCTGAAGACCTATACTCAGAACTGCAATGGCGAGGAGTATGAGTCCAACTGGTGGCCGCAATTGCAGGAAATGGTTGGCAAGGAGTATCTGGATCCAGAAGCCTCTCATCGCACCCATCGCCCCATCCCGACCTGTCTGCGCAACCATGCGCTGATCAACGAGGTCAATGCCGGTCGCGGCCCGATTCACATGGTCACCATGGAGGCCTTCCAGGATCCGCATCTGGAAGAAATTGGTTGGCACAACTTCCTCGGCATGACTGTCGGTCAGGCGGTGCTTTGGGCCGCTACCGATGTGGATCCGAAGAACGAGAATCCCGAGTTGACCACCTCCGAGCCTTACGTCATGGGCTCCCACGCCACCGGCTGTGGCGCTTGGTGCTCCGGCCCCGAGGATATTTCCCCACCCGAGTACTTCTGGGGCTACAACCGTATGACCACGGTCGAGGGGCTGTTTGGGGCCGGTGATGCCGCTGGCGGCACCCCGCACGCCTTCTCTTCCGGTTCCTTTACCGAGGGGCGTCTGGCGGCCAAGGCGGCGTGCAAGTACATCGACGATGGCAAGGCTGAGGGCATTCGCGTGTCCGACGAGCAGATTAATCGCCGTCGCGAAGAGATCTACAAGCCGATGGAACACTACCGGGTCTATCGCAATGAGATCACCGCCGGCTCGGTCAATCCGAACTACATCAATCCACGTCAGGGCCTCGATCGTCTGCAGAAGCTGATGGACGAGTACTGCGGTGGTGTGACTGTCAGCTACATGACCAACGAGAAGCTGCTCAACATTGGTCTGAAGAAAATGAAAATCCTCGAAGAGGATTTGGAAAAAATCGCGGCGGAGAACATCCACGAGCTGCTGCGGGCCTGGGAACTCAAGCACCGCCATCTCACCTCCGAGGCGGTGATGCAGCACACCCTGTTCCGTAAGGAAACCCGCTGGCCGGGCTACTACTATCGCGGTGATGCGATGAAGGTGGACGACGAGAACTGGCATGTACTGACCGTTTCGCGTCGCGATCCCGAGACCGGTGAATACACCATGGAAAAGGCGCCCTGTTACCACTTGGTCGAGGCCTAGAGGATTCAGCGCGTTCTTAACCTAAGGCCCGGAACCCCCTGATTGAGAGTGATCCTCGTGATTGATCTGCGTGATTGATCCGGGGGTTCCGGCCGGTGTCAGGTGCTTTATCCTTGGCGAAAGAGAGATCGACAACCCTTGTCGGTCTTTTTTTGTGCGTTTAAACCTTTGCTGTCAACTACCCCGCCTTGAAGGGCGGAGCTTGTGAAGACAAGCTGGGTTGACCAGGGAAAGCGGTGAAAACCCGCTGCGTTTGCAACAGGTCGCCAAGACCCACTCCGGAATGCTTCCTCAGTTCCGGACACTGGAAGATCAGGATCATGCGGGTGAAAGGCAAAGCGCCGAAGGTTCTGATCGCTGCCGTGAGGCGGGAGCCGGTTGCAGACCTTCCCGAGGGGAGCGAGCCGCAAGGCTCCGTCACTAGGCCCGTAAGGGCAGGAATTGAAATGGCT
>NZ_NRRS01000018.1 GCF_016583795.1 Rhabdochromatium marinum | reverse complement strand
CCGACGCAACCGTTCATCAAGAACCGGTTCAAGAAGCTCAAACCGCCGTTTTAGTGTGTCGCCATTGACCATGCCATAAGCATAGCAGCAGCCCTCAAAGTGAGACACTTATTTTGTGACAGGCCCTAAGCGGCCACCCCGGTGATCGCAAATGCCAATGCGCCACTGCAATGAGCAGTGCGCGTCAATGATAAAACACCCGCGATCAATCCCGATCGTCAATGATCAGAGCGAGTGCCGCGAATATCAGCATGCCGGTCGGGGAGATTGTCAGGCGCTAAGGCCCCATAGCCCGCGAATGGTTGCGATTCCTTGAGCGCCCTGCGCCCAGGCCTGGGGTACATCCTGCGGCGTTAGGCCCCCGAGGGCATAAACGGGTTGCTGTGCAGATTGCGTCAGGCGGGCAAATTCTTTCCATCCCAGCGGGCGGGCGTTTGGGTGACTGCGGGTGGCCTGCACGGGTGATAAGAACACATAATCAAGCTTTAAGGCGGCGGCGCGTGCCAGATCAGCCGCGTGATGACAGGATGCACCGAGCAAGCCGGTCCGGGCTTGCGCTTGGGGGGCGGCTGTGCGGTTATGCAACTGTGCCGCCGTCAGATGGAAGCCCTGGACTTCAGCGGCCAGGGAGGCGGGTATTGAGTCCGGCGTGCGGTTCAGCACCAGGAGTGCGCCATGCTTGTGGCATGCTTGTGCCACAGCCTGTGCCAGGGCGACAAAGGCTAGATCGCTGAGGTGGTGCGCGCGCAGCTGCACCAATGGGGAAGTCCCAGTGGGATTGATTGTGGAATCCATCATGGAACCGGCCGTGAGGGCCTGCTCCAAACTGGCCAGAAAGGCGGTACTGGCCTGCTTCTGGGTCGGATTGGTTGGGTCCGGTGCCCCCTCGGGAGTAATCAGACTCAGCGGCGGCAGCTGCAACGCGCGGATTACCGGTTGATCAGCGGGCGGGAAGTCCTCCGGTTGCAGCGCCGTGGCCGCACGCCAGGCCAGTGGTTGCCCTTCACAGCCTTGTGGTCGGCCCTGATAGCGCAGCACCCGATGCACATCCAGCAGAATGCGGCGGTCGCCATAGTCGTGCTCGATTTGAATCAGCGGTCGGCTGCTGACGACCTCAATGCCCAGTTCTTCGTGCAGTTCCCGCTTCAGTGCCGCTAGCGGAGATTCCTCCGGTTCGCGTTTTCCGCCTGGAAATTCCCAGTATCCGCCCTGATGCGCCTGAGTCGGGCGCTGGGCGATGAGCACGCGTCCCTCGGCATCGCTCAGGACGCCAGCGACGACATGAATGCGTGCCATGTCCCTTGGTGCCGTTGCCATTGCGGCTACCGGCTAGCGCCAGGATCGGTGGTGATCAGCTGCGATATTCGGCATTGATGCGCACATAGTCGTAGGACAGATCACAGGTTAGTATGCTGCTGTGTGCCGAACCGCGTCCTAGTCGCACGCCAATGCTAAAGGCATCCTGAGCCATTACCCGCGCGCCTTCGGCCTCACGATAGGCCGGATCACGTCCGCCGCTTGAGACAATGCAAACCTCATCCAGCCACAGACTGACCTGATCAATGGACAGCTCAGGCACCTCAGCGCGCCCCACGGCAGCCAAAATGCGCCCCCAGTTGGGATCGCCGGCAAAGAGCGCGGTCTTGACCAGGGGTGAGTGGGCAATGGTGGCTGCGACCGCGCGTGCTTCCTGCGTCGAGCGGGCTTCGCTGACCTCAATGCGCACCAGCTTGGTGGCACCCTCAGCATCGCGCACAATGGCGGTGGCCAGTTCCAGGCAGAGTTCATTAAGCGCCTGCTGAAAGGTCTGGGCGTGCGTTGAGCTGGGTTCCAGGGGCGCATTGCCCAGCTGCCCGGTGGCGGCGAGCATGCAGGCGTCATTGGTGGAGGTGTCTCCATCCACGCTGATGGCATTGAAAGAACCCGCCACCGCCTGCGTTAAGGCCGCCTGCAGAAACGGCGGCGTCACGGCGGCATCGGTGGCGATGAAGGCGAGCATGGTTGCCATGTTGGGACAGATCATGCCCGCCCCCTTGGCCATGCCGACCAGCGTGGCGTTCTGTTGACCAAGGCTGATGCGGCGCGATGCCACCTTGGGCTGGGTGTCGGTGGTCATGATGGCGCGCGCGGCGCCCGTCCAACCCGCGCCATCCAGCGTGGCAAAAAGCTGGGGCAGGGCGGCGGTAATGCGTTCAACCGGTAGGTCTTCGCCGATGATTCCGGTCGAGAAGGGCAGTACCTCGGTCTCGGTTACACCACCGGCTTGTGCCACGGCCTGACAGCACTGACGCGCCGCCGCCAGTCCGGCGGCTCCGGTACCGGCGTTGGCATTGCCGGAATTGATCAGCCAGTAACGCACCTGCCCCGGCCCCGAGGTCAGATGCGTTTTGGCCAGCACCACCGGTGCGGCACAAAAGGCATTGCGGGTAAAGACACCGGCGCATTGCGTCTCTGCTGCCAGTTCGATGAGCACCAGATCCTGGCGATTCGGGTAACGCACGCCAGCGGCGGTGCTGGCTAGCCGCACACCGTCAATCTGTGGGTTATTCATGATCGGCGTGGGTTCAGCCAAGCTTGCCATGACATTGCTTATACTTCTTGCCGGAACCACAGGGGCAGGGCTCATTGCGCCCGACCTTGCGCTCAGAGCGCATGAAGGGTTGCTGGCTGCCCTCGGCGTCTGTGCCGGATCGGCTCTGGTTGGGTGCCGGCGCTGCCGACGCACCCTCGGACTTATCAAGGCCGTCAAAGCTTTCGTGCTTGAACTCGAAGGCGCGTTCGCGCTCGGCCGGACTGGCCAGTTCTGGGGGCATCTGCACCTGCATGCGTGCCAGGGTGCGGATTACATCCTGTTTGATGCTGTCGAGCAGGGTCGAGAACATCTCGAAGGCTTCGCGCTTATACTCCTGCTTGGGGTTTTTCTGTGCATAGCCGCGCAGATGGATGCCCTGGCGCAGGTAGTCCATTTGCGCCAGATGCTCCTTCCATTGGGTGTCGAGCGTTTGCAGCATCACCGCCTTTTCGACCTGACGCAGATTCTCGGCCCCGGTCTGGCGCTCTTTGTCCTGATAGCGCGCGGTCAGCTCGTCGTGAATGCGCTGGCTCAGGCTTTCCTCGTGCAGCTCTGGGTCTTGATCGAGCCAGTGTTGGATGGGCCAGTCGCCGCCGAATTCGTCGATCAGCGCCTGGCTCAGCCCGGGCACATCCCATTGCTCTTCCAGGCTTTGCGGGGGAATGTGCTGGCCGATCAAGCGACCGAGCACATCCTTACGCATCATAGCGATGGTCTCGGAGATGTCGGTGGCGTCCATCAGTTCGCGGCGCTGCTGATAGATGACCTTACGCTGATCGTTGGCCACGTCATCATATTCCAGCAGCTGCTTGCGAATATCGAAGTTGCGTCCCTCAACCTTGCGCTGGGCGTTTTCAATCGCCTTGGTCACCCAAGGGTGCTCAATGGCTTCGCCGCCCTGCATGCCGAGCTTTTGCATCATGTTCGCCACCCGATCGGAGGCGAAGATGCGCATCAGGTTGTCTTGCAGTGACAGATAGAAGCGACTGGAGCCCGGATCGCCCTGTCGCCCGGAACGCCCGCGCAACTGGTTGTCGATGCGCCGTGATTCATGACGCTCGGTGCCAATGACATGCAGACCGCCGGCCTCAATGACGCGCTGATGGCGCGCTTTCCAGTCGCTCTGGATGCGTTCGCGCTCGGCTTGTGTGGCGTCCTGGGCCTGTTCGAGTTCGGCATCCAGGTTACCGCCAAGCACAATGTCGGTGCCGCGACCGGCCATGTTGGTGGCAATGGTCACCGCGCCCGGTTCGCCCGCGCGGGCGACGATGCCGGCCTCACGCTCATGCTGCTTGGCGTTCAACACCTCGTGGGGGATTTTCTCTTGATTCAAGAGCTTGGACACCAGCTCCGAGGTCTCAATCGAGGCGGTGCCGACCAGTACCGGCTGACCACGCTCGACACAGTCCTTGATGTCGTCAATGATCGCCTGGTACTTGTCATCCGGCCCCAGATAGACCAGATCGCCATGATCGGCGCGAATCATCGGCATGTTGGTGGGGATGACGACGACCTCTAGCCCATAAATTTGTTGAAATTCATAGGCTTCAGTATCCGCCGTGCCGGTCATGCCGGCCAGTTTGGGATAGAGCCGAAACAGATTCTGGAAGGTGATGGAGGCCAGCGTCTGGTTTTCCTGCTGGATGCTGACTCGCTCCTTGGCCTCAACCGCCTGATGCAGTCCCTCGGACCAGCGCCGCCCCGGCATGGTGCGGCCGGTAAACTCATCGACGATAATAATCTGCCCATCGCGGACAATGTAATCGACGTTTTTCTGAAACAGGGCATGGGCACGCAGGGCTGCGTAAACATGGTGCATCAGCGCGATGTTGGCGGCATCATAGAGGCTCTGGCCCTCGCCGAGCAGCCCCATCTCGGTGAGCATGTCCTCGACTTTCTGATGACCGTCCTCGCTCAGATAGACCTGACGGGCTTTTTCATCGACTGAATAATCACCAGGGCCGAAGTCGGGTTGGCCTTCTTCATTGGTGATGGGTTCTTGGCGTTCCAGCTTGGGCACGATCTGGTCGATCTGCACATAGAGTTCGACATTGCCCTCGGATGGACCAGAGATGATCAGCGGCGTGCGCGCCTCATCAATCAGGATGGAATCGACCTCGTCGATCACGGCATAGAAGGGATCACGTTGCACCCGCTGCTCGGGTGTGAAGGCCATGTTGTCGCGCAGGTAGTCGAAGCCGAACTCGTTATTGGTGCCGTAGGTGATGTCGGCATGATAGGTTTCACGTCGAGTGACCGGGCGCAGATGCCGAAAGCCGGCCGCCTCGCCGGTCTGCTGGGCGGGATCATGCGCCGGATCATAGAGGTAGGAGGCGGCATCCGGCCCCATGCCGCCGGAGGAGTTCACCACGCCGATCCGCAGCCCGAGGAAGTGATACACCTGTCCCATCCAGGCCGCGTCGCGGCGAGCGAGGTAGTCATTGACGGTGATCACATGCACGCCCTTGCCAGGCAGAGCATTCAAATAGGTGGCCAGGGTGGCAACCAGGGTTTTGCCCTCGCCGGTGCGCATTTCGGCGATCTTACCGGAGTGCAGCACCATGCCGCCGACCAGCTGTACATCAAAGTGGCGCATGCCGAGCACCCGCTTGGCGGCCTCACGCACCACCGCGAAGGTCTCCGGCAGCAAATCATCCAGCATGGCCCCGGCGGCCAGACGCGCACGGAAATCGGCGGTTTTGCCGCGCAGCGCCTCGTCGGTTAGGGCCGCTAGCTCCGGCTCCAGCGCGGTTATCTGCTCAGTGGTTTTCAGCAGCCGCTTCACCAGACGCTCATTACGACTGCCAAAAATCTTCTTAAAAATATTCATCCCCATAGGTGATTCTCAACGGAGGCACAAAATTACAAGCAGTATAGCGCCAAGCGCACGCCGGCCGCTATGGCACGACGGCGCTTAAAGCTTGGGTTACAACGGCGGGCGGCAGAGTGAAGCGAGTGGGAAGGGCGGCGATAACGCAGCCAGCGGCGGCTTTATAAGTGGGCGATTTGTGCCGAGCCGCGCGGATTCAGATAGGCTTTCGGATTCACCGGCTTGCCATGCTTGCGCACCTCGAAATGCACATGGGGTCCAGTGGAGCGCCCGGTGGAACCCAGGGCCGCGATTTGCTGACCGCGTTTGACTAGATCGCCTTCCTTGACCAGGTTGCGCTTGTTGTGTGCGTACCAGGTTTCCAGACCATTGCCGTGGCGAATTTCGACAATGTTCCCATAGCCTTGCTTGCGACCGGAAAACACCACCAGACCATCAGCCATGGCCACAATGGGAGAGCCTGATTTGGCGGCGATGTCGATGCCATTGTGCAGACTGCGCCGCCCGGTGATGGGATGGCGACGGTAGCCAAAGCCGGAAGTAATGACTCCACCCGAGCGCAGCGGCCAGCCCTCAGGCATGCTGTGCCGTACCAGATCGCGCTCCATAATCAGGGTTTCCAGCAGTCCGAGCTTGCGCTTGCGGTCATCCAGGGCCGCCAGTACCTTGGCCAGATCCTGGGCCACCTCGGATACGCGGTTTGGTGCGTCCTTGTAGTAATCCGGTCCCCCAGCGGCAGCTGGGTTTTCAAAGTCGAACTCGTCGCTGCTTAAACCTGCCATCTTGACTAGGCGCTGGCCCAGGGCATTGACGCGCAGCACCTCAGCCTGCACTTCCGCCACTCGTATGGCGATGGTATCAATGTGCGCTTGAATCTGGCGCCGTTTTTGTTCAAGTTCGAGCTGCGAGCTTTCAAGGTTGCGGGCGAGTGCCAGGTGCTGGTGCTCTGAAACCGGATCGCTGAGGCGATATTTGCCCAGCCAGTAACCAAAGCCACCAGCCATCAGGCTGGTAAGCATAATACTCAGCAGCACAACAGAGCTGAAACCTTGCTCGGCGGCAAAATGGTGACGTCGACGCATACGTTCTCCTGAAATGGGGTTCATACAACAAAAGTGTATCAATTAAAGGGAGGTGTTTGGCTTATTGTGTTCAGGGGGCCTCGGTGCCTTTGCGGTTCCCAAGGCCACTGACGTTCCTGGTGTTTCTTCCGGAATCCTGTCTTGTCTGGTAGATCCACTGCAAAACGTCAGAATTACGACAGGACGGAATCTCGGTGTCTGAATTTGATCTTTTGACGGCGGAGGTGGCGGCTGTTACACGCCAGTGGCGGCTCAGCTTCCAAGTCAATGCCAAGTGTCGATCACTGCATGCTGATTTCTCTACTGTCAATATCCGGGCAGACGATGTGGCTATGCAAAGAGGTGCTCCATGCTAAAGAAACTCACACCAGCCAAAAGTCTTGCCAAACTGCCACGCCAACAGATCCTTGATAAGCTGCTGCGTGAACTCACCGAGCGCGAAAAACTGCTCAAAACCGTCAAGCCGCTGCTGCCGCAGGACGTTCGCGATCATTGCTCCCAGGCCAGCATTAAGAACAAGTGCCTACTCTTGTTCGCCGATTCCCCAGTGTGGGCAGCAAAACTTCGGCTCTGCACTCAAGAGCTTCCACATGTGATGGGTCAACGCGGTTTTGTGCTCAAAAAGTGTCAGGTACGCGTTTCTCCACCGCTGTTAAGTGTTCGATCCTCAACTCAGGGGCCGCCACAAGGGCAGCGCAATGCCGCGCGCATTTCAGCGGCAACTGCTGCGCATCTCGAACAGGCGGCCCAAAGCATGCCTGATACACGTCTTGCGGCCTGCTTTCAGCGCATTGCTAACCATCAGCGTCGCACACTGGAGACGGGTTCGTCGTCGGGTGCCGGCATGGTGACTAACGCTGATGGGATATCAACATCCCCAGAGGAGGAAATTCCTGATTCAAAGTAAGGTTAGCCGATCAGGCGGCAAAAGGAAACTCTTCCCGTTGCAACAGCGCTTGCTTCCTCAGACGGCAGGAACGGGTTGTGCGTAACTGATGGGCAACTTTTTCGTATCGTCAAAAGTAACTTCTTCCCAGGCATCCTGATTGGCCAGCAGCGCACATAATAATTGGTTATTGATTGCGTGACCGGACTTATAGCCATGGAAGGCACCAATCAGCGAATAGCCTAGCAGGTACAGGTCGCCAATGGCATCCAGCATTTTATGTTTGACAAATTCGTTTTCGTAGCGCAGCCCTTCTTCATTCAGCACCCGGTAATCATCAACCACGACAGCATTGTCCATGGTGCCGCCAAGTGCCAAATTTTGCTGACGCAGGGCTTCAATATCACGCAAAAAACCGAAGGTTCGTGCGCGACTGATTTCTTTCACAAAAGAGGTTGTAGAAAAATTAATGCTGGCCGATTGCTCGCGTGATGCAAACGCCGGATGATCAAAATCAATGTTGAAGGAAACCTTGAAGCCGTTGAATGGGTCAAACTGGGCGAATTTATCACCGTCTTCGACGCGAATGCGTCGCTTGATGCGAATAAAGCGCTTGGGGCGCGATTGCTCCTCAATGCCGGCGGATTGAATCAGAAAGACAAAGGGGCCGGCACTGCCGTCCATGATGGGAACTTCTGGGGCACTGACGCGCACATAGGCATTATCAATGCCCAGCCCGGCAAAGGCTGCTAGCAGATGTTCCACCGTTGAGATGCGCACGCCATCGCGCACTAGGGTGGTCGATAAGCGGGTATCGCCGACATTGGCCGGAGACGCCTTGATCTCAACAGGCTCGGGCAGGTCATCGCGGCAGAATAGGATGCCGGTGTCCGGAGCGGCTGGAGACAGAGTGAGAAAGACTTTCTCGCCGGTATGCAAGCCGACGCCTGTGGCGCGGATGACATTCTTAAGTGTTCGCTGCCGGATCATTACTCTAAGGTTCTCCGTTTGCTGCGGCGGTCCCTGTGGTGTCGCCAATTGCTTGCTGATATAGGACGAATCGAGCCAGCGGGCTGCCGATCAGTCGCTTACGAAACCGAATCCGCAAGACCGGATGAACACCCGCATCCCTTGATTTTATACCAGTGGCATATTAGGGTTTTCCCGAAGAAGAATCAAGCGCTCTTTAGGAAAATCTTAGAATTTCAGCCGCTTGCATGCCTATAGCAAGTGGCTGTGGCGTGCCACTTGGAACCGGGTTGGCTATTGGATGGTTACTTAAAAGCACATAAACATCCACTCCGCTGCTGGCTGGCCAGGCGGGAATTACAGTATTTGTGGACAGCTTGATTGCAAATGAAAGGGTCGGTCATGCGTGCAACTTCGCTGACCGACCCCCCGGATGGCGGGCCGCTATGGTTAACTGCAGGTTGCGCTCAAACCTGCTGGTCCGACTAGTCCGCTTGACGTCGCAGAAAGGCGGGAATGTCGAGGTAATCCAGATCGGCGGCAGCCGATCCCTGCTCGCTGGCGGCGGCATTGGCGGCTGCGCGTTTGTTGCGAATGAAGGCTGGCTGATCCATGTCGCGATAATCCGGTGGTGTGGCGCGATCGCGTTCATTGGAAACCAGGCGCATCTTCGGCTGCTCCGCCCGCGCGGCGGCGGCACGCGCACCCAGTCCGGTGGCCACCACGGTCACGCGCATCTCTTTGTCCATGCTGGTGTCGATAACTGTACCCACAACCACAGTTGCATCATCATCGGCGAAATCCCGCACGGTATCGCCGACTTCGGTGAATTCGCCGATTGTCAGTGAGCTGCCAGCGGTGATGTTGACTAGAATGCCGCGCGCGCCGGACAGATCAATATCCTCCAGCAAGGGGCTGTTAATGGCGGCTTCCGCCGCTTCGCGCGCGCGCTCATCACCACTGGCCGCTCCGGTGCCCATCATGGCCACGCCCATTTCCGTCATGACCGTCTTGACGTCAGCAAAGTCAACATTGATAAGTCCCGGGCGGGTGATGAGTTCGGCAATGCCCTGGGTGGCGTTGCGCAACACATCATTGGCGGCACTAAAGGCGTTGAGCAGGGTCATTTCCCGGCCCAACACGGCGAGGAGTTTTTCGTTCGGGATGGTGATTAGCGAATCCACAGACTTGGCCAGCTCCTCAATACCCTGATCTGCCACCTTGCGGCGCTTGGCGCCTTCGAAGGGGAAGGGTTTGGTGACCACGGCTACGGTCAGAATGCCCAGTTCACGCGCAATCTGTGCTACCACAGGGGCGGCTCCAGTGCCGGTACCGCCGCCCATGCCAGCGGTGATGAATACCATGTCAGCGCCTTCGAGGGCGTCTTTGATACGGTCACGATCCTCTTCAGCGGCCGTGCGTCCCACCGCCGGATCGGCGCCGGCGCCCAATCCCTTGGTAATATCGGTGCCGAGTTGCAGGATGGTTTTTACATTGGAGTTTTCCAGTGCTTGGGCATCGGTGTTGGCGCAGATGAATTCGACGCCTTCGATATCAGACGCCACCATGTGATTGATGGCATTGCCGCCACCACCGCCAATCCCGATGACTCGGATGACTGCGGTTTGAGCTTGGTCGTCTATTAATTCAAAAGGCATAGCAGTTCTCTCTTTGCGTGAAAATTTAAGATGGTTCATTAAAGTATCTTGTCTTTAAAGCGACGGCTCCAGCGACAAAAAAATTCTAGAAATCGCCACTCAACCAGGAGCGAAATTTGTGCCAGACTGCACCGACGCCATGAGCTTCGTGATACTCAGGATGGGTCTCGAATCTGTGTTGCTTGGCGTAGATCAGAAGCCCGATCCCGGTGGAATAGACCGGATCCTTCAGACGTTCCTCGAGTCCGGTGAAATATTGTGGCACTCCGATGCGCACCGGCATCTGAAACACTGACTCGGCTAGTTCGACCAGGCCTTTCATCTTGGCGCTGCCGCCGGTCAGTACCACGCCACCCGGCACCAGATCCTCAAAGCCGCTATGGCGTAATTCGCCTTGCAGCAAACCGAGCAACTCCTCGTAGCGCGGCTCCACCACGTTGGTCAGGGTGTGGCGTGAGAGTTGACGCGCAGGACGATCACCAATACTTGGTACCTCGATACTATCACCTCCTGCGGCTTCGCTCTGGACACGGCCATAGTTGATTTTGATGGATTCGGCATGATGAATCGGTGTGCGAAGCGCCACCGCGATATCATTGGTGACCTGATCCCCGGCAATGGGTACCACGGCCGTGTGACGAATGGCGCCATCGGTAAAGACTGCCAGATCGGTGGTGCCGCCGCCGATATCGATCAGGCAAACGCCGAGTTCTTTTTCGTCTTCGGTCAACACCGAATAGCTGGAACTCAGTTGATCGAGCACCAGATCATCCACATCTAGCCCGCAACGGCGGATGCACTTGACAATATTCTGCGCAGCACTGACGGCTCCAGTGATAATATGTACACGCGCTTCCAGCCGCACGCCGCACATACCCACCGGCTCGCGAATGCCCTCCTGATTATCAATCAGAAATTCCTGCGGCAGGATGTGGAGAATTTTCTGATCGGCGGGAATTGGCACCGCGCGCGCGGCATCGATCACTCGATCAATATCACCCTGTCCGACTTCATGCTCCTTGATGGCTGTGACCCCATCGGAGTTGCGACTCCCGATATGACTGCCGGAAATGCCGGCGTTCACCGAGTTGATCTCGCAGCCAGCCATCAGCTCGGCCTCTTCGATGGCACGCTGTATCGCTTGTACCGTGGACTCAATATCCACCACCACACCCTTTTTCAGGCCGCGGGATGGATGGGTTCCCAGGCCGACAATCTCAATGCTGTCATCGGTTTTGACTTCACCGACCAAGGCAACCACTTTCGAGGTGCCAATATCCAGGCCAACCACGAGATTTTCTTTGCGTCTCGACATAATTCCTAGGCTCTATCGCTGTTCGTTGACGGCGGCCATGCGCTTCTTGCCTCGCGCCTGAAACTCGCTATCCCTGTCGGTGCCCCACAGCACCGCGAGACCATTGCTATAACGCAGATCGATCCGTTGCGGCAGGGCCACGGATTCAATGCGCGGAAAGGCTGCAAGCAGGCGGGCAAAGCGCTGCTCAAGTTGTTCGGTACCAAAGTGCAGCACGGGGCCGCCCAGCAGTTCCAGCGTCCAGTCGCCGCGCCGGTCACAGCTCAGCGCATCGATCAGGAGTCCGAGGTCAGCCAGGCGCATCTGCCAGCGCTGCAGTCGCTCAACCACTGCGGGCGCCTGTGCATCCGGTCCTGACAGGCGCGGCAACCCGGCCGGCACTCGTCGATCACGCGGGTGGAACACTAGGCCTTCGCGGGTGACCAGACCATCATCACCCCAGCGGGCGATGGCTTCATGTTCGCTGACCGCAAGCATCAGTCGATCTGGCCATACACGCTTCAAGCTGGCGCTGTGCACCCAGGGCAGAGCCTCGACCTGCTCGCGCAGGTCATCCAAATTCTGCGACAGAATGCCGCCGGTCAGATGATTCGCCACCTGCTCTTGCAGCGCCTGGCGCGAGAGGCTGCGGATTTCCCCATCGACCCGGACCGCGCGGATAGGCAGAATCCGCGGCTCCCATTCAACTGCCAGCCACAGGCCCGCGGCTAGCACCACGAACAGCAGCAGCGCCATAAACAGGCGCATCAGCAGCACTTCGGTCGTTACCCCCATGACTAGGGGGCGTTTGGGGGTATCGCGATTGAGACCGGCGGCGATCAGGCTGTAGTAGTTGCGGTCGGCGGGATTGGCCATGGTTTACTCGTTTGTAATACCCGTGCCACCAGCGCTTGAAAATCCAGCCCCTGCACGGCGGCGGCCATAGGCACCAAGCTGTGATCGGTCATGCCGGGTACGGTATTGACTTCTAGCAGTCGTGGCTGACCGGCCGCATCGAGCATAAAATCCACCCGTCCCCAGCCGCTGGCGCCGACGGCCTCGAACGCACGCCAGCACAGCTGGCGATAGTCCGCCTCAAGTGCGGCGGGCAAGCCGCAGGGGCAGTGATAACGAGTGGTATCGGTTTGATATTTCGCTTGAAAATCATAGAAAACATTGGGCGTTTCAAGGCGAATCAGCGGCAGGGTTTCGCCAGCGACGATGGCGCAGGTGTACTCGGCACCGGTCAGCCAGGTTTCAACAACCACCTCGGCATCGTAAGCGGCGGCCGCCTCACAGGCGCTCGCCAGTTCGGCACGCGAATCGGCGCGTGCCATGCCCAGACTGGAGCCTTCACGCGCTGGCTTGATCATCAAGGGAAAACCGAGCGCGGCGGCCGCTTCCAGATCGCCCGCCTCACGCACGACGGCAAAGTCCGCCGTCGGCAGACCGCTGCCGGCCCAGATGCGCTTGGTGCGGACCTTGTCCATGCTGATGGCTGAACCGAGCACGCCTGATCCAGTATAGGGCAGACCCAGCGTATCGAGCGCCCCCTGAATCTGGCCATCCTCGCCACCCCGACCGTGCAGAATAATAAAGGCGCGGTCAAAGCTGCCGTGTTCCAGCTGCGTCAGTACCTGTTGATCGGCCGGGTCCAGGGCATGCGCATCCACACCCAGTTCGTGCAGGGCTGCCAGCACCGCCTCACCACTTTTAAGGGAGATCGACCGTTCCGCCGAGCGCCCGCCCATGAGGACGGCGACCTTGCCGAAGGCAGCAGCTTCCTGAGGGGTCATTGCGGTTCTCCTCCAATGCACCGTACTTCGGGAATCAGCCGAATGTCATAGGTCTGTTCAACCACATCCGCCACCCGCTTGATGAGGGCATGAATATCTGCGGCACTGGCAGCGCCGCGATTGATAATAAAGTTGGCGTGCTGGTCCGATACCATGGCACCACCGATTTGCAGCCCCTTGAGACCTGCAGCATCAATCAGGCGTGCCGCATGATCGCCCGGTGGATTGCGAAACACCGATCCGCAACTGGCCTGGCCAATCGGTTGGGTCGCTGAACGCCGCGCCAACAGATCCCTGATCCGCGCCGCACCCACAGCAGGATCGCCGGTGGTCAGATGCAATTGAACAGCCAGAAACCATTCACCCGGCGGCCCCTGCACCGAACGATATCCGACCTGAAAATCCCCCGGTTGACGTTCATGGGTGGCTCCGTAGCGATCAATAGTGGTCACTTCAGTGACAAAATCCCAAATTTCTGCGCCCCAGGCGCCGGCGTTCATGGCCAGCGCTCCGCCGATGGTGCCGGGAATTCCGGCGAGAAATTCAAGTCCGCTCAATCCATGGTGCACGGCACAGCGCGCCGCTTTGGCACTGGCGACACCGGCTTCGGCATGCAGCGCACCGTCCTCCAGGCAGCGCAGCCCAGTTAGACAGCCCTGGGTTTGAATCAGGGTGCCGGCAAAACCGGCATCCGCCACCAGCAGATTGCTGCCAAGTCCAATCCATTCCAGCGGTTCGCGAGGGTCGAGCTGGCGCAAAAAGACGGCCAGATCCTCGGCATCCGTCGGTCGATACAGGCGCGCGGCCGGCCCTCCGACACGCCAACTGTTGTGTCGGGCCAGGGGTTCGTTGCATCTGAGTTCTCCGCGCCAGGGTGGGGACTCAGTGCTGTCGTACAAACTCATGCGGCCTGCTCCTGCGACCAGTCGCGTGTCAGGCGCGCCGCCAGGGTGCCAATATCACCGGCGCCACTGATCAGCACCATGTCACCGTCGTTGAGCAGATGCGCCAGCCGCTCGGGCACTTCGTCGAGATCCGGCACGAACACCGGATCAACCTGCCCGCGGGCACGAATCGAGCGGCTCAGGCTGCGCCCATCGGCACCCGGCAGCGGTTGTTCGCCGGCCGGATACACCTCGCACAGCAGTAAGACATCAACCTCGGACAGCACTTGCACAAAGTCATCGAATTGCTCCTGAGTGCGGGTGTAGCGATGCGGCTGAAAGATCAGTACCAAGCGTCGCCCCGGCCAGCCCTGGCGCGTGGCGCTCAGAGTTGCCGCCAGTTCGCGCGGGTGATGACCATAATCATCAATCAGTGTGATGGCCTGGTCGGTGGTCGTATGCAAGTCCTTAACAACAAAGCGTCGCCCAATGCCCTGGAAGCGCGCCAAGGCGGATTGAATCGCCGTCGGCGGTACCTGATGCTCAAGCGCCACAGTAATGGCGGCCAAAGCGTTGAGAACATTGTGCTGGCCTGGCAGATTAAGTTCAATCGGCAATTCGAGACCTGAGTCACGATCCTGCACGAGAAAATGCATGCGCCCGGCCTGATGCTGGATATTGAGGGCGCGCAGATCTGCCTTGCTCCCGGTGCCATAGGTGCGTACTGGCCGTGCCACCTGCGCCTGGATGTTCGCGATCTGTGGATCATCTGCACACAGAACGGCGAGCCCGTAAAACGGCAGGTGATGCAGAAATTCGACAAAGGTCGCGCTCAGGCGGGCAAAATCGTTGCCATAGGTGGTCATGTGATCAGCATCGATGTTGGTGACCACTGCCATCATCGGCTGCAACAGCAGGAAGGAGGCATCGCTTTCATCGGCCTCGGCGATAAGGAATTTGCTGCTGCCCAGGCGCGCATGGCTGCCGGCGCTGTTGAGCAGGCCGCCAATCACGAAGGTCGGATCCAGCTCTGCTTCGCCGAGAATGCTGGCAATCAGGCTGGTGGTGGTGGTCTTGCCATGGGTGCCCGCCACCGCGACGCCGTAATAGAAGCGCATCAGCTCAGCCAGCATTTCGGCGCGGCGGACAATGGGGATACGCGCCGCGCGCGCGGTTTCGAGTTCTGGGTTTTCAGTGCTGATGGCGGTCGAGACCACCACGGCATCCACGCCAAACACCTGCTCGGCGCGGTGACCGATGAACACCTCGGCGCCCAGGCGCTCCAGGCGCTCGGTCACAGCACCGGCGCGCCGATCCGAGCCTTGCACCTGATAGCCCAGGTTGAGCATCAGCTCGGCAATGCCGCTCATCCCAGCACCGCCGATGCCGACGAAATGCAGGCGACGGATGCGCCCCATGCTAGCGGCGCTGTGCGTCTGTACCAATTGCAGTGGACAGGCTTGGTTCATCTTTCAGCCAACTCCAGGCAGGTTGTGGCAATCTGTGCGGCGGCTTCGGGCCTGGCTTGCGCTCGGGCCGCTTGGGCCATCATCAGGCGCTGGGCGGTATTGCTCAGCAGTGGCTCCAGCCGGGCCAGCAGGGTGGCTGGGGTCAGGGCGGATTCCAGAATCATATGGGCGGCGCCTGCCTTGACCAGATGCTCGGCATTGCCAACCTGATGATCATCAACGGCATAGGGGAAGGGCACGAAGATAGCCGGTATGCCGGCGGCAGCGACTTCGGCCACGGTCAGGGCGCCGGCCCGGCAGATGAGCACATCCGCCCAGGCATAGGCCGCCGCCATATCCTCGACAAAGGGCTGGATATCGGCCGTGACTCCGGCTTCCCGATAGGCGGTTTGCGCCAGCGCCAGTGTGCGCTCGCCGGCCTGATGCCGCACCTCGGGGCGCTGCGTCTGGGGCAGCTGCGCTAGGGCCTGCGGAACCATCAGGTTCAGCGCCCGCGCGCCCAGGGAACCGCCCAGCACCAGCAGTCGCACCTGACCGGAGCGTCCCGCCAGTCGCTCAGCTGGTGATGCCAGGGCGCTGATGCTCGCGCGCACCGGGTTGCCGCTGGTCATGGCCGCGCGCGCTGGTGGAAAGCTGCCGGGAAAGCCTTCAAACACTCGATCCGCGACCCGGGCCAGCCATTGATTGGTCATGCCGGGGATGCTGTTTTGCTCCTGAATTACCAAAGCCCGCCCCTGCCGCCAGGCCATGAGTCCACCGGGGCCGGAGACAAAGCCACCCATGCCCAGCACCACATCTGGGGCGCGGCGGCGCAGCACGGCAGCGGCTTCGCGCAAGGCAATGCCCAGTTGCCAGGGCGCCCGCAGCAGGGTTTTCACGCCTTTGCCACGGACCCCCTGTACTTGCAGCCATTCGATCTCGAAGTCGTGCGCCGGCACCAGGCGCGCCTCCAGGCCCGCCCGGGTGCCCATCCAAAAGGGCTCGGCACCGCGCTCGCGCAGCTGCTGTGCCACCGCCAGGGCCGGGAACACATGACCGCCGGTGCCACCGGCCATTACGGCTATCCGCGCCGCCATCGCATACCTCCGCCCGTTCTGGGTTTCCGGGTTTTGCGCCGCAGCTCGGCGTCACAGCGCAACAAGAGCGCTGCGCTCATGGTTGCGATCAGGATGGAATTATTGCCATAGCTGATAAAGGGCAATGTGAGTCCCTTGGTTGGCAGCAAGCCGGTGTTGACGCCGGCATTAACGAAGGTTTGCAGCCCGATCAGCAAACCAATGCCATAGGCGACATAGGACAGGAAGTCCTCCCCCATGCTGTGGGCACGCGCGCCGATCTTCAGCGCGCGCCAACAGACGAAGGCCAGCAGGCTGATGACAGCCGCAACACCAACAAAGCCCAGTTCCTCGCCAATCACCGCCAGTAGAAAATCCGTGTGTGCCTCGGGCAGGAAATACTGTTTTTGAATCCCATTGCCGAGCCCGACGCCCAGCCACTCCCCGCGACCAAAAGCAATCAGCGCTTGGGTCAGCTGATAGCCGGAATTGAACGGATCGGCAAATGGATTCAAAAAGGAAGTCACCCGCTCCAGCCGGTAGGGCTCAAACAGAATCAGGGCCACCAGGGCCGCCAGTACCAGGGCAATCAGCACCAGAAAATGCACCAGGGGCGCACCGGCGAGAAACAGCAGCCCGAGCATGGTGGCCAGGAGCACGGCTGCGGTGCCGAAATCCGGCTGCGCCATGACCAGAGCCCCGGCGAGGCCGATCAGCAGCAGGGGATGCAGGACATCATAGGTGCCGGTTGCCCCGGTCAGGGGGCGACGCACCAGATAGCCTGCCAAATAGATCACGGCGGCCAGCTTGGCCATTTCCGAGGGCTGGAGATTAAAGCCCAGCAGGCGAATCCAGCGTGTGGCGCCGTTGACGCTGTAGCCAATTCCCGGCATTAACACCAAAATCAGCAGCCCAATGCTGCCCAGCAGCAGCCAGAATCCGGAGCGCGACCAGAAGCTGATCGGCAGTAGCCAGCAGGCCAGTCCGCCCGCCACCCCGAGTGCCAGCGCCAGCAGATGCCGATACAGATAAAACAGCGGCTGGTAATGCGGGGCCTGGGCGCCAATCGGCATTGAGGCCGAGGCCACCATCACCACGCCCAAGCCAAGCAAGCAGGCCACAGCCAGCGCCAGGGGGTAGTCAACCGGCGCTGGTATGGCTCCAATGCGCTGATGCCGACTGCGCGGCATGCGCGGCTGGCGCAGTTCCTGCTCCAGCGCGACCAGCGAGGTGCCGGCGGTGGTCGTGGGATTATGCGTGCTCATGCAGCCATCCTCATTACCGCCTCGGCAAAGACGCGTCCGCGCTGGCGGTAGTCATCAAACATATCGAAGCTGGCACAAGCGGGGGACAGCAGCACGACATCGCCCGGCTGCGCCAGCTCGGCGGCGCGCGTCACCGCCGCTGGCATATCCATGGCCCGCTCGGTGAACACTGTGGCCGGGGCGATGGCGGCCATCAGGTGCGCATCGCGACCGATCAGCACCAGTGCCCGCACATGCTGTGCGAGTGTGGGAGCGAGTGAGGAAAAATCCGCACCCTTGCCCTCGCCACCAGCGATTAGCACAATTTTGCCAGCCCCTGAGGCTCCAGCGCCGGTCTGGCTGCGCGCGATGCCTTCAATGGCGGCGATGGTTGCTCCTGGGTTGGTGCCTTTGGAATCGTCAATCCAGCGCACGCCCTCGATCTCCGCCACAGGTGCACAGCGATGTGCCAAACCGCAAAACTCGCCCAGGGTGGCGCGCATGGGCGCCAGCGCCAGCCCGTAGAGATCAGCCAGTGCCAGCGCGGCCAGGGCATTGGCGAGATTATGTGCGCCGAGTAGGCGCATTTCACTGACCGGTATCAGTGCGGTGGTACCGCGCCCAATCCAGGCACCGGCGCCCTCAGCGGCGGGAAGCAGGCCCCAGTCCTGTTTTGCGGTCTCATCCGGCTGACCAAGCCCGAAACTCACCACCTCGGCCACACCAGCGGCCAGCTCGCGTGCGACCGGATCATCGCGGTTGATCACCGCTGCCTGGGCGTCCGCGAAAATCCGCTGCTTGGCCTGGGCATAGGCGCCAACATCGGTGTAGCGATCCAGATGATCCGCCGACAGATTCAGCAACGCGGCGGCTCGCGGGCGCAGAGAGGCGGTGGTTTCAAGCTGGAAACTGGAGAGTTCGAGAATGTAGAGCTCCACATCCGGGGCCAGGAGATCCAGAGCCGGTGGCCCCAGGTTGCCGCCGACGGCGACCTTGACGCCAGCGCGTCGTGCCATCTGGCCGAGCAGCTCGGTGACCGTGCTCTTACCATTAGAGCCGGTGATAGCCAGCACCGGCGCTGACACGGCTTGGGCGAAAAGCTCGATATCACCACAGACCGGAATCCGGGGGTTGGCCTGGGGGCATTGCTCAAGTGTCCTCATCAGCTCTGCCAGTGCCACGCCAGGGCTGAGCAGGATTTGATCTGCCGCAGCCAGGGTCGCGCAGTTCCAGCCGCCGAGCCTCATGGCGACCTCGGGAAACTCCCGGCGCAGCGCGGCGGCTCCCGGTGGTTGCTCACGGGTATCCATGACCATCACCTGACATCCGAGGTTGCGCAGATAACGGATGCATGACAGCCCGGTGAGCCCCAGGCCGATCACCAGAACCCGGGCGCCCGCCAGTTGGGGCAATGCAGCAATCATGGGGGGTTGTGACGTCATCGGATCTTCAAGCTCGCCAGCCCAATCAGTACCAGAATGACGGTAATAATCCAAAAGCGCACGATCACCCGTGGCTCTGGCCAGCCTTTGAGTTCGTAGTGATGATGCAGCGGCGCCATGCGAAACAGGCGTTTCCCGGTCAGCTTAAAGGACGCCACTTGCAGGATCACCGACAGGGTCTCCAATACAAAGATGCCCCCCATAATAAAGAGCACCAATTCCTGATTGGCAACCACGGCAATGGTGCCCAGGGCCGCGCCCAGCGCCAAGGCGCCGACATCGCCCATGAAGACCTGCGCCGGATAGGTGTTAAACCACAGAAAGCCTAACCCGGAGCCGACCAGGGCGCCGCAGACAATTACCACCTCACCGACGGCGGGAATATAAGGAATCTTCAGATAGTTTGAAATCTCGGCGTGACCAGCGGCATAAACCATAATGCCCAGCCCACCGGCCACCAGCACGGCTGGCAGCACCGCCAGTCCATCCAGGCCATCGGTCAGATTCACCGCATTGCTGGTGCCGACGATGACCAGATAAGCAAAGGGAATAAACAGCGGCCCGAGTTGAATGGAGACTTCCTTAAGGTAGGGAAGCAACAGCTCGGTTTCATGTGGTGTGGCTGCTGTGACATAAAGATAGCCTGCGGCCGTCAACCCGAAGATGGTCTGGAGCAGATACTTGTAGCGCGCGGGCAGTCCCCGCGAGTCGCGCAATACCAGCTTGCGGTAGTCATCAATAAAGCCGATGACGCCAAAGGCCAGGGTCGTCAGCAAGATCACCCACACAAAGCGATTGGACAGGTCTGCCCACAACAGAGTACTGACGGCGATGGCCACCAGAATCAGGGTGCCCCCCATGGTCGGAGTACCGGCCTTGGATAAATGGCTGCTGGGCCCGTCGTCGCGCACCACCTGCCCGACCTTGTAGCTGCTCAGCCAGCGAATCAGCGGACGCCCCACCAGCAGCGCGATCATCAGCGCCGTCAGCACGCCCAGAATGCCGCGCAGGGTCAGGTAGCGAAACACCGCAAACCCGGAATAAAACTGCGTTAGCCAGTCGGTTAACAACAACAGCATGTCAAACCAGCTCCTTGCCGCTGCACAGGGCATCGGCTATTCGATCCATGGCCGCAAGTCGCGAGCCCTTTACCAGCAATACATCCTCGGGATGCCATTCGGTGCGCAGCCGACGCAGACAATCCGCCTGAGTCGGGCAGATCACTCCTGAGTCGCCACAGGCCGCAGCGGCCCGTCCTGCCAAATCGCCCACCGCAAACAGGCGTTTGACCCCGGCCGCCTGTGCCTGACGCCCCATCTCGGCATGCAAGGCGGCGCTGTCGGGGCCCAGCTCGCCGAAATCGCCCAGTACCAGCACCGGACGGCCCGGCAGATCCACCAGCACCTCCACTGCGGCGGCCAGAGAATCCGGATTGGCGTTATAGCTGTCGTCGATCAGGCGAATGCCGTTTGCAGTGCGACGCGGCTGCATGCGCCGTGCGACCGGTTGCAGCGCGGCGAGTCCTTGCACAATGGCCGTGACCGGCAGGTCAAGCGCCACGGCGATGGCTGTCGCTGCCAGTGCGTTATTCACATTGTGCCGGCCGGGCAGTGCCAGGCTGATTTCGATTGGCGGCGACTTGGGTTGGCCGGTTGGCTGTTGCCAAGCAGCAGGCAGCCAGACGTTGAACAGGGTACGAAAGCCGTTTTCATCCCAGCAGGTGCGAATCGAGTCCGGGTCCGCCTGCAGCTCAGCGCCCGGTCCCATGCCGAAGGTGATATGGCGCCGCGTGCCGGCAAGCTGCTGCCACAGCGGCGTCCAGGGCACATCTGCCATGAAGGCAAAGCAGCCGTCCGGGCGCAGGCCCGAGGCAATCTCACCCTTGGCGTGTGCCACGCCTTCCAGACTACCGAAGCCTTCCAGATGGGCCCGCCCGGCATTGGTAATCACCGCCACCTCGGGTGCAGCAAGGCCACTGAGGTAGGTAAGCTCGCCGTGATGATTAGCTCCCATTTCCAGAATCAGAAAGGCCTCATCACGCGCACTCAACAGCGTCAGCGGCATACCGATGGCATTGTTCAGGTTGCCGGCTGTGGCACGGGTGGTGCCAACCTGCCGGCAGATGGACGCGGTCATTTCCTTGCAGGTGGTTTTACCATTGCTGCCGGTAATGGCGATCACCCGGCCCTGGAAGCGCTCCCGCCAGGCGGCCGCCAGGCGCCCGAGGCCTTGCAGCGGATCATCCACAATCCACTGCGGAATCGCCATCGGCAGCGCCCGGCTCACCATTGCAGCGACCGCGCCGCGCTCAGCGGCTGCGGCTACATAGTCATGGCCATCGAAGTGCTCGCCGCTGAGGGCGACAAACAGCTGACCTTCACAGGCACGGCGGCTGTCAGTCACCACACCCTGAAAGGCCACATCCGCGCCCTGCAACTGTCCGCCGGCATTCGCCACCGCCTGCGCAAGTGTCCACATATTCATGCCCTCCCACGCCATTCGCGCAGCGCCTGCATGACCTGGGCGCGATCACTGAAACGCACCCGCAGCTCACCCATATCCTGCTCGCTCTCATGGCCTTTGCCGGCGATGAGTACCGCATCTTTATGGCCGGCTAGCAGTAGCGCGCGGCGAATTGCGACCCCACGCTGGCGCTCAATGGTGAGTGCAGGACGGTTCTTGGATTCCGTTTGGGATGCCGGCGGTCGCATGCCGGCGCGAATGTCAGCAATAATGGCGTCGCCATCCTCATGGCGCGGATTGTCATCGGTCAGAATAATGTGATCCGCCAGCCGCTCGGCCAGTTGTCCCATCAGCGCCCGCTTGCCGCGATCACGTTCGCCCCCGCAGCCGAACACCAGGATCAGCTGGCCCTGGCAGTGTGCGCGCACTTCGACCAGAGCTTGTTCGAGTGCATCCGGGGTGTGGGCGTAATCCACCACGCACAGCGGCTCGCCGGCGGCGCCGAAGCTTTCCATGCGGCCCGGAACTCCGCGTATCCGCCCCAGCTGCTGCACGGCGGTCTCGAAGGCAACACCGCGCGCCAGCAGTAGCGTCAGCGCGGCGAGCAGATTCGCCGCATTGAAGCGTCCGACCAGCTCCGCGCTGAGCGTGCCAGTGAGTGAGCACTCATGGCATCGCTGTTGATCGACCTCGACCTCCAGGCGCAAACCGCGTGGCTGCAAAGTAAGTTCTGTGGCTCTGACCAACAGATCGCAGCGCACTTGTACGGCCGGGTCCAGCGTGAGCGCGGGATTCAGACTATAGAGCGCGAGTCGAACCTCCGGTGCCAGTGTCGGGATCAGCTGGGCACTGAAGGCTTCATCAGCATTCAGCACCGCCCAGCGCAATCCGGGATGCACGAACAGCCGTGCCTTGGCCGCTGCATAGGCCTCCATCGTTTGGTGATAATCGAGGTGATCGCGGGTCAGATTGGTCAGCAGCGCATAGTCAAAATGCACTGCATCGGCGCGTTGCTGTGCCAGGGCATGCGAGGAGACTTCCATCGCTATCGCCGTGGCGCCCTGATGAGCCAGATCCGCCAGACTGGCTTGCAAGCTGAGCGCATCGGGGGTGGTCATACCAGTGCTGACCAGGGCGTCTGGAAAGCCCTGTCCCAGGGTGCCGATGACCGCACAACGAGTTTCGTGTGCGAGACCCTGGGCGATGAAATGGCTGACACTGGTTTTGCCATTGGTGCCGGTGATGCCGATCATCTCCAGCCGGGCGCTCGGATCCTGATAAAAGCGTGCCGCGATGGTGCCCGCCTGCGCGCCAAGGTGCTCAACCGGGATAATGGGTATCTCAAGTTCAGTCGCCAGGGCATCCAGCGCCGCGCGTGGCCAGCGCGCACTGGGCTCGGCGGCGATGGCGCGCAGACCGCGCGTGGCCAGGGCGCGGGTATAGTCAAGACCGTGCGCTTGGCTGCCCTGATAGGCGAGAAAGAGTCCGCCCCGACTGGCTAGACGGCTGTCGAGCGCCAGGCTGGAGATTGGCACTGGCTGCACGGCAACAGAGGGCGCGACCAAGCCCGCCAGCAGCTCGTTGAGCGGGCAGGTGCGGTGCGGGTGCTGGTGAGCGGTCATCATCGGCTCGCTCCCATGCGCAGCTCTGATTCGGCGGTCAGCAGCAAGGAGGCACTGGGGTCATCGGGTGGCACGTTATACAAACGCAGGGCCCGTTCCATCACCTTGGCAAACACCGGGGCCGCAACCAGGCCGCCGTAGTATTGCTTGCCGCCTGGCTCGTCGATCATGACCACCATGACGAAACGTGGTGCGCTCGCTGGCGCCATGCCGGCAAAGACGGCCTGATAGCGTCCTTGCATATAACCACCGGGGCCGGCCTTTTTCGCCGTGCCGGTCTTGCCTGCCACCCGGTAGCCGGTCACAGCCGCGCGCCTGGCCGTGCCCTGGGGCGAGACCACGGTTTCCATCATCTTGCGTACCTCGCGCGCGGTAGGGGTGGAGAACACCCGCAGCGCCCAGCGGTTGGATGCATTGGTTTGACGGTGGTTCGGGTCGCCAAACTGGTTGCGGATCTGGCGATGGCTTAGCAGGGAAACGGGGCGTAAAATCCCATCCCGGGCCAGCACGCTGTAGGCATTGGCCAGTTGCAGCGTGGTGACATTTAGCCCATAGCCGAAGGCTAGGGTCGCGTGTTCAAACTCCGACCAGTCATCAACTGCTGGCAGATAGCCGGAGCTGGCACCGGGGAACGCGGGCTCATTGGGATCCCATTGATGCTCCAGCGAGCCAAAGCCCAGATGATGGTAGAGCTGCCACAGGTGCGCGTGATCCATCTTGCGGGCAATCTTCACGATACCGACATTGCTGGACTTGGTGATGACGCTGGTTGTATTGAGCAGCCCGTAGTTATGCACATCACGCACCCGGTTGCGGCCGATTTGCAACGAGCCTGGCTCGGTATTCACCGCCGTGTTGGGGTTGATGACGCCCGATTCGAGCGCCTTGGCGACCACCAGTGGTTTCACTGTGGAGCCGGGCTCAAATACGTCGGTAAAGACCCGATTGCGTCGCTGGGCGATCTGTTCCGAGCGCTGTGCATTGGGGTTGTAGGACGGCTGGCTGGCCGCCGCCAGTATCTCGCCGGACTGCACATCCAGCAGAATCGCTGTGCCGCTGACCGCTTGATGCTTGGCCACGGCGCGCTTGAGTTCCCGGTAAGTCAGGAATTGCAAGCGGCGATCTAGACTCAGGTACAGATCCTGACCATGACGCGGCGGGCGGATTTGCTCGACCTCGGCCACTACCCGACCCAGCCCGTCCTGAATTACCCGCCGTTTGCCGGGAATGGCGCGCAGTTGGTCGTTATAGGCGAGCTCCAGGCCTTCCTGTCCCTGGTCGTTGATGTTGGTGAAGCCCAACACATGGGCAAAGACCTCGCCGCCGGGATAGAAGCGGCGATATTCGTTCTCGATGCTGAAGCCCTGCACTTCGTAGCGGCGAATGACCGCCTGCGCCGCCTCGGTCAGGCGTGGCTCAACGCGGCGGCGCAGGTACATGAATGCCTTGTCCCGATGCCGCTGCAAGCGCTGCTCAAATTCCGCAGGATCCAGCTCCAGGGCGGCGGCCAGGGGCGCAACGGCCTGGGGCTGTTGCAGCAGCGAGCGCGGGTCGATGCTCAGGGTGGCCACAGCGGTGCTAATGGCCAGCGGCTCGCCGTGACGGTCCATCAGCATGCCGCGGCGGGCCGGAATCTCGCGTTCGCGCACTGAGCGCAAATCGCCTTCGTGCTTGAGAAAATCCGTCTCCAGCACCTGGCGGTAGAAGGCACTGGCCAGCACCGCGCTGAAGGCCAATCCCAGGCACAGCAGCAACACCAAGCGCCGCGCCTGCAAGTTGGGTTGGTGTGTCAGCGCTTTCTCCCAGCGTTCCGCGCGCTTTTTGCGATTGACTGCCCTAGTCATGCGCGTGCACCTCCAGCACCCGGACTTCTGCCGCCTGGGGCAGGTGCATGCCGAGTGCTTGTCGGGCGCGCTCCTCCAGGCGCGAATGCGCCGTCAGCGAGGCTTCCTCAAGACGCAGCCGTCCCCATTCCAGATCCAGGGCGTCGCGCTCGGCGCGCGCCTCCTGCAGGTGTACAAACTCAGCGCGCGTCAGATACTTGACGTAAGCCACCGACACGGCGCTGGCGATCACCAGAAAGCCTAATATGGCCAGGCCAGTCAAGCGGGAGACATTCATGGGCGGCGCTCCGCCACGCGCAGAATGGCGCTGCGTGCGCGTGGATTGCGTGCGACTTCCGCCGCGCCCGGACGCTGGGCGGCACCGATCAGGCGCAGGGGGCCACTGGCCTGATCCGCGCGCACGGGCACTGATTTGGGTACCTGGGGTCCGCGTGCCGCGTCACGCATGAAGCGTTTGACGATGCGATCCTCCAGCGAATGAAAACTGATCACCACCAGGCGGCCCCCGGCGGCGAGCAAGTCGGTAATCCCAGCCAAGCCGGCACGCAGTTCATCGAGTTCCTGATTCACAGTGATGCGCAAGGCCTGAAAGCTGCGGGTAGCCGGATGCTTGCCCGGCTCGCGGGTGGGAACCGTGCGTTCAATCAGCCGTGCTAAGGCGCCGGTGCTGGTCAGGGGCTGCTGCGCGCGTTCGCGCTCAATGGCGCGGGCAATGCGTAGCGCAAAGCGTTCCTCGCCGGCGTCTTTCAGCACCCGTGCGATCTCATCCGCCGGTGCGCGCGCCAGCCAGGTCGACAGGGGTTCGCCCTGACTGGGGTCCATGCGCATATCCAGCGGACCGTCCTGCGAGAAGCTGAAGCCGCGCTCCGGGGTGTCGAGCTGTGGCGAGGACACGCCCAGATCGAGCAGGACGCCGGCAATGCGCCCGCTCAGGCCGCGTTCGTGCAGGCGCTGCGGTGTTTCCGACAGGCGGCTGTGTTCGATCTGCATGCGGTGATCGCTGCTCTGCAAGGCGAAGCCGGCGTTTACGGCCTCGGGATCCCGGTCAAAGGCGAACAGCTGTCCCTCCGGACCCAGGCGTTCCAGCAGGGCACGCGCATGGCCGCCGCGCCCAAAGGTAGCATCGACATAGATTGCGCCAGGGTTGATTGCCAGTGCATGCATGCTTTCTTCGACAAGGACAGCTTGATGCGCCGCGTGCCAAGGGGGCGCGCCCGCCCCGCAGGTGTTGCGGCTGATCGGGTCCATCCTGTTCTCCGTTGAGCAAAATCCGGGATCCGGCCGGGATTAAAGAGACAACGAGCCAAGCTCCGAATCTGCCGCCAGGCTCTGCATATCCAGGGACGCTTCGGCGTCCTGCAACCTCTGGTGCCGGTCGCTTTGTCCCACAGCCCACATTGGTTGCCAACACCCATCAGGGCAGCGTGCTTCTCTAACGCTCATGGGGGATCACCACCCCAGAGGATGAAATTGTTGTTTCACATTGCGCGTATTCGCGTTGTTTGATGGTCAACAACACGCGCCCTTGGGTGCTAGGCCTGACTTCATTGGCGTAGCCGATCGGCAGTCGCTGCAAGGCGCGACTTTTCAGGTTGAGGGACGGTAAACGCATCAGCTGGCGCTCAATGTCGGTCTAGGTCGGTTCCGGGTCAATCAACAGGCAATGCTGTGGGTCAGCGGTAATGCCCCACCGCAAGGATATTAGGAAAGATTCTGGCGATGGTCAAGGAACTGCGTCGCTTTTTTTCTGGGCTGCCAGCTACTTACAATGACTTACGAAAAAAAATCTCGAAAAGATGTGATATTAAAATATAAATCAATTTGTTAAAGGGTATTTATAATGTAATTCCGAGTTTATGACGGGTCTTTTACTGCCGCAAAGACAGCTAAAAAACGACTGCTTTGGTATGGAGTAATCGCAGTCATTCATCTAATTTTTAAGGTTTTTCAGGGAAGTGAACCCTGCCCGGGCGCCGGCGTGGGGTTAGATCAGCTTCAGGATGCGCTCGATTTGGCGGCGGTGGGTACTGGTGTGAAAGGCCGCCAACGCATGCCACTGGGCGGCTGACAGAATGCCAAACCAGGGGTGAAGAGTGCGGGTGCCGGCGTGGAGGTTGCCGAGCTTATCAACCACCTCGGTGTAGCGCTCGCGCAGGGCGGCGAGACTGTCGATTTGCTCGGGGCCGGCCTCGGTGACCGGCTTCAGATCCTCGAAAGTAATATCCACATCGGGTTCGCGTCCGGCATAGAGACGTGGCAATAGCGCGGTGATGGCGGTGTTGGTGATGACCAGGTGCTCCAGCGTCATATAGACCGACCAGTCGCAACTGTCGCTCTCGATCCCAAAGAAGCGCGGGATGTTCACCCGGCGCCGGCCTTCGGCCACCGACAGCCGGGAGGCCAGCTCCAGCGCCAGATGTGCTTCGTGGCGAAATAGGGCGGTGAGACGATCTTTGGAATAAAAGCGCGCCGCCAGCCGGATGCCGGAGGCCAGCAGCAGGCGTTCCAGTTTGGGGATACTGGGTTTTGCGGCTGATTGTGGCTGTGGTGTCATGCCCATGCTGATCTCTTAGCGCGCGGTTTGGCGTTTGGAGTCCTGCGCCGCGACCTGTTTGCCCCAGGTATCACGCAGGGTCACGGTGCGATTAAATACCAGGGACGGCTCGGTGCTGTCCGGATCGACGGTGAAATAGCCCTCGCGCTCAAATTGAAAGCGTTCCCCAGGTTGGGCGCTGCCCAGACTGGCCTCGGCCTTGCAGCCACTCAATACGACCAGGGAGTCAGGATTCAAGTCGGCGATGATGTCGCCCCCGCCTCCTTCCCCACCAGCGCCCGGCGTGGGGGTCTGGAACAGACGGTCATAGAGGCGCACCTCCGCTTCAACGGCTGCGCTGGCGGCAACCCAGTGAATCACACCCTTGACCTTGCGGCCCTCAGGATTGCGTCCTAAGGTGTTGAAATCCACGCTGGCGCGCAGTTCGATCAGCGCGCCGCTGGCATCGCGAATCAGCTCTTCGCAGCGGATCACATAGGCATTGCGCAGGCGCACCTCGCCGCCGGGCACCAGGCGCTTGAAACCCTTGGGCGGTTGCTCGGCAAAATCCTGACGATCAATCCAGAGTTCGCGGCCGAAGGGCAGGGGACGCGTACCCAGGTCGCTGTTTTTGGGATGGCGTGGCGCTTCAAGGGTGTCGAGGCGCTCGTTGGGCCAGTTCTCTAGTACCACCTTCAACGGGCGCAGTACCACCATAGCGCGCGGCGCGCTGGCGTCGAGATCGTCGCGGATGGCACTTTCCAGCAGACCCATCTCGACCCGATTGTCGGCTTTGGTCACGCCGATGCGAGTGCAGAAGTCGCGAATCGCCGCCGGCGTGTAGCCACGCCGGCGCAGTCCGGCCAGGGTTGGCATGCGCGGGTCATCCCAGCCGGCCACCAGGCCGTCTGCAACCAGCCGAGTGAGGATGCGCTTGCTCATCACCGCGTATTCCAGATTCAGGCGGCTGAACTCGATCTGGCGCGGGCGTGTCGGCACCGAGACATGCTCAATGCACCAGTCATAGAGCGGGCGATGATCCTCGAACTCCAGAGTGCAGAGCGAGTGAGTCACCCCTTCCAGCGCATCCGACAGGGGGTGGGTAAAATCGTAGGTGGGGTACAGGCACCAGGCGGCGCCGGTTTGATGATGAATCACGCCGCGCTTGATGCGGTAGAGCACCGGGTCGCGCAGGTTGATGTTGGGCGAGGCCATGTCGATGCGCGCGCGCAGGGTGCGGGTACCGTCCTCGAATTCGCCGGCGCGCATGCGCGCAAACAGGTCGCGATTCTCGGCTACCGAGCGCTCGCGATAGGGACTGTCACGTCCCGGTTCGGTAAGGGTGCCGCGATAGCTGCGCGTTTGCTCAGCGTTCAGATCGCAGACATAGGCCAACTCTTTATCGATCAATTCCAGTGCGAAGGCGTAGAGTTGCTCGAAGTAGTCGGAGGCGAAGAACACCCGCTCGCCCCAGTCGTAGCCGAGCCATTGCACATCGGCTTGGATGGCGGCGACGAACTCCGGGTTTTCCTTGTTGGGGTTGGTGTCATCGAAACGCAGGTTGCACTGACCCTGGAAGTCTTGGGCTAGACCGAAGTTCAGAGCAATCGATTTGGCATGGCCAATGTGCAGATAGCCATTCGGCTCGGGGGGGAAGCGCGTTACAAGACGCTCATGCTTGCCCGCAGCCAGGTCGGCGGCGACGATTTGGCGAATAAAATGCGTGGGTGGCGCGACAGCGGTCTCGGACATCAAGCAGGGCTTCCGGCAAAGGTTGAAGGGAACGAGCGCGGGAGGATACTACAGCCGCAAGCGACGTGACATCGTCGCTTGTGCGGCTGTGCGCCTGAGTGGAGCCTCAGCTGGCCTTGGCGTCGCTCTCGGGCAGATGCCAGACATCTGGGGAATGGAACAGGCGACTGAGCAACAGCTCGCGTTGCTGTTCCAGCTCACGCGGCATGTGATCGCCAAAGCGCGCGAACAGCTCAGCCTGATCGAGACTCTCGTGCTGGGCGATCTCCTTGTCGATGCGCATGATGGAATCGTAGGCGTCCTGGCTGAAGTCAAGTCCCTCCCAACTCATGGCTGCGTAGGGTGGCAGTAGCCCAAAGGCGCTTTCTACGGCGGGTGCGCGGCCTTCGCAACGCTCGACGATCCATTTGAGCACGCGCATATTGTCGCCAAAGCCCGGCCAGATGAAATGCCCGCGGTCGTCCTTGCGGAACCAGTTGACGCGGAAAATCGGCGGGGGTGTCCCGACTTTGCGCCGCCCGATGCGCAGCCAGTGCTTCCAGTATTCAGCCATGTTGTAACCGCAGAAGGGCAACATGGCCATGGGATCGCGGCGCATCGACTGCTGGCTCACCGCAGCGGCAGTGGCCTCGGAGCCCATGGTGGCGGCCAGGTAAACCCCGTGCTCCCAGTTAAAGCTCTGGAACACCAGTGGGAAGTTTTTACTGACGCGTCCACCGAACAGGAAGGCGCTAATGGGCACGCCGGCAGGGTTTTCCCAGTCCGGGTCGATCGAAGGGCACTGACTGGCCGGGGCGGTGAAGCGCGAATTGGGATGCGCCGCCGGGCGGTCGCTGTTGGGTGTCCAGTCCTTGCCCTGCCAGTCGATCAGATGTGCGGGTGGCTCCTTGGTCAGCCCTTCCCACCAGACATCGCCATCGTCGGTCAGCGCAGTGTTGGTGAAAATGGCGTTTTCTTTGAGAGAGGCCAGTGCATTGGGGTTCGAGCCTTCATTGGTGCCCGGTGCCACCCCGAAATAGCCATATTCGGGATTGATGCCATAAAAGCGACCATCTTCGGGATTGGGTTTGATCCAAGCAATGTCATCACCGACGGTGGTGACCTTCCAGCCATCGAGACTCTTGGGTGGAATCACCATGGCAAAGTTGGTTTTGCCGCAGGCACTCGGGAAGGCAGCGGCGACATAGTGCTTGTCACCCTGGGGTGATTCGACACCCAGGATCAGCATGTGCTCGGCCAGCCAGCCCTCGTCGCGCGCCATCACCGAGGCGATGCGCAGCGCGAAGCATTTCTTGCCTAGCAGCGCATTGCCGCCATAGCCGCTGCCGAAGGACCAGATTTCCCGCGTCTCGGGGAAGTGCACAATGTACTTGTCTTCAATATTTGCCGCGCAGGGCCAGGGCACGTCGTCCTGACCCGGCTCCAAGGGCGCACCCACACTGTGCAGGCAGGGCACGAAATCGCCATCCGCGCCCAGTACGTCCAGCACCGGCTGGCCCATGCGCGTCATGATGCGCTGATTGGCCACCACATAGGGCGAGTCGGTGATTTCTATGCCAATGTGGGCAATGGGGGAGCCTAGGGGACCCATGCTGAAGGGGATAATGTACATAGTGCGCCCGCGCATGCAGCCGCGAAAGCGCTCGTTCAGCTCGGCGCGCATCGCCTTGGGGTCCATCCAGTTGTTGGTCGGCCCGGCATCTTCCTCGCGCTCGGAGCAGATAAAGGTGCGGTTCTCGACCCGTGCGACATCGCTCGGATGCGAGCGGGCCAAAAAACTGTTGGGGCGTTTCTCGGGGTTCAGGCGGATGAAGGTGCCACTCTCCACAGCCTGATCGCAGATGTGCTTGTATTCTTCCTCGGAGCCGTCGCACCAGAAGATGCGGTCTGGCGTGCAGAGCGCCGCCATTTTATCCACCCAGGCCAGCAATTGGCTGTTTTGGGTGCGGGTGTTGCCATCATGCGTCATGGTCATACGCAAAACTCCTCGTCGCTAGTGATCGGTGGTTGGTGGTCAGTGGTTGCGGCCTGGTGGTCGGTGATGGGTGGTCGGTGATGGCCAGGAGCCGTTCTGGGGACGCTGCCGGTGCGAAGCCGCGCTGCGGGAGTTGCGCTTGGATCGCTTGGCTGGCGACGCTGCTGTGAGTCCGGCCAGCGCAAGCAGCCCGGAGGCTTCCTCGTCGGTCAGCTCCCGCCATTGGCGTGGCAAGGGGCGGGCTCCCAGGATGACATTGCCAAAGCGCACCCGCTTTAAGCGGCTGACGGTGCAACCGGCAGCTTCCCACAGGCGCCGGACTTCGCGGTTGCGCCCTTCGCACAGCACCACATGGAACCATTGGTTCAAGCCGCTGCCGCCGGAGGGGACAATCTCCTCAAAACGCGCCTCGCCATCTTCAAGTTGTATGCCGTGGGTCAGGCGGTGCAGCACAGAATCCTCAACCGGCCCCTGCACCCGCACCGCGTATTCCCGCTCCACGGCCCGCGACGGGTGCATCAGGGCATTGGCCAGGGCACCATCGTTGGTGAGCAATAACAGCCCGGCGGTGTTGATATCCAGACGGCCGATGGCAATCCAGCGGCCATCGCGAATGCCGGGCAGATGCTGAAATACCGTGGTGCGTCCCTCGGGATCCTGCCGGGTGACAATCTCGCCCTCGGGCTTGTGATAGGCCAGGATCCGCCGGCGTTTGTTCGGTTCCCGCACCTGTTTGATCAGGCGACCATCGACAGTAATCTTATCATTCGGCAGTGCCCGGTCGCCGAGCTGCGCCAGGCGTCCGTTGAGGCGCACCCGCCCGGCAGTGATCCATTCCTCAATGCGGCGTCGCGAACCCAGGCCGGCTTCGGCCAGTGCCTTTTGCAGGCGCACGCCGGCGGGTGGAGTAGGGGGGTGGCTGCTCATGGTGACATCTCTTGGTTGTCCGGTGCTGGCGGAGCGGAATCAGGGGGCTGGCCGGCCAGCGTGGGATGCTCGCGTAGCAAATCAGCCGGCTCGCGCAAGTCCGCCAGCGGAGGTAATTCATTGAGGGATTTTAAGCCGAAATAGTCCAAAAAAGCCTTGGTGGTGGTGTAGAGCGCCGGGCGTCCCGGAACATCGCGGTGGCCGACCACCCGCACCCAGTCGCGCTCCAGCAGCGTTTTGATGATCTGGGTGCTGACCGCCACCCCGCGAATGTCCTCAATCTCCCCGCGCGTAATCGGCTGGCGGTAGGCCACCAGCGCCAGGGTTTCCAGCAGCGCCCGCGAGTAGCGCGCCGGCTTTTCATCCCACAAACGCGCCACGCGCGGGGCCACGCTGGCGCGCACCTGAATGCGATAGCCGCTGGCCACCTGCATGACTTCAATGCCCCGCTCAGCGTATTCCTGCTCCAGAACTTGCAGCGTCTCCAGAACCGCCGCGCGCGAGGGCTGTTCCTCCTCGTCATAGAGGGAGAGCAAACGCTCAATGTTCACCGGGCCGCCGGCGGCCAGCAGCGCGCCTTCGACCACTTGTTTCAGTGCCGGGGCCTCCATGCTCAGGCGGCGGCTGGCTCGTCGGCGGCCTGCCGGGCGCGCACATGGATGGCAGCAAAGGGTTCTGTTTGCACCAGTTCCAACACGGATGTTTTGATCAGTTCCAGAATGGCAAGGAAGGTCACCACCACACCGGGACGGCCCTCGCTGGCATCAAAGAGTTCACTAAAGGGGGTGAAACCACGCCCTTGCAAGCGTTCCAGCACCAGGCCCATGCGCTCGCGCAACGACAGCGACTCCTGCTCGACCCGATGCGCGCTGGACAGATCTGCGCGTTCAAAGACCGCGCGCACGGCCGCCAGCAGATCGGTCAGCTCCACCTGCGGCGGGATGCGCCGCAGATAACCGCTTGGAATCTCAATGTGGGTTTGCAGCCAGTCGCGCTCCAGTCGCGGCCGTTCGTCGAGCGCGATGGCGGCCTGCTGAAAACGCTCATATTCAAGCAGCCGGCGTACCAGCTCGGCGCGCGGATCCTCGTCTTCGTCCTCGCTCTCGGCGGCACGTGGCAACAGCATGCGCGATTTAATCTCGCACAGCAGCGCCGCCATCACCAGATATTCAGCGGCCAGATCCAGGCGCAGCTCTTTCATCAGTTCCACATAGTCCATGTACTGCCGGGTAATGTCGGCGATGGGGATGTCGAGGATATCCAGATTTTGGCGCCGAATCAGATACAGCAGCAGATCAAGCGGCCCCTCGAAGGTTTCAAGAAACACTTCCAGCGCATCGGGCGGGATGAACAAATCCTGCGGCCAGTCAACAAAAGGCTGGCCATGCACCAGGGCGTGCTGGGCGATTTCGGCTGATGCGGCCTCGGCATCCGCAGTCATCGCGGGCTAGCTCTGCACCAGGGACATGGCATGGCGCACTTCGGCCATGGTTTCCCGCGCCACATCGCGCGCGTGATCGCAGCCATCGTTGAGAATGGAGCGCACTAGCTCCGGCTGCTGCTCCAGCTCGCGCGCTTGGGCCTGGATGGGTTCCAGCTCGGCGAGTACGGCGTCGATGACCGGACGCTTGCATTCGATACAGCCAATGCTGGCCGAGCGGCAGCCATCCTGTACCCAGTCGCGTTGTGTCTGGTCGGAGTAGACCTGATGAAACTGCCACACCGGACAAACATCCGGATCGCCCGGGTCGGTGCGCCGTACCCGTTTGGGGTCGGTGGGCATGGTGCGCAGCTTTTTCTCGATCACGGCCGGATCATCGCGCAGGCCAATGGTATTGCCATAGGACTTGGACATTTTCTGCCCATCAAGCCCCGGCATTTTGGAAGCCTTGGTCAACAGCGGACGTGGCTCCGGCAGAATCACCCGGCCACCACCTTCCAGATACCCCAGCAGGCGCTCGCGATCGCCCATGGTCAGGTTTGCTTGGCTCTCCAGCAGGGCGCGCGCCACTTCCAGCGCTTCCTGGTCGCCTTTTTCCTGATAGTTACGTCGCAAATTATTGAACAGGCGAGCGTTCTTTTTGCCCATTTTGCGGATTGCCTGCACAGCCTGTTCCTCAAAATCGGGCTCGCGTCCATAGATATGGTTGAAGCGGCGGGCGATTTCGCGCGTCATCTCGACATGAGCGACCTGATCCTCGCCCACCGGCACCAGTCCGGCGCGGTAGATCAGGATATCGGCGCTCTGTAACAGCGGATAGCCGAGGAAGCCATAGGTGGCTAGGTCTTTTTCCTTGAGCTTCTCCTGCTGATCCTTATAGGTTGGCACCCGCTCCAGCCAGCCGAGCGGGGTGATCATCGACAGCAGTAAATGCAATTCAGCGTGCTCCGGCACCCGGGACTGCACGAACAGGGTGGCGGAACCGGCATTCAGCCCGGCGGCCAGCCAGTCGATCACCATGTCCCATGACGCCTGGGGAATGGCGCCCGGCTGCTCGTAGTCGGTGGTCAGGGCATGCCAGTCGGCGACAAAAAAGAAGCAGTCATATTCATGCTGCAATTCAACCCAGTTTTTGAGCACGCCATGATAGTGCCCCAGATGCAGGCGACCGGTCGGGCGCATGCCCGAGAGCACGCGTGCATGCTGAGCGGATACCGAAGACAATGTCGCATTACCTCGCGAGAGTGGCAAAAGATCAGCGGCGCCTGGCCGCTGGTGAAATCTTAAAGATGTGCAGGTTTAGATTGGAAACAGTTGCTGCACGACCGCTGCGCCCGGCATCAGATGCAGCAGGGCGGCAACCACCGGAAACAGCACCAGCCCTAAGACACCGGTAAAGAGCATCAGGATCAGAATCATCAGACCAAAGGGCTCCAGGCGGCTGTAGTAATAAGACAGGCGCGGCGGCAAGGCGGCGTTCAACACCCGCCCGCCATCGAGCGGCAGCAGTGGAAACAGGTTCAGCACCATCAGCACCAGGTTAATCAGCACCCCGGCCGCTCCCATATAAATCAATGGCAGGCCGACCCACTGCGAAACCGGCAGCAGCCAGGTGCCCAGGTGGATGGTCAGGCCCCAGGCCAGCGCCATGAGTAGATTGGCGGTCGGGCCGGCGGCGGCGACCAGCGCCATGTCCGCGCGCGGGTTACGCAATTGGCGCCAATTGACCGGCACCGGCTTGGCCCAGCCAAACAGAAAGGGGCTGCCGCTGAGCGATGAGACGGTGAAAATACCCAACGGGACCAGGATAGTTCCCACCGGATCGATGTGTTTGATGGGGTTGAAGGTAACTCGCCCCAGCATGCGGGCGGTGGGATCACCGCAGCGGTTGGCCACCCAGCCATGCGCGGCCTCATGCACGGTGATGGCAAACAGCATCGGCAGTGCCAGGATGGCGATCAGGGGAAGTAACTGGTTGAGGACATCCATGGCGCTGATTCTATACCTTCGGGTTGGCGCGGAGTGGGAGTCGGCCGATAAGCCGGGTTCTGTCGTGGGCAATCATTCATCTGGACCCGGTGTCACCACCGGCCTCAAGCGACCTACCCGAGAGCGCATGCGGGCCACATGCTGCGGCGCCGGTCAAACCGGGCCGCTGGCTCCTCTACTTGGTCTTGCTCCGGGTGGGGTTTACCCTGCCACCCCTGTTGCCAGGGGCGCGGTGCGCTCTTACCGCACCATTTCACCCTTACCGTCCGCCGTTAAGCGGAGTTGGCGGTATTTTTTCTGTGGCACTTTCCGTAGGCTCACGCCTCCCAGGCGTTACCTGGCACCCAGCCCTGCGGAGCCCGGACTTTCCTCCATCCGTCGCGCTGCCAAATAGGTATCGACAGCGCCCGGACCGCGATTGCCTGGCCGACTCCCACGGGCAGTCTAACCAGACTCGCTCCGGGCGCCAAGTGCAAAACCTTTCGTCGTGCAATTTTCAGCCACCCAGCCGATGGTGCTCCAGGGTCAGGGACTGCTGGCTGTACCAAGCCCAGCGCCGACGCCCGGCAGCCAGTACCTGCGGGGTCTGGTCAACCAGCTCGCACACCCGTTCGAAGCGGGAAAAAAACGCGGGCACTTCCAGGCCCAGGTTAATCAGCACCTGCCGTTCCTGTTCCGGCTCCCCATTGGGGCTGATCAGGATCGGCGTCAGCTCAGGATCTACCCGGCCCAGCTGTCCATGCGCCAGGAAGCTGTCGGGGCGAAAGCTCCACAGCAGTTGATCCAGGGTTTGTGCCAGCGCAGCCTCCGGACAATGCACCAGGATCCGCCAATGCTGGGTGCGAATTTTCTCGATCAGCTGGCAGGCAAAGCGCAAGCGGTCGCCGCGATACTTCGGCCCCAGGGTATAGAAGTCGATCCGCGCCATGGCGCCCCAGAGCCCTAGGAGGCCAGCCCGGCGCGGCGCAGCAGATATTCCACCAGCAAGGGCACCGGGCGGCCGGTAGCGCCTTTCTCCTTGCCACTCACCCAGGCGGTGCCGGCAATATCCAGATGCGCCCAGGGCACTGTCTGGCTGTAGTTGCCAACAAATTTGGCGAGAAAAGCCGCTGCTGTGATGGCGCCGCCCTCGCGGCCGCCGATATTGGCCATGTCGGCGAAGTTGCTCTCCAGCTGGCTGTCGTAGTCCTTCCACAGCGGCATGCGCCACAGGCGATCCCCGGCGGCTTCACCTGCTGTCGCCAGCGCCTCGGCCAGTTGGTCATCATTGGCAAACAGAGCGGAGGGATGGCGCCCCAGGGCCACCACGCAGGCACCGGTCAGGGTGGCCATGTCAATGAGCACCGCCGGTTCAAAGCGTTCGCAGTAGGTCAGCGCATCGCACAGAATCAAGCGTCCCTCGGCATCGGTGTTTAGAATCTCGACCGTTTGTCCCGAGAGGGTAGTGACGATGTCGCCTGGTTTGTTGGCCGCGCCATCGGGCAGATTCTCGGAGGTTGGCACCACGCCGATGACATTGAGCGGCAGCTTGAGATTGCGCACCGCTTGCATGGCGCCGATCACCGCCGCACCGCCGCACATGTCGTATTTCATTTCGTCCATGTCGGCAGCCGGCTTAATGGAGATGCCGCCAGCATCGAAGGTGAGCCCTTTGCCGACCAGTACCACCGGCGCCTCGCCCGGCGAGCCGCCGTTATGCTTCATTACAATCAAGTGGGCCGGTTCGCGACTGCCGCGTGCCACCGACAGCAGGGCTCCCATGCCCAGCTCACCCATGGCGGCTTCGTCCAGTACCTCAACAGTGAAGCTTGGTGTGCCGCCCTCGGCCAGTGCCCGGGCCTGCTCGGCCAGATAGCTGGGGGTGCAGATGTTGCCCGGCAGGTTGGCAAGCTCGCGTGCCAGATTGGCACCGGCGGCCAGGGCAGCCGCGTGGGTGGCAGCCTGTTCAGCCGCCGCGCGCTCGGCGTCGCTCGCGACCCACAGGTTCAGGGTGGTCAGGGGGGGCTTAGCATTGGGCTTTTTGGCTTTAGTGTGCTCGTAGCGGTAGCTGCTGTGCGCTCCGGCCTGGGCAATCGCGCGCTGGCGTTGATAGGGCGTCATCTTGGCAACCGGCGCCTCGGCCAGGGTGCTGGTCAGCTCAGTCAGGCCCAGCTCGGCGCTACGCGCAAAGACCGCTTTCAGGACTTTGTCAAAAGTGCGTCGGTCCAGCTCGCCGCTCTTGCCGCTGTTGACCAGCAACACCCGCTCGGCGGCCACTCCCGGCAACTGATACAGCAGTTGCATCCGACCGGCATCGCCATCCAGATCACCCGTCTCAAGTTGTTTACTGAGCTGTCCGCCACTGGCATGATCGACAGCCTGAGCAGCGGACGAGAGCGTGCGTGGCTCCGACACCCCCAACACCAGGCAGGCGGTCTCCAGGGTTGCAAGCTCGCCGGTTTTGACTGAAAAATCCATGTATCCTCCACAAGGCCCACAGGCCACAATCGCGTTGGCCCGCAGCATAATGCTCAGCGTCACTCTCCAACAACGGGCCGATTGGCCGTCAGTCTAACGGATTCCCTGCCGCTTAATGAAGATTCTCGACCGCTACTTGGCCACTGCTGTGATCAGTGGCACCCTGATTACTCTGGCGGTGCTGTTGCCGCTGCTGGGGGTATTTATCCTGGCCGATGAGATGGACAACCTGGGCACGCATGCCTATGGGTTGTCCGCCGCCCTGGCCTTCGTGACGTTGAGTCTGCCGCGTTATGCCTATCAGTTATTTCCCATTGCGACTCTGATCGGTGCCTTGGTGGGACTCGGTGTGCTGGCCAGTCGCTCGGAGTTGGTGGCTATGCGCGCGGCCGGCGTTTCCATCGGTCGCATTGTGCAAGGGGCCTTAACCGGCGGTCTGGTACTGGCCATGCTCGCCGTATTGGTCGGTGAGGGGGTGGCGCCGGTTGCCGAGCAACGCGCGCAAGTCTTGCGCTCCAGCGCCCAGAGTGGCCAGACCTTTCAGATGATTGAGCGTGGCTTCTGGGCGCGTGATGGGGATGCCTTTGTAAATGTGCGCGAAGTGTTGCCGAATGCCCGCTTGCAGGATATTTTTATCTATGAGCTGGAGGGCACCCGGCTAATCACTGCCACCCATGCGCAAGAGGCTTATTACGCCGGTGACCATTGGGTGCTGACGGACATCAATCGCAGTCACATTGGCGCTGATCAGGTGCGGGTGGAACATCAGGCGCGGGATACCTGGCAATCCCTGATTGACCCGGCGTTGTTGCGGGTGATTGTGGCCGAGCCTCAGGCGCTACCGATCTGGGGGTTGTGGCGGTATCTGCGGTTTCTGCAAGACAGTGAGCAGGACAGCGGTCCTTATGAAGTCGCCTTCTGGAGCAAGCTGGTACATCCGCTGCTAGTGCTGGCGATGATCTTCGTTTCCATCCCGGTGTTGCTGGGCTCGGCGCGCAGCACCGGACTGGGTGTGAAGATTTTTGTCGGTATCCTGATTGGCATCGCCTTTTACCTGATCAACCGCACGTTCAGTTATCTGGCACTGCTCTACGGACTGCATCCAGCTATTGCCGCTGTGCTGCCGCCACTGTTGTTTGTCGCCGCTGCACTCTGGCTATTGCGGCGGGTGGGGTAGTTGTTCAGTCCCGTCAGGCGTTGTTCAGGTGCGCCTCGAACCTGGCCAGCCGTTGTTTGAGCTTGGCCACTTCCTTGCGCAACTCTTCCAGGTTGGCTTCAGCGTCCGCTTTGGCGAGTTGAATGGCTTCAGCCTCGGTGGCTGCGCTGTCTATTGTGTCCCACACGCTTTCATCCTGAATCTGAACATCCCAGCCGTCAGCTTTATCATTGTAGATGATCCTGTACTTTTCCTGGTAGGGTTCCCAGCCGTTATTCGTGTTAAGGTCTTCGCGCGCGCTTGGGAGGGTGAGGGTCGTTGCGTTGGCCATTGCCGTGTTACAGTGTTGCACAGGCGAATTCAGCTGGAGATGCAGATCTCTGGCATAAAGGCATAAAAAAACCGGCTTTGAAGCCGGTTTCTTATTTTCGATCAGAGACCGAAAATGCACAATTGGTAGCGGGGGCAGGATTTGAACCTACGACCTTCGGGTTATGAGCCCGACGAGCTGCCTGACTGCTCCACCCCGCAACTGAGACTCAGCATACTAATGCTTTTGCCTGTCGGATGCAACCCCAGTTTTGCGATCACCCGCATGTGCAATCAGTCTCGTGCTCGCGCAGCGCTGGCGGCGGTGATGGTGACGGCTCGGTCGAGTTGTTCGATACGGGTGTGGAAGTGGGGTGAAAAGCGGATGCCGCCACCGCGTGCGGCGCAGAGCAGATTCTGCTCCATCAGGCTGCGCCACAGGGCTTGGTGATCAGCGCCGGGGACGCGGAAGCTGAGAATGCCGGCGCGCTGTTCGGGAGCGCGTGGGGAGAGCAGCTCAAAGCCCTGGGCGTCAATCAGATCAATGAGACGGTCGATGCGCTCGGTGATAGCGCGCTCAATGGCTTCTAGGCCGACCTCTTCGAGCAGCGACAGACTGGCCTCAAAGGCCTGCACGCCGAGCATATTGGGGCTGCCGCACTCAAAACGCCGCGCATTCTCAGCCGGGCGCCAGTCGTGACGGTCGAAGTCGCCCGGCGCAGCGACCATGTGCCAGCCGAACTGATGCAGTCGCAGGTGTTCGCGCAGATCGGGGCGGCAGTAGAAGAGTGCCAGGCCCTCGGGGCCGAGCATCCATTTATGCGCATCGGCTACCACAAAGTCCGCCGGCATGCGCTGAAGGTCGAAGGGCAGGGCGCCCAGCCCTTGAATGGCATCGACGCACAGCAGGATGCCACGCGCGCGGCAGGCCTGACCCAGACGTTCCAGATCCAGTCGGCGCCCCCGAGCGTACTGCACCCAACTGACGGCGATCAGTCGGGTGCGCGCATCACAGCGTGCGAGCAGCTCTTCTTCGATGGCCTGTGATTGCGCCAGGGGCAGCGCGCGCCATTGCACGCCCTGATCGGCCAGAGATTCCCAGACAATGCGGTTCGATGGGAACTCTTCGGCAATGCCAACGATGTTGTCGCCGCTGCGCCAGTCGAGCCCATAAGCAATGACTGACAGGGCTTCGGAGGTGCTCTTGGCCAGGGCGATGTCATCACTGGAGGCTGCATTGATCAGGCGTGCCAGACGTTCGCGCAAACGTTGCTCAACCGCCTGCCACTGTGGATAGTGCAGCGAGCCGAGCGCGGCATTCTCCTTGGCAAAGCGGCACACTGCCTCGGCGGTGCGGCGCGGCCAGGGCCCCACGGCGGCATGATTTAAATGAAGCAGAGAGGGGGAGAAGTCGAATTCCGACTGAATCGAGTGCATGGCGAGCCTCGCGCGCTGGGTCTGTGGAGCGTTCAGATCGGACATTATGATTCGCGCTATAGTGGCGCTTCCCGATCTCAGGCATCCTGGCAGAGGGCCTTCCGACATGCAACAGACCTCAGCGACCTTTAAGCGGGCGCGTGCTTGGCTGACCGGTGGCTTTGGCCGGCTGATGATGGCCGTCTGGCTGGTGCTGTTGGCTTTGACGGGGCTGCTGGCGCCGCAGCCGTCCAGCGCCGCTATGCCGGATGCTGGAGATATTCCGCCACTGTTGGCGCCTTGGGTGTCCTGGGTGTTGCGCGATGCTGACTGGCGCCACTGTCCGCTGGCGCCGGGGCCGGTTGCGGATCAGGAATCAGGCCAAGGGGCCGGGTCGGAGCGGCTGTGTCGCTGGCCGGGTCTGCTGCACCTGGATGTGAGTGACAGCGGCGCGCGCTTTACGCAGCACTGGCGTCTGTATGCGCCGCGCTGGGTGCCGCTGCCGGGGGATGCGCAGGCCTGGCCTCAGCAGGTGCAGGTCAATGATGCGTCCTGGCCGGTGCTGGAGCGCCAGGGCCGCCCGGCGCTATTTTTGCCGGTCGGGAGCCATGAGCTGAGCGGGCGTTTTCTCTGGTCGCGATTGCCCGATGGCCTGCAACTGCCGGAGCTGCGTGCCTCGGTGCGACTGCGCCTGGATCAGTCCGAGGTATCTGCGCCGCGTATTGATGCCACCGGACGGCTGTGGCTGAGCGATGCGCCGACGGCGGCACCGGCCTTGCCACCGGATGCGGTGGGGCGCGGGGACCGACTGGCGCTGAATGTTACCCGCTTGCTGGCCGATGGGGTGCCCGTGCGCCTCACGACTCGTCTGGAGTTTGAGGTGTCGGGCCAGCCGCGCGAGCTGACGCTGAGCGGTGCGGTGTTGCCGGAGGCCTTGCCCTTGCGTATCGCCAGTGCGTTGCCGGCGCGGCTTGATGCAGCGGGCCGTTTTCAGTTGCAGCTGCGCCCCGGTCACTGGGTGGTGGAAATCGAGGCGCGCTATCCGGGGCGCCCGACGCGCTTTGCGCTTCAGGAGGCCGAAGCGCCCTGGCCGGCGCGAGAGGTCTGGAGCTTCCGCGCCGCTCCGACGCTGCGTCAGGTTGAGCTGAGTGGGGCCAAGGCGGTTGATCCACGCCAGGCGCGCCTGCCCTCGGCCTGGCAGCATCTGCCAGCCTATGTACTGAATGCCGGCGAGACGCTGGTGCTGAATCCCTTGCCGCAGGCGCGCGCCGGGCGTGAGCGGCTGCGTCTGACGCGGGAGCTGTGGCTTGATTTCAGTGGCAACGGCTACAGCCTGCGTGACCGTATCAATGGCGAGCTGGCGGGGCTAAGTCGCCTGGAAGTGCAGGCGCCTCTGGAGCTGGGGCAGGTGCAGGTCGATGGCGAGCCGCGTCTGATCACCCGCTGGCCGCCGTCCAGTGACGCGGCAGCAACTGATTTAGATGTTGAGGCTGATACCGGTGCCGATGCCAATGTTGAAGTGATGGCTGAGGCTGTTGGCGGTGCTGGTACTGACACGGGTACCGGCACTGGCACTGGCACCCTGAGTGGCGTCGAAGTGCGCGGGGAGAAGCTGTCATTGATTGCCGATGGCCGCCTGGAAGCTGTGCGTACCCGTCTGCCAGCTTCCGGCTGGACAGTCCCCTTTGAGCACATTGAGGCCGATCTGCATTTGCCACCGGGTTGGCAACTGCTCGCGGTCACCGGGGTGGATAATCGACCTCATAGCTGGTTGGCGCGCTGGTCGTTGCTGGATTTGTTTTTGGTGTTAATCGGTGCCCTGGCCAGCACGCGTCTATGGGGCTGGCGCTGGGGGGTACTGGCGCTGCTGACTCTGACACTGATCTGGCAGGAGCCGGGGGCGCCACGGATCGTCTGGCTGCATTTGCTCGCGGCAGCTGCATTGCTGCGGTTGCTGCCGCAGCGCTCGGAACCCCAGGGCTCCGTGCCGCGCGCCCTGGAGCGTGCGCGCACCCTGGTGCAGTGGTACGGGCGAGGCGCGCTGCTGGTGTTGGTGCTGATTTCCTTGCCCTTTTTGATCATGCAGATGCGCGATGGACTCTATCCTCAGCTGAACATCACATCGAGTGCTACGCCTTTGGTAGGCGCTCAGTCCGTAGATCGCGTCAGCTCAGACGAGGTCGCGCTCAGCCGGGCACCAAGCGACACCCGCTGGGCATCGGTCGCCAAATCCGCCGCGCCAGCGCCCTTGCGCACGCCGCCGCCTGGAGCGGTGCTCCAGACCGGGGCTGGGGTGCCGGACTGGAACTGGAACCCGGTGCGGCTGGAATGGAACGGGCCGGTGGCGCCTGACCATGTGATTCATCTGTGGTTGTTATCGCCGCTGATGGGTTTGCTGCTTGCCTGCGCCGCTGTACTGCTGTTGCCGGCTCTGGCGCTCAAGGTGGCCGGTGGCGGGGCGACTGTGCTGGATGCAAGGCGTGTGCTGGCTAAGTCCTGGGGTGCGCTGGGTGCTCAGGCGCCAAGGGTGGTACTCCTGGGAGTGATGAGCTGGGGAGTTGCAGGAGTCGCCTGTCTGTTGCCGGCTCCGGCGCACGCGGCCAGCGAGCCTGAGCCTGCGGTTGCGCCGGCCATTGCGTCTTCTGTCAGTGCATCTTCAGCCCGTGCGTCCCTTGCCGATGCTGCCGGCTTTCCGCCGCCGGCCTTGCTGACGGAACTGCGTGAGCAGCTGCTGCAAGCGCCGCCCTGCTGGCCGGACTGTATTACGCTCAGCCGACTGCATGTCGAGGTGCAGGACGGGCAGTTGCGCTTGCAACTGACGGTGGCCGCTGGCGCCGCTGGTGCCTTACCCTTGCCGGGTGGGGAGTCCACTTGGTTGCCGGAGCAGATGTGGCTTGATGGGGCCGAAGTGTTACTGGCGCGGCGCACTCAGGATGGCCAGCGGCTGGTGCCGGTGACCACCGGGCGGCATCAGCTGGAACTGACCGGCCCCCTGGATGCGGCCGGGCGCATTGAGCTGCCTCTGCCCTTGCCGCCGCGTCTGGTGACCACCGAGCTGGAGCCGTCTTGGCGGCTCGAAGGTCTGCGCTCCGATGGTCAGGCGGGTTTGCAGTTGCGCCTGGTGTCGGTGTCTACCACGACAGCACAGGAATCTGAGGCCTCAAGCGTCTCAGGGACGGCGCTCGTGCCGCTACTGCGCTTGGAGCGCGATCTGCATCTAGGGTTGACCTGGGAGCTGCGCAGTCGTGTGCGTCGGCTATCGCCGACCGGGACTGCGGTGAGCCTGGGGCTGCCGCTGCTGCCGGGGGAGGCGGTGACCAGTGCCGAGGCGCAGGTGGTGGATGAGCGCCTGCTGCTGTCTTTGGCGCCCACACAGCAGGAGCTGACCTGGTCGTCGCGTCTGGCGCCGATGGATCACTTTGAACTGCGAGCGAGTCGCGACCCGCGCCTAGTGGAAACCTGGTGCATCGGCGTCAGTCCCTATTGGCATCTGGAAACCTTGGGTCTGGCAGCGGTGGCGAATGATTGTGCCGCTGCGCGTGCGGGGCGCGCCGGCTTCCCGACCCCGGCGCGACTGTGGCGTCCCTGGCCGGGCGAGGCGCTGGCGCTTGATCTGAGCCGTCCGGAGGCTGTGCCAGGGCCGACGCTGACGCTGGATCAGAGTCGCTATGCACTTAAGCCGGGACGCCGCGCCAGCGAAGCACAGCTATGGCTGAAGGTTCGCAGCAGCCAGGGCGGTCAGTATCGTCTCCGGCTGCCGCCTGGGGCCGAACGCCTGGAAGTGCGCATCAATGATCAGGCGCGTGGCCTGGTACTGAAAGAGGGGCAGGTCGATGTGCCGCTGGTGCCTGGTGTGCAGTCGCTGCAACTCGCCTGGCAGCAGCCGGGTGGACTCAGACTGGCCTATCGTCCGGCACCGGTCGAGCTTGGCGTTGGCAGCGTGAACGCCACCACTGAGATACAGCTGGGCGCAGATCGCTGGGTGCTCTGGACCCAGGGGGCTGGGCTGGGGCCAGCCGTGCTGTTTTGGAGTCAGCTGGTGGTGCTGGGGCTGCTGGCCTGGGGCTTGGCGCGGCTGCGTCTGACGCCCCTGCACGGTTTCGACTGGCTGCTGCTTGGTATCGGCTTGAGTCAGGCCGACCCCTGGGTCAGTGTGCTGGTGGTTGGCTGGCTGCTGGCGCTGGGCTGGCGACAGCAACTGGCGCCAGCGCGGCTTGAGCAGCTGTCGGCCTGGCGCTTCGATTTGGCACAACTGGCTCTGCTTGGCTGGACGCTGCTGGCCTTGCTGGGGCTGCTGGCGGCCATACAGCAGGGATTGCTTGGTTCGCCGCGCATGCAGATCCTCGGCAACGGTTCGACCTCTGAGCACTTGCGCTGGTATCTGGATCGCAGCGGCCCGGCGCTTGGTGAGGGGCTGGTGGTCTCGGTACCCCGGTTGGTGTATCGGCTGCTGATGCTGGCCTGGGCGCTGTGGCTGGCGGTGCGCCTGCTCGACTGGCTGCGCTGGGGCTGGCAGGCATTCTCGCAGCCGTTATTGTGGCGCCCGCTGCCGACGCTGTTTAAGTCAGGCCAGCGTCCGGCACACCGGGCGCCGCCGACCGGCGCCAAGGAGTCGCTGAGCGTCGATCTTTAAAAGTCATCGGCTTAATGCGATGGCTGCTCAGCGGCGGAGGTCAGTGATTGCGCGACCGCCTGGTTGCTGTCTGCATCCTGTTGTTGACCATGGGCCGCCTGCATATCAGCGAGTATCTGCCAGGCATTGGGATCGGTGGGATTCAGATTGATCGCTTGTTCGAGCATGGTCGCGGCATCTTCATGATTACCGGTCTGCGCTAGCAGGCGACCGAGATTGCTGTAGGCGCCAGCATCTTGCGGATTGAGCTTGATGGCAGTCAGGAAGGCGGCGGTGGCGGCCTCGGTTTGCTCATGCAGCATCAGCATCGCGCCGAGATTGTTGCAGGCGGCGGCGTTATTGGGGTTGAGCTCCAGGCAGCGGTCAAAGGCGGCAGCGGCTTCTTCGGTGCGCTGCAGTTGCGCGAGTGCCACGCCGAGATTGTAATGATACTCAGAGGCATCCGGCTCCGAGGCCAGGGCGCGGCGGATGAAGGTCAGCGCTGCTTCGGGATCGCCGCTGTTGATTTTCAGTACGCCAAGCTGGTTTAAGGTGATGGGTTCGTAGGGATCCTGGTTCAGCACGTCACGATAGGCTTCTTCGGCCTGGGCAAGCTTGCCCTCGTTTTGGAGTTGGTCGGCCTGGCTCATCATTTCCGCAAGTTCGAGGGGAATCATGCGCTCTTCGGCGACGCGCTTGGCGTCTTCGCTCAGCGTGGATGTGGCCTCGGACGAGGCGTCGGTGGGCGTGAAAATCTCGGCCATGGTGGTGGGGTCCTCAAGGGCTTCAGGGGTTCTCTTCCAGTTTGTGCGAATTGATTGATGATTTCCACTGTTAACGCCCGCATAACCCAAAAACTTGACGCCCTGCGCAAGGCAGGCGCGAAAACGCCTTGACCTGTGCTATAGTTGCGCGCTGATTTTTGCTAAGCGGCGCCGGGCGCCGTGTGGAGAGACAAACAATGAGTTTTTTCATTTCCGATGCGCTGGCCCAGGCTGAAGGTGCTGCCGGCCCAGCCAATTCACTCTTTGGATTGCTGTTTCCGATCGGTCTGATCGTCATTCTCTACTTTTTGATGATTCGCCCGCAGATTAAGCGCCAGAAAGAGCATAAGGCGCTGGTCGATGGGCTGAGCAAGGGCGACGAGGTCATCACCATGGGTGGCATGGCCGGCCGCATTGTCGCGCTTGGCGATAACTTCGCCCAGCTGGAGGTGGCCGATGGTGTAACCATTAAGATTCGACGTCCCTCGGTCGAGGCTGTGCTGCCGAAGGGGTCTCTGAAAGAACTGTAAGGGAAGGCGCTTTTTGGTCCGCTCGCGCTCTATCTGACTGATCCATTAACGACCGCTCTTGCCACCACGCTGCAATGAATCATTATCCTCTGTGGAAGAATCTGCTGATTCTGGCCGTGATCCTGGCCGGGCTGCTGCTCGCGCTGCCCAATCTGTTCTCCCAGGATCCCTCCATTGAAATTACCGCCGAGCGTGGTAACCAGATCAACGACGCCAGTGTCGCCGAGATTCGCGCGGCTTTCGAGAATGCCGGGGTGCCGGTTAAGGATGTTGAGTCTTTGGAGGGGGATCATCTGCTAGCGCGCTTTCGCAGTTCCGGCGAGCAGCTCGCCGGGCTGGAGGTGATGCAGAACACCCTGGCGGATCGCTATCGTAGCGCGCTGACACTGTCGCCGGATCTGCCGGGCTGGCTCAAAGCCATTGGCGCCCAGCCGATGTTTCTGGGCCTGGACCTGCGCGGTGGCATCCATGTCCTGATTGATGTCGATATGGAAGCGGCGCTGGCACAGGCGGTGGAGCGCTATACCGGCGACATTCGCACCGAGCTGCGTAAGGCCAAAATTCGCTATGTCACCGTGCTGCGCGAAGGTGACAAGGTTGAGGTGCGTTTCCGCGATGAGGCTACCCGTGATCAGGCGGCGAAGCGGATTCACCGCGAGTTTCCCAACCTTACGGTTGAGACCAGCGAGCGCGAGGGCGAGTTCTATGTTACCGGCTCACTGCCGCCGGCGCAGCGCGAGGAAGTCAAGCGTTTTGCCTTGCAGCAGAACATCACCACCCTGCGCAATCGCGTCAATGCCCTCGGCGTGGCCGAACCCATTATTCAGCGCCAAGGCGAGCGGCGCATTGTGGTGCAGTTGCCGGGCGCACAGGATCCCGGACGCCTGAAAGAGCTGCTGGGTGCGACCGCCACGCTGGAGTACCGGCTGGTCGATACTGAGCACAGCGTGCAGGATGCCCTGGACGGGCGCGTGCCGGTCGGTGCGGCCCTGTACAAAAAGCGCGATGGTCAGCCAATTCTGCTCAAGCGCCGGGTGATCGTCACCGGCGATCAGATTACCGATGCCTCTGCCGGGTTCGATCAGCAGTCTGGCTCGCCGGCGGTCTTTGTCAGTCTCGACGGCCCAGGCGCGCGGCGCATGCGCAATGTCACCACGGAAAATGTCAGCAAACCCATGGCCGTGGTCTTCATCGAGAACCGTTCCGTCACCCGCATGGTTGATGGCAAGCCGGTGAAAACACGCGAGCGCACCGAAGAAGTTATCAGCGTCGCCAACATTTTGGAGCCCTTTGGTCGACGGTTTCAGACCACCGGGCTTGACAGCAGCGAAGAAGCGCACACTCTGGCATTGCTGCTGCGCGCTGGTGCCCTGGCCGCGCCGATCGAAATCGTCGAGGAGCGCACCGTTGGCCCCAGCCTGGGGCAGGATAACATCGATCAGGGCTTTGAGTCGGTCCTGATCGGTCTGGCGGCAGTGGTGGCCTTCATGGCGCTGTACTACCGACTGTTTGGATTGGTGGCGGATCTGGTGCTAGTGGTCAATCTGGTGCTAATCGTGGCAGTGCTGTCGGTGCTGCAAGCCACACTCACCCTGCCTGGCATTGCCGGCATTGTGCTGACCGTCGGTATGGCGGTGGATGCGAATGTACTGATTTTCGAGCGTATTCGTGAGGAAATTCGCAATGGCAGCTCACCGCAGGCCAGCATTCATGCCGGCTACGACAAAGCCTTATCGACCATTGTCGATGCCAATGTCACCACCCTGATTGCTGCCGTGGTGCTGTTCAGTTTTGGTACCGGGCCGATCAAGGGCTTCGCGGTGACGCTCTTCATTGGCATCCTGACCTCCATGTTCACGGCCATCCTTGGCTCGCGCGCCCTGATCAATCTCATCTACGGCGGGCGCCGGGTGAAGACGCTGGCCATCTAGGTATCCTTTAGGAACGGTCTTTTTAGGAACGGTATTTTTACCAGGCGGAGAACTGCATGGCGCACGCCCAACTGACGAAAGAACTCAATATCGACTTTATCAGCAAGCGCAAGATCGCGGCGATGGGTTCCGGGGCGCTCATGGTGGTGTTTCTGCTGTCGATCCTGGTGCGAGGTTTTAATTTTGGCCTTGATTTCACCGGTGGTACGGTCATTGAGGTCGGTTACCAGCAGCCGGCGGAACTGGCGGGTGTTACCCAGGCTCTGGCCGATGAGGGCTTTAACGACGCCGTGGTGCAATATTTCGGCTCGCGCCAGGATGTACTGATTCGCCTCGCACCGCGCGATGAGGATGTCGCCAGCGCTGAGCTGAGCGATCAGGTGTTGCGCATTCTGACGCAGCAGGCCGGGGAGGACGTGGAACTGCGCCGGGTCGAATTCGTCGGCCCGCAGGTGGGCGAGGAGTTGCGTGAGCAGGGCGGCCTGGCGGTGCTGTTCTCACTGATCGGCATCTTGATTTATGTCGCCCTGCGTTTCGAGTGGCGCTTTGCCGCCGGTGCCGTGGTGGCCATTATTCATGATGTGGTGTTTACCATTGGCCTGTTCTCTATTTTCGCCATTCCCTTCGATCTAACCGTATTGGCCGCCGTCCTGGCGGTGATTGGCTACTCCCTAAACGACACCATCGTGATTTTTGACCGCATCCGCGAGAATTTCCGCAAGATGCGCAAGGGCACGGTGATCGAGATCGCTAACCGCTCTATCAATCAGACCCTCTCGCGCACCATTGTGACCTCCGGTACCACGCTGCTGGTGCTGCTGGCCTTGTATTTTCTTGGTGGTGCGGCGATCAGTGGCTTTTCCATCGCGCTGATTATTGGCGTGGTAGTTGGAACCTACTCGACCATCTTTATCGCCACCGCCATGGCGATTTGGCTGGGCATCAGTCGCACGGATCTTCTGCCAGCCGTCAAGGAAGGGGAGTTGTTGGATGATCGGCCCTGACGACTCGAACCCGTCAGGGTTTTTTGCTTAGCGTACCTCGGCCTGTACGTCTGCAATGGTGCGAATCCAATAGCCCTGAGCGAGCATGTCCTGGGGTATTTTGGTCAGTGCCACCATGGTGCTGTTGATATCCGGGAAGCTGCCATAGACTGCAATCGCCAGCGAGCGGGTTGAGATGACCCGCGCACCCTCAAGCAAATGGGTGTTGATATAGTCTTTGACCGCAGCAATTTTCGGCAGGGCAATCAGCTGTATGGTGTAGTGGTTGGGGTCTTGTTGCGCGAGCCAGCTAAGATCGGCACGCGTGTAGGCCCGCTGCTGATTGAGCATTGCCTCAGTAGTGGTTGGCTCCTCGGATGCTGCTGGTGTCTGGTTTTGTTCTGGCTCTCGATGCTCTGTTGGTGGTGTTGCACTGGCAGAAGTTGAGGACGCTTGTGGCCGGTTAGCCGCCTTTGGTGGCCTAGTGGTCTCCGGTGAGGTTTGCTCATCAGGAGCGGGTGGTTGCGTGCTTGCTGCGGTCTTTCCCTCAGGCGTGCGGTTTGCAGTCTCTGCGGTGTTATCACCCTGAGGTGCGTCGGGAGTGGCTTCATTCTCCGGGGTGTCTGGCGCGGTGGCGGTCGCGTCGGCATTGGTATCGCCACCAGAATCGGCTGCATCGCCATTGGCGTCATCCGCTGGCTGCTGGGAGGGGTTGGCGGTTGTTCCACCAAGCGACAGTTGTTCGAAGGAAAACTTGTTATCCGACAGGCTGGGTAGCAGCAGGAAAACAAACGCACCGAGTCCGAGACTGGTCGCCGTTGCGAGAAACCAAGGTTGTTTCCAAAACGCGACGGCCGCTTTGCGATCTTTTGGGGCTGTTTTTTCAGGCGCTGGTGGGGCATGCGTGGACGGCGCGGTCTCGTCTAAATTTGACGGTGCTTCCGGTTCAGAGTCCGCTTCCAGCTCTGAAGATGTTTCCTGTGCGGCTTCTGGTGCCGTCGTCGCTCCTTCTTCTGCTGCTGGTTCCGCTGGTGGATGCTCTTTCGGTTTCTCCTCCTCTGCTGCTGCGGTTGCAACAGCTGCCGCAGCCGTTGCTTCTGTCTGTTCTGGTGGCTGGCAGTTCTCGCTTAGCCACTGCTCAGCGACAGTGTTCAGATCCCTGGGCAGGCCGCGACTGCTTTTGTGCAGTTTGGTAACGACATCCAGTGTAAATAATTTCGCTATAGCAGCATTGCCGGCTGCTGTCAGGCGGTGGCGCAGATAAGCCGCTGCCTGTTCCTGGGTAAAGGGTGGCAGGCTGATATGCCGGACCTGGCGCGTGTCGTTTACGATCAGCATGCGTGGATAATTGCGCCCCAGGACTGCATCGCCCATCAGCAGCAGGCGGGGTCCGCGATGGGTGGCCCCATTGGCGTCCTCTCCCAGCTTGAGTAACTGCCGCAGAATATCCGAGCCCAGCAAGTGCGCGTCATCCACCACAATCACGGTGTTGATTTTACGATGTCCGCGCTCAATCAGCAGTTCATTCAATGGCCGGCTGGGGTCGTTTTCCCCATGTGTTTTCAGGTGTTTGCGAATCGTGACTTCAACGGACGCAAAGCTGGTATTGTTGCGGCCGCGAAAGGCGATGATCTCGAAATGTTTCGGCAAGGCACTGAGCAATCGCATCAATTGGATGCTGCGCCCGGCACCGCTGCTGGCACTGAGCAACAAAATGGCGCCAGGCTTTACCAGCGTCTGCTGCATGCGCCCTAGTTGATCTTGCATCTGAGCGTCGCGGTACAGGAAAGCGCCGCGCGAATCGGGGGCGAACGGCTGTTCCTGAAGCGACAGGCGTTTGAGGCATTCCGCTGTCAGAGGCATGGTTGTTTCTGGTGACTCGGGAGAGTGCGTTGATCAAGACGCGAATACAGCATGCGCATTAATTATAGATGCCCATGTCGCCCAGGAAGGGCAGGGCCTCGGTGTCATCTTCTGCGGCGTCCTCGAGCGCATCTGAAGTAGTATCCTGCGCAATCATCGGGAAGCGTTCCCGCAGCTCTGCACGCAACTGATTGAGACCGTCCTGCTTGTAATCGAAGATCGAAAAATTGGTTGCAAAGGCACCCATGGGTCGGAAGACCACCGATTCAACGCGCGCCTTGGCGTGGACAGAGATGATTTCCGGTTCATTGGATAATATGACTGGAATGTTGATCCCGTGCACTGACTTGTCGTCGAGCTTGGTCGACAGGGCAATACGCATGTAGTTGGGCGTAACGTCCTCTGTCCAGCCGATCAGATTGCTGCCGTTGGCCAGTGCGAGCTTGACCCGGCGGTGCAGAGGAAAACTGGTGGGGACGGACATGGATAACAGGGGATCGTGCTTATTGTACTGCCCCTTGCTCGTGGTACCGGTCTGCATTGGCTTGGATAAGGCATTGATTTGAGCGAGCAGGTGTTCCTCGGCATCGCCAATGAACTCTTCCACTTTTAAGCCCAGGCGAAAATCCGCCGTGGTGCTGTCCAGCACGCAACTGACAACCTGGACAACGAGTTCAGCATGGACCTCCTTGCCAAGCTGAGAGTTAAACATGAACACTAGCACCCGGAGTTTGACGCCAACCCGTTGCGGCTTGTCGGCGTGAATGCTCAGGCCATAGTGAGAAATATCCTCAGCCCATAGCAGCTCGGTATGACCGTCAGGAAAACGCACACCAGTTCTGAGTTTGCAGCCAAATCTGGGGTGTAGGCGCCGGTCTTCCATAAGCTAAAGTCTCGTAGCCGCTCTTGTAATGGCCTTATCAAGGCGATCAAACCAAGGCATCAAACCGGGGCGCATGATCGCTTGTTGCAGGATGGATTATGATTCTGACGGCCACTTTTGTCATATCCTAACCCCCGGCCGCAAGTAAAAAGCGCAAAACGCGCCACAAATACTTCTTAAAGGATGCCCTCGCGCCAATGTTGACCGTCATTGATCGCTATGTGATGCTGGAAGTCGCCAAAGTGTTTGCGGCGATTGTCGCAACCCTTTTTGTGATTACTGCAAGCGTGCTGTTTTTGCGCAGCCTCGAAGAAGTCAACCTGGGTGCGCTCAACACCGAGACGGCCTGGCGCTATCTGAGCTACCAATTGCTGCGCGACAGCGGTCATTTGCTTCCGCCGGCGTTTTTTCTCGCCGCGCTGGTCGCGCTCGGGCGTATGGCGCGCGACAGCGAACTCATTGCCTTGCAGGCCTGCGGCGTCGGCTCGGTGCGCATCTATCGCTCGCTGCTGTATTTAGCTGTGCCACTGGCGCTGCTGACTGCCTGGCTGGCGCTGGTGGTGCAACCTGAAGCCTCGGCAAAAATCCAGGTGATTCGCCATTTGCAGGGCGATCAGGCCACGCAGATCGCCGGTTTGCAGGCCGGGCGCTTCTATCAACCTGACGGCGGTGCCATCACCTTTTATGCTGCCCGCTTCGATGCTGACAAGCGTTTGCAGGGTGTTTTTCTGCGCGATCACCGCGCGGCTACGCCGCGCCTGGTGTTGGCCGATCTGGGCTACTATCAGGAAACCAGGAACGGGGGTGAGCGTTCGATCGTGCTGCAACAAGGGCGGCGTTACGACGGCGCGCCGGGTACGGCGAGCTTTAGTATCAGTGCCTTTGATCGTTACCAGCTGCAGCTGGACTCGCCTGAGCCCGGCCCGGTGACGCGCAGCAAAGAGTCCAGCCGCAAGACGATGGATCTATTGGATTCCGAGGATCCCAGCGACTGGGTTGAGTTGCAGCATCGCATCGCCAATCCGCTGGCGCTCTTTGCCCTGGCGCTGATCGCGATCCCCTTAACCGCCACCTCACCCCGGCAGACGGGCAGTGGGCGACTGATGCTGGCGCTGGTCACCTATTTCGCTTTTTTCAATCTGCAACGTTTGGCGGAAGACTGGTGCAACCTGGGGGTCACGCCGGCCTGGCTGGGCAGTTTGTGGTATCAACCCCTGGTGGTGCTGCTGGTGTTTGCGCTGCTGGCCCCACGCGCGTTCTGGCAAGCTGTTAGAATTCAGCGGCTGTGGTCATTTATTTATTCTCGCTATCGTGTTTATTAAGGACAGAATGCTGTCATGATTGCCCTGCTTGACTATGGTGCTGGTAACGTGCGCAGTGTGCGCAATGCCATTGCTGCACTCGGTTATCCGCTGAGCGAAATCCGTGCCCCTGAGGACATCCTGGCCGCTGAGCGGCTGATTTTCCCTGGCGTTGGCGCCTTTGGACCAGCTATGCAGCGACTGCGCGAACAGGGTTTTGAAGCCCCGCTGCGCGAGTTTCTGCTGGCCGGGCGGCCCTTTTTGGGGATCTGTATTGGCTTGCAGTCACTGTTCGAGGGGAGTGAGGAATCCCCCGGCGTGCCGGGGTTGGGAATTATTCCCGGGCAGGTGCGGCGCTTCGACAATAGCCATCGCTCGGTGCCACACATGGGCTGGAACGGTTTGCGTTTGCAACAAGCTGAGTGTGAGCTGCTTGAGGATGCCGACGCGCACCGCTTCTACTTCGTGCACTCTTATTTTGCCGAGCCCGAGGCGCGCAATCGCGACTGGGTGCTGGCCGAAACCGATTACGGACGCCCCTTTATCAGCGCCGTGCAGCAGGGCGAAGTGGCGGCGGTGCAATTCCACCCGGAGAAAAGCGGCGCCGCCGGGCTGGAAGTGCTGAGGCGCTTTCTGGCCGGCCAATGCACCCTGAATCCCCGGCCGCTGAGTCAGCCACGGAGCCATTCCGCACAGCCTCTGTCAGACTCTCCGGTATTACCGGATCCTCTCGCCGAACCGACCTCAACCGCCTTGGCCCGGCGCATCATTGCCTGCCTGGATGTGCGCACCAATGATCAGGGCGATCTGGTGGTGACCAAGGGGGATCAATACGACGTGCGCGAACAGGGCGAGGTGCGCAACCTGGGCAAACCCGTCGAATTGGCCAAGCGCTACTATGCCGAGGGCGCCGATGAGATTACCTTTTTGAACATCACCGCCTTCCGGGATTTCCCCCTTGCCGATCAGCCTATGCTTAAGGTGTTGCGGCGTGCTTCCGAGGAGATTTTCGTCCCGCTCACCATCGGCGGTGGCATTCGCGCCTTTGTCGATCAGGACGGGCGCCACTATTCAGCGCTGGATGTCGCCGCCGAGTATTTCCGCTCCGGCGCGGACAAGGTGTCGATTGGCTCCGAGGCGGTGCTGATTGCCGAAGCCTTCCATGCATGCGGCGGGCAGGGCGACGGGAGCAGTGCTATCGAGCAGATCGCGCAGGTCTACGGCAACCAGGCGGTGGTCATCTCGGTTGATCCACGTCGGGTCTATGTCGACTCGCCAGCGGCGACACCGCATCACTGCATTGAAACTCAGGAACCTGGCCCCCAGGGTGAGCGTTACTGTTGGTTCCAGTGCACCATCAAGGGCGGACGTGAAGGTCGCGATCTCGACGTGTTGCAACTGGTCCAGGCCTGCGAGCAGTTGGGTGCTGGAGAAATCCTGGTCAACTCCATCGACCGCGACGGCAGTGGCCGCGGATTTGACCTGGAACTGCTGCGCATGGTCCGCGAAGGCGTGCGCATTCCGGTCATCGCCTCCAGCGGCGCTGGCTGCCCTGAGCACTTCAGCGCCCTGTTCGACGCTGTGGATGCCGAAGCCGCCCTGGCTGCTGGCATCTTCCATCGTCGTGAAGTGCCTATTGATGCTGTCAAGGCTGAGCTGGATGGCAAGGGCGAGATTGTTCGTGCCTGAGCGCATCCTCATGAAGAGGGTATGATATTGCGATTCATCATCTTTCTATTGTCCGCACCCATTGCATGGTTCCTACTGGCGGCCGTGCTGGTTATGGCGACTCCACCGGCTAACGCCGAACCACGCGACATCCTGTGGCCCGTCGCCACCCCCGCCTCTCGTTCCGTCGCCGACAACATAGAATCAGCGCAGCCGGCCTATGTCACGCGCAGCGGTAGCGTCATGTTCGACCTCCCAGCCCTGCGAAACGGCCGTCGTCAGCCTCGGGTGCATCCCCTAGTTGGGGGAGGGAAGCATTTCCGGAAACAGCTGATCGAATCGCTGGTTCACCCACGCCAATCGCAGATGGAGTAGATGATTGAACCCTGTCTCGCTCCAGCGCATTCCAACCCCTTTGAGGCGTTGCTGAATCAGCCACGTGCAGGCACTCTCCACCAAGCCGCTGCCAATAGGTAACCCGGCCGCCTTGAAGGCATCATAGTGAATGTGATCTTCGTGCGCTTTCAAGTAGTTGTAAACCTTCGTCAATGCCTCGCGTGCTGAGTCCGGTAACTGTCTGTCTTCGACGACTGTGAGCAACTCGGCCAGCACTTGTTGCTCTTGGCCATGGCGCAGACGGTGACGCCAGTCGATAAATTGCTGCTGGCAGGCGCGGGTGCGCCCATCAAGCCACGCGCTTACACCCTTGTAAAGGTTTTGTGCAGCATGGTAGAAATCCAGAATCGCTGTCGCTGCGAGTGTTTTGAAACAGCGCTGGAAGACGGTCCAAAAGCCGGCTCCGCCATCGCTGAGCCACACAATCTGAGTGGTACTGTGTACCTGTTGGCGAACCGCTTCCAGCCATAACCGTGGTGCCAACGCCTCAATGCTGCCTAAGACAGCCACCAGGCGGCGTTGGTGGAGGAGACTCACCGTTTGCCCCGACGTGTCAGGCGTTCGCCGAGACGGGCTAAGATCGCCACCTTAATCTCGCGCCAACGGGTAGGCCCCTTCGCTGTGCCAGGGGTAGGGCGAAAGGGCACCATCACCCCATCGGCGCCAATCACCAGCGGCAACGCTTGCAGCGACGCTGCTAACGGTTCAGGTGTCGGTGCCGCCAAGGCCTCCTCCAACGCCCGCCTCGCGCGCTGTCCGGCTTGCTGAACCCAGCGCCAGAGTGTATCGGGCGCTACGGACACCCCTGTCAAGCGCTTGAGCAACTGAACACCGGTCTCATACGGCACAAAGACCGCTAACAAACACTGAGGGCGACCCAAGCAAGCAGAATTCGATTCCAGTGTAACCGAGTTGGAGCAAGGTGCTACAGTGCTCACCTTGATCGACAGCCAACTCTCCAGCACGGAATATGCTGATCGTTTCTGAGAGCTAGCCTGCCCATCGCAAGCGGCCTAGGCCTAGCGCCGGGCTCTGCCCGGCGCTGTCGCGACCATCCGATGCTCGTTGCGGAAGATGGCTGTTTTAGCGGGCTGGTTTGGGCATGATGGTTCCTATTTCGCAGAGAACAAGCGTTTCCAGGGTGGTGCGTAAATCTCGACAGCTACCGCTATCGGAGTCGGAAAGAGGCAGGCTAAGTTCTCGCAGTCTTTGCGCTATATACTCGCCTTCTTCCATTCCTTCTCGCCGAAGAGCAAGCACCCGTTTACGCCCGCTTGCCTTGCGAAAGGCTTCCTTCCGGTCCGTTTCAGTCAAGGTCGGACCGAGCCAGGTTGTGGAACGTGCGTTATGGAAAGCGGTCGCAACATAGGCGATCGGTGGCTGGCCCATCACTACCACGGCGTCATCCAAAAGCGGCGAAAACTCAGCAACGATCTGCTGCGTGACCAAAAGGCTGATCTCGTGTTCATTATGGATGCGTCCCCAGTCAGGCACCTTCGTGGAGAAGATTAAAAGTACGGCAGCTGCCGCGAAGAACCCCCAGCCGAAACGCCCCATAAGCACCACTGCAGCAACGAGTACAAAGGCGGGGAGCACGACCTCGACACCGATAGCGTAACGTTGGATAGAGAACATAATCTGCCAAAGGATATAGGTGATCACAAGAAAAAATGTAAATAGCAACAGACGTCTCTGCGGTGGGGCGGAATCGGTTGAAACGATCGCGAACCTCCGTGCTGCGAATTTGATCAGAAGTGCAATGGCAAGTACGTAGGCGATTGGGAACCTGAAATCCCGAAAAGATACCTCGGCTGTTTGACTGTTCCAGGAAAACCAGAATGGATAAAACAAGGATTGCCACCAGTCCTTAGGAAAGAATCTTCCGTCGGAAAAGTCGATATCGGGAAACAAGGGTGAGCCAAAAATCGAATTGAAGAACGGAAACACGGGGTTGCCGGTCTCTTGCCAGAGATACCACGACCACCACCCATGAGTTGCGAGCAATCCAATAACAGCGCCGCCGCCGAAAGCTAGACCGGTTCTCAGCCAGGTTCGGCCACTCACAAAGATCGTTGCCGCACCCAGGCCCACCAAGTATATGCCATTGGTCAGTTTAAGGCCTGCGGCCCCTCCGACCAGCAAGCCAGCCAAAGCTAGCAAATGCACCTCGGGCACATGCCTGTCCTCAGTAAACGCAATAAGCGCGAACAGCAGCCCAGCAAGCACCACCACTGCAGTTGTGAGGTCACCAAAGGAAGTGCCGAGTTCTGAGACTGTAAGCGCACCGGACATCCCAAGCATCGCGGCAGATAATGCGAACAGCAGAAACTTAAAGGAGATCGGGCGGCTTGTACCTGCAACACTAAATATAATTGCAAGAATTAACACCAAGTTCAGCCCCTGAACGGCACCCATCATGCGCGTCGCGAACCTTGGGCTGCCCAAGGTATAAGCCGGGTAGGTTAAAATCAAATCAAGCGTGGGGTTGATATGGGTTTGTACGCCGGCAGCGTTGTGATCGACGGAAAGGCGGTGCTTAAGGACGGCGAAGGGGTTATACAAGTGATAATTTCGCAAATCCCAGTTTGTGTCGGCCCCTAGCATAACCGCAGTCTGCCCGGCAATGGCAGCGGACAATAGTGCAAGCGCTATCCAGTAAAGAAGTCTGATCCTGGGCCTATCAGCAAACCATGTAGCCAACGGATTCATGTAGTTACCTGTTCCCTAATGAGCTTTTAGCACGAGCCCCTTGGGCATCGAATTGACCAGGCGCTTGCATCTTGCGACGAACCTTGTCACGTGCAATGCAGCTGCCGCTCGGCTTTTGGGCAAAGGCCACAACATTCTTGCCAAAAAATGGATGCCAAAGCTGATCACAGAACCGACTGATCGGAAAAACAAAGCGATCATATAACCGAACCATTGATAGGTTGAGATTCCCGCTGTCATCGCCAAGCCACTTGAGAGCCAGCGAAGCCAGAAATCCGAGCGAATCGACATACTCGGTGCGCTTTACGACGAATCCAGCAGCACGCAGTACAGCCAACAGGGAGACTCTTGTATAGCGACGTAAATGCCCAACCTTGCGATCCATTGGGCCATAAAGCATCGGGAAGGCAGGCACGTAAACAATAAATAGACCACCTGGCGTAAGCCGACTGTATATCGCTCGAACAGCCGCCAGATCGTCCTCAATGTGCTCAAGCACGTTAAACGAATATGCGCCGCTCGCGCTTTCCGGAGCCAAGTCTTCAATGCGTGAATGAGTTTTCAGTGACCTTGCTATTAGACGCTTACGTAACTCTGGATCAGGCTCTACGCACACAATTTCAATGCCGGCATCGGTAATCATCCTGGCTAGTAGGCCGGTACCTGCACCAAAATCTAATACGGGCACCAAGCCCCGAGCATTCGACACCACCAGTTTGGACAGAAACCGATTGTATCGTTCGGCTTTCTCCATGATGTCAAGGTTATCAATTCCATCATAGAAACGGTTGCTTGTGTTGTTCATGGCGGTCTCCGCTTCAAGCATGATGAGGGTTCGCAATCTTGCGGTCGACGAACACGATAACTTTGGAGCCTGTGAAGTTAATGACCAAGCCAATCCCAGCTCCAGCAATGAGCGCGGGCACGGCCATGCTTGCGCGCTCCGCAAATAAGAAACGCAATAGCGCGGCATAGACGGCAAAGTTTGCCAGTGCGGCAACGATCTGAACCATTAAGTAGTAGGCGAATTCACGGCCGGGACGATCAGTGGCGCCGTCTCGAAAAGTCCAGATTCGGTTGAAATACCAAGTGACAGTCACCGCGACCGGGAAGGATAGAGCACGAGCGGCGTAAAGCCCACTGCCTGCCGAGATCATCAGCGCCAAGAGTCCAGCGTCGACGATGAAGCCAAGGCCCCCGATTACCACGAAACGGCGCAAAACCGGATCCATGGATCATTCAGGGTTGGGCGGTGGTGGGTTCCACTGATGCGCGGCAAATCTCGAGTCGTGTGCTGGTGCTAGGTATGCTCAAGTAACACATTCTCTTTGCCTCCTGACGACCGCGGGTGACTGTATCAAGAATAAAACCGCAGGCAATACTCAGAAATCCAAGCAGCACCAAGCCAACGCTGAGAATCGCGGTTGGAAAACGCGGAACCAGGCCGGTGCGTAGAAATTCGCCCAGCAAGGGGTAGGCAATCATGACGGCTACCAGCACCAACGCAAGCCCGATCAGCCCGAAAGTCCGCATCGGGCGCTCTTGCTTGAGGAGCTCAAGGATAAACCAAAGAATGCGCGCCCCGTCAGAAAAAGTACGTAGCTTGCTTACTGTGCCCGCTGCACGTTCGCGGTAGGTGGTGGAAACCTCGGCGATGGGCATTTGGAGTTCCAGTGCATGAATCGTGAGTTCAGTCTCAATCTCAAAGCCACCGGACAAAAGCGGAAAGGACTTGACGAAGCGGCGTGAAAATACTCTGTAGCCAGACAGCATATCCGTGAATTCGTCAGCGAAGAGAATTCTGACCAGGCCAGAGAGCAAACGATTGCCGAGAACATGACCAGGACGGTAGCGGCCTTCACCAGATCCGATCCTGGCGCCAATAACCATGTCAAGATTGTTAGCGACCAGGCACTGGATCATCGCAGGCGCGGCGGTTGGCTCGTAGGTATCGTCGCCATCCACCATCAGATAGATGTCGGCATCGACATCGGCAAACATCCGTCGCACAACGAACCCCTTCCCTTGGTGATGCTCGCTACGAACAATCGCACCAGCCGCGCTTGCCTCGCCGCAGCTCGTATCATTAGAATTATTATCGTAGACGTAAACAGTCGCTTGAGGGAGGGCGTGGTGAAAATCCGCGACGACTTTTCCAATTGCGCCGGCTTCGTTGTAGCAGGGAACCATAACTGCGATTTGCAGGCATGGCGGGACAATGAAATCGGGTGATCTCGCGCCCATGGGATCATGTTCTTCCATTTCCAGAGGCCATTCGCGCAATATTGGCAGCTGGTGAAGTAAAGAAACGGTGCCGGTCAGCAGCCCGGCCGGAAATCATGTCGTATTATACCCCAGACCAGCCCTTTTAAGGTGATGCAACTCATTGTATAATATGGATATTATTTCTAGAGTTGGAGTTGACAACCGATGTTTGATGATGTTCTCAACCGGTTTGCTGAACGCGCGCCTGCCACGGTCATGGTACGCGCTCTGCTTGAGCGATT
>NZ_NRRS01000017.1 GCF_016583795.1 Rhabdochromatium marinum | reverse complement strand
CATCACGGTAGGACGGCCAGTTACCCGGCCGCCCCCGTACAGATCCCGGCGTGCGGAACTACCGCACCGGGCTCCTCGAAGTGATTCGCTTCACACGCGGCAACATTGCATAATACTCAGAAGCTGTGACAGATACGTGGTCGCTCAAGCTTGAACACCTTGATCAGTTCGGCAAAGCCCTTCCAGTTGTAGCTGCGCCGCTGACTGCGGCGATTTAGCTCCCGGTAGAGCATGCGAGTGACATGATAGAAAAAGTCACCCAGGCTTTCGTAGTTGCCACGGATACCATAGTAATTGTAGTACCCGCGCAATTTCGCATTGAGAGCCGCGAAGAACTTGTCCTTGTGCATCCGACAGTGTGCCCGACACCAGTCTCGAAAACTGGCCAGGGAGGCGCGGTATTTCTTCCGTGCCGTGCGCCGTTTGAGCGCGGGTTTCCCCCAACGCCCCCGTCCCCAACGAAACTCGAATCCGAGAAACTCAAAGGTGCCGTTCCGCGTCCAGTCCTGACGCGAGAACCGCAGCAACTGCGTTTTCTCTTGCGCGACCTCCAGCCCAACCCGTTCCATCCTCAACCCAAGCACCCGATAAAAGCGCTGGGCGTCGGACTCACATTCAAACGCGCACACAAAATCATCGGCATACCGACAAAGGTACGCTTTCCCTTTGCAATGTGTCTTGACCGTGTTCTCAAACCACTCATCTAGCGCGTAGTGGAGATAGATATTCGCGAGCATCGGGGAGATGATCCCGCCCTGGGGCGAGCCTGTCTCTGGATGCTGAACCGCGCCATCCGGCTCCAAAACGCCGGCCTTTAACCACTTGCGAATCAGCCGCAAAAAGGGTTCGTCGTCTATCCGGCGCTGCAATAGTTCGATCAGTTTGTCATGATCGATTCGATCAAAGAATGCGCGAATATCCGCCTCGACCAGGAAGTGATAANAGTGATAACGCCCGCTTCGCAGCGTGGCGCTCAGGTCTCGCACGGCATCCAGGGCACCAACCCGAGGTCGGTACCCATAGCTACAGTCCAGAAAGTCCTGCTCATAAATCTCTTCCAGTATCTTGGTGACCCCCATCTGGAGCACTTTGTCCGCAATGGCCGGAATCCCCAATGGCCTCATCTTCCCATTGAGCTTGGGGATGTATCTTCTCAGTACCAGCTTGGCCCGATACCACCCCCCTTTGACCGCCGCCACCAGTGCTTCTACATTGTCCTGAAGGTTGGCTTCATAGGCGCGGGCATCCAGGCGGTCAACACCGCTGGCCGCACCTTTGTGAATCAGCCGCCAACAGGCCAGCAGATAGCTGACGTTGAGCATGGCAAAGAGGTTGCGGAATCGATGGGCCTTATCCGATGCCGCCTTTTTCGCTAGTCCCAACAGGGAGGTTTGCCTCATAGTCCAGCCCGTCGTGTCTGGGTGAGGTGTCCTTTGTTGGCTACATCACTCCGCCGGCCCCTTCCCCATGTGCGCGGCTTTCCCGCGCTCGGAGTACTATGAGCCGGTCTGACTCCCCATCCGCTTCCGGCGAACCTTCCTTCTCGGTCAGTTGCGCTTCCCCGGTCGGTTGGCTTTAGGTTTCGGTCTAATTCAGTTTCGGGGTTTCCCCGTGTGNCCCCGTGTGTGTCTCAATAACCGCATACCTTACCTCTCCCTCCGGGAGCCGATGGGGCCTCCCAAGTTCTCGACGCTTCTATGCTTGCATGCCAGGCGCTCGGACCCCGACAGACCCTCGGGACTCTCGCCGTGAACGACCTTAGGGCAATGTTTGTTTTCTCTGTTGGCTGCCTGGTTTCCCGGCAGTGCCACAATATCTTGCCCATAGCCGTTCTATCGAGTCTTCTGTGTTGGCTTCCAGGACGTTAACACTGTCGCCGTCTGCTTTAATACTTTTAACGAGGCTGAAATCGCTTCAGGGTGGTGCGTGCACCCCTCTGGCCTACAAGTTTCTCTATGTACGCTTCACCTCTTTTGTTCACGATAGCACCAGTCTCCCGACCAGAGCGTCGCTATCCGCCAGAGGCGCAACACGCGATACGGGTGGGTGGCTAGCCCTTACCCGACCGGGACTTTCACCCGGCAAGAAGCGCCAAGCTTCGCTTGGCGCACTAACGGCGAAGGCACCACAGAAAATCTTGGAAACAGATCCATGAAAAGTCTCTCCATCGCCAAAGCCATTAGCCTACAAGTCGTCACCGTGATCGTTTTATCGATCACCCTCATTGCTGTTAATTGGTGGGCTTCTGATCGGGTGGCCACGGCCAATAAGCACCTACTCGTCGAGGCTGATCCCTTACAGTTTGATGCGCTGGCATTCCGTCTGCATGTGATCCAGGTACAGCAGTGGCTGACCGATATTAGCGCAACCCGTGGCCTGGATGGGTTAAACGATGGTTTTGACGAGGCTGCCAATCACGCACGCCAAGCGCGTGCACTCATTGACGCACTGAACGATCGTGACCCGGATCGCGCGGACCTGTACCGAAAACTCAGGGAAACCTTCGAGGACTACTACAGCATAGGTCAGGACATGGCACGCCGCTATATCTCAGAGGGACCAACCGGCGGCAATGCCTTTATGCCGACATTCGACGCTGCCGCTGCCGCCATGAGCGAAAGCGTCGAAACCCTTCTGGAAAGAGAAGATGCGCTCAAAACGCGAACAAGCGCCAATCTCAACGATGCCTTATCGCTGTCGCGAACCGCAACCATCCTGGGCAGCGCACTGCTGGCGGGCGTGCTGATCCTTGGCATGGTGTTGATCATGAAAGCGATTCGACCGCTCAAGTCGCTGACCCAGCAAGCGCTGGTTATTGCTGGCAACGATTTAAGTCAAAAACCCAGCGACAATGGACACCTCTATGCAGAGCTGGCCGAGTTGGATCGCGCGCTCAATTCAATGCGGGACAATCTACGCCAGTCTGTTGGCAAAATATCCGACAGCTCGGGGATGCTGCAAACAACGGTCGATACCCTGAGTAATGCTTGCGGCATCACCAATCGAACGGTCTCGGAGCAGCAATCGCAAGTCGATCAAGTGGCTACCGCCATCAACGAGATGGCGATGACTGTACAGGAAATTTCTCACAATACCAGCAGCGCATCGGATGCTGCGCGGCATGCCGACCAAGAGGTCGACCAAGGTCAGCAAATCGTCGCAAAAACCATCAAAGCGATTCGGGAGTTGGCCGATGATGTTTCAAACACGGCTGAGGCAATCGACCAACTGCGCGTAAACTGCGACAACATCGGTCAGGTTCTGGATGTAATTCGCGGTATCGCGGAACAAACGAATCTGCTCGCTCTGAATGCCGCCATTGAGGCGGCACGCGCCGGTGAGCAAGGACGTGGTTTTGCCGTTGTAGCCGACGAGGTGCGCTCATTAGCCTCTCGCACTGCCGAATCGACAGGCGAGATTCAGGCCATGATCGTACAACTGCAACAGGGCAGCAGTGAGGCCGTGACGGCAATCAAGGCCAGTGAGGAAAAGGCACGCGCCACGGTGGAGCATGCAGAAGACACCGATCAATCCTTGGCCAGTATTCGCGAGGCGGTTAGCAGCATCAACGATATGACCACTCAGATCGCAAGTGCGACAGAGGAACAGCGTGCAGTTTCTGAAGAAATCAATCGGAACATCACAGCTATCAATGATGTGGCCAATCTATCCGTAAACACCGCGCAACAGGTCGCCGAGAGTGAGCGGGTTGTAGCGCAAAACGCAAAGCATTTACACGAGATCGTGGAAAAATTCGTTCTGTGACAGCTATTCTATTCAGACGCCATCCGTCCATCGATTTGAGCACCGAGAACCTGTATCGATTCCCACTCGACAAACCCATAACCACATGATTTTTATTGGTATTATCATTTGGAGCTTACGAAGACAATATTTTTATATACTACTATCATTGTGTAAGTCTCAGGCAGGTTCCCTAGCCATCGCCCGGCTCCGAAACATCCTTCAGGCCAAAGGCCAGCAGGGCGCCCAGGCCCAGCACCAGTACCACCAGTGCCGGGCCGAAATAATCGCCAAGCAGGCCAATGGGGCCAGCGATGAGCATCGCTCCCCCGATGACCGTGTTACTGACGGCCACCATGGCCGCCCGCTGCTCGGCGCTGGCCATGTCCACCAGATAGACCTTGCGCCCCAGGCGCACGCCGGCATGGGCGATGCCCAGCAGCAAAAAGAGCGTCGCAAAGCTGAGTGGATGCCCCAGCAGCACCGCACCCACGCCTTGCGGTCGCAGCGTCAGCCACCAGGTCACCAGCCCCAGCACTCCGGCCAGGGCGGCGGCCAGCACCATGACCCAGCGTGCCGAGTGGTCACTTAACCAACCCCAGAGCGGTGCACTCAGGCTGCTGGCCAGCCCGCTGGCAATTATCATCAGCCCCAGCCCGGCCAGCTGACCCTCGCTGTGCTGCTGGGCGAGCAGCACATAGAAGGGCGCGGTCAGGGCGACGCTCAGTAGCGCCACGCGCACCAGCACGAAGCGCAGAAACAGCGGATCCGTCCTCAGCAGGCCAATGCTTTCCAGGGCTGTATCCAAGGCATTGCCGCCGCCACTGGTCGCACCCGGCTGTTCGAGAATCCCCTGAAACACCAGCGCACTCAAGGCAAAGAGCCCCGCCGCAACCGCCAGCAGCGCTACAAAAACACCAACCCCCGTCTGCGCCGGAACCCCCAGCTCCAGATAAAAGCCCACCGCCAGCGTCAGCGTACCGGCGATGCCAGCGGACAGGCCCATCAGCCGGCCCCGCCGCGACTTGGAGACCGTCTTGCCCAGCACATCCTTGGCCGAAACTGAACAGAGTCCGCGCGCCAGGCTGAACAACACCAGCAGCGCCAGAATGATCCAACCGGCAGTCGCCCCGCTCAACGTCGCCGCCGCCAACGCCATCAGCGCCAACGCCGCTGCCGACAACAAGGCCCCCAGAATCCACACCGGCTTGCGCAACGGCTGCTGGCGAATCACCGCCGCCACCGCCAATTGCGGCAGCAGCACGCCGGCCTCGCGAATCGGCACCAGAAACCCCACCAGCACCAGCGGTGCTCCCAGCGCACCGAACAGCCAGGGCAACAGCAGCCGAGCGCTGGCCAGCTCATCGGCCACCTTGGTCAGCAAATTGGCCAGCAGATAGGCAAAGAAATTGCGCGGCTGATCCTGGCAGGAGGCGGCGGGAATGTCCTTGCAGACGCGCGCATCCTCATCGCCAGTGACCAGATCGTAGAGAGCGCCGGTTGTCGTGGATGAAGCCATGCTGTGCAGCCGGTTAGCCCTTCGAGTCAGAAACGCTGGTTGCGGCCTTGGGATCCAATGGCCGCCCAAAGCTATCTGCATAGTCCTGCGCATAGGGCGCCAGCGCCTGATATACAGCTGGATGCACCACCCGGGCCTCAAAGCGCGGGAAATGGGTGCGCAGGTAGTGGAGATTGCGCAGGAGTTTCATCTCGATCACCGCGCGCGCGAACTCCAGCCCCCGTGGGCCACGATGGCGCTGTAAGAAGGCGATCAGCTTGCGAATCAGCTTGGGCGGCTTACCGGGTGGCTCGGCGAGCATGTGGATGTAGCGTGGCATGCCCCGACGGCGATCTCCCGCGCTGTCAAGCTCGCGGAACTCCAGCTGTGGCTTAATCAGATCAAAGAGCGCCTGACCGCGCTCGGTGCGCACCAGCAGCCACTGCCAGCCCAGGCGCGCGCCCATATAACCGATGGTGATATCGGCCAGGCTGTTGGCGTAATCAAAGCAGGACAGACAGGCGGACGGAAACACCCCATCGAGCTTGTCCATGGGAAAGTCAATGAAATTCACCCGCTCGATCTCGCCATCATCATGGCGCATCCACAGACTGTAATCCTGCATGAACTCATAATGCACAATGGTGTCGGGCGAACGCGATACCTGATGCAAAAAGAATTGCAGATCCGGATAAGTCACATTGTCGCTGCACGGAATCCCGATCACATCCAGCCGCTCCAGCCCCAGTTCGGCGCGCAGTTGCGGCTCGGCAGCGCGCAAAATCTGCACCTGACAGCCGGTGCCAATAAAGGCCAGGCGACGGATGCCGGCCTCGCGCACCTGATCCAGCAACGCCAGATTGGGCGACAGACAGGGTTTGTTACCGGCACTGGCGCGCACCGCATCCGGCGTGCGGGCCAGCATCGGCCGGGGCGCAAAGCGGGTCCCGGGCGCCGAGGCGGCGGTAATCACACCCTCCACCTGCCCGGTTTCAAGCAATTTCGCCCCCAGGCTGGTCACCAGACCCGACCACTGCGCACCCGGCTGCGGCTGCTGCATGCGCGCCGCATGCATGCTGCGAAACACACCGAAGCACAACTCATCCCCGGCCCTGCGGGTGCGCCCATGCAGACGCTGCTCAATGTCCGGGATGTGCTGACGCACAAAGGTGCAGCTGGACGCCATCAGCGTTTTGAACTGACTGTCACACAGCCCGCAGTCACTGCACAGCTTGGGCCGACCGCGCAGGCGCTCGTCCTGACTCAGCAGAGTTGGCTCTCTAAGTCCCTTGGCCGGGACGCCAAGATCGGCGGCGTCAAGCCCGGTGACGGGATCAATGCCGCCGGAGGTGGCAATACTGGCGGCTGTACTGGAATCGGATGCCATGCAGTGGGCCTCATTCAATGGATTGGCACAAAACGAAACTGATCACGCGCAGCGGCAGGCTACGCGCACGGGAAAGGCGATTCAAGCCAGGGCTGACTACTCCACCCGCACTGGCACTCCGGCAATATGTGCTTGCCATTGCTGCGGACCGCTGTGATGAATGGCTGCGCCCTGGCTGTCAACGGCAACGATCACCGGCATGTCTTCAAGCTCAAATTCCCGGATTGCCTCCATGCCCAGATCCTCAAAGGCAATCAGGCGCGACTGGCGCACCGCTTGTGCCACCAGATAGGCCGCACCACCGACCGCCATCAGATACACCGCCCCCTGCTGCTGAATCGCCTCAATGGCCGCCGGCCCGCGCTCAGCCTTGCCAATCATGCCGATCAGTCCGGTGCACGCCAGCAGTTGCGGGGTAAATTTATCCATGCGGGTTGAGGTGGTGGGGCCAGCCGGGCCTACCACTTCGTCGCGCACCGCATCCACCGGACCGACGTAATAGATGAAGCGATTGGTCAGATCCACCCCGTCCGGCAGCTCCTCGCCGCGCTCCAGGGCTTCGACCAGCCGCTTGTGCGCCGCATCGCGACCGGTCAGCACCCGCCCGGACAGCAGCAGCCGCTCCCCAGCGCGCCAGTCGCGAATCGACGCTCGGGTCAGCTCGTTCAGATTCACCCGCCGCGCGCCAGCGGCCGGATCCCAGTCGATCTGCGGCCAGTCCTCCAGCCGGGGTGGCGCAAAGTCCGCCGGACCGGAACCATCAAGAGTGAAGTGCAGATGCCGGGTCGCAGCACAGTTGGGAATCAACGCCACCGGCAACGAGGCGGCATGGGTCGGGAAGCTGCGAATTTTCACATCCAACACCGTGGTCAGCCCCCCGAGTCCCTGGGCCCCAATCCCGAGCGCGTTAATCTTCTCGTACAAGTCCAGCCGCAGGCGTTCCACGTCATCAGCCGGCCCGCGCGCCCGGACCTCGTGCAGATCAATGTCCTCCAGCAGCGCCTCCTTGGCCAGCAGCATGGCCTTTTCGGCCGAGCCGCCAATGCCAATGCCCAGCATCCCCGGCGGACACCAGCCGGCCCCGAGCTGAGGCAGGGTCTCCAGCACCCAATCGACCAGACTGTCGCTGGGGTTCAGAATGGCAAAGCGTGCCTTGTTCTCCGAACCACCTCCCTTAGCTGCCAGGCGCACCTCGACGCACGACCCCGGCACCAGTTCGACATGCACCACCGCCGGCGTGTTATCGCCGGTATTCACCCGCGCGCCCAGCGGCGGCGACACCATGGAGGCACGCAACGGATTGTCAGGATTGCGATAGGCGCGCCGCACTCCTTCATCAATCAGCGCTTGCAGACTGACCTCCCGATCCCAGCACACCTGCATGCCTACCTTCACGAACACCACCACCAACCCGGTATCCTGACAGATCGGCCGCTGTCCCAGCGCGCACAGCCGCGAATTGACCAGCAGTTGCGCCATGGCATCCTTGGCCGCCGGGGATTCCTCGCGCAAATAGGCCTGATGCAGCGCCTGGAGAAAATCCGGCGGATGAAAATAGGAAATATATTGCAAGGCATCGGCCACGCTCTCAATGAGATCATCGGCATGGATCAGGGTACGGCCATCAAGCATCGGCATGGTTACATCACTCGGCGGGTTGTTATCTGCGGCTGGGCGGGTTCTCTGCTTCTGGCGCCATTATATTCGGTCATGCAGCCGCCAATAACTGGAATTTGAACCCAACTGAGGTAATCTGAAGCAGCATTGTCCCCAAAGTGGAAAGCCGCTATCCTCGAACCGCTGACTGCTGCCGACCAATCAGGAGCGCGTCATGTCCGCGACTGTCCACATCCAGGATGACTCCATTGCGCTGTTGGCCGACGGCATCCCGATCGGATCGCGCCGGCCGCTGAGCGACGACGCGTGCGCGCAGCTCGCGGGCTTCGCGCGTCGCTATACCCTGCTCGAGCACCATCGCGATCCTCGGGCCGCACGGGCTCTCGGTCAGGAGCTCTACCGTTGGCTCGACGGCGAGCAGCAGGGGCTCAGCCGCCTGCTCGAAGGCAGCGTGGGCACCCTGCTGCTGACCCTGCACTGTCCAAGCCGCCACCCCACTGCCGCCGAATGGGCAGCACTCCAGGCCCCCTGGGAGCTGCTCGCCAACGCCGAGGGGCACCTGGCGGCGGATCCGCTCCTGCAGTTCGCCCTGGTCCGTCGCCTCGGCCCGATCCAGACCGCGCCGGCACCCGACGACTACCGCCTCGCCCTGGCCTTCATGGCCGCCGCCCCCGATGGCGTCTCCGAGCTCGACTACGAGGCCGAGGAGGCCGCCATTCTCTCCGCAGTGGGAAACACCCAGCTCGATCTGCTGGTCGAGGAGAGCGGCGAGGCGCAGACGCTCGGTCGGCGCCTCGCCGAAGCGGGCGGACTGCCGGTCCTGCACCTGTCTTGCCATGGCCATGCGGCCTGGCGGGTGCAGCAGGACGCCACGCCGCAGCCCGTCCTGTTGCTTGAGGATGATGCGGGCGCTGCCCACCCGACCTCGGCGCCCGAGCTGCTGCGTGCGCTGCGCCCCGCCTTGCCGCGACTGCTCTTCCTGTCGGCCTGCTCGAGCGCGGCGGCACCATCTAGCCCCGCGCACTCCCTCACCAGCGCCCTCATCGGGGCGGGATTGCCGGCCATCATCGGTTGGGACGGTCCGGTGGCCGACAGCGCCGCGACCCAGTTCGCCGCCGAGCTCTATGCCCGGCTCGCCTGCAGCGAAGTTCTGGCCCTTGCCGTCGCCGAGGCCCGCCGCCGTCTGCTGGAGTCGGAGTCCGACAGCCTTCGCCGCGATTGGCACCTCGCGCGGCTCTGGCTCGGTCCCCAGGGCGATGAGGCTGCCCCCTTGGTCGCCGGCACCCGTGCGCGTTCGCTGCTCCCGGCCGACTATGTACCCGGAGAGCTGCTGGGCAAAAAGGATCTGTTCGGCAATGCCGTCCCGGTCGCCTCGCATGCACTCTTCGTCGGGCGTCGCCGCGAGCTGCAACGCGCGCTGCGCGCCCTGCGCGACCTGAAAGGCCAGCATCATGCGGGTGTGCTCATCACCGGCATGGGTCGCCTCGGCAAGTCGAGCCTGGCAGCGCGCCTGGCCAACCGCTGCCGCGACGACCTGGCCCTCGCCGTGCTCCACGGGCGCTTCGGTCTCGAGGACCTACTCGAGCGCCTGGACGACACCCTGGCACCCTATCCGGCGGCGCGTGAGCTGATCCGCCAGGGCCAGACGCAGGTGCGGGCGGCCAGAGCGCGCGGCGAGGACGCCGCCCTGCAGGCGCTCGGCGATCTCCTGACCGACCTCCTGTCCGGCCCCTGTCGCCAGCACGACGCGTCCGGACCGGCGCTTCTGCTCGTGCTCGACGACTTCGAGCAGCTGCTCGATGAGCGTGCCGGGGTACGAACGGTGCAAGCGCGCTCGGTCGGACTCATCACCACCCTGATGCGCGCCTTCGATCCGCTGCGCACCACCAGCCGGTTGCTCGTCACCAGCCGCTTCCCCTTCCGCCTCGGCCCGCCCGGGGCCGATCCGGCCGAGCGGCTCGCCCGTCTGGAGCTGGCGAGCTTCAACGACACCGCCGAGCGCAAGCTCACCCTGCGGCAGCAGACCCTCGCCCGTTTGCAGACGCTCCCCGATCTGGAGGCTCGCGAGGCGCTGATCCCCCGCGCCCGAGCGGCCGCGCGCGGCAATCCTGGGCTGCTCGATCTGCTGAGCGCCCGGCTCGTGCTCAATCCCAAGGTCCCCCTGGCCACGGCCACCGCCGCGCTCGAGCAGATGGAGTCCTATCTCGCGGGCGGCGACCTGCCCACGAGCGAGGAGTTGCGCGCGCAGCTTGAGGCGATCGCGGTGCAGAGCCTGCTCGACCTGGCCGGCTCGGACGGGCGCGCCCTGCTGCGTGCCTTGACGCTCTTCGCACTGCCGGTCCCGAGCGCGATCGCCACGGGCCTCGCCACGGAGCTCGGGGGCGACCTTGAGGTGCTGCGCGATCTGGCGCTCCTCGAGCCGGGGGCCGACCCGGTTCTGCCCGGCGAGACCGGCGTGCGCCTCAGTCCGCTCGCCGCTGCGCGGTTCGAGCCGCTCACGGACACCGAGGCCGCCGCGCTCGCACCCCTCGTCGCTCAGCCCCTGTTCGCCACCTGGGGCGGTGAAGCCGGCGGACGCCCTGCCGTTGCCGAGCTGCAATTGACCCGCCTGGCACTCGCGGCCAAGGACGTCGCGCTCGCGGCGCACTGTGGCGACAATGCGATTCGAGCGCTGGAGGCCGAGAGCTATCCAGAGGCGGCCAGGCTCGGGTCGACCCTCGTCGATTTGCTGGAGGACACCCAGACGCCGTTCCCACCACGGCTGCTGGCCAGTGCTGCGCGCGCGCTGCGAAACAGCGGAGATGGCGAGGCGGCCGAACGCCTGCTCTCAAGCGGCTCGGCGGTTTTGGACGCGGGCTTGGAAACGCTCGACCCGATGGATGCCGGACATCTGCTCATGGAGCAGGCGGACCGCGCGCGGACCAAGGGTGAGCTTGCACGGGCCGAAACGCTCTTTCAGCAAGCGGCCGTCTGTGCCGAACGGGCCGACAATCCTATTAGCGCCGCTATCGCTCGCGGACGCATCGCCGACATCCTGCAGGCGCGCGGGCAGCTCGACGAAGCGCTGCGCATCCGCACCGAGGAGCAGCTGCCGGTCTATGAGCGCCTCGGCGACGTGCGCTCGAAGGCGGTGACGCAGGGTCAGATCGCCGACATCCTGCAGGCGCGCGGGCAGCTCGAGGAGGCGCTGCGCATCCGCACCGAGGAGGAGCTGCCGGTCTATGAGCGCCTCGGCGACGTGCGCTTGAAGGCGGTGACGCAGGGTCAGATCGCCGACATCCTGCAGGCGCGCGGGCAGCTCGACGAAGCGCTGCGCATCCGCACCGAGGAGGAGCTGCCGGTCTATGAGCGCCTCGGCGACGTGCACGCGAAGGCGGTGACGCAGGGGAAGATCGCCGACATCCTGGGGGCGCGCGGGCAGCTCGAGGAGGCGCTGCGCATCCGCACCGAGGAGGAGCTGCCGGTCTATGAGCGCCTCGGCGACGTGCGCGAGAAGGCGGTGACGCAGGGTCAGATCGCCGACATCCTGCAGGCGCGCGGGCAGCTCGAGGAGGCGCTGCGCATCCGCACCGAGGAGCAGCTGCCGGTCTATGAGCGCCTCGGCGACGTGCGCTCATTGCTGGTGTGTCGAGCCATGATCGCGCTGAATCTTCTTGCGAGAAACGACTCAGATGACCGCCAACCGGCGAATACACTGCTCTGTCTCGCCCTGACCGAGGCGCAACGTCTGGGGCTCCCGGAGGCCGGTCAGATCGAACAGCTCCTGAATCACTTCGAGATGGATTGTGGCGGGTCGCCACTCCAAACCAATGGCGCCGCTGACGCTGATATCGATTGACGATGTTGCTCAAGCGGCTTCAGCGTATTTCGAGAGGTAAAGCCCGATGCAAGACTTGGAACTGATCCTGAAAGGCCCTGATACAGAAGAGGCTTTGGCGGCCCTCAAGGCGGTGCTTGCGGACATGGAGGCAACACTGACCTCAACGCCGGTGACCGACGGCGACAGTCTGCCAGACAAGGCCATCGATCCGGTCGCGGTGGCCACCCTGGTGGTCTCGATTCCTGGTGCCGTGCTTGCGGTCCGGGATATGGCAGAGCGCATCGCCAAGCGGCGGCGTGCCAAGGACTTGATTGCCACCGCTGGGCGACTGCGTATTGAGCGACGCGTCGAGATCCTCACTGTCACCCTCGAAGGGCCGCGCGCGCTCGCGGATATGGATCCAGATGCGGTGCTCGACTTGATCGAGCAGCAGTGAGTAGGTGGTGAGGACCACAGCTTTGCAAGCCGGTGCCAGCGGAGTTATAGTGCCGGCTCGGAATGCTCGTCGCGGGAGAGATCGGCCCCATTGCGATTGCTCTGTGGGCCGACGCCGAAGGCGCAACTCCGCCCGGAATCGCTCAGGCATCAAGGACCGCGAACCAAGCTCCGACTCTGGAGAGCGGTTGATTCGTGCGGGCAGGCCATCCATCCCCAGTCGGGCTGGCGACCTGATCGGCGCATCAACCCACCGAAGGGGCAGCTCGGGATTGGCTGTGCTGACACGCACGCCGCCTGCCGGGCAAACTCTCAGGTTCAGGACAGAGGGGCGGTTGCCAATCAGAGGTTTCGTGTTTGCCCGGTAGCCCCGGTGATCACGACCGCTGGTATCCTGCCACTCCTTCCCAGAGGCCGCGCCTATGGCTCATCGCACTCCACTGTTTGCCGCGCATCAGAGCGCTGGCGCCCGCATGGTGCCGTTCGGCGGTTGGGACATGCCGCTGCATTATGGCTCCCAGCTCGACGAGCATCATGTCGTGCGCCGCGCCGCTGGCGTCTTCGATGTCTCCCACATGCGCGCTGTCGATCTGTCCGGCCCGCGCGCGACTGAGTTCCTGCGCTACCTGCTAGCCAATGATGTAGCGCGGCTGCACACCCCCGGCACAGCACTCTACAGCTGCATGCTAAATGCGGCCGGCGGCGTCATTGATGACTTGATTCTCTATCAGTGCGCGCCCGATCACTACCGTCTGGTGCTGAACGCCGCCACCACTGACAGCGATCTTGACTGGATCCATCAGCAGGCCGCGCCTTTCGCCCCTGTGATCGCACGTCGCGACGATCTGGCCATGCTGGCCGTTCAGGGTCCCGAGGCCCGGGCCAAAACCATTCCCCTGCTGCCCACCGCCCTGAGCGCGACACTCGAACAGCTTAAACCCTTCCACTGTTGCCAACAGGATGATCTCTTTGTGGCGCGCACCGGCTACACCGGCGAGGATGGGTTTGAGATCATTTTGCCCAACGCCCAGGTTGAAGCCCTGTGGCAGCGCCTGCTGGAGGCTGGCGTGAGGCCCTGCGGGCTGGGCGCACGCGATACCCTGCGCCTTGAGGCGGGTATGAATCTGTCCGGTCAGGACATGACCCCAGACGTCTCCCCCCTGGTCAGCGGCCTGGGCTGGACCATCGCCTGGGAACCGACCGAGCGCGATTTCATAGGTCGCGCCGCGTTGGAACCGCTGCGCCAGGTGCCGCCCACCGAACGCCTGGTCGGCCTTCTGCTACTGGAGCGTGGCGTGCTGCGACCCGGACAGCCGGTGCTGTGGAAGGATCAGCCCGCCGGTGAACTGACCTCGGGCGGCTTTTCGCCCACCCTGGAGCGCTCCATCGGGCTGGCGCGGGTGCGTGCCGAGGTTACAGACGATTGCACAGTTGAGATCCGCGGCAAACGCCTGGCGGCGCGCGTGGTTAAACCGCCCTTTGTGCGCCAGGGTCAGGTTAAAATTCCGCTCTCGTGATAGAGACAGCTTACTCGGAGAATCCCCTTATGAGTCAGGTACCCACAGATCGAGTTTACAACGACAGCCACGAGTGGCTGATGGACAATGGCGACGGCACTGCGACCGTCGGCATCAGCGAACATGCCCAGGAAGCCCTCGGCGATCTGGTGTTCGTCGAGCCACCCAAGATCGGCGATGAACTCAGCGCCAAGCAGGCGTGCGCCGTGGTCGAATCGGTCAAGGCCGCGTCCGATGTCTACAGCCCCATCAGTGGCGAAGTGGTCGAAATCAACGAACAGCTCAGTGACAGTCCCGAGCTGATCAATGGCGACGCCTATGGCGAGGGCTGGATCTTCCGTCTCAAAATCGCCGATCCCTCGGAGATCGAAGCCCTGCTCGACGCCGACGCCTATGGCGAGCAGATCGCCGACGACTAACGTCGCCAAACGCCGCCAAACGCCAAAAAGCTTACCAGCATGCCTTTTATCCCCCACACCTCGGAAGACACTGCGGCGATGCTCGCCGCCATTGGCGCGGCCAGCATTGAGGATTTGTTCGATGAAATCCCAGCTGAGCTGCGCGCCGGCGAGATCGCCGGCCTGCCGGATTCCATGCTCAGTCCCGCGCCGGAAATGGATGTCACGCGCCTGATGCAGGCGCGCGCGCGCGCCGATGGCGAGCCTGTATGCTTCATCGGCGCCGGCGCCTATGAGCATCACATCCCGGCCGCCGTCTGGCAGCTCACCACGCGCGGCGAATTCTACAGCGCCTACACCCCCTATCAGGCCGAGGCCAGTCAGGGCACACTGCAAGTGCTGTATGAATTCCAGTCGATGATGACCGCCCTGACCGGCCTGGATGTCTCTAATGCCTCGCTCTACGACGGCGCCTCGGCGCTGGCCGAAGCGGTGCTCATGGCAGTGCGCGCCAATCGCAAGGTAAAGGACAAGCGCGTGCTGATGCCAGCCAGCGTACATCCCTTCTACCGCCAGACGGTGCGCAGCATTGTGCGTCATCAAGGGGTGGAGCTGATCGAAGTCCCCTATGACCGCACCGGCGGCCATACGACCATTGAGGCGCTGGAGCAGGCCGCTGCCGGGCAGGCCTGCGCGGCACTGGTGATCCCGCAGCCAAACCTCTTTGGCGTGCTCGAAGAGGTCGATGCCCTCACCGACTGGGCACATGCCCACAATGCTCTGGCCATCGGGCTGGTCAATCCCATCGCCCTGGCGTTGCTCAGCCCGCCCGGCGACTGGGGCGACAAGGGCGCTGACATCGCCTGTGGCGAAGGTCAGCCGCTCGGTATGCCGCTGGCGTCCGGCGGCCCCTATCTGGGCTTCCTGTGCTGCACCCAGGCGCTGGTCAGACAACTGCCGGGCCGCATCGCCGGCAAGACGCAGGATCTCGACGGCCGGCCCGGCTACACCCTGACCCTCCAGGCGCGCGAGCAGCATATTCGCCGCTCCAAGGCGACCTCCAATATCTGCACTAATCAGGGCCTGCTGGTCACCGCCGCCACCATTCACCTGGCGCTGCTCGGCGCTGAGGGGCTGGAGCGAGTGGCGGCGAACTGCCATGCCAATACGCGCACCCTGAGCGCCCGCCTGACCGAGCTGCCAGGGGTTGAGCCTCTGTTCGAGCGCCCGGTGTTCCATGAGCAGGCGCTGCGTTTGCCGCGCCCGACGCCTGAGGTGCTGGCCGCATTGGCGGAGACCGACATTCTCGGCGGCTTTGATCTTGGGCGCGCCTATCCCGAGCTGGACCCCGGCCTGCTGGTATGCGCCACCGAAGTGCGCACCGCAGCGGACATCGACCGCTACCATGACGCCCTGCAGCGCCTCCTGTAAGGGGCGCCCGCCTCGGACTCACCCGACCCCGGATTCACCATGCTGATTCACGACCACTCCCACCCCGGTCGCCGCGCCGCCGCGCAGGCTCCGCTCACCACTCCGGATTGCGCTGACCTGCCCACTGCGCTGCGCCGCCAGCGGCGCCCGGCCCTGCCGGAAGTCTCCGAACTGGACACAGTGCGCCACTACACGCGCTTGTCGCAGCAGAACTTCTCCATCGACACCCATTTCTATCCGCTCGGCTCCTGTACCATGAAGTACAACCCGCGCGCCTGCAACAGCCTGGCCTCCCTGCCCGGCTTTCTGGCGCGCCATCCAGCGGCCCCCGAGACCCACAGCCAGGGCGTCATGGCCTGTCTGTTCGATCTGCAAGAGATTCTCAAGGCCGTCACCGGGATGCACGCCGTCTCATTGGCCCCAGCCGCCGGCGCCCAGGGTGAGCTGGCCGGAGTGCTGATGATTCGCGCCTATCATGACGCCCGTGGCGACCACGCCCGCCGCGAGATTCTGGTGCCCGATGCCGCGCATGGCACCAACCCGGCCTCGGCTATCATGGCCGGCTTCGAGGTGCGCGAGATTCCCACCGGCGCTGATGGTGATGTCGATGTCGAGGCGCTGAGCCGCGCCTTGGGGCCGCAGACCGCCGGTATTATGCTGACCAATCCCAGCACCGTCGGGGTCTTTGACCGCAACATCCAGATCATTGCTGAGCGTGTGCACGCCGCCGGTGGGCTGCTGTATTACGACGGTGCCAATCTGAATGCCATCCTGGGGCAGGTGCGCCCTGGTGATATGGGGTTCGATGTGATTCACATGAACCTGCACAAGACCTTCTCCACCCCGCATGGTGGCGGCGGTCCGGGGGCCGGTCCGGTCGGAGTGGCCAAACATCTGGAACCCTATCTGCCGATTCCGTTGGTGGCACGCGCGAGCGATGACACCTTTGTGTGGCAGGACGAGCACAGCCATCACGACAGCATTGGCCGCCTGACCGCCTTTGGTGGCAACATCGGTATTCTGTTGCGCGCCTATATCTACGCCCGGCTGCTCGGCGGCGCGGGTATGAAGCGGGTCGCCGACTATGCCACCCTGAATGCCAACTATTTGCTCAAACGCCTGAGCGAGGCCGGCTTTCAACTCGCTTATCCGCAGCGCCGCGCCAGCCATGAGTTCATCCTCACGCTCAAGCGCGAGGCCAAGAACTATGGCATCAGCACCATGGATTTCGCCAAGCGCCTGCTCGACTACGGCTTTCACGCCCCCACCACCTACTTCCCGCTGCTGGTGCCCGAGTGTCTGCTGATCGAACCGACCGAGACTGAGAGCAAGGAAGCGCTTGATGCCTTTGTCGAGGCCATGATCGCCATTCGTGCCGAGGCTGAACAGGAACCCGAGACCCTGCGCACCGCCCCGCACCAGTTGCCAGTCAAGCGGCTCGATGATGTGCGCGCCGCGCGGCATCTGGATCTGGCCTGGAAACCGGCTGCAGAGAGATAAAATTCACAGAGCGCTCAGCACAGAGCGCCCAGGCGGGCAAAACCCAGCGCCCGCCGGATTTGGTTCAACAATCGGAATGTTGATGTGTTGATCTTCAAGTGAAAGTAACATTCGTCACGTATCCTTAACCTTACAACAACGTAAGTTTTCATCGAACCCAAAGGATACACTGGATGTGCGATAATCGCTGTTCTATCGCAATCGTTGACGACGCTGCTCTAAACATTGACATTCTCAAAGAAGCACTGAAAAAGGATTATCGTCTGCTTCCGGCGCTCAATGGCGCCACCGCTCTCAAGATCGCCCGCGCGTCTCCGCCGCCTGATCTGATCCTGCTGGATATTCTGATGCCTGGGATCGATGGCTTTGAGGTACTGGCTCAGCTGCAACAGGATCCCAGTACGCGCGACATCCCGGTCATTTTTATCACCTCGCGCGCCGATGAGACCAGCGAGGTGCGTGGCTTTCAGTACGGAGCGGTGGACTATATCACCAAACCTTTCAATCCGGTGGTGGTGCGGGCACGGGTGGCCACTCATCTGGCGTTACGTCAGGCACGCCAGCAGCTGACACAGCATAACGAGAAACTGCGCGATGAAAAGCAGGTCATTGAGGACATCATCATCCGCATGCGCACCCACCGCCAGTTTGATGAGCGTTTTCTGCGCTTTCTGACCGCACCGGCAGATCGCGCCAATGGCGACATTCTATTGTCGGCCTTCACTCCGGATGGGCGACACTGGGTGCTGGTGGGCGATTTTGTTGGCCATGGCCTGCGTGCGGCAGTGGCCGCGCCCCTGGTCGCCCAGGTGTTCTACAGTCAGGCTGCGGCCGGCGACTCCATGGTCGCGACCATCGCTGCGATCAATGTCATCCTCTGCCGTCAGTTGCCCACCGGCTTTTTCATGGCTTTCAGTGCGGTCGAACTGGCGCCTGCGCGCGATCAGCTATGGTGGTGGAGCGGTGGCATGCCGGAATCTGTGCTGCTTGATGCCTGCAATGATCAGTGGGAGACGCTGACTGCACCCAGCCTGCTGCCACTGGGCATTCTGGAAGACATTGACATCGCCGGGGCCGGTGCGCAGCTGATGCTGACACCGGGTTCGCGGTTGTATCTGTTTTCCGACGGAGCGGTTGAGGTTGACAATGCCAGTGACGAGCTGTTTGGTGTGCCCCGGCTACTGGCATTCCTCAAGACGTGTGAGACCAGCCGGCCGCTGACGGACTTACTGGGCGTGCTCAAGGCTTTTCGCGGCGCGCGATCCTTCCATGACGACATCACCCTGGTCGAGATCAGTCTTTGAGCCATGCTGTCATCGCAGGAATTGTATACCTCTGGCGGGCTGTGTTTGCTAGGCTGTGGTTGCCTGCTTTGGCTGCTGATGGGACGCTTGACCCAGCCATTCCAGAATGTGGAACAACGGGTGATGCGGCGCACCCAGGCCATTCTGCACTCCATGCAAGACGGTTTGATTCAAACCGATCCCCAGGGCCGGATCTTTATGGTCAACGAGGCAGTGGAACGGCTGTTTGGCTATCCCGAATCGGCGCTGCTGGGGCGACAGGTCAACGAGCTGATCCCGGATTTTCTGGCCACCGAAGCCACGCCGCCGATTCAATGTCTCGATCCGCGCGATCCGCACGATCCGCACTGCCAGGATGCCACGCCACACCACTGGCGCGAGGCACTGGGCCGACACCAAAACGGCCAGTCGCTTCCGCTTGAGCTGTCGATTATCGACATGCAGGACGAGACCCGCACCACCTTCATCGGCGTGGTGCGCGACATCTCGGCCCGACGCCAGGAAGAACGCGCTCTGGCTGAAAACAGCCGGGTATTGGAAGAGATCGCCGCTGGCGAAGCCCTGCATGAGGTCTTGGCCAGCATTGTTGCCACAGTCGAAATGCTGGTGCCGGGCAGTTGCGGTGCCATTCTGCTGGTCGATACCGAGACCCACCACCTGCATCACGGAGCCGCGCCCCACCTGCCCGATGCGTACCACCAGTTCATCGACAGACTGAACGATGACCGGGACGTCACCTGTTGCTGTGCCACCGCCGCCGCCACCGGCCAGCTGGTCATCGTCGAGGATCTGGCCACCCAGCCCAACTCGGAACTCTTGCGCGCCGCCATCGCCGGGCGGCGCGCGTGTTGGTCAATGCCGGTGAACAATGAACACCAACACGTCATCGCAACGGTAACGCTCTATTTTTCCACCCCCAAAGCCCCCGATGCCGCCGCACTCAAACGCCTTAACTGGGCGGCGCACCTGGTGGCCATTGCGCTGCTGCGCCACCAGCGCGAAGAGGAACTGAAAGCATCGACATTCGCCGCCGAAGCCGCCAACCGGGCCAAAGGCGAGTTTTTGGCCAATGTGTCCCACGAAATCCGCACCCCGATGAATGCCATCATCGGGTTTTCGCGTCTGGCACTGCAAACGCCACTGAATGACGAGCAACAGGATTATCTTGACAAGGTGCTGCTCTCGGCCAATAGCCTGCTGGCCATCATCAACGACATTCTGGATTTCTCCAAAATCGACGCCGGGCGTCTGGAATTGGAAGCCGCACCCTTTGAGCTGGAAACCGTGCTTGGCAAGCTGGCCACGCTCACCGCCATCAAGGCCGAGGAAAAAGGGCTGGAGCTGGCCATGGAAACCCACCTGGATGTGCCACCGCATTTGATCGGCGATGCCTTGCGTCTGGGACAGGTGCTGATCAATCTGGTGGGCAATGCCATCAAGTTCACTGAGCACGGTGAAGTTCATCTGTATGTTGAACGGCTGCAAGACAGCCCAACCGAGGTCACCTTGCGTTTCACGGTACAGGATACCGGCATTGGCCTGAGCGCGGAGCAAATCGCCACGCTGTTTCACCCCTTCACCCAGGCCGATGCCACCATCACGCGCCGTTTTGGTGGCACTGGACTGGGGCTGAGCATCAGCCGCCGTCTGGTGCAGATGATGGGCGGAGAGATCCAGGTAGAGAGCCAGCCCGGCGCGGGTACGCAGTTTTCCTTCAGCGCGCGCTTTGGCAAGCCCAAGGTGCAACCGCAACGCTTTGAGATGCCCAGCCCCGACTTGCGCCACCTGCGGGTGCTGGCGGTCGATGATAACCCGCGCACGGTGCGAATCCTGGCCCGCTATCTGCAATCCTTCGGTTTTGAGGTGCAAACAACAACCGACGGCGCCGAAGCCTTGCGCCTGTTGCAATCGCCAGCGGCCTGGAACCTGCTGATCACCGACTGGAAAATGCCCGGCATGGATGGCATCGAGCTGATCCGCCAGGTACGAGCGCTGCAGCACCTTGATCCCAAGCTGCGGATTTTGCTGATGTCCTCCTTTGGCACCGCAGAAATGCGTCGTCACCTGCATCATCAAGGCGTCGATGGCGTACTGGCCAAGCCCTTTCAGCCCAGTGGATTGTTTGATGCCATCATTAACGCCTTTTCACCCCAGGGTCGCGTCTTGTCGGCGCGGACATCCACCTATCCAGCGCCCTCCGATCACCCGCCACTGCATGAGTATCATGTGCTTTTGGTGGAAGACAATCAAATCAATCAGCAACTTGCCCAGGCGCTGTTGCGCCAGTTCGGTCTTCAGGTCAGCACCGCGAACCATGGACAGGCCGGTCTTGAGCGCTTGGCCGCCGTGCCAGTCGATGCCATCTTGATGGATGTGCAAATGCCGGTGATGGACGGCCTCGCGGCGACGCGCGCCATCCGCCAACAGCCGCGTTATCGCCATCTGCCCATTATCGCCATGACCGCCAACGCCCTAGTGGATGATCGCCAACGCTGTCTCGAAGCCGGCATGAACGACTATGTGGCCAAACCGATCGATCCGAATCAGCTCTATGCTGTACTGGCACAGCATCTGCCCGGCGGTGTGGCCGAGGCTCCCAGCTTCACAACCGCGTCACCCAATGCCAGCAACGACCCGGAGCTGCCATCCCTGCCGGGGCTGGACACCGGTATCGGCCTGCGCCGCTTAAGCGGCAACCGTGCGGCGTACCTCAACACCCTGTCACAGTGTCGCGAACACTTCGCCACCGCATTAACTCAGCTCCATGAGTGCTTGCCTCTGGACACTAAACGCACCTATGCCGAGCGTCAGGCGCATACGCTCAAGGGGCTGGCCGGCAGTATCGGTGCCGAGGCTATGGCCGCCGCTGCAGCCGCGCTGGAACAGGCGCTCAGCGCCGAGCGGCCTCTGACGGAGAGCCTCCCATTGTTACAGCGTCTGGACGCTGCAACACAGGTAGTCATGACCAGCATCGCCAAGCTTGATACCGAACCAGCCGGTTCCAGCCAAAAAGCCGCCAGCCCGGAGGATCGCCCGGTGCTAGGCGACCTCTTCATCCAGGCCAAGTGCTTGCTGGCAGCCTTTGATGCCGAGGCGGAAATCCCGGTCAAGCGCCTGTGCGCCAGTCTCATGGGCGGCGCCCAAGAGGCTCAGGCACATCAGTTGCTGCAAGCCGTCGCAGGCTACGATTTCGAAACCGCGCTGGAGCGATTGACCCAGTTAGCCGCTGCGCTCGACATCAACACGGAAGTCGAACCGGATGCTTGACCATCAGCATACCCTGCTGATTGTGGATGATACAGCGGCCAACATTGATCTGCTGAAAAACATCTTAATGCCTCACCATGGCGTTAAGGTCGCCACCAATGGCCCCCTGGCGCTGAAAATCGCAGATCGCGACCCACGCCCGGATCTCATCCTGCTCGACATCGTGATGCCCGGGATGGCTTCCACCCACGAAATTCCAGTGATTTTCGTCACCGCCCGCAAGCAGACCGACGACGAAGCGCACGGTCTTTCACTGGGTGCGGCCAATTACCTCACCAAACCGATCAGCGCACCCGGCAACTGGAGAGGCCTTTGCGCTGATCCGCCAGGAAGCCGGGCAACACTTCGACCCGCAACTGGCGAGGCTATTTCTCTCCCTCGAAGCCAATCTGCGCCACATTCAGACTTGACAGTAGAACGGTTTCGCCCTGATGTAGTTAGGTTTGTTTAACGAAATTGAATCAACCGTTAGAATAAGCGCCACCGATTCACACAGCCACCAACACACTCGCCATGTCCCAAACCGCTCAAGCCCTCGACTTCCTGCCGCTGAAGCTCGCCATTCTGACCGTCTCCGACAGTCGCACCTCCGCGAACGACAGCTCTGGGGAGCTACTCGCCGAGCGGGCCACTGCGGCGGGTCATCAGGTGATCGCGCGTGAAATCTGCACCGATGATCGCTATCTGCTGCGCGCCGTCTTTTCCCACTGGATTGCCGATGCCGAGATCCAGGTCATTCTTAGCACCGGCGGCACCGGCATCACCGGTCGCGACAACACCCCCGAGGCGCTGGAGTGTCTGCTTGACAAGCGCCTTGATGGCTTCGGTGAGCTGTTTCGCTCGCTGTCGTTCGTGGAGATCGGCACCTCGACCATTCAGTCACGTGCCCTGGCCGGCATCGCCAATGCCACCCTGCTGTTCTGCCTACCCGGCTCCACCGGCGCCTGCCGCACTGCCTGGGATGGTATCCTGGCCGAGCAGCTCGACCGCCGCACCCATCCCTGCAATTTCGCGCAACTGATCACGCGCTTCAATGAGCGTTGAAAACATGACGACTACCGCCGCCTCCCAAGCCCGCTCATCCAGCGCCAACCGGGCTGCTCACAACAAGCGCACCGTCGAAGAAGCCATTACGCGCATTCTGGCCAGCGAGCACGCGCTGCCGGAGATCGAGTATCTGCCCCTTGACCAGGCCCAGGACCGCGTCCTGGCGGAAACCCTGACCAGCCCGCTCGATCAGCCCCACTGGAATCACAGCGCCATGGATGGCTACGCACTGCGCCAGGCGGATCTGATCCGCGATCCGCCTGGCTGGCCGATTAGCCAGCGCATTGCGGCCGGCCATCCGCCACAGGAGCCCCTGACCCCCGGCACGGCCGCGCGCATTTTTACCGGCGCCCTGCTGCCCGAGGGCGCCGATACCGTGGTCATCCAGGAAGTCTGCACCCAGGACGGTGAGCACCTGCGCATCGCCGCCGAGGAAGTCGCACGCATCAAGCCCGGTGCCAACGTCCGCCAGCGCGGTGAGGACATCACCGTTGGTGATGCCATCCTTGGGGCCGGCACCCGGCTGGGTCCGCAGCATCTGGCACTGGCGGCCTCGGTCGGCCTGGCCCAACTGCCGGTCTATCGGCGCTTGCGCGTCGCTGTCCTTAGCAGTGGCGATGAACTGGTCATGCCTGGCATGCCGTTGCAACCGGGGCAGATTTACAATTCCAACCACTTCATGCTCAACGCCCTGCTGCGCGCGCTGGGCTGTGAAGTGTACAACCTGGGCATGATCCCGGATCGCTTCGAGCCGACGCTGCAAGCGCTCAGCCAGGCCGCCGCCGCAGCCGATCTGGTTATTGCTAGTGGTGGCGTCTCGGTGGGGGAGGAAGATCACGTCCGCCCAGCGGTCGAACAGCTGGGGCAGCTGGATATTGCTCAGGTGGCCATGCGCCCCGGCAAGCCGGTTGCCGTGGGACAGATCGGCTCAGCGGCGTTCCTCGGCAGCCCCGGCAATCCGGTGTCGCTGTTTGTGACCTTTGTGCTGTTCGCGCGACCGCTGATCCTAAAGTTGCAAGGCGTCGGTGGCGATCTCTATCCACGTTCCCAGCGCGCCTACGCCGATTTCTCCAGCAACAAGGCCGACAAGCGCCGCGAATACCAGCGCGCCCGCCTGACTCAGGACGCTGAGGGCCAATCCCGGGTCCAGGTGTTCCCGAGCCGCTCCTCGGCTGCCATCAGCTCACTGACCTGGGCCAACGGTCTGGCTGTGATTCCCGAGCAGTGTCAGATTCAGCCCGGCGATCCGATCGACTTCCTGCCCTTCAGCGAGCTGCTAATATGATCCGCCTGCTGTATTTTGCCAGCCTGCGCGAAGCCCTGGGCTGCGACGGTGAAGACTATCCACTGGAGACCCCTGTCAGCCTGGCCGAGCTGCGCGTCCAGCTGGCCAGCCGGGATCAGCCCTGGTGTGACGCCCTGGCTCCTGAACAACCGCTGCTGGCGGCCATCAACCAACAGGTCGTTTCCGCCGAGGCCCGCATTCATCCAGGTGACGAAGTTGCCTTCTTCCCGCCGGTGACCGGGGGCTGAGGCAAAAGGGTTACTGACTAACTGAAAAACGCCGGCAGCGTTTGGGGGAGCTGGGGTAATCCGAGGTTACGCAGCCAGTGGAACAATGGTGCCGGGTCGGGAGCCAACCACAGCCCTACACCCAGCAGGCCCAGACACAGCAACGACACTGGCCAAGCGTTGAGGCTCAGAGGTTTTAGCGCGGTGCCAAAGGATCTTTTGATGCGCTTGCCCGCCAAATCAATGCTGGCGATCTCATCGAGCACCAGATGGGTCAGATAGCCGAGCAGCACAAAGCCACCGACCAACCAAGTTAGCAGGGGATCAAAGTCCAGCCAGCGATCTGCAGCAACCACCGCAAAGATCGCCACCGTGGCCGCCATCAGCAGGGAGTGATAGATTCCGCGATGTACTGTGAGGCGGGCGAACAGCATCCGCAGTGGAAAATAAACCACCAACCAAATGCCGACCCAAATCAGCGCTAACTCAAAAATCAGAAAGCGCTGGCGCAGCGCACTGGCCGCCGCCAAGCCCAGACCCAAGCCGAGGAGCGCAAAAAAACCCCGCACCGGCTTGGAGTCATCGACATCAATATCGGGGAACAGACTACCGGCAACTCCCAGCACGAACAGCCCTTGTGCCTGGTTAAAATTAGCCAGTTCGTGATAATTGACGGCAAGTGCAGCAATGCCGGCCACCGTAGCACCGACAGTCAAATGCGCCTGAAAATTAGCCATCCCTAGAAGCCAGCGCGCGGTGGCTTCAGCCGCGCGCGGCAATCCCAGTCCGTCTCAGTCCGCTGCAACCACATCCAGTATCACTTCGCACTCAAGATCGGCGTGCAGGCGCAAACTGATGTTGAACTCACCCACATGGCGCAGCGGGCCATCGGGTAGCCGTACTTCGCTGCGCTGGACCTCGGTTGCAGCCGTTTGGCTGATAGCCTCGGCGATATCGGCGGTTCCCACGGAACCGAACAAGCGGCCCTCTTCCCCAGCCTTGCGGCCGATGGTAATCCGCATTCCTTCGAGCTTGGCTTTGCGTGCCTCGGCAGCGGCCAGCACCTCAGCGGCTTCGCGCTCCAACTCGGCACGCCGTTCCTCAAAGGCTTTCAGGTTCTCTGCCGTAGCGGCAACTGCAAAGCCGCCAGGCATCAGATAATTGCGCCCATAACCGGGGCGCACTGAAACTTTGTCGCCCAGCGAACCCAGGCCGGCGACTTTTTTGAGCAAAATGACATCCACAACAGAATCCTCTTAAATGAACAGGCTGCGTTCGCCCCAGCTGGCCTGATCAATGGCCATCGGTATAGGGCAGCAGGGCCAGATAACGCGCGCGCTTGACAGCCGTGGCGAGTTGGCGCTGATAGCGAGCCGAGGTTCCGGTGATGCGGCTGGGAACAATCTTGCCTGATTCGCTTACAAAAGACTTGAGCAGATTCAAGTCCTTGTAGTCGATTTCGGTAATGCCCTCAGCAGTGAAACGACAATAGCGCTTACGGCGAAAAAAACGAGACATAATGCAATCCTGGTGAAATCTGGTGATCTTGACGTTGAGCGAGCACAGCTGTGTGCTTACTTGGGGTACTTACCCGGCGCGCTTACTCGTCTTCATCCTCATCGTCGCGACGGCGTGGGCGGCGCTCGGAGCGATCCTCGCCACCCTGCGACTCGGCTGAGTCCTCATTGCCTTTCGCGAGCGGTGACAACTCAGTCACGGCTGCATCACGTTTGATGACCATGTTACGCAGAATGACATCGTTGAAGCGGAAGGCCGTCACGAGCTCATCCAGGGCTTCCTGATCGCACTCGATATTCATCAGCACATAATGTGCTTTATGGACTTTATTGATCGGATAGGCCAGCTGACGCCGCCCCCAGTCCTCAAGCCGGTGAATCTGACCGCCGCGGCTCTCAAGCCCGCTCCGATAGCGCTCAATCATCCCCGGTACCTGTTCGCTCTGGCTTGGATGCACCAGAAACACTACTTCATAATGTCGCATGCAGGCTCCTCACGGATCAAAAGCCTCCCGGCTCCAACGAGTGCAAGCGGTGAGGCAAGGAGTGGAAATAGAAAATCAACGAAGCCGCCTATTATGGCGGCTTTTGTCGGGTCTGTAAATCATTATCAACGCGCCGCCATGGCCAGCGCTTTGCACATCAGCGCGCAGTGCTGTCTCAGGGTATCATTCGCTCAAGAACTCATTGGCGACCACACGACCGCATCAAGACCCATGCGACTATGCTCAAGCTGCTGAAGCCAACCACCCGAACCCTGCTCCTGGCGCCCCTGGCCCTGATCCCGGCCCCCTTGGCCTTGCTGCTTGGCGGCTGCCTGGCCAGCTCGCCCTCAATTGATGCCAATGAGTCCTACCGCGGTGCTTTGAACGCCGCCATCCTGCCTATGAACGGCGAAGTCGATCAGCTTACTGGCTGGATGTTGCGTCACGAACTCGAAGACCATCTGGCCAAACGCATTCGTGCCTCACAAATCTTTGCCTCGGTGCAGGAACTCACCTCCGCCACGGCACCGAACGAAGCCGAAATCCTCATCGAACCGAGCTTTTTGCAACAGACAAGCCTGCCGGAGCGCCATTCCGATCAAGCCGAGCTGGCGATACATCTGAGAGTGCGCAAGAAAACCAACGGGACTATTGCGTTGGATCGCGACTATCGGGTGCCCTGTCCCCAATGCGGGCAGGGTATTGTGGATCCGCAAGCGGTGCAGGCCCTGAGCACGGCCATCAGCCGTGATCTACAGCAGCAGTTTCGCCACCATTAGCGATATTGCCGCAAGTAGTACCACTCGTAGAGTCGTTTCATCCAGTGGAAGGCGCGTGAGCGAGGCAACACGAAATTGCGTTTCTCGTCGCGGACCACCAGCATCGCATGATCATTGGCATCGAGAATGCACATCAGCTCAACCTTAAAACCGGCCTGCGGCACATCGCCGCGCAGCTCAGCGGCGAGATTTTTCGCCGCCGCCCGCGCCTGCAAATCAGCCATATGCGCCTGCTTGGGCATCCAGTCCGGCCCTGGGAAGCTGCCTGAATCGCCGGCGACATAGACCCGCTTCAGACCCGGCACCCGACATTGGGCATCGGCTTTGAGCAGACCGCCCGGAGAGCGAGGCAGCGACGTTTGATCGAACCAGGCATTGCCGGTCATGCCCGGCATGAAGACAATCAGATTGGCCTCGAAGGAGCCGCCTTCCGTGGTTACTTGATGCGCGCTGAATTCCTTGAGTTTGTGCCCTAGATGGGTTTCGATTCCGACTCGCGCCATTTCTGCCAGCACCCCATCCACGGCTTTGGGTCCCAGGCGGTTACCGGGCCGGGGTGCGGGCGTGAAAAACACCAGCTTGAAGCGCTCACGCCGACCTTCGGCACGCAGCTGACGATCGAGCCCGAACAGGAACTCAAAAATAGGGCCGCCGCGCATGGAAGACGGCTCTTTGGGATTGCTGGCAAAGCCCATCGCAATGGTGCCGCCATCCATGGATTTAATCCGGTCACGGAGTTTTTCCGCCGCCGCAATGCCTTCGCAGGGCGTAATGGCATGCTCAATCCCCGGCAGCTTCTTAAGGAAGCGCCCACCGCTGGCAATAATCAGACCGTCGTTCTCGATCGGGCCGGCCGAAGTCTCCAGAACTCGGCCACTTTCGCTCAGCCCGGTCGCCTCGGCGGCGTGATGCTGCACGCGCATCCGCTTAAAAAACGGCCGCAGATTAATGCGCAGCTGCTCTGCCGTGCGCAATCCGGACGGAATCCAGATCAGACCCGGCAGATAGATAAACTCGGGCTTGGGGCTCACCAGCGTAATGTCGGCCTCCGCAGTGGATTTGCGCAGCCACTGGGTCGCTGTTAATGCACCAAAGCCCGAACCTACAATGGTGATGCGCTGCTTGCCAGCCATAAAGATTCCTACATTCGTCGTTTGTGGTTACGAAAACACCTGATGCTGTGGCTGCAGCCTAGGCTTCGGCACCGACCTCAGCGTCCATGTCAGCTTTGACTTCGGCAGTGGCCTGCTGTTGCAGCTCAAGGGCATAGGCTTGGTTGACGCGGTCACGCAACTCCTTGCCCGGTTTGAAGTGCGGCACATGCTTGCCCGACAGCGCCACGGAATCACCCGTTTTGGGATTGCGGCCCACGCGTGGCGGGCGATAGTGCAGAGAGAAGCTGCCGAAACCGCGGATTTCAATCCGCTCGCCCGAGGCCAGAGCGCCGCTCATGCGCTCGACAATGCAGCGTACCGCCAGCTCCACATCCTTGTAGGCCAGATGCCCCTGCCCGGCGGACAAGGCATCAATCAGCTCGGATTTCATCATAGAGGGTAGATTTCCCATCTTTGGCGGGGACCAGCCCCGCCACCGTCAAGTAACACAGGGATTAAACCGAAGGCGTTCAATCCCGTTGCGCTTCCTCCATCTGCTGTTTGAGGATGTCGCCCAAGGTTGCGGTGCCAGCCTGGGCCTCGCTTGCATAGCCCTTGATGGCGGCCTGCTCATCAGCAGCATCCTTAGCCTTGATCGACAGCGAAATGGTGCGGTTCTTGCGGTCAACGCCAACAAACTTGGCCTCGACTTCCTCACCCGGCTTGAGCGCGGCCCGAGCATCCTCGACACGATCCCGCGCAATCTCAGAGGCGCGCAGATAGCCTTCAACCCCCTCAGCCAGCGCAATGGTTGCGCCCTTGGCATCAATATCGGTGACGGTGCCAGTGACAATGCTGCCCTTTTCATGCAGCGCTACGAAGCTGGAGAAGGGATCCTTGTCAAGCTGTTTGACGCCAAGTGAAATCCGCTCGCGCTCCGGATCGACCGATAGCACCACGGTTTCGAGCACATCGCCTTTCTTGAAGTTGCGCAGCGAATCCTCGCCGTTTTCGTCCCAGGAAATATCCGATAGATGCACCAGACCGTCGATACCGCCATCAAGGCCGATGAAAATGCCAAAATCGGTAATCGACTTGATCTGACCGCTGACGTGGTCGCCCTTCTTGTGGGTGGCAGAAAACTCGTCCCAAGGATTGGCCTGGCACTGCTTGACGCCGAGGGAGATGCGCCGACGTTCCTCGTCGATATCGAGCACCATGACCTCGACTTCGTCGCCAAGCGACACCACCTTGCTTGGGTGAATGTTCTTGTTGGTCCAATCCATCTCAGAGACGTGCACCAGACCCTCGACGCCCTCTTCGATCTCGACGAAGCAGCCGTAGTCGGCAATGTTGGTGACCTTACCAAACACCCGGGTGCTTTCAGGGTAGCGACGCCCGATATTGGCCCAGGGATCCTCGCCCATCTGCTTCAGGCCCAGGGAGACACGTTGACGGTCGCGGTCGAACTTGAGCACCTTGACCATAACTTCCTGGCCAATCTCGACCACCTCGGAGGGATGCTTGACGCGTCGCCAGGCCATGTCGGTGATGTGCAGCAGACCGTCGATGCCGCCAAGATCCAGGAAGGCGCCGTAGTCGGTCAGGTTCTTGACCACGCCCATCAATTCGACCCCTTCCTCCAACTTCTCCAGCAGCGCCTCGCGCTCGGCACTGTATTCTTCCTCAACCACAGCGCGGCGCGAAACCACCACATTGTTGCGGCGCCGGTCGAGTTTAATCACCTTGAATTCAAGGTCCTTGCCTTCAAGATAGGTGGTCTCACGCACCGGCCGCACATCCACCAGGGAGCCGGGCAGGAAAGCGCGCACACTGCCAAGTTCGACTGTAAAGCCGCCCTTGACCTTGCCATTGATCATGCCGGTGACGGTGGCGCCGTCCTCGAAGGCGGTTTCGAGCGAATCCCAGGCGGCAAAACGCTTGGCCTTTTCGCGCGACAAACGGGTCACGCCGAAGCCATCCTCGACGGCGTCGAGGGCCACCTGGACATCGTCACCGACGGCCACCTCAAGCTGGCCCTCCGGTGACATGAACTGGTTGCGGGGAATGATCCCTTCGGACTTGAGGCCGGCGTTCACAATCACCGAATCGTTGGTGATATCGACGACCTGCCCGGTAATAATGGTGCCGGGCTGGAGTTGGGTATTGGACAAGCTCTCTTCAAAGAGATCGGCAAAGCTTTCGGTCATGAGCGTGGAAATTCCTGGCGTCACAGCGCCTAGCTCCGGCGGTTGTCGCACCTCCGATCCAGCTCGGATGCGGGCAACACAATCGCGGAGGGTTAGTTAAAAAAACAAGCCGGCGGACGGGCTCCCCCGGCAATCTCGTGGCCTCGCTTCAACCGCTCAGCGCCGCACGGAAGCCGGCAGGGCGCGGATGACCTCGGCGAAGACCGCATCAACGGACATCGTCGTCGTATCGATGACAACAGCATCAGATGCGGGCAACAGCGGACTCAAGGCCCGTTGCCGATCCCGCGCATCGCGCTGGCGCAAGTCATCAATCAGGGTCGCAAGATTAGCATCCGCACCTTTATCTTTCAACTGTTTATAGCGCCGTTTGGCGCGCTCCTCAGCACTGGCGTCCAGATAGAACTTCACCAGCGCTGCGGTAAAGACCACAGTGCCCATGTCGCGCCCGTCCGCCACCAAGCCCGGAGGCTGGGCCGCATTGCGCTGCCAGCCTAGCATGGCTTGGCGCACCTGAGCGTGGCAGGCGACACGCGAAGCTGCCGCCGCCGCGACTTCGGTGCGAATATCCGCCGAGATATCCGTCCCCGCCAGCAGCAATTGCGACCCGACACAGTGCAAATCCAGCTGTTGCGCCAGCGCGCCCAGTGCCTCTCCGTCGTCGAGATCCAAACCGGCATTGGCTGCGGCATAGCCGAGGCCACGATACAGCGCTCCGCTATCGAGTAAATGCCAACCCAGCCACTCAGCCAGCCGAGCGGCGATGGTGCCCTTGCCACAGCCGGACGGGCCATCAATGGTAATGACCGGCGCAGTCGGCGCCGCCGCCTGATCCGTGGTGATCGGCTCCGGTGCCATCGGTTCAGAAGTCATAGGTGTGGCTCCAGCATCAGTCATAGCGCTCAACAATGCCCAGGCCAGCCGCTGCCGCCAGGGTGGCAAAATGCGGAAAAGAGGTATTCACATTGTCACAGTTGCGCACCTCTATCGCCTCGCGGGCGCGCAAGGCGGCGATGGCAAAGGACATCGCCACCCGGTGATCACCATGACTGTCAACGCTCCCCCCCTGCAAGACGCCGCCCTGAATGCGCAGACCATCGGGTAAAGGCTCGGCCTCAATGCCCAGCGCCTGTAAGCCATCAGCCATGGTTTGGATCCGGTCGCTCTCTTTCACCCGCAATTCCTCAGCCCCCTGCAGCAGCGTCTCGCCTTGAGCACAGGCGGCGGCAATGAAGAGCGCGGGAAATTCATCAATCGCCAGCGGTACTTGATCGAGCGGAATGCGAATGCCGGTCAGCTCAGCGGCCCGCACCCGCAGATCCGCCACCGGCTCGCCGCCCTGATCCCGGGGATTGAGCAACTCGATATTGGCCCCCATGGCCTGCAGAATGCTGATCACTCCAGTGCGGGTGGGGTTGATGCCCACACCAGTCAGGGTCAGGTCGCTCCCGGTGGCAATGCTGGCCCCGACCAGGAAAAACGCGGCCGAGGAAATATCACCCGGCACCGCAATGGGCGCTCCGCTCAGGCGTTGGCCACCGCTGAGACAGCGACGGGTTCCCTGCTGCTGCACCTGACAGCCAAAGGCCTGGAGCATGCGCTCAGTGTGATCGCGCGTCGGCACCGGCTCGATCACGCAGGTCTCGCCTTGGGCATAGAGACCTGCCAGCAACAGGCTGGATTTGACCTGAGCACTGGCCACCGGCAGCGCATACTCAATACCACGCAACCCCTCCCCTGCCGGCTGAATCAGCAGCGGTGCGGTGCCCTGGGCGCTGGCCGTGATGCGCGCGCCCATGGTGCTCAGGGGTTCAACCACCCGCCCCATCGGACGCTTGCTCAGCGACGCATCCCCGACCAGCTCGGTCGCAAACGACTGACCGCTCAACAAGCCGGTCAGCAAGCGCATGGAGGTACCGGAATTGCCCATCTCCAGCGGGGCTGCTGCCGGTTGCAAGCCATGCAGCCCCACACCATGCACCCGCACGCGTCCCTGCTCGGGTCCCTCGATCTCCACCCCAAGCTGACGAAACGCCCGCAAGGTCGCCAGACTGTCGGCGCCTTCCAGAAAGCCGCTAATCTCGCTGGCGCCATCGGCGATGGCACTCAACATCACCGCCCGGTGAGAAATTGACTTATCCCCCGGCACGGTCAAACAACCGCCGAGCGTCCCGCCCGGGGTCAGATCGAAGCGCAGTTCATGCTGAGCCGTCACTGAGATCCCGCTCCTTATGTAAATGAAGGCAAAAAACCCGGCCTGAGAAACGCAGGTCGGCGAGAAAGACATTGACCGTCGGCGATCATCAGTGGCAGCCGCTGGTTATTTTCATGCAAAAATAGCGGAATATCCGCCATCTGTAAACGCATGCGTACGACTCGCACGCCAAGACCAACCAATCGCGCGCAGCAAGGAGCGCCCGTGCCTGCTAAGATGCTCTCTGGTCATCCCTGTCACCCCCAGAGTTTATCCTGAACAGCCATCAACAGCCCGACATGAGACGCGCAACGCTCCGCAGACGTATCCCCTGGCCACCAGCAATCCCGTTGCTTGCCGCTACCGCCCTCTCCCTGGGCTTCGCCGCCCCTCTCCTGGCAGCCAAGCCCCCGCCGCCACAGCCGGACCGTATTCAGCTACGCTGCGTCGAGCAGCCGTCCCGACAGGTCAGTTTTGGCGCATCGGGCCAGGTGAGCTATACCGAAGTGCCGGCATCCGACCCTGAGCCAATCACCCTGACAGTGGTTAAGCTCGGTTCAGGCCCGGACACCCAGCCGGAACCGGACTACAGCATCGAGCCGGCACACATCGACAGCTCAACTGACTGGCTCAAGGATACCCAGGCGGTATGGACACGCGGGGGACAAATCAGCGCCGCCAACGGCCTGTTGCATATCGATCTGATTAAGCACCAGCTTTTCTTCACCCAAGCCATGGCCAATGGCAACGCAACTTTTCGTCGCTTCGACTGCGAACAGCTGCCGAGTGCCGCCCCTGCCAGCAATCCCGCCAGCGGCCCTACAAACGAAACCTCCAAACCCTAAAGTGTCCAGTCCCATCGCCCGGCGGTTTCGTGGTTTTCTTCCCGTAGTCGTGGATGTGGAAACCGCCGGTTTCGATCCCCACCGCCACGCATTGCTGGAAATCGCCGCCGTGATCATCGACATGAATGATCAGGGCCAGCTGGAGCCACAACCGACCATCGCCTGTCATGTGCTGCCCTTCCGCGATGCCGAACTCGACCCCCAGGCGCTGGCTTTCAACAAGATCGATCCCTACCACCCGTTTCGCGACGCGCGCAGCGAAAGCGACGCCCTCAAGCAGATTCTCACGCCGGTGCGCCAGGCGGTTAAAGCCAGTGCCTGCAATCGCGCCATTTTGGTTGGTCACAATGCCCACTTCGACCTCGGCTTTGTCAAAGCCGCCGTCGAACGCACCCGTTTCAAGCGCAATCCCTTCCACGCCTTCAGTGTCTTCGATACCGTCTCCCTCGCCGGCCTGGTCTATGGCCAGACGGTACTGGCCAAAGCCGCCCGCGCAGCCGGGCTCGACTGGGACGACAGCGCCGCCCACTCGGCCATCTACGACGCCGAGCAGACCGCGCAATTGTTTTGCCGCATTGTCAATCGGTGTCAGGCGCTGAACCTGCCCGCACCGAGTCTGTCCGCATAGAGAGCGAGCAGCCCGAAGCAGTCAAACGTCTTCGGCATCGCAGCATCCTGGACTCAGCCAGCTTCGGCCGCTTTGGCCACCGCCGCTTCCAACATAGTTTTCAGCTCACCGGAAGCATGCAGTTCCAGGGTAATGTCACAGCCCCCGATCAACTCGCCATCAACATAAATCTGCGGAAAGGTCGGCCAGTCTGCATAGCGCGGCAGATGCTCGAAAATCTCCGGATCTTGCAGTACGTTGACATGGGCAAAGGGAACGCCGCTTTCCGTTAGAGCCTGAGCCGCGCGCATGGAAAAACCGCATTGCGGAAACTGCGGTGTGCCCTTCATATAGATCACCACCGGATGCCCCTTCACCTGTTGATCAATACGCTCAAGAACGTCCATCCTGCTTACCTCATTGAGAATTATCACTGGAGCTACAGGTCGGGCCCCTATGCGTTCAAATCAAGCATCACGCCCCCCTGTGGATAATTGATCCGGCGCTACTAGCCTTTGCGCGCTTTGGCAAAGGCATCGGCCATGGTGCCGCCGGCGGCTGGTGGGGCGCCGGGCTTAACAGCTGCGGGCGTGGGTCTTTTGTTCTGAGCACTCCTGTTCTGAGTACCCCGGGGCGCCCGCTCTGAAGTCGCGTCACGACGGTTTCCAGCTCCAGCTTTGGCTCCCACTTTAGCTCCGCCTCCGGCTCTGTTACTGGCCCCGGCACCACGCCCAACACCAGCCTCTGCGTTGTCCTGGCGCATGCTGAGCGCGATGCGCTTGCGTTCCAGATCCACCTCCAGCACCCGCACCTTCACCAACTGCCCGGAATGCACCACTTCATGGGGATCGCGCACGAAGCGGTCGGCGAGCATGGAAACATGCACCAGGCCGTCCTGATGCACACCAACATCCACGAAGGCACCGAAGTTGGTTACATTGGTCACCGTGCCTTCCAGCTGCATACCGGGCTTGAGATCGGCCAGGGTTTCGACCCCTTCCATGAAGCTTGCAGCACGAAACTCCGGGCGCGGGTCGCGACCGGGTTTTTCCAGCTCCAGCAGGATGTCGCGCACCGTGGGCTCGCCGAAACGCTCATCGACAAAGTCTTGCGGCTTCAGCCGCCGCAGGGTGGCACTGTCGCCAATCAGGGCGCGAATCGGCTTGCCGGCCTGTTCGGCGATACGTCGCGCGAGCGGATAGGCCTCGGGATGCACCGCTGAGCCATCGAGCGCCTCCTCGCTGTCTTTGATGCGCAAAAAGCCGGCGCACTGCTCGAACGCTTTGGGCCCCAGACGCGGCACCTTGAGCAGTTGCTTGCGGCTGGCAAAGGCGCCGGCCTCCTCGCGGTAGCGAATGATGTTCTCGGCCAGACTGTTGTTCAGCCCGGACACTCGTGATAGCAAGGGAGCCGAGGCGGTATTGAGTTCCACACCCACAGCATTGACGCAGTCCTCGACCACCGCCTCCAGACTGCGCGCCAGGCCGCTTTGATTGACATCATGCTGATACTGACCGACGCCAATGGCTTTGGGGTCGATTTTGACCAATTCGGCCAGCGGATCTTGCAGGCGCCGGGCGATGGACACCGCCCCACGCAGGGAAACATCCATCTCGGGCAGCTCACGCGAGGCAAATTCCGAGGCCGAATAGACCGAGGCACCGGCCTCGCTGACCACCATGGAGCGCAGGCCCAGTTCCGGATGGCGCTTGATGAGATCCCGCACCAGGCGGTCGGTCTCGCGCGAGGCAGTGCCATTACCAATGCTGACCAGCGTGACCTGAAATTTCTTCGCCAGTTCGGCCAGGGTGGCGATGGACTGATCCCATTGCTGGCGCGGCGCATGCGGGTAAATAGTGCCAGTGGCGGCCACCCGCCCGGTGGTGTCGATGACGGCGACCTTCACGCCGGTGCGCAGACCGGGGTCCAGCCCGATGGTGGTCAGGCGTCCGGCCGGCGCCGCCAACAGCAGATCTTTGAGGTTCATTGCAAAGACGCGAATTGCCTCGGCCTCGGCGGCTTCGAGCAGCTGACCTTTCAGGTCCAGCTCCAGGCGCACCAGCAGCTTAACCCGCCAGGCCTTACGCACCGTCTCCAGCAGCCAGGCATCGGCCGCGCGACCGCGATCCGCGATGCCAAAGCGCGCGGCAATCTGATGGCGACAGTCGGCATCGGGATCCTCGCCCTCTCCTGGCAGCAGTTCCAGACTCAAAATCCCCTGATTGCGACCACGAAACAGCGCCAGCGCGCGGTGCGAAGGCACCTTGGCAATGGGTTCGCGATAGTCGAAGTAATCGGAGAACTTAGCGCCCTCGGCTTCCTTGCCTTCCATGACGTGAGCCACCAGCACGCCCTGCTCCCACAGCCGTTCACGCAGCCGCCCGGCAAGATCCGGCTCTTCAGCGAAGCGCTCCATCAGGATCTGGCGCGCACCTTCCAGCGCCGCAGCGGCATCCGCCACGCCTTTTTCGGTATCCACAAAGGCGGCGGCCTCAGCGCTCGGATCGCGCTCTGGCTCGGCGAGCAACAGATCGGCCAAGGGTTCCAGCCCGGCCTCGCGTGCGATCTGCGCCTTAGTGCGCCGCTTGGGCTTGTAGGGCAGATAGAGGTCTTCGAGCTGCTGCTTGGTGGTTGCGGTTTCGAGTTGCGCCCGCAACTCATCGCTGAGCTTGCCCTGCTCATCGACGCTGCGCAGAATAATCCCACGCCGGTCCTCCAGCTCGCGCAGATAGCCCAGGCGCTCTTCCAGCTGACGCAGCTGAATATCATCCAGTCCGCCGGTCACCTCCTTGCGGTAACGGGCAATAAAGGGCACGGTGGCGCCCTCATCAAGCAGGGCCACGGCGGCCTCAACCTGAGACGAATGGGCGGCCAGTTCTTCGGCGAGCCGATCAATAATGGAGTGCATACGCAATCTTTGGGGATAACTGGTGTAGAGACGTGAAACCCGGTACGAACCGGGAGCATTCATAGCGTGCCGCTCATGATCGATGCGGCGGTTAAGTAGCGCCTATTATCGCCGAGCGCAGGCGCTACGCGCATCCTTCTTGTTTCACCAATCATCCCAGTCGTTTTCCCAGCCGTCATCCCAGCCGTCATGTCAGCCTTCATACCAGCTATCCCATCAACGCCCCTGCCCGGTGGTGCCGATCCACCGCTGCTGCACTGGCGCCCGGCCGAAAGGCCGCCCGCACTGGATGACGGCGCGCTGCACCTGTGGCGCATTGATGCCGATACCGCGTGCATGGATCTGGAGGCACGCTGTCAGCAGACACTCAGCACAGCGGAACTCCAGCGCGCGGCTCGATTGCGACTGTCGGATTTACGGCAGCGCTTTTTGTGCAGCCATCTAGCCAGCCGTCGGATTTTAGGCGCTTATCTGGACTGCGCACCCCAGGCTATCTACTTCGCCTATTCAGAGACTGGCAAGCCACGCTTGTGCGCACCAGATGGGTGGCTTGAATTTAATCTCAGCACCACAGCGGATTTAACCCTGCTGGCGGTGCGTCGGCACGAGCCGGTCGGCGTCGATGCTGAGATCCTGCGCCAGCGCATCGATCCGCTGGCCATTGCCCAACGTATGTTCAGCGCCGCTGAGGTTGAACACCTGAGCCGCTTGCAGGGGCCAGCGCTGTGGCTAGCCTTTTATGCGGCCTGGACGACACTGGAGGCGCGGGTGAAGCGCGATGGACGGGGACTGGCCGGACACCGGCAGCCAGAGGCGGCGAATGTCAGGGTGGCGCTGGCGCGGCCGCGCGCGGATGCCATCTGCGCCATTGCCAGCCGCTGTCTGCCACCACCGCAGGCGTGGCTCACATGGCGGTGGCAGGAGTGAGTGATGCTTGAGGCATGGAAAAACGCCGCCCGGACCGCTCGCACTTGCTCAGGGAGCTGGGACCACCGGCCAGCACCCGGTCGCGACCGGCGCGCTTGGCGGCATAAAGAGCATTGTCAGCCTGATCATAGAGCTGATCGATTGTCATGCCGGCATGATGCATGGCCAGGCCCACGCTGGCGCTAACGCGCACGTCGGCGGCGTCAAGCGCGGGGAGGCGAATCTGACCTACGGTGGAGCGAACCCGCTCGGCGCAGTCCATGGCGCTGGTCAGGTCGGTGCCCGGCAGCAGCACGACGAACTCATCGCCCCCCATGCGCACGCAGACATCCGAGGGACGCACCAGTGCTTGCAACACTCGGGCAACGGCACACAGCAGGCGGTCGCCTTGCGGATGACCGAATTGGTCGTTGATCGGCTTAAAGTAATCCAGATCCAGCGCCATCATACTGAGCGCACGGCCCTGGCGCACGGCATCCGCCAGCCAGCGTTCGCCCTGACGCTGCAAGGCACGGCGATTGCCCAGGCCGGTCATGGGGTCGGTTTCGATCTGCAAGCTCAGTTCGCGAAACCGCAGCGCATTGCGCAACGCCGGCGCTGTCAGCCCCAGCAGGCTGTCGATGCTTTTCTGCTCCGGCGCCGTGAAGTGCCAATCGCGCGTCAAGGTTAGATGCCCCATGGCCTGATCGGCCAACCCCAGCGTGTATTCCAGACAATGCGACTCGACATGGCCCGCGCTCAGATGGCACGCCGGTGCATCATCCTCGGCAGGCTGGAAGTGGTATTCCCACGAACGCGGTGCGACCAGCACATCAAGATAGTGCATAGCGGTGCGCACCACCTGTTCAAGCTCAATGGATTCATTAACCGCTTGCAGGTATTCGACCACATCAAGGCTGGCGGATGGAGACACCCGCCGTGCCGTCTTTGCGCCCACCAGTGTTAAAGTGGGACTTTCGGCTAAATTGGCGTCGCGCATCATGCATCCTCAAATAACTGGGGCGGTAGGTGCCCAGTTTAAGGAAAAGCGAAAATTATGCCAATTTATATTTTGATTTAATAATCAAATATTTGTCCAGTCTGCGCTGGAGAAAGTGTCGAAATTACGTCGGATACAACCTACCCTGACGCGCAGCTTTGGCGTCGGGAAACTGGCGAATAGCAAGCCAGCCATCAACGCTGCAACTGGGTTGGTTTCTCGAGCACAAACATCGGTTTGCTCTCCGGACCGGCACGATGCATGCGCGGATCCAACGCACTTTTCGACAGTGGACTGTCGAGCCAGGTGGGTTTGACGCGCAACTTAAGCCGCGAAAGCCTTTTGCCCAGCACCGTCAGCCCGCCGGGGCTGGCGCGTGCCACAGCCAAGGCTCTGGCCATGGCCGGGGTGAGCTGGATGCCAGTTAGCTGGCGCCCTTCGGGTGAATAGGGTTCGACGCCCTTGCTGCGCAGATAGCGACTGAGCACTCGATGAGTGTAGACCTGGGTTTCCGGATAAGTGACAAAGCCATTGCTGCGCTCGAGCGCACCTTCCCCGGCGTTGTAGGCCATCACAGCTTTGCCGATGCTGTATTTGCCCAACAGCCGCTTGAGATGGCGCGCGCCGGTGCGGGCATTGGTCACTGGATCAAAGAGTGCCTCGGCGGAAGTAATCCCATAGTCGGCCGCTGTCTCGGGCATTACCTGCATTAGCCCAATCGCCCCGGCACTGGAAACCGCATGAGGGTTGTAATTGGACTCGGCCCGCACGATGGCATGCACCAGCGCGGGATCAAGGGAAAACTTGGTTGCCGTGGTGTCGATCAGCTTCACCAGCTCGGCGCGGCTGGGCACCGGCTGATCCGGTGGTGTCGGCCGTGCCGGCGCTGCGGTGTCAGCGGTGTTGGTCGCGGGCACCGGTTCGGTCTTCAGCTCCGCCAGCGCGGGTCGAACCGGAAGCACCGCTGTTACACTGAAGAATAAATAAAGCAGTACCGGCACCAAGTGGCCGATCAACGGTTGACCTCTCATGTTGGTCATCCTTTCACCTCAGGCTGTTATTTCATTAGCAAGCAAAGCATTAGGCCGCATCATAGCTGGCCCTGGATCGCTGACTCAGAACCCGCTTGCATTAAGTGGCGCAACGCGCAGACAATACCAAACAGTCTTCGCTCTCTTGTCGCTCCATTCATCCAGTTCAATCGATCCAGTTCAATCGATCGCCGCGTACCTGAAGGTTATTTGCCCGATCATGAATCAGGTTATCAGCAACGGAACCATCGCGGAAATCAACGGCCGCATCTGCATTTATTGCGATGGTTACTGGGTCAAGCACTACGATCCGCCCCAGGAGAGCCTGGAAGCGAAAAAGGCGCTGATCGAGGCGCTGACGCGCCGCCTGTTCAATCATGTCGAGCATGGCGTGAACATCCCCGGTATCCGCCTCGCCGAAGCCCGCGAAGCCTATCAGCGCGAAACCGACCCGGAGCGCAAGCGCGTCAATGGTGCCATGCTGGCCGGTGCCCTGTTCAACCGCGCCACGGCAATTTTTACCAAGCTGGTCGAATTACAGGCCGACGGGGTGGAGATCGAACCCGACGATGCCCTGATGCGCGAATGCGGCGATTATCTGCTCGAAGCGCTTGACCTGGGGCAGATGGTGCGCCATCGCGGCGGTGACGAGGGCATTGACGAACTCTGGGGCGAGCCGTTCAAGGCCTTCAGTCAGCCCATCGCGGCCTTTTACGAAAGCCGCTATGTGAAGATCGCACAAACCATGCGCGATGTGGATCGCATCACGGGTGCCCTCATCACCACCTTCGAGGGCAGTACCCAGATCCCCGACATCAAGCCTTTGTTGCTCGATTTTGCCGAAGCAGCCAAGCGCAAGGCGGAGATTTTGCGCACCGATCCGGTCATCTTTAAAGTCTGGCCGGCCTTCGTGGTGGCGCGCGATCACTTGCAGAACATTCAGCCCCAGCTGCCTCTCTCGCCCTCACTCAAGGAAATCCACGAGGCCCAGGCGGGGCACCGCCTCATCACCGCCGGCACCGCGCTGGTCACCAATATTGTGCGCGCCCGCGTGCCCATGCCCAAGAGCGCGCGCGAACTGCTCGGCAAGTGTGACCAGTTTCGCCGCACCTTTCTGGACCCATCCAATTACCTGGAGGACGCGGAGCGCACGCACCATACCAATGAGCAGCGCCCCGATCACGCCACCTATGACCAGCGTTGGAGCCAAAACGGTTAAGTGCTCCCAGATCTGAACAGACGTGAACAGACCTGAGCACGTTAAGAGCAGCCGGATTTAACCCGGCACGGTCGGGAAGCCGGCGCGCGGTCCCATCTCGTAGCGATCGCGGGCATAGAGCGGCGGGCTTTGCATATAGATGGCCACCAGCTCGGCAAGCGATTCGAGCGCATCCTGGTGAATCCGCTCGTAGCCATGCGAGGCATCAATGCCAAAGGTGATCAGGGCGGTGCGCACATCGTTGCCGGCCTCAAGCGCGGCAGCGCTGTCGGAGCGGTAGTAGCGGAAAATATCGCGCTGATGGGGAATGTGAAACTCCTGGCAGATCTGAATAATGCGATGCGTCAGGTGATAATCGAACGGCCCACCCATATCGGCCATGCAGATGGTGACGCCAAATTCACTGGAATTCTGCCCCGGCGCTGTGGTGCCATTGTCGATGGTGAGCATCTCGGCGACATCCTGATGCAAGGCCGCCGAGGCACCCGAGCCAACCTCTTCCGAGATGGTAAACAGCGGATGGCAGTTAACCGGCAGGCGCGCCTCATGATCCAGAATGGCCTTGGTCGCGGCCAGCAGCACCGCCGCTCCGGCCTTGTCATCGAGATGGCGTGAATTGATAAAGCCGGTGGGGGTGATCTCGGGCTGGGTGTCGATAGCGACAAAGTCCCCGACATGCACCCCCAGTTGCAGCAAATCGCCCAGACTGGACACCCGCTCGTCAATGCGAAATTCGACGTTTTGCCAGCCACCCGGCTGATTATCGATCTCCGGACCGAAGGTATGCCCCGAGGCCTTGAGCGGCAGGATGGTGCCGCGATGCTGGCCGATGTCGGTAAAGAGCGTGCAACGCGCGCCTTCGGCGAAGCGCGAATTCCAGTGGCCCACCGCTACCAGCTCCAGGCGACCATTGGGTTTGAGTGCCTTGACCATGGCGCCCAGGGTGTCGATGTGGGCCACCACCGCCTTGTTGGGGCGTTCCGTTACGCCCTTGAGAGTAGCGCGAATGGCGCCGCGCCGGGTTAGCTCAAAGGGCACACCCAGCCGCTCCAACTCCTCGCAGACCAGATGCACCACGCGGTCGGTATAGCCAGCCGGACTGGGCGTGAACAGCAGCTTGAGCAGAATGTCCTGCAAGTACTCAAGATCAATCGGCAGTTGCTTCAAACGGGAACCTCACGCGGAATGGTTTGTGGAAACAGCAAATCAACAAAGCGCTCAGCGGTGGGCTGGGGCTCATGATTCGCCAGCCCGGGGCGCTCGTTAGCCTCAATAATGACATACTCTGGGCCACTGACCGAAGGGACAATAAAATCCAGCCCGGTGACCGGAATATCCAGGGTACGCGCGGCGGCCTTGGCGGCTTTTTTCAGGTCATCATGCAGTTTCATGGTGACATCATGAATAGTGCCACCGGTGTGAAGATTGGCGGTCTTGCGCACCTGGAGCACTTCCCCATAGGGCAGCATATCATCCATGCGGTAACCAGCCTGCGTGATACAGCGTTCAGTTTCATCATCGAGCGGAATGGAACTCTCGCCACCGGTCGCAGCGCGGCGGCGACGGCTTTGCAGATGAATCAGTTCGCCAACCTTATGGCGTCCGGTGCCGACCACCTGCGCCGGCTTGCGGATGGCAGCGGCCACCACCTCAAAGTCGATCACAATCACCCGCAGATCATCGCCGCTGACAAATTCCTCCAGAATCACCGTATCGGCAATGCGCCGCGCACGCTTAATCGCGCGTTCCAGCTCGGCAGCGTCGCGCACATCGACACTGATGCCGGCGCCCTGTTCACCACGGGTCGGCTTGACCACCACACTGCCCTGTTTGGATAAAAACGCCTCGGCCTGATCAAGCGCCTCAACCTTGATCTGCTCCGGCACCCGCAGTCCCACTCGATTCAGCAACCGGTGGGTCACCGCCTTGTCATCGCAGCGACTCATGGCCACGGCGGTGGTCAGCTCGCTGAGCGACTCCCGACAGACGATGCGTCGGCCGCCCAAACAGAGCGCGAAATAACCGCCCTCGGCGTCGATCACCTCGGTGCCAATACCCCGGCGGCGCGCCTCGTTGACGATAATGGCGGCATAGGGATTGAGATCAGCGGCGGGCTGCTTGCCGATGAACAGCGGCTCGTTGAAGGCGTTCTTGTTCTTGAGCGCGAACACCGGCACCCGCTCGAAGCCGAGCTTTTCGTACAGGCGAATAGCCTGCTTGTTGTCGTGCATCACTGACAGATCCAGAAAGGATCGCCCGCGCGCCTGAAAGAACTCCGCCACCTGGCGCACCAGCGTCTCGCCGATGCCCGGATAAGGCGCTTGGGCATCCACCGCTAGCGCCCACAGACTGGCGCCGTTTTCCTGATCACCGAAGGCCTCGACATGATCGACACCGTTCACCGCACCCAAAATGGCGCCATCCTGTTCATCCTCGGCCACCCAAAAATGCAAAATCTTCGAGGCATGATGTTCCCAGATAAACTCTGGCGGCGGCGGCACCATTTTGCGCGCGCAATACAAGCGATGAATGGCCTCGGCATCGTGACGGCTGTTCAATAAGCGCACCACAAAGCCCTTGGGCCGGCGGTGCGAGGAGTGATAGCGCTCCAGCCACAGCCGAAAAGTATGCGAAGGATCCAGAAACAAATCCTGGGGCGCGAAAGACAGCACCACATGCGGATCGCGCAAATAGAGCGCCACATCGCGCCGGCCGGGACGTTCTTCCTGCAGCGTTCTGGCCAGTTGCGCCAGATCGGAGAAGGTCTGGCCGAAAATTAGTCGCCCCCAGCCGCAGTCCACCACCTTGTCGGTCGCCGGGGCATGGCGCTCATGCAACCCCTGCCGCCAGTTGGTCAGGGTTGGCGCATGCTTACGGGCCAGCCGATGATGGATTCGGTCTTTGATGGCCATAACAGCTCCCCGCTAAATTCCGTGTTCGTTAAACCAGAGTTGCAAGAGCGCCACCTGCCACAGCTTCGAGCCGCGCAAGGGCGTAATGTGATCATCTGGGGCGGCCAGCAGTTGCTCGACATAGTCGGGCTGAAACAGCTCGCGCTCCCGAGCGCGCTGGGAGGTCGCCACCTCGCGCACCATCGCCAGCACCTCGCCGCGCAGATACTTGAGCGCCGGCACCGGGAAATAGCCCTTGGGCCGGTCGATTACCTCGGCGGGAATCACCCGACGACCAATCGCCTTGAGAATCCCCTTGCCATCATCGGCCAGCTTGAGCCGATCCGGCACCCGCGCCGCCAGCTCAACCAGCTCGTGATCAAGGAAGGGTACCCGTGCCTCCAGCCCCCAAGCCATGGTCATGTTATCGACCCGCTTGACCGGATCATCGACCAGCATAATGGTCTGATCCAGGCGCAGCGCCTTGTCCACCGGCGCCTCGGCGCCAGCGCGGGCAAAGTGCTCGCGAATGAAGGCGCGGCTGTAATCCTCGCCATGCAAGCGCGGGTGCACGGCCTGGCAGAACTCGGCATGCTCGCGGTCGCAGAAAGCGCGTGCGTAATCACCCAGCGGATCGCGGCTGCCGACCATCGGCGGATACCAATGGTAGCCACCGAAGACTTCATCGGCGCCCTGCCCGCTTTGCACCACCTTGACATGCTTGGCGACTTCCTGCGACAGCAGATAGAAACCGATCACATCGTGACTGACCATGGGCTCAGCCATGGCGCGCACGCAGCCGGGCAGATTAGGCAGCAGCCGGGCGTTGGAATCGACCTGGATTTTATGGTGCCGGGTGCCATAGTGACGGGCGATAATGTCCGAGTACTGGAACTCATCCCCTACCTCGCTGCCAACCGACTCAAAGCCGACCGAAAAGGTATTCAGCCCGCGCTGGCCCTGCTCGGCGAGCAGCCCGACAATCAGGCTGGAATCCAGCCCGCCGGAGAGCAGCACGCCCACATCAACATCAGCCACCAGGCGGCGATCCACGGCGGTGCGCAGAGCTTGCAGCACCAACGCCTGCCAGTCCTGCTCGCTGCGCGTGGCATCTTCCGGCTGAGCCTCGAAGCGCGGCTCCCAGTAGCAGCGCTCGCGCGTGCGCCCGTCCGGCTCAATGACGCGAATGGTGGCCGGTGGTAATTTGCGCACCCCGCGCAAAATCGTATGGGGCGCCGGCACCACGGCATGAAAGTGCATGTAATAGTGCAGCGCGACCGGATCGATGTCGGTGTCGAGACCGCCACCGGCCAGCAGCGCCGGCAGCGAGGAGGCAAAGCGCAGCCCGCCGCGAATCTCGGCCAGATAGAGTGGCTTGATCCCCAAGCGATCGCGCACCAGGGTGAGGCGCCCGCTGTCGCGCTCGGCGACCGCAAAGGCGAACATGCCGTGAAAATGCTCGACGCAACGCTCGCCCCAGGCATGAAAAGCCTTGAGCACCACCTCGGTATCGCCATGGGAGAAAAACTGATAGCCCTTGGCGCTCAGCTCAGTGCGCAATTCCTGGTAGTTATAGATGCAACCATTGAAGGCGACGCTCAATCCCAGGGCATTATCGACCATCGGCTGCCCGGCATGGGTGCTGAGATCAATGATACTCAAGCGGCGGTGCGCGAGCGCCAGCGCCCCCTGCTGAACCAGCCCACGCCCGTCCGGACCGCGTGGCGCCATCTGGTCATTGATTGCCGCCAGCGCGGCCAGATCAATCGGCTGATCGTCAAAGCGGATTTCTCCGCAGAGTCCACACATCAGGTATTACTCCCTGTTGGTGTCGCGCTCGTGCCGAGGGCCGCTGTCGCGCCCGACACCCTGTGCAAGCGCCGCGAACAACTGCGAGAAACCATCTGCAAGACGGCCGCCAGCGCGGCACGACTGCTGTATTGTGATCGCAGCGCCCTCACCCGGACGGCGACGCCCGGATAAAAAAGCACGCGAAACGAGGTTAATGCTGTACCCGAAGAATTCTAACACAGATCAAACGGGCCATAATTATGCATATTTCACGCCATGACTGACAAAAGCTCAGCCCCGGCAGGGGGCCCACAGGGCTGCGCTGTCGCCCGCATCAATGCCAATACGCCACAGCTGGCAATCGACCGCGCCCTGGCGCTGCGCGCGCAGGCCCGCAACACCTGGCAACGCCGGCTGCTGCTGCTGGAAGGTGAGGCGGCACAGACCCTGGCGATGGCACAGCGCCTGGTGGCTGCGTTGCACCATGAGCGGGCAGGCGACTGGCCAGTGGAATGGATTGGCCGGGGTCCGGCCGGTCAGGCGCAACCCGCAAGCCAAACGAACCGGCTGCTGGGCTGCGAGCGTGATCTGCTGGTCTATGATCTGTTCAGCGGCCTGGAGGTCGATGCGTTGGCGGTAGCAACCGGGACGCTGCGTGGCGGCGGACTGCTGATATTGCTCGGCCCGCCGCTGGAGCAATGGGCGCACTTTGATGATCCAGCCGCCGCGCGCATCGCAACCTATCCCTATCGTGCCGCCGATGTTGGCCGGCGCTTTCTCATGCGCATGGCCAGCGTGCTGACTGAGGCAGCTAATGGGGCAGCAGAGCCGGCAGCGGATCAGGCAACGAATCAGGGAACATTGCGGCCTGGCTTCACCCTCACCACTGCACAGCACCAGGTATTGGTTCAGATACGGCAGTTGATGACCGCCGCTCATCCGTACCCTCTGGTGGTCACCGCTGGGCGCGGGCGCGGTAAATCTACTGCACTGGGTCTGGCAGCGGCTGAGTGGTGCAATGATCCGGCGCGTGCGGTTTTGGTCACCGCGCCGCGCTTTGAAGCCGCGCGCACCTTGCTTGAAGCTGCGCGCACCCGGCTTGAAGCCGCGCCGCAGCGCCTTCGCTTCCTGCCACCCGATCAACTAGCGCGTGCGCAACCGGCGACCGATCTGCTGCTGGTTGATGAGGCCGCCGGCATCCCAGCGCCTCTCCTCCGCACCCTGCTGGACAACTATCCGCGCATCGTTTTTGCCACCACCACCCAGGGTTACGAAGGCACCGGCAGCGGCTTTGCATTGCGGTTTTTTCCGCTGCTCGAACAGCTCAAGCCCGGCTGGCAGCAGCTTGAGTTACAAACGCCGGTGCGCTTTGCGGCACATGACCCGCTGGAAGCCCTGATCCATCAGCTGCTGCTGCTCGATGCCGAACCGGCGACAGCCGCACAGCTGAGTGCCAACGCGGCGCAGCCGGTGCAGATTGAGGTGTGTGAACGCTGGGCGTTGAGTCAGCAGGACGAGCGCCTGCGCCAACTCTTTGGCCTACTGCGGCTCGCGCATTATCAAACCCGCCCCAGCGATCTGCGTGATCTGCTCGATGGGCCGAATCTGAGCCTAATGACGCTGAGCCGGGGCCAGACGCTGTTGGCCACGGCCCTGATCGCCCGCGAAGGCGCACTGGATGAGACGCTCAGCGCGGCCATCTTCGCCGGCGAGCGTCGCCCGCGCGGGCATCTGCTGCCACAAACCCTGTCGGCGCACGCGGGGCTGGCGCAGGCACCCGTTCGGCACTATGCGCGCATTGTGCGTATTGCCACGCATCCGCTGGCCCAGCGTCAGGGGCTGGGGCGCCGGTTGCTCGCAGCCGTGCTGACACACGCAGCTGACAGCGGTGTTGAGCTGATCGGTGCCAGCTTTGGTGCTACCGCCAGCCTGCTGCCCTTCTGGCGGGCCTGTGGATTCACGCCGGTGCAACTGGGCAGCCGACGCAACGCAGCTACCGGCGCGCATGCGGCGGTGGTCCTGCGCGCACTGCGCCCAAGCGGCCAGGCGCTGCTTGCCGAGGCCCGGGCCCGCTTTCCCGAGCGCCTGCTCGCGCGGCTGCCGGGGCATCTGCGCGCACTGGAACCAGCACTGGTGCTTGAGTTGCTGCGCCAACCCGAACTGGAGCCGCCGTGCGCTGCGCCCCCCATGCAGATTCCCGCCCGTCTGCGACCGGAGCTCTATGCCTTCGCCTATCAGCAGCGCAGCCTGGAGGCGGCTTGGCCGGTGCTGATTCAGCTCGCTCCACAGCCGTTGATCGATGCTCTGGAGCGGCACGCCATCGGCCACGAGCAGGCCGAATGCTTCATCGCCCTGGTGTTACAACAGCAAACCCCGGAGGAGATTGCGCCCCGCTGGGGTTATTCCGGCCGGGCGGAACTGATCCGAGTCCTGCGCCAGATCACAGCGGCGGTATTGGAGTGCCACCCAGTTCGGCATGGCGGAAACAGCTCAGCACATGATCATTCACCAGACCAACCGCCTGCATCAGGGCATAGCAGATGGTCGGCCCGACAAAGGTAAACCCGCGCGCGCGCAAGTCGCGACTCAGGGCCTCGGATTGCGGCGTGGTAGCCGGCACCTGCTCAAGCGTGGGCCAGTGGTTTTGCACCGGCTGTCCGTCCACCTGGCGCCATAGCAAATCATGCAGGGAATCGCCGGCGTCGTAGAGCCGCAAGACGGCCTGGGCGTTACGGATGGCGGCTTCAATCTTGCGGCGATTGCGCACAATGCCGGGATTGGTCAGCAAGCGCTGGATATCTGCGGCAGTAAAGCGCGCGATGCGCTCAGGGTCGAATTCAGCAAAAGCCTGCCGATACCCTTCGCGCTTGCGCAGAATGGTGATCCAGCTCAGCCCGGCCTGAGCGCCCTCCAGCAGTAAAAACTCCAGCAGGCGGCGTTCGTCATGCTGGGGCACCCCCCATTCCTGGTCGTGATAGGCCTGATACAGGGGATCATCACCGCACCAGGCGCAACGCACCGGCTCGAACTCAGACGACGGCATCCAGCCAGTGTTCCAGCACGCGATGGATAAGCGTGTAAGCGGTGTCGGGCGCGGCCATGATCGTCTCAGCGCGTTGCACAAAGGGACCGGGGATGAGTTCGTCGGCACAGGCCTCGCACAGGCTGGCGACCGATCCGGGCACGGCTTCCAGATGGCATTGCAAACCCAGCACCCGCCCCTGGTAGAGAAAGCCCTGGGAGTCACAGGCGGCACTGCGCGCCAGATGCAGGGCTCCGGCCGGCAGCTCGAAGCGATCACCATGCCAGTGCAAGGCGTCGAAACGGCTCGGCAACCCGGCACAGCAGGGAGCAGCGGCAGCCTCTGCAGTGAGTTCAATCGGGAACCAGCCGATCTCAGGCTGATCATTGCGACTCACCCGCGCCCCGAGTGCCTGCGCAATCAGCTGCGCCCCCAAACAGACCCCCACCAGCCGACGCCCGGCCGCGAGGGCGGCTTCAATACAGACTTTCTCCGGGCGCAGCCAGCTGTGTTCATCTTCATCATTCACACCCATGGGGCCGCCCATGACCACCAACCCATCGAAGTCATCCAGCCCCGGGGGCGGATCACCGGCATAAAGATGCGTCACCCGCATCTCATGTCCGTGGCGCTTGGCCCAGTGGGCGATCTGCGCCGGGCCTTCAAAAGGAACATGTTGTAACACCTGCCATCGCATAGGACTGTCTCCCTCAGTTAACCACCACTGGGCCTTGGCACGCCAGCACCCCGGAGCGCCCCGGGACGTCGCCCCAGACGATACGGTGGCGCGGCAGGCGCAGGCGATCCAAACCGGCAGCCAGGTCACGCAGTGCGACCACCTCATCGCCCGCGCTTTGCCACATGATCAGCAGCCGCTCCAGGACGGGCTGCAATTTCATGCCCTCCAGCTCGGCGTGCAGGGTCATCACATGACCATTGGGCGTCAGGGCGCGTGAGCGCTTGTAGAGATACTGATGCAACTCATAGTCCGGCACCTCCGGATCCCCCATCACCTCATCCAGGGTGGGCAGCGTAGTTGGAATCTGCGGACAGGAACCGGACAGGCCATCAAAGACCGGCAAAAAGGGGCCATGCCCCCGGGTGTCACTGGCGTAATGGAAGCCAAACTGAGCTTCAAGCATGGGCAGGTGGGCATTCATCTGCCAGCCAGCGGCGCCATGCACCCGCGCCGGGGTGGCGAAAATGCGTTGAAAGGCCTCGACCGCCAGGCTCAGCTCCGCGCGGGTCCAGGCCCGATCCGCTGGGGCGACAAAATCCTGCCAGCGCACATGGTCATAGCAGTGAATGCCCACCTCATGACCGGCGGCGCGCACCTCGCGCATAATCTCGGCCCCGCGCCGGCCAATGTCTGGGGCTGGCAACAGAGTACCATTGAGCAGGGTGCGCAGCCCGTAGTGACTGAGCACTGAGGTACGGCGCACCTTAGCAAAGAAGCCGGGACGAAACACCCGCCTCAGGGCGCGCCCGGTATTGTCCGGTCCCAGGCTGAACAGGAAGGTGGCCTGCACATCGCGGCGATCAAACAGACGCACTAAATTCGGCACCCCTTCCAGGGTGCCACGCAATGTATCAACATCAACCTTAAGCCCAATACGCATCAGCGTCCGCTCAACTATGCTCGTCAATCAGCGCGCAGGCTTGCGCCACCTCGGTGCGATAGGCAGCGAAGATATTGCGCAGCGCCGCGCGAATATCCACCTGCGGCGCCCAGTCGAGATCTTCGCGCGTATTGCCAATCCAGGGTACTCGGGTTTGGATATCCTGATAGCCCGGACCGTAGTAATCGGCTGATCGCACCTCTTCCAGCCGCACCCGGGCGGCTCCGGCCTGATATTCCGGAAACTCGCCAGCCAGCTCGAGCATCAGGCTGGCCAACTCGCGCACCGAGAGATCATTGCCAGGATTGCCGATGTTATAGATCTGCCCCGAGGCGCGCCCGCCGGGATTTTCCATAATGCGCATCAGGGCGCTGATGCCGTCGCTAATATCGGTAAAGCTGCGCCGCTGCGCGCCACCATCGACCAGTTTAATCGGCTCGCCACGCGCGATATGGCCAAGAAACTGGGTGACCACCCGCGAGCTACCCTCCTTGGGGGTGTGCAGGCTGTCAAGTCCGGAGCCGATCCAGTTGAAGGGGCGAAACAGGGTGTAGTCCAGTCCCTGCTGCTGCCCATAGGCGGCAATGACCCGATCGAGCAACTGCTTGGCGCAGGAATAAATCCAGCGTGGTTTGGCCACCGGGCCGAGCACCAGATTGGAGGCGAAGGGGTGAAACTCCGCGTCGGCGCTCATACCATAGACCTCCGAGGTGGAGGGGAAGAGCACCCGTTTGCGGTAGCGAACACATGAGCGGACAATCGGTAGATTGGCCTCGAAATCGAGTTCAAACACCGACAGCGGATCGGTTACATAGGTCGCCGGCGTGGCGATCGCAACCAGCGGCAACACCAGATCGCACTTTTTGACGTGATATTCCACCCACTCGCGATTGATGGTAATGTCGCCCTCAAAGAAATGAAACCTGGGATGATGCAGCCACTCGCTCACCCGATCCGAATGCATATCCATGCCAAAGACACACCAGTCGGTGGTCTCAAGAATACGTCGTGAGAGATGGTGGCCGATAAAGCCATTGACACCAAGGATCAGAACATTCATCGCATCGTCAGGGGGCCGGAGCTGAAGTGAGTGAGTCAGAAGGATGCAGTCTAGGCATCGCGACCGCAGGCGGCAAGCGGCAGGCGCGTATTCTGCTTCGTAACCCTGGGGAGACCGTTGGATGACCAACCTGCGTCGCGCCATGACGGAGCATGGCTTCGAGTCCAATGATGACTATGAGTTTCAGGTGCGCTGCCTGCTGGAGGAGCCGACCCGCCACATTCGCACCCTGAGCATTGAGGGCGACAGCGACCGACGCAAAACGGCCTTTGCCCATGCACTCGCCCAGGCACTGGAATTCCCGCATCTGCTCTACTATGACTTCACCGAGCAGGATCCGCCACCGCCCGAGATCATTCTGCCGCCCAGCAAGGATGAACTCGGTCGCGAGGAGCCGCCGATTGCCCCGCTTGATGATATTGCCAGCAAGGCCTGCGCGCTGAGCGAGGCGGAAAAAACCGTGCTGATTCTCGATCAGCTCCAAGCGGCGGACTTTCGCGAGCATATTCGCATCCACCGGCTGGTCAAGGAACGGCGCTGGACCATTAACGATGCCCCCTTCTACGCCAAACCATCCAATCTGCTGCTGTTTTTGATCAGCGACGAGCCTCTGTACCACTCGCTAAAGCGCTATTGCTTTCGCGTCTGGATCAGCCGAGTCTCGGAGCGGCGCATCGACTTTCGCCCCGGCGACTTCGGCTTGGGCTCCGATGCCGCGCCGCTGCTGGGCGCTCTGATCGATCTGTTCAGCGCCCTCAATGCCGCGCCCACCCGCAGTGAGCTGGCGCGGATTCTGGATGATTTGCAACTGCGGGTGGTGGATGAAGACCATCTGCGTCACTCCATTTTCGGCCGCTGTGAAGGTCTGTCCCACCAAGCCTTGCGCGCAGACCCGATCGCCCCCCTGTTATCGCGCGTCATCGAAACCCTGCGCCACTATCTTGGCACCGAGCACATTGAGCTGAGCAGCGGTTGATCGAGCCGCAGCATCACAGCAGAAAGACAGTCGCCAGACCAAGAAAGGCCATAAAGCCCACCACATCGGTGACCGTAGTCAGAATAACCCCGCCAGCCAGCGCCGGATCGATCCCCAAGCGGTTTAACAGCAGTGGCAGCAGCGCGCCGGTGAAGGTGGCGGCGAGCAGATTGATGGCGATGGCTGTGGCGATAATATAGGCAATGTCGCGATTGCCGAACCACAGCAGGGCAATCACACCCACCACCAGCGACCACACCAGGCTGTTGAGCACCGCCACCGCCATTTCCTTCCCCAGCAGCCAGCGGATGTTTTTCACCGACAGCTGACCCAATGCGATGCCACGAATGGCCAAGGTCAAGGTCTGGGTGCCGGCAATCCCGCCCATACTGGCTACCACTGGCATCAGCACCGCCAGAGCCACCACCTGCTGAATGGTGGCCTCGAAGCGCCCGATGACCCAGGCGGCCAGAAAAGCGGTGAGCAGGTTCACCCCCAGCCACAGCGCCCGGCGCCGCGCGCTGAGCAGTACCGGCGCAAACATATCGGCGGTTTCACTCAAACCCGCCTGCCCCATGAACTGATGCTCGGCCTCCTCGCGGATCAGGTCCATCACATCGTCCACGGTGATGCGCCCGAGTACCTGACCGTTTTCGTCAATAACCGGCGCCGAGACCAGATCATGCGCCTCGAAGCGTTTGGCCACTTCACGCGCGCTGAGCGTGGCCAGAATCGGCTGCACATCCAGGGTCATCACCTCGGCCACCGAATCATCGAGATCATTGGTGAGCAGGTCGCTTAAATAGATCACCCCGAGATAGTTGCCGGCCCGGTTGACCACGATGAGATTGTCGGTCAGATTCGGCAGTCCGTCCTTGTAGCGGCGCAAAAAGCGCATCACCACATCCAGGGTCACCTCGGGGCGCACGCTGACAGTGTCACTGTTGACCAGGGCGCCGGCACTGTCTTCCGGATAGGCCAGGGTGCTTTCCAGGCGGTCCCGGCGCTGCTGATCCAGGCTGTTGAGCACTTCCCAGGTGATGGTGCTGGGCAGATCACGAATCAGCGCCGCCAGGTCATCGGAGTCGAGTCCCTCGGCGGCGGCCAAAATGCGATCCGAACTCATGCGACTCAGAATGTCGTCGCGCACATCGTCGTGCAGATAGAGCAGCGCCTCGCCCTCGATGTTCGGATCCACCAGTTCCCAAATAATCTGCCGTTGCGGCGGCGGCAGAGATTCGATCACATGCGCGATCTCGGCCGGATGCAGGGCATTGAGCATGCGCTGGGCTTTTTTGACCGAGCCGGATTCGAGCACGGCATGCAGAGCTTCGATACGATTGATTTCTGGGCGGCTGTCGGGTTCCATGCAGATAGGTTTCCTTCTTGCTGGGCAGGAGCAAAAAACAGTTCTTGATTTTTTCTTCGTTTTTCATCAAAGTTTCCTACAGTAGATAGGTTATCTACAAGCGCGAAGGTTTCGCGTTCCATGGTCGAGATCGAAGTCGAATCGCAAAGTTGTTCTCTGTTCAGGATGAACGCCGAGGCAATTTTTACGGCTTAAGCTGGGTTTCGACGGCTGAAACCGCCTATGTTGCCGGTGTGGACCGGCCGTTCGGTTGGGACTGCTTAACCAGGACTCCAGTTGCTCGCCCGCAAGGGTGTTATCAACGGAGAGCGAAGTGCCTAAAAGCTGCATAAGCAATTTTGTTCAGATTTTTAGGAACAGTCGTCAGTCTATCAGGCTATGATTATCCGGGTTTTTGCCGCGCTTTGAATAGGTGCTCAAGATAGGTTAGACAAATAGGCTGGACTGCGGGCGGGCTGCTATGATGGATGACTTTCCGGTTTCTCATCCTCAGCGATCCGCGTGAACCTAACAGCCTTTATCCTTGTTTTAACCGGCGTTCTGCTCAATGCCATCGCACAACTGGCGCTCAAAGCCAGCGTGCGCAATGGCGGCGAGATCGCGCTGGAACTCTCCAATGCCCTGCCGGCCGCGCTGCAACTGGCCGCGCAGCCCTGGTTGTGGTTTGGACTGATCTGCTACGGCATCAGTGTAGTGGTCTGGCTGCTGGCGCTCTCAAGAGTGGACGTCAGCATCGCCTATCCGATGTTATCCCTTGGCTATGTGGTCAACGCCCTGGCCGCCTGGGCCTGGCTGGGAGAATCAATGAATGTTGGGAAAGTCGCCGGGGTCGGGATTATTATTGTTGGTGTGTATGTACTGGCCCGCGCCTGAAGTCGCATAGTGCGGTTTCCAGAGTCGCCCGCCACCGATCGTTATGATGACGCATGATGAAGCAAGCCCTTCGGCCAGCGCTGCCGAATATGCTGTGTAATATTATCACCCAACACCAGCAGGCAGGGAGTCAGAATCAAGGTCAGCAGGGTTGCAACACTCAGGCCACCGACGATGGCGCTGGCCAGTTGTGTCCACCATTGCGTTGATGGTGCGCCAAATCGAATACTGCGACCGATCAGGTCGATGTTCATCGCCAGCACCATGGGCATCAGGCCGAGCAAGGTGGTGAAGGCGGTGAGAAACACCGGGCGCAACCGGCGGCGGCCGGTTTCGAGCGCGGCGCTGATCGGGTCAGAATACTCGCGACGCAGGCGGTTGTAGGTATCGATCAGCACGATATTGTTGTTAACCACAATGCCGGCCAGGGCAATCAACCCCAACCCCACCATGACAATGCCGAAGGGGCGGGCTGTGATCAGCAATCCCAGCAGCACTCCGGCGGTTGAGAACACAATCGCCGAGAGCACCAACAGCGCCTGATACAGACTGTTGAACTGCGTGACCAGAATCAATGCCATCAGAAAAATGGCGCTGATAAAGGCCCGGGTCAGGAAGGTCGCTGCCTCGCGCTGATCGGCATCCTCCCCTTTGAAGCGAATCTCCAGGCCGGCTGGCGGATCGATGTCGCTCAGAGCTTCGCGCAGGCGTTGCAACTGACTGTCCACCAGAAATCCGGGCGCGACATCGGCCTGAATGGTCAGCGCCCGACGGGCATCGACCCGATGCAGAGTGCCGACCTTGGGCGCCGGGGTCAGGGTCACGAAATGGCTAATGGGCACCGGACCAGCAACGCTCGGCACCGTCAGGGTGTCGAGTTGATCAAGTGTGCGATCCTGATCCGGAAAGCGCACCCGGATGTCGATTTCCTCATCCGTATCATCCGGGCGGTATTCGGAGAGCAGAATCCCCTGAGTCAGCAGTTGCACCGCGTTACCGAGCACTGCGATATTGGCACCATAGCGGGCGGCGCGTTCGCGATTGACCATCAGCCGCCATTCAATGCCCGGCAGCGGGCGATCATCCTCGACATCGGCAAAGCCACCCAGCTGCTCCATGAGCGCGCGCACCCGCACCACCGCCGGGGCGATCAGGGCATTGTCGCGCGCACTCAGTTCGATCTGTATGGGCTTACCCTCGGACGGGCCACCTTCAGCCTTGCGGGTTTCGATCCGAACGCCGGGCAGGCTCGCAGTACGCGTGCGGATGTCAGCCAGAATCTCATCTGCCGGGCGGCGTCGAAACCAGTCGATGAACTCAAGCTGTATGGTGCCGATTACATCCTCAGCCGCCGAAGTCATGCCGCCACCGCTGCGGTGATAGGAGCGCGCATAGACGGCCGCAAACTCCGGGCGGTCGAGAATGCGGGTTTCGACCTGACGCAGGATGTGATCTTTCTCCTGAATGGACAGATCGCCCCGGGCATGCACCTGCACCAGAGCGAATTCCGGCTCAACCTCGGGGAAGAACTCAACCCCCTGACCCAAGCTAGCATAGGCGACATAGGAAGCCACCAGCCCCACAACCGCCAGCAACAAGGTCTTGCCAGGATGATGCAGCAGGCGCTCAAGCAGGTGCAGATAGATGCGCACGCCAGGCGTGGTGGCGGAAGTGTGCACCACGCCGCGCGCGCCTTGACCACTGAGCACCCAGCCGAGCACGGGCAAAAACAGCAGCGCCATGGCCAGGGAGGCCGAGAGTGCAATCAGCACCGTGATCGGCAGGTACTTCATGAACTCGCCCACCAGACCGGGCCAGAACAGCAGCGGGAAAAAGACCGCCAGCGTGGTCAGCGTCGAGGCGGTGACCGGCCAGGCCATGCGCTTGGCGGCCCCCGCATAGGCGTCGCGTGGCGCCTGCCCCTCGGCCAGGCGCCGGTCGGCCAGCTCGGTGATCACAATGGCACCATCGACCAGCATGCCGACTACCAGGATCAGGCTGAACAGCACCACAATATTGAGCGTGTAGCCCATGGCATGCAGCACCAACAGGGTCGCCAGAAAGGAAGCCGGAATGGCCAGCCCCACCAACAGCGCCGAGCGCGGCCCCAGAGCGGCAATGATGACAATCATCACCAGCAGGATGGCCGAGAGCACATTATTTTGCAGATCGCCCAACATGTCGCGGATGCGATCCGACTTATCCTGCATAAAGGCGACTTGAAGACTCGGCGGCCAGTTGGTGCCTTCTTCGGCCACGATGGCGCGCACCGCCGCGATGGTGTCGATAATATTGGCGCCCACCCGCTTCTTGACCTCCAGGGTCACCGCCGGCTGACCACCCACCCGCGCAAAGCCCTGCGGGTCTTTGAAACCGCGTCGCACCTCAGCCACATCGCCGAAGGTCACCACCCGGCCATCCGTCACCTTGACTGGCATCGCCAGCATATCGGTGAAATCCTCCACCACCCCCGGCACCTTGAGCACCAGACGCCCGGCGCCCGTCTCCACCGCGCCAGCGGCGACCAGGCGATTATTGCTGCTGATCAGATCAAACAGCTCGGCATAGCTGACGTGATAGGTCTGCATCACGCCGGGATCGACAATCAACTCCAGCAGTTCTTCGCGGTCGCCGCCGATCTCGACCTCCAGCACCCCGGTCAGGGCTTCGATGCGGTCTTTCAGATCGCGCGCAATGCGCAGCAGCCCGCGTTCCGGCAAGGGGCCTGACAGCGCCACCGTCAACACCGGGAACAGGGCGACATTGACCTCCTGCACGCGGGGCTCATCACTGGATGCCGGCAGCTCCGTCCTGGCAATGTCCACCCGCTCGCGCACATCGGCCAGCGCCTTGCGACTGTCGAAGCCCGCCAGAAATTCAAGCATCACCGAAGCATGTCCTTCAGCCGCCGTGCTGGTCATCTCCTTGACGCCCTCGATACGCTGCAATTCCTTTTCCATGGGCCGCGCCAGCAGGCGCTCGGCATCCTCGGGCGCGATCCCTTCGTGCGTCATGGAGACAAAAATGATCGGCACCGTGACGTCTGGCTCAGCCTCCTTGGGGATGGCCTGGTAGGCGACCATGCCGGCCGCCAGAATAAAGGCCAGCGTCAACAGCACCGTGCGGCTGCGGGCAAAGGCCAGTTCAATCAGCGAATCCATCAGGGGGCCGCGGCGCGCACCGGGCTGACCCGCTCGCCCTCGCTGACAAAGCCCTGACCACGGGTAATAATGCGCACCTGGGCGGGCAGACCGGACACCCAAACCCCATCCAACTCGCTGCGCAGCAGCTGGATGGGATAAAAGGCCACGCGATCCTGCGCATCGACGCTCTGCACGCCCATGTCACCCTGATCGTTGAGTGTCAACGCCGCTGGAGAGAGAAAATGGCCGTGTGCTGTACCGAGGCGAATACGCACTTCGGCACTGACGCCGCCGACAAGCTGTTGCTCCGGATTGGGGATCTCAGCCTCAACCCGAAAGCTGCGCGTCTGAGGATCGGCGACCCGGGATAGATAGCTGAGTCGCCCCTCGGCCTGAGTGCCGTCGAGCAATTCGATGCGTACCGGTTGATCTAGTGCCAGCGCGCCGATGCGTTGCTGGGGAACCTGCGCCACGGCTTTGAGCCGGGCATTGTCGATCAACTCCAGCACGCGATCACCGCGCTGCACCAGGCTGCCCAGCTCGACCGCACGACTTTCGACCACGCCAGCAAAGGGCGCACGCAGCACCAGTCGCTCAATGTCCAGCTCCAGCCGCGCCAGCTCGGCACGGGCACTGGCCAATGCTGCTTGGGCGGTCTTAATCTGGGTGCGCGCCTGCATGCCTTTCAGCCCCAGGGTTTCAGCGGCCGAGAGCTCTAGCGCGCGCGCCGCCACCTCCGCCTGAGCACGAGCCAGTTGCGCCGGCCGGTCATCCTCGGCCAGCTGCACTAGCGGTGTCCCGGCCTCAACCCAGGCGCCCTTGTCCACCGGCAATGCAACCACCCGCCCCTCGGTTTCGGCGCTCAGGCTGACCTGCCGCCAGGGTTCGAGCTGGCCCTGCACCACCAGTTCACGCTCAATCGACTGGGCCTGACTGTCGAGAACCAGTACGCGCATCAGATCCGGAGGTGTTGCAGCAGGATCTTGCGAATCCCGTGCATCGCCGGTTGTCTGCGCGTCCTGAGTATCCTGGGTATCCTGGGTATCCTGGGTATCCGGCACGGGAGCGGACAGGATGCCGGACAGCATCCACAGGCTCGCCAGCACCAACAAGGCCAGCGACAGCACCATTGGGCGCTTCAACAGGCCCGGCTCTGCAGGGCTGTTACTCATGTATACAACCCGGTTAGATGGATAATCTCCAGCACCGCATCAGGCAACAAATAGCGTGGACTCTGGCCCCTGGCGAGGGATGCGCGAATCGCGGTGGCAGAGATCGCCAGCTGGGTCACATCCTGGTAGCAGATCGCACCGGCGGGCGCTTGGTGCAACGCAGCGGATTCGGTGGTCTGGCGCTCGGCCAGCATGGCCAGCACGCGCGGATCGCTGGGCGCGGCGGCCTCAGGACGGCGCATCACCACCAGATGCGCCAGCCTCAGAATCTGCTCCGGCTGATGCCAGTCGGCAAAGTGCTCGAAAGCATCACCCCCCACCAGCAGACACAGCGGCCGCTGTTCGCCCAACTCGGCCCGCAGCGACAGCAGGGTGTCGAGCGTACGCGAGGGACCGGCTCGGTCCAGTTCGCGCCGATCCACCACCAACCCCGCTTGCCCGGCCAGGGCCGCAGCCAGCATCCGCAGCCGCACCTCACCGGAGGCTTGCGGCTGCGCACGATGCACGGCTTGATTGAGCGGAATCAGCCGCAACTCATCCAAGCCCAGCGCCTGATAGACCTCAAAAGCCGGGCGTAAATGGCCGAAGTGAATGGGATCAAAGGTGCCGCCAAAGATGCCGATCATGAAAGCAAGGCGTTAGCAGCAATTTAGTCGCGATTTAGCGGCGAATCTGGCCATCACCGAGCACAATGAACTTCTGACTGGTCAGCCCTTCGAGCCCCACCGGGCCGCGCGCGTGGAACTTGTCGGTGCTGATGCCAATCTCGGCCCCCAGACCGTACTCGAATCCATCAGCAAAGCGCGTCGAGGCATTGACCATCACCGAGCTGGAATCTACCTCGCGCAGGAACCGCCGCGCGCGGCTGTAGTCCTCGGTGACAATGCTATCGGTATGCCGCGAGCTGTGACGCTCAATGTGGTCGATGGCAGCCTCCAGGTCCGGAACCATGCGAATCGCCAGGATGGGCGCCAAGTATTCGGTATCCCAGTCTTCTTCGGTGGCCGGTTTGGCAGTGGGGATCAGTCGGCAGGTGTCCGCGCAGCCGCGCAGTTCGACGCCCTGATCGGCCAAGGCGGTGGCCAGACGCGGCAGGATGGACTCGGCCACCTTGGCAGCGACCAGCAAGGTCTCCATGGTGTTGCAGGTGCCATAGCGCTGGGTCTTGGCATTCACAGCAATGGCCACAGCCTTGTCAAGATCAGCCTGCTCATCAATATACACATGGCAAATGCCGTCCAGATGCTTGATCACCGGCATGCGTGCCTCGCGGCTGATGCGCTCGATCAGGCCCTTGCCGCCGCGCGGGATGATGACATCCACGTATTCCGGCCGGCTGAGCATGGCGCCAACAGCTGCGCGGTCGGTGGTGGCGATCACCTGCACGGCATCCATCGGCAAGCCGGCGGATTCCAACCCGGCGCGAATGCAGGCGGCAATGGCCTGATTGGAGTGAAACGCCTCGGAGCCACCGCGCAGCAGACTGGCATTCCCGGACTTCAGGCACAGCGCAGCGGCGTCAGCCGTCACATTGGGGCGGGATTCGTAAATAATGCCCACCACTCCCAGCGGCACCCGCATGCGCCCAACCTGAATCCCCGAGGGACGGTAATTCAAATCAGTGATAGCCCCCACGGGATCCGGCAACGCCGCCACCTGACGCAAGCCCTCGATCATGCTGTCGATGCGCGCCGGCGTCAGCTCCAGACGGTCCAGCAGCGCCGCATCCAACCCCTTCTCAGCACCGGCCTCAAGATCAACCCGATTCGCCTGCGCCAGTCGCTCCCGCGCCGCATCCAGCGCCTCGGCCATCGCCAGCAACGCTTGGTTTTTCTCGGCCGTACTCGCCCGCGCCAACGCCCGCGCCGCCTGACGCGCCGCTGCGCCGATCTCATTTATGTACGCCTGAATGTCAGTAATGGTGGATTCCTGCATGCGCCTATCCCGATACAATTCCATAAACTATTGCGTAAAGCGAAGCCAAATCAGTTCCGACGTGGCACCCCGCGCGCCAAGCCATCTGCAATGCGCCCGAGCATGGTCCAGGGATCGCCGTCACCGCGCCCCTTAATGGCCAGATCCACCGCAGCGCATTCCAGCAGCATCCGCCACAGATAGTGCAGCGAATAGCGCTCCAGTGCCTGCATGACCACCGCGCGGCGCGCCTCCCAGACCTGATGCGCCTGAAACACCGGCCCGAGATCCTGGCGTTGCCGGCGCGCAAAGGCGACCGCAGAGAGCATGCGCAGCTCGCGGGTCAGCACCCAGAGCACCAGGGGCTCGGCCATGCCCTCCCCGGCCAAACCACGAATAATCCGCTGGGTACGGGCACGATCCCCAGCCAGCGCGGCGCCAGTCAGATCGAACAGATCGTAGCGCGCGCTGTTGGCCACCGCCGCGCGCATGGCATCCGGGTCGATGGGACCGGGTTCAAGCAACAGCGCCAGCTTGCTGACTTCCTGATCAGCCGCCAGCAGATTGCCCTCGACGCGCTCGGCCAGCAGCACGGCCACCTCCGGTGTAGGCACAAAGCCCTTAGCGCGCAGACGCTGATCCAGCCAGGTCACCAAGGCCCGCCCTTGCAGCCGGCGCAGCTCCAGAATGACTCCGACGCGATCGAGCACTTGCGCCCACTTGGTTTTCAGTTCCTTGCGGCCCATCCCCGGGGCCTGGATCAGCAACAGCACATCCGGGCCCGGCTGCTCGCAATAGGCGCGGATCGCATCGGCCCCCTCGCGGCCAAGTTTGTCCCCGAGGCGCAATTCGATCAGGCGGCGATCGGCAAACAGGGACAGATTGCCAGCCTCGGCGGCCAATGAAGACCAGTCGAAGTCGCGGGAATGTTCCAGCACCTGACGCTCGCTGAAGCCTTGCTCACGCGCCTGGGCGCGAATCGCATCCACCGCTTCCTTGAATTGCAGCGGCTCCTCGCCACAGACCAGATAGACCGGCGCCAGCCCTTTGCGCAACTGAGCCTCAAGCTGATCGGCGCGCAGTCTCATTGCGAAGCAGATGAAGGCGCCAGTCGGGCACGCAGACGCAACAGAATGCGATCCGCAACATCGGCGACCATGTCCTGATAGATGATTTCCGATTCGAGCTGCTTGCCCAACACCGCCACATCCGGGTTATCGTCGAAGGTGCGCACCGCGCGCAGGGATTGCGCTGGCAACAGCCCGGCCCCGCCTGGCCCCTGCGCATCGAAGCGCACCGTATAGGTCAACTCATAAGCCAGCGCCTTGCCATCACGATCCACCGCCACGATGCGCGAATCACGCCGTTGCGACAGCAACCGTAGCACCAGCCCGGCCTGCCGGGGCGAGGTGGTCACCGCCAGTCCGCTGTCCTGCAAGCGTTGTGCAATCACCTCGCCGACCGCACCAGCGGACTGAATGAACACCGGGGTGTATTCCTGGGGAATATCCACAGCGCCGCGCAGCTGAAAGCCGCAGCCGCCACTGAAACTGAGCCAGAGCACCAGGATCAAGCTCGACCATAGCCATTGGCGCTTAGTGCTTAACATCGCAGCTAGCCAACCACCAGATTCAGCAGCTTGCCCGGCACCAACACCACCTTGCGCAGCGTCTTGTCCTGCACAAAGCGGCTGACGTTCTCATTGGCCAGAGCGGCGGCCTGAATCGCGTCGCGCTCTGCCTGCGCCGGCACCTGAATTTTGCCCCGCACCTTGCCGTTGACCTGCACCACATAGTCGATGCTGTCTTGCTCCAGCGCGGATTCATCCACCTCGGGCCAGCCGGCGGCGAGAATATCTTCGCCAAAGCCCAACTCCCGCCACAGATAATGGCTGAGATGCGGCGCGATGGGCGCCAGCAGACGCAGCACCAGGGTCAAGCCCTCGCGGAAAAGCGCGCGTGCCGCATCGCTGTCCAGTGCCAGCTTGTGCAGCAAATTCACCATGGTCATGCCGCCTGACACCACGGTATTGAACTGCTGGCGTTCATAGTCGAACAGCGCCTTTTTCAGCGTCCGATGCAGCTCGCGCCGCGTGCTAGCCAGCGGCTCCGTCAGCGGTTCCGCCAGCCGCTCCGTAGGTGGCCCAGCCTCTGCTGACATCGCTTGCAGCACGGCGGCGTTGGACATGGCCAAGGTCCACAGCCGTTTGAGAAAGCGCGCTGCGCCCTCCACGCCCTCATCGTTCCACTCCAGCGACTGATCGGGCGGGGCGGTGAACATGGTATAGAGGCGCACGGTATCGGCCCCGTAGCGCTGAATCAGCTGCTCGGGATCGATGCCGTTGTTCTTGGATTTGGACATCTTCTCGATGCCGCCGAAATGCACCGGCTCACCATCGGCCTCCAGCACCGCGCTGGTGACCTGGCCCTTCTCATCGCGCGTGACCTGAACCTCGGCCGGATTAAACCAGTGCTTGCGCCCGTCGGCTTCCTCGCGATACCAGGTCTCGGCCACCACCATGCCTTGGGTAAGCAGCCGCTTGAACGGCTCATCACTCGCAACCAGCCCCTCGTCGCGCATCAGCTTATGGAAGAAGCGCGCATAGAGCAGATGCAGCACCGCATGCTCAATGCCGCCGACATACTGATCGACCGGCAGCCAGTAATTGGCGCGTTCATCAAGCATGGCAGTGTCGCAATCGGCCGAGCAGTAGCGAGCGTAGTACCAGCTCGACTCAACGAAGGTGTCGAAGGTATCGGTCTCGCGCGTCGCGCCGTTTGGCAACTCATAGAAGGCCGGCATTTTTTTCAGCGGCGAGCCCGAGCCATCGACCACGACATCTTCCGGCAGGCGCACCGGCAACTCGGTTTCGATTCGCACCGCGCCATCGGCGTCGCGCACAACCGGCAGCGGACAGCCCCAGTAGCGCTGGCGCGATACGCCCCAGTCGCGCAGGCGAAAATTCACCCGTTTCTCGCCGCGCCCGCGCTCAGCGAGCCAAGCGGCGATGGCCTCAATCGCATCGTCCGAGGCCAGACCATCGAAGGAACCGGAATTGGTCAGAATGCCCTTCTCGACATAAGCGGCTTGATCAATGCCGCAGGGCGTGCCATCGGTGGAGACGATGACCTGCTGCTTGGGAATGCCATAGCGCTCGGCGAACTCCCAATCGCGCTGATCATGCCCTGGCACCGCCATCACCGCGCCAGTGCCATAGCCCATGAGCACGAAGTTCGCCGCATAGATGGGCACCGACTCGCCACTGACCGGGTGCAGCGCATTGAGTCCGAGCGGATGACCCTTCTTCTCCATGGTCTCGATCTCGGCCTCGGAGATCCCGCCCTGACGACACTCCTCAATAAAGGCCGCCAGCGCGCTGTCCTGCTCGGCCATGCGCCGCGCCAGCGGATGCTCGGCGGCCACCGCGACATAGGTCACGCCCATCAGGGTATCGGCGCGGGTGGTATAGATGCCCAGGGTCTCCTCAGACCCCTCAATGCCGAAGGTCATGGCCACGCCCTCGGAGCGCCCGATCCAGTTGCGCTGCATCGTGCGCACCTGCTCTGGCCAGTCATCGAGCGTATCGAGCGAATCGAGCAGTTCCTGCGCATAGTCAGTAATGCGCACCGACCATTGCTCGATCTCGCGCTTCTCGATCGGCGCGCCGGAGCGCCAGCCGCGCCCGTCGATCACCTGCTCATTAGCCAGCACGGTCTGATCGATTGGATCCCAGTTGACCATGGCGGTGGCGCGATAGGCCAGCCCCTTGTCAACCAATCGGGTAAAGAGCCACTGCTCCCAGCGGTAGTAGTCCGGGTCGCAGGTGGCCAGTTCACGCGTCCAGTCGTAGCCGAAGCCAAGCTGCTTGAGCTGGGCTTTCATATACTCGACATTGGAGCGAGTCCATTGCGAGGGCGGAATGCCGTGTTTAATGGCGGCATTTTCTGCAGGCAGACCAAAGGCATCCCAGCCCATAGGCTGCAAGACATTTTTACCGAGCATGCGCTGATAGCGCGAAATCACATCGCCGATGGTGTAATTGCGCACATGTCCCATGTGCAAACGCCCACTGGGATAGGGAAACATCGACAAACAATAGAATTTCTCACGCGTCGGGTCTTCCACCGCACGGAAGGACTGCTGGGTTTCCCAAAACGCCTGGGCCTCGGTCTCGATGGTCCGAGGGTCATAATCGCTGTGCATAAACTGGCCGAATGATGGAGCATGGCGAGCGAAACTCGCCTAAGATTGAGCTGGGGCGCACAGGATAACGCAAAACCGGCCTCGACCGCGCGCCCGACGTGGCTAAACGCCCCCACAGCCACAGCCGTTGCGCTTAACCACCTGAGACAACAGGAGATCCTCATGTCTGATGACCGTTCCGACCCCCAAGCCGAGCCACAGGCAGCCGACAGCGCTGATCGCCTCGTCGAGGCTTATGAGCGCATGCTCAAGCGCACCCGCGAGCGACTCGATGCCGCCGAGGAATCCACGCCCAAGCTGCGCGACTGGATCAATACCGCCCGCGACCACATGGTCGAGCTGGGCGAGCTGACCCGCGAGGAAGCCAACCGCATTGCCGAATACATCGAGCGCGACATTGAGGATGCCGCGCATTATCTGGCCGACACCGGCGAAGACCTGAAAACCTGGTGGCGCTTTGATCTGAAGTTGATCGAGGACCGCCTGCTGGATGCCTTCACCAGCGTGGCCGACCAAACCAGCATGCAACTGCGCGAGTGGGCCGAGCGCGCCCGCGCCGAACGCCGCTATCAAAGCGGTGAAATCACCGGTCCCGGCACCCTGGTCTGTGTCAATTGCGGGGCCACAATGCACTTTCAGCGTGCCACCCGCATCGCCGATTGCCCCGAATGCGGTGGTCAGCACTTTCGCCGCGATGGATGATGATTTCTCCATCCAATTGAACAACTTTCCGATGCCCTGCCCCGCCGCAACCGCCCCGAAAGCCCCTGGCATCCGGTAAATCCCTTGGCAGGAAGGGCGAAACTCGGTTGAAATAGACAGCGGTCACCCGACTTTCACCACCGTACCCGCCCCCAACGCATTCCCCAATCC
>NZ_NRRS01000016.1 GCF_016583795.1 Rhabdochromatium marinum | reverse complement strand
AACGATTGCTACCCAAACATATCCACAGCGTGACCGCTGCCGGTTTTGAACTCAAGACAGCATTCTTTATCCTGGCCTGTAGCCTCAATTTCCTTTTCTGAATCAGCCAAGGTGGCAACTTGGGTTAAGTATTTTCAGGGAGTTGCCTAAATTGGTGTCCTGATTTTGGGGGCCACTATAGTCACACATGCTGCGGTACATCGGTGGCTGTGTCTGCTTCGGCGGCATCCGAATCTGGTGTGGCGCGGCCAAATTCGCGATTGGTGCTTTGATTGAAGGCACGAATCAACGGTGCCAGGGTGAGTCCCTGTACCATGATGGAAAATACGACAATTATATAGGTCACGGTGACGATCAGATCCCGGGTCGCGCCCGGTGGCAACGACAGTGCTAGCGCGACTGAAATGCCGCCCCGAATACCGCCCCAGGTCAGCACTGCAACTGTACTGGGCGAGACATTGCGGAATCCGCGATAGATCCCAAGCGGCATACCTACACTGAGCGCACGCGCGAGCAAGACCAGTGGGATCATGAGCGCGCCGGCAAGCAGAAAATGCTTGTGCAGGGTGAGCGCCAGCATTTCCAAACCGATGAGCACGAAGAGTATGGAATTTAGGGATTCGTCAATTAATTCCCAGAACTCATCCAGATGCTCCTGGGTTTTGGCGGACATAATTCCACGACGGCCCTTGTTGCCAATCATCAGACCGGCAATGACCACGGTAATCGGAGCTGACAAATGGATATGTTCAGCCAATGCATAGCCACCGCTGGCCACGGCCAGGGTAATCAGCATGCCAACTTGATAGTTGTCGATGCGCTTGAGCATTTCCAAGGCTATCTGGCCAACAATCAGACCAAAGAGCACGCCACCGATGGCTTCCTGCGCAAAGAGTGCCAATACATGGCCGAGGCTGACCGTTTGCCCCCCAACTGTAATGTGAAACAGCACCATGAAGAGCACCACGGCGATGCCGTCGTTAAACAACGACTCGCCGGTGATTTTTGTCTCCAGACTCTTGGAAGCGCCAGCGCTTTTGAGCACGCCCAGTACAGCGATGGGATCGGTGGGGGAAATCAGCGCGCCCAACAGCAGGCAATACAGGAAGGGAACATCGAACCCAAGGAGCAGAAAAACCACATAAGCCATCAGACCGATCATCAGGGTCGCCAGTAAGACGCCGATGGTGGTCAGCGTTGCAATGGAATTGCGGTGTTGCGCTAAATCGTGGATATTGACATGGAGTGCGCCAGCAAAAAGCAGAAAGCTCAGCATACCGTGCAGCAAAGTCGCATTAAAGTCCACGCTCGACAAGAGCTTGCGCGCATCCACAGCAATGTACTCATTCAACGGCAGAGGCAGCAGGAGTGTCAACGAGAGTCCCAGCGCCAGCATCATTAAGCCAATTGCGGTTGGCAGCTTCAAAAACCGTGCATTGACCCAGCTAAAGACCGCCGACAGGGAGATCAAAACAGCAATGATATCGAACAGATTCATCGTTCGGGCCCCTCGCGCTGGCCCAAGTCAATTACAATATGCGGGAACCCCTGGTGTTCTGTTCCAGACGCATTGACGCTACGCTCAGCTTGGACTTTGTGCCGCAAAACCTCGTCGCGCGTGCAAGTGCACAGGAGTGCCAGCAGCGGACGACCGCCGGGTTTGGCGGTACTACGGGAGCAATCCGAGTTGCAGTACCACACCAAGGTGCGTGCCAGAGACAGTTGAATTAGTCGCTCTGGATGCGCGTTTGTATACTCGAATCTCGAATGTATACCGACGCTTAGAGCGTTAAAAAAGGCAGGATAGACAGGGAATTGCAAAACTGAATGGCGGAGAGAGAGGGATTCGAACCCTCGATGGGCTATTAACCCATACTCCCTTAGCAGGGGAGCGCCTTCAGCCACTCGGCCATCTCTCCGGTGGGTGAACCGCTATTGTAGCAAAGGTGGGCCGCGTTGTGGGAAGCTTTTGTTGTGCGAAATTTGCGCTGGCGCCGAATTGGGGGCTTTGCCTGCTCCTAGAGGAATCCAACCCCGTCCAGAATGAAACGATGGTTATTTTTCCAATCACGGAAAAAATGACACAGCCTGTTCTGGACGCGGTTTGGTGAGGGGATTTAATGCTCTGGCATCAATCCAGATGGCTCATGGTTAAGGCCTGGTTCAGCTTCAGGCGTTTGTTCCTGGCGGATGCGTTCGTAGATTTCTTCGCGATGGACGGCGACATCTCTGGGGGCGTTGACGCCGATGCGAACCTGATTGCCCTTGACACCTAAGACAGTGACTGTGACCTCGTCACCGATCATCAATGTTTCCCCGACCCGACGGGTTAATATCAGCATGGTCGTGTCTCCCTGTTATCCCATTTTTTCGCGTTGCGATCCATGTCTTCCGGTTCCAGAGACAGCGCCCGAGAGGAGAGTCGCGTGCGATGCAACTGGAGATGAGATCGCGCGTTATCTGTTGGCGATCAGTGATCCGCCAAGTTGAGTTTACCAATTGTTACGCCTGGGCAATAGTTCCGCTATACAACTTTTTCCGGATCAGACGGGTGGCTGGATACCGGCCTGGTCCAACCCGAAGGCGCGATGCAGGGAGCGGACGCCGAGTTCGAGATATTTTTCGTCAACGACCACGGAGATTTTGATCTCGGAAGTGGAGATCATGCGGATGTTAATCCCCTCGGTGGCGAGGCTTTCGAACATGCGACTGGCGATGCCAGCATGGGAGCGCATGCCCACCCCCACCAGGGAGATTTTGACAATGGCCGGATCGCCCAGCACCTCACGCGCGTTCAGACCGGCGCAGGTGTCATGCAGGATGGCCAGAGCCCGATCGTAGTCGTTGCGATGCACGGTGAAGGTGAAATCGGTGGTGCGTTGATCGGCGGCGACGTTTTGCACGATCATATCGACTTCGATATTGGCCTCAGACACTGGGCCAAGGATGCGATGGGCGATGCCGGGCTGATCCGGTACGCCGAGAATGGTCAGTTTGGCTTCGTCGCGGGCGAAGGCAATGCCGGCGATCTGGGCGTCTTCCACAGTGTCGTCCTCGAAAGTGATCAGGGTGCCGGCGCCTTCCTCGAAGCTGGAGAGGACGCGCAGGGGCACACGGTATTTGCCGGCAAACTCGACGGCGCGAATTTGCAGCACCTTGGAGCCGAGGCTGGCCATTTCCAGCATCTCCTCGAAGGTGATGCGCTCGAGCTTGCGCGCCTGGGGTTCGATGCGCGGGTCGGTGGTATAGACGCCATCAACATCGGTGTAAATCTGGCATTCATCGGCCTTGAGTGCGGCGGCCATGGCGACAGCGGAGGTATCCGAGCCGCCGCGCCCGAGGGTGGTGATGTTGCCCTGTTCATCGACGCCCTGAAAGCCGGCCACCACCACCACGCGACCGGCGTCGAGATCAGCGCGCACCCGGGCAGCGTCGATATCGCGGATACGGGCTTTGTTATGCGCGCTGTCGGTGAGCATGTGGACTTGGGCGCCGGTGTAGGAGCGCGCCGGGCAGCCGCTGGCTTCGAGCGCCATGCTCAGTAAAGCGATGGTGACCTGCTCGCCGGTGGACAGCAGGACGTCGAGCTCGCGCGGTGAAGGCACGGCCTGAAGCGCCTTGGCCAGTCCAACCAGACGATCAGTCTCGCCGGACATGGCGGACACCACTACGACCAAGTGATGCCCCTGGTCGCGGCTCTGCTTGACGCGGGCGGCAACATGCTGGATGCGCTCAATGCTGCCGACCGAGGTGCCGCCGTATTTTTGAACAATCAATGCCATTGAAGAAGGGGATGATGGGTTGGTTTGCGGTATTGGGGGGTGGGTGTGTGTGTTAGTGGCTGCGTTCCCGCACCCAGGGCTCGACCAGCGCCAGGGAGGCGGGGATGGCGGCAGGGTTGTTGCCGCCAGCCTGAGCCATGTCGGGGCGACCGCCACCTTTGCCGTCAACTGCAGCAGCAACCACCTTGATCAGATCGCCAGCTTTGAAGCGGTCGGTCAGATCCTTGGTCACACCGGCAATTAGGCTGGCCTTGCCGCCCTGTTCGGTGGCCAGTACCAGCACGCCGGAGCCGAGCTTGTTTTTGAGCTGATCGAGCGTCTCGCGCAAGGCTTTGGGATCAACGCCATCGAGCTTGGCCGCCAGAACCTTGATGCCATTGATGTCAATGGCCTGATCGGCCAGTTCGGAGCCGGCGGCGCTGGCGAGCTTGCCCTTGAGCTGTTCGAGTTCTTTCTCCAGGCGGCGGGCGCGCTCGGCGAGTTGGCTGACTTTCTCATCGACATCCTGCGTCGTGCCCTTGACCAGCTCGGCGATGCGCTGCAAGCGAGCCTCCTCGGTTTCCACCCAGTGCAGTGCCGGGGCGCCGGCGACGGCTTCGATGCGGCGCACGCCGGAGGAAATGCCGCTTTCTGAGAGAATTTTGAACAGGCCGATATCACCGACCGCGCGGACATGGGTGCCGCCGCACAGCTCAGTGGAAAAATCGCCCATGCGCAGTACCCGCACCTGATCGCCGTACTTTTCGCCGAACAGGGCGACGGCACCGGAGCGTTTGGCATCTTCGAGCTCCATAATCCGCGTCTCGACGGTGTGGTTATTGCGGATTTCGCGGTTGACCATGTGCTCGATGCTTTGCAGTTGCTCGCGCTTGATGGGCTCGAAGTGGGAGAAGTCAAAGCGCAGCCGCTCGGGGCCGACCTGGGACCCGCGCTGCTGCACATGCTCACCCAGAACGTTGCGCAGCGCGGCATGCAGCAGATGAGTGGCGGAGTGGTGCAGAGCGGTGGCTGAGCGGCGCTCGTTGTCCACTTGCGCGCTGATGCTGTCGCCGACCTGCAATTCACCGCTGAGAACCCGCCCATGATGGCCGATGACGCCATCGCCGTACTTCTGAGTGTCGAGCACTTCAAAGCGTGCGCTCTGGGTTTCGAGTACGCCGGTGTCGCCAAGCTGGCCACCGGCTTCGGCGTAGAAAGGCGTCACATCCAGAATCACCAGACCGCTTTCGCCCTCGGCCAGGCTGTCGCGTTCCTCGCCATCGCGGTACAGCGCAACCAGGACGCATTGATCGGTCAGCCCCTCGTAGCCGGTGAAGTCGGTTTTGCCTTCGAGTTCGAGCTGATCGAAGTCGCCACCACCGAATTGACTGGCGGCGCGGGCGCGTGCCTTTTGTTGCGCCATGGCGGTTTCAAAGCCAGCCATGTCGAGTGTCAGGCCGCGCTCGCGGGCAATGTCGGCGGTCAGATCAGCCGGGAAGCCGTAAGTATCGTAGAGCTTGAATACCGCCTCGCCGGGAATCTGGCCATCCTGGGCTTGGGCAACGACGTCGTCGAACATGCGCAAGCCCAGTTCCAGGGTGTCGGCGAAGCGTTCTTCTTCAGTGTGTAGTACCCGCTTGATGTAATCCTGTTTTTGGACCAGCTCCGGGTAGGCGCTGCCCATTTCGGCCACCAGCGGGGCGACCAAGCGATGAAAAAACGGCTGTTGTTGGCCGAGTTGATAGCCGTGGCGAATGGCGCGGCGGATGATGCGCCGTTGGACATAACCGCGTCCCTCGTTGCCGGGGGTCACACCATCGACAATCAAAAAGGCTGCGGAGCGGATGTGATCGGCAATGACACGCAGGGATTTGCTGCTGTGATCCGTACAGCCGGTCACCTCGGCGGCGGCGCGAATCAGATTGCGGAACAGGTCGATGTCATAATTGCTGTGCACACCCTGCGCCACGGCGGCCAGGCGCTCCAGTCCCATACCGGTATCGACCGAGGGATGCGGCAGGGGACTGAGCTCACCGCTGGCGTCGCGGTCGTACTGCATGAACACCAGATTCCAGATTTCAACATAGCGGTCGCCATCGGCCTCGGGGGTGCCGGGCGGACCGCCAGGAATCTCCGGGCCATGGTCGTAGAAGATTTCCGAGCAGGGACCGCAGGGGCCGGTGTCGCCCATGGACCAGAAGTTGTCTTTCTCGCCGCAGCGCGAGAAGCGGGCTGGATCGATCTTGAGTTCTTGCAGCCAAATGTCGGCGGCTTCGTCATCCTCGGTATAGACGGTCACCCAGAGCTTGTCCGGGGGCAGATGCAGCACCCGGGTTAGAAAGTCCCAGGCGTAGGTGATGGCCTCGCGCTTAAAGTAGTCGCCGAAGCTGAAATTGCCCAGCATCTCGAAAAAGGTGTGGTGGCGGGCGGTATAGCCGACATTTTCCAGGTCGTTATGCTTGCCGCCAGCGCGCACGCAGCGCTGGGCACTGGCGGCCCGGCTGTAGGAACGCTTGTCGCGACCGAGAAACGTGTCTTTAAACTGCACCATGCCCGCATTGGTGAACAGCAGGGTGGGGTCGTTTCCCGGCACCAGGGGACTGCTCGCGACCAGACTGTGATCCTGCGCGGCGAAATAATCGAGAAAAGCTTGGCGAAGTTCGGCACTGCTGTTCATAGTGGGCGTCTTGTGCGATCTCGGGGCGTCATCAGGGCGAAAGGGTGTCGTCGTGACTGAGCAGACGGGCAATGAGGTGCGCGGGAAAGCCGCGATACTCCAAAAAGCGCGCGCGACGGGCCAGTGCCCGGCGCTGAGCGCGGCGATCATCCGGGGGGTTGGCCAGAGCCTCCTCCGGGTTGGCGGTGCAAGGGCGTGTGCCATGGCGTTGTTGATCGGCGCGACACAGCAGCTCAAAACAGCGCTCATCGTTCAGGTGCAGATGGCTGTCGATCAGTGCGTCCTCAATGCCGCGAGCCTGGAGTTCGGCACGTACCCGCAGGGGGCCGAAGCCCTTGGCCAGGCGCTCGGCGACATAGGTCTCGACCATGCGCGCATCCTGGAGTTGGCCGCTGTGCTCCAGGTCATCCAACACGGCGGCAATTTCCGGTGCCGGCAGGCCGCGCTCGCGTAATTTGCGCTCCAACTCATAGCGACTGTGCTCGCGGCGACTTAGCAAGCTCAAAGCGCGCGCGCGAATGTCAGCCACGGTCGGCGTGGCGGAGTCGGGAGCTGAGGTCACGATGCTGAAGTCAGACGGCTGATCAGAAGGCTGGGGTTAAGCAACCGGGATGCTGGTTAGTTGTCCGGTTCGCTGGGACTCTCGGTGGCGGCGTTGTCAGCAGCGGTGCTCTTGGCGCTGGCGGCCTTGGCGCGGCTACCTTTGGTGCTTTTGGGCGCTGGCGTTGCGGGGGCTTCGGCGTCGGCGGCATTACTCTCGGCTGCTGGCGTGCTTGGCAGCAACTGGGCCCGGATTTTGGTATCAATGTCGGTAGCCATGTCCGGATTTTCCTTCAGGAAATTGCGCACATTGTCCTTGCCTTGACCGATGCGCTGACCGTTGTAGCTGTACCAGGCACCGGATTTTTCAATAATGTTGCCAGCCACGCCCAGGTCGATGATCTCGCCTTCGCGCGAGATGCCTTCGCCATAGAGAATGTCGAAGGTGATCTGCTTGAAGGGCGGGGCGACCTTGTTCTTGACCACCTTGACTTTGGTTTCGTTGCCGATGATTTCCTCGCCCTTTTTCAGCGAGCCGATGCGGCGGATATCGAGCCGCACCGAGGAGTAAAACTTGAGTGCGTTGCCGCCGGTGGTGGTCTCCGGGCTGCCGAACATGACGCCGATTTTCATGCGAATCTGGTTGATGAAGATGACGATGGCGTTGGAGCGCTTAATATTGGCGGTGAGCTTGCGCAATGCCTGGGACATGAGGCGCGCTTGCAGACCGACGTGCGAATCGCCCATCTCGCCTTCAATTTCCGCCTTGGGTGTGAGTGCGGCCACCGAGTCCACCACCACCAGATCAACAGCGTTGGAGCGCACCAGCATATCGGTGATCTCCAGCGCCTGTTCGCCGGTGTCGGGCTGTGAAACCAGCAGCTCTTCCATGTTGACGCCGAGCTTTTCAGCGTATTGCGGGTCAAGTGCATGCTCGGCATCGACAAAAGCGGCGGTGCCGCCGGTTTTTTGCGTCTCGGCCACCACATGCAGGGTCAGGGTGGTTTTACCGGAAGACTCGGGGCCATAGATTTCAACCACCCGGCCGCGTGGCAGGCCGCCAATGCCCAAGGCGACATCCAGGCCCAGTGAGCCGGTGGAGATGACATCGATATTGCGCACGGTGCCAGCATCGCCCATGCGCATGACCGAGCCTTTGCCGAACTGCTTTTCGATTTGGCCCAGTGCGGCGGCCAGGGCTTTTTTGCGGTTGTCGTCCATTGTCTCTCCGGTCTGCGCGCAGTGCGCTGAGGCGGTGGTTGAGAATGTGCTGGCACTAAGAATATCACACAGACGGCCGGCTTCGTCATCATGCCCCCTAGCATGCTTCCTGGGCCGGCGTGCGCCAGGCCGCCCTGGCAGCGGCGGGTCTCTCGCGTTGTGGCAGGCGCTATGCCAAGATGTCGCACAGGCGCAGCAGGCTGTGATGAACCGTCTGGCGGCGGATGACGTCGCGTTCGCCCTGAAAGTGCCAGGTTGTCACATGCGGCGGTTGATTCCGGGCGAGCTGATCGCACGTCATGCAGGCGCAGCAGACCGTGCCAACCGGGATGAGCGCTGTGCCACCGCCGGGGCCGGCCAGGCCGGTGACAGCGAGGCTGATGCTCGCCTGGCTGCGTTGCAGTGCGCCACGGGCCATGGCGGCGGCGACCGCCTCGCTGACAATGCCCGCGTCTTGCAGGAGCTCTGACGTCAGACCGAGCATGGATTGCTTGGCTTGGGGGCTGTAAGTGACGAAGGCGCCGTCGAACCAGGCGCTGCTGCCAGCCAGCTCGGTGCAGACCTTGGCGATCCAGCCGCCGGTTAGGGATTCGGCGGTGGTGAGTTGCCAATTGCGGGCCTGGAGCTGCTCAGCCAAGCGGCTGGCCATTTGCTGCAGCTGGGCGTCAGTTACCGACATGGAACTGGTCCCGCCAGGCGGCGTCTGGGGCTGCGTTCCACCGGTGTGGTGAAGACTAAAGATTTTAAGAAAAATGCGTTGAACAAAGGAGTTGCACCATGTCTGAGCAAGACATTCTCTGCGAACACAAACCCTCGCCGGCTAAGCTGGAGGTTTTGGGCGTCGAACAGTGGCCGATTTGGCGCAAGAGGCCGTCCACCTTTGAGTGGCAGTATGAGCAAGCGGAGACTTGCTACATTCTGCGCGGTCGCTTTCAAGTGACGCCTCAGGGTGGCGAGCCACAGACCTTTGGCCGGGGCGATTTGATTACCTTTCCCGCTGGTTTGAACTGTACCTGGGAGATTACTGAGGCGGTTGAAAAACATTATGATTTTGGCTGATATAGCAGAAACAGCACTGATGCAGAAGACATTGATGCAGGAGAAAAAAATCATGCGAGTGAAGTTTATGCGGTCACTTGGGACCGTCGCGATGCTACTGACCCTGAGCCTGGGGCTGAATCTGGTGCTGAATTCGGCGCAGGCGGGCGATGATCCGATCGCGCAGTCGGTGATTAAACTGCCGTTGGCGGATGGGGTCAGTATGGACGACGCCGTCGATTCCATGAAGCTGCGCGCTAATGTGCTGAATTTTAAGCTGGTGGCACAGCTGCCGCTGTATAAAGAGCTGGAGGCCATGGGGATCGAAAGCGGGCGCATGGAGATTTTTCAGTTCTGCGATGCGCGTATCGCCCATGAGATGTTGAAGCATAATCTGGACTTTGCCGCCTATCTGCCGTGCCGCATTACGCTCATCCAGGATAACGATGGCAAGCCCTGGCTGGTGACCTTGGATCTGAATCAAATCATGCAACAAGTGGACTTGCCAGCGGAACTTGAGGAGCAGGCCAAGCTGGTGCGTGACAACATCGAGTCTATTATTACCGCCGGAGCCAACGGCGATCTTTAGCCGGAACCGAGCATCGGGTGCAGATAGCCTTCCCTCAGCAGGGCTTCGACCTCGGCAGCCGGTTGCGGTCGTGCCAGGCCGAAGCCTTGTGCGAAATCACAGTCATGACGGCGCAGAAAATCATACTGCTCCTTGGTTTCGATGCCCTCGGCGATGACTTCAAGTTCCAGGCTCTTGCCGATTTGTACGATGGTTTTCAACAAGGCCTCGGACTTGCGTGATCTGCCCACGGTGCTGACAAAGGAGCGATCCACCTTCATGGCATGGAAAGGGAAGGCTTGCAGGTAGGTCAGAGCGCTGTAGCCGGTGCCAAAGTCATCCAGTGCGATGCGCAGCCCCATGTCACCGAGCTGGGTTAGCAGTTGATGAGTGCCGGGAAAATCCTCGATCAGCAGGCTTTCGGTCACTTCCAGTTCGAGTTGCGCGGGCGGGAGCGCATAGCGCTTGAGCGCGTTTTCGAGTTGCTCCAATAGATTGTTACTCTGGAACTGGCGCGGGGAGAGGTTAATGGCTACACGCAGCGCGGCTTGGTCGGGGAGTCGTTGCAGCCAGTCGCGCGCCTGGGCGCAGGACTGGTCAATAATCCATTCGCCCGCTGGGATAATCAGGCCGGTTTCCTCCAGCAGCGGAATGAACTGATCCGGTGGCACCACGCCTCGGCTGGGGTGGCGCCAGCGCAGCAGCGCTTCGACGCCAACGATGCGTCCGTCCGCCAGGGAAACCTGGGGTTGATAGACCAGAAAGAATTCCTCGCGTTCCAGTGCACGGTGGAGTTCACTTTCCAGCTGAATTTGCTCACGCACTCGGGCGTCAGTGGTGGCATCAGAAAAGGCATAGCTCAGATCCGTCTGGGCGCGGGCGCGGGTGAGTGCGGTCTCGGCGCGCGCGAGCAGCTCAGGCGCGTGGCGACCGTCTTTGGGGAAAATGGAAGCCCCAATGTGCACGGTGGGGCGAAAATCGACCTCGTCGATTTGCAGAGGCGCATGCAGTTCGTCAAGCAGATGTTGTAATTGATCAGCGAGATTGTTGAGGTGCGTGGTATCCATCCCCAGCAGGGCGATGAGAAAGCGGGTGCCGTCGATGCGACCGATGATGGCCTGGCGGGTGGGCAACAGGCTGAGCATGCGGTCTTTAAATGAACACAGGAAGCGATCACCTGCCTCATGGCCCAGGGACTGGTTGACGCGGTTGAAACGTTGCAGCGCCAGCACCAGGAAGGCCACCGGCTCGTCCTGGCAGTTGGCCAAATTGTCTTCAAGCAGACGGATACAGTAATCCCGATTGGGCAGGCCGGTCAGGCTGTCGTACTGGGAGTAAAAGCGCAGGCGTTCTTCCTCGGCCTGGCGCAGCGTCAGCATGTTCTCAATGCGCACCAGGAGTTCGGCGCGGTCAAAGGGTTTGGTCAGGAAGTCGCGCGCGCCGCCCTGTAGGGCGTGCAAGCGGGAGGCCTGATCGCTCTGCGCAGTGAGGATAACCACTGGCGGGCAGTTATTCTGGAAGCTGCCCTGGAGCTGTGCGAGGACAGCAAAACCGTCAAGATTCGGCATGTTGAGATCAAGTAGAACCACGCCGGGGCGATGATGCTCGACCAGTGAAAGTGTCTCGCGCGAGTCATTGGTGGTCATCACCGAGGTGTAGCCTGCTTTCGACAGGACTTTTTCCAATACCTTGGTGTTGGTCGGCTCGTCATCGACCACCAAGATGGTGTAGGAAAGCAGCGGATTCGAGGCCATTGCAGAGCTAGTCGCTTACCGTTTTGTTGATTGGAAAGACGTTTTGCGTTGCGCTTGCCCTGTGCATTCCTGAGGATAGGGCAACTGCAAAAATACCAGCGTGGCCAGTATAGCAAAAGGTCTTGCCGATGCCCGATGGGAAATCGACTCAAGCTTCAGCCACAAGTTGAACCCGGCCGCTGTCCTCGACGGCTTCCAGGCGCACATCAAAGCCCCACAGCCGGCGGATATGGCGCAACACTTCCGTAGCACTGTCATCGAGCGGGCGACGGTGGTAGCGAAAATGGCGCAGTGTCATGGAGCGGTCCCCCCGGGTCTCGACCCGATGCACCTGGATATTGGGTTCGCGGCTGCCAAGATTGTATTGATCGGCCAGCGAGGCCCGTAAGGCTCGGTAGCCGGCTTCTTCATGAATGGCGGTGATTTCCAGATGGTCCTCCTGGTCATCATCACGCACAGCAAACAGATGAAAGTCGCGCATCAGTTGGGGCGACAGGTACTGGGCGATAAAACTCTCGTCTTTGAAGTTGCGCATGGCAAAATCAAGCACTTTCAGCCAGTCCTGGCCAGCAAAATCGGGAAACCAGTGGCGATCTTCGGCGGTTGGCTGTTCACAGATGCGGCGGATGTCGCGCATCATGGCAAAGCCCAGCGCATAGGGGTTGATGCCGGAATAATAGGGTGAATCGAACGGCGGCTGATAAATCACATTGGTGTGTGATTGCAGGATTTCGATCATGAAACCGTCGTTGATCAGGCCCTGGTCATAGAGACGATTGAGCAGGGTGTAATGCCAGAATGTGGCCCAGCCTTCATTGATTACCTGGGTCTGGCGCTGAGGGTAAAAGTATTGTCCGATTTTGCGCACGATGCGCACGATTTCGCGCTGCCAGGGGTCGAGCAGAGGGGCGTTTTTTTCGATGAAATACAGCAGGTTTTCCTGTGGCTCGGCGGGGAAACGGCGCTCGTCGGCTTCGGCCACCGGATCGGGGCCGGCGGGCAGAGTACGCCACAGATCATTGACTTGAGCCTGCAAATAGGCTTCCCGCTCCTGCTGGCGCTTTTTTTCCTCCGCCAGCGACAGGGGCGCGGGGCGCTGATAGCGATCCACGCCATAGTTCATCAGCGCATGGCAGGAGTCGAGCAGCAGTTCGACCTCTTCCTGGCCATGGCGCTCCTCGCATTCGGCAATATAGGCGCGGGCGAACACCAGATAATCAATAATGGCATCGGCACTGGTCCAGGCGCGGAACAGATAATTGCCCTTGAAGAAACTATTGTGGCCATAGCAGGCATGGGCGATCACCAGCGCCTGCATCGGTAGGGTGTTTTCCTCCATCAGATAAGCAATGCAGGGATCGGAGTTGATCACGATCTCATAAGCCAGTCCCATCTGGCCGCGCCGGTAGGTTTGCTCAGTGGCAACGAATTGCTTGCCGAAGGACCAGTGGTTGTAGTTGATCGGCAGTCCCACGGAGGAGTAGGCGTCGATCATCTGCTCTGAGGAAATCACCTCAATCTGATTGGCGTAGGTATCGAGGCCAAAGTCGTTGTGGGCAATGCGGCGAATTGCGTGATCGAAGCGTTCCAGCAGCGGAAAACTCCATTCCGATGAGGTTGAAATAAACCCGGTCGGTGTCGCCTTGGGCGGATGCGCGCTGTCCGTGCTCATGGCTTAGGCCTCCTGCTTTTTGAACAGTTCGCGGAACACTGGGAAGATATCTTCGGCACCGGCGATTTCCTCCATGGCGAAATGCGGATACGCGCGTTTGACCTCTTGATAGGCATACCAGAGGGTTTGGTGCTGGCGCGGGGTGATTTCGACATAGGCAAAGTAGCGCATCAGGGGCATGAGCTGTTTGATCAGAATATCCCGGCACAGGTTGGAGTCGGAATCCCAGTTATCTCCGTCCGAGGCCTGTGCGGCATAGATGTTCCATTGGCTGGAATCATAGCGTTCGGTGATGATGTCATGCGCCAGGTTCAAGGCGCTGCTGACCACGGTGCCGCCAGTTTCGCGGGAATAGAAAAAATCCTGTTCATCGACTTCCTGCGCAATGGTGTGGTGGCGGATAAAGACCACTTCGATGGTGTCGTAGTTGCGCTGCAAGAACAGATACAGCAGGATGAAAAATCGCTTGGCGAGGTTTTTGCGGTTTTGATCCATCGAGCCTGATACGTCCATGATGCACAGCATCATCGCCTGGCTGCTCGGCTGCGGCTCGCGGGTGAACGCCTGGTAGCGCAGATCGAAGGTGTCGATGAAGGGCAGGGCGGCGATGCGGGTTTTCAGCCGTGCGATTTCAGCGCGCAGTTCCAGCACGAGCGGATCCTGTTCGGGCGCGCCTTGGGCCAGCCGCGCGGCGAGTTCCTGTTCCAGCTCGCGGATGCGCCCGCGATAGGGGGCGCCGAGTGCGGTGCGCCGGGCAATGGCGCCCTTGAGCGAGCGCACCACATCAATGTTGCTGGGCGCACCCTGGGTGGTGTAGCCGGCGCGAATGGTTTTGAATTCCGTGGTGCCAAGCAATTGATTGCGCACCAGATTGGGCAGTTCCAGATCGTCGAACAACAGATCCAAGAACTCATTGCGCGAGAGCTCGAAGACAAAGTCATCCTCGCCCAGCCCATCACGGCTGGCGCGCCCTGGTCCCTGACCGCTACCGCCCTCGGGACGGGGCACTCGGTCGCCGGCGATAAACTCCTTGTTGCCGGGATGGATCTGCTCGCGCTGTCCGCCCGGGCCGTGGTGGAATACTGGCTCGGAAAGGTCTTTCGCCGGAATGCCGACGGTTTCACCACCCTCAATATCGGTGATGCTGCGGCGGTTGACCGAATCGGCGACCGAGCGCTTCAGCTGATCCTTATAGCGCTTCAAGAAACGCTGGCGATTGACAGCGCTTTTGTTTTTTGACGAACTGCGACGATCAATAAAATGCGACATGCCGGTTGCTAACCCATGGGAGCCTTGGTTGACCCGGTTTATTGGGCCTTGCGGACCCGCAGATACCACTCGGAGAGCAGCCGCACCTGTTTGGGTGTATAGCCTTTCTCGACCATGCGATCGACGAACTGCTCGTGTTTTTTCTTCTCGTCGACCGAGGCCTTGGTGTTAAAGGAGATGACCGGGAGCAGCTCCTCGGTGTTGGAGAACATCTTCTTCTCGATGACCACCCGCAGCTTCTCGTAGCTGGTCCAGCGCGGATTGGAGCCCTTGTTGTTGGCTCGCGCGCGCAGCACAAAATTGACGATCTCGTTGCGGAAGTCCTTGGGGTTGGAAATACCCGCCGGTTTTTCGATTTTTTCCAGTTCTTCGTTCAGCGCACCGCGATTCATCATCTCGCCGGTATCCGGATCGCGGTATTCCTGATCCTGAATCCAGAAATCGGCATAGGTGACATAGCGGTCAAAGATGTTCTGGCCATACTCGGCGTAGGATTCCAGATAGGCGGTTTGCAGTTCCTTGCCAATGAACTCGGCATAGCGTGGGGCAAGATATTGTTTCAAAAAGCCGAGATAGCGATCTTGGACTTCCGGTTGCAGGTGCTCGCGGATAATCTGGCGCTCCAGCACATAGAGCAGATGTACCGGGTTGGCAGCGATCTCGGTCTGATCGAAGTTAAACACCTGCGACAAAATCTTGAAGGCAAAGCGGGTGGAAATGCCCGACATGCCTTCATCAATACCGGCATAATCGCGGTATTCTTGCACCGACTTAGCCTTGGGGTCGGTGTCTTTCAGGTTCTCGCCATCATAGATGCGCATCTTGGAGAAGATGCTGGAATTTTCCGGTTCCTTCAGCCGGGTGAGCACCGAGAAGCGCGCCATCATCTCCAGAGTGCCGGGGGCGCAGGGCGCCTCGTTGAGCGAACTGCTGCGCAGCAGTTTGTCGTAAATCTGCTTTTCTTCCGTGACTCGCAGGCAGTAGGGCACCTTGACGATATAGACCCGGTCGAGAAAGGCCTCGTTGTTCTTGTTATTGCGGAAGCTCTGCCATTCCGACTCATTGCTGTGGGCGAGGATAATGCCCTGGAAGGGCAGGGCCGAGAGTCCCTCCGTCGGATTGTAATTGCCTTCCTGGGTGGCGGTGAGCAAGGGATGCAGCACCTTGATCGGCGCTTTGAACATCTCGACGAATTCCATCAGCCCCTGATTGGCGCGGCACAGGGCACCCGAATAGGCGTAGGCATCGGCATCGTGTTGCGCGAAGTGCTCCAGTTTGCGGATATCCACCTTGCCGACCAGCGAGGAAATGTCCTGATTGTTTTCGTCCCCCGGCTCGGTCTTGGCGATAGCGACCTGTTCGAGCATCGACGGGTATAGCTTGACCACTTTGAACTTGGTGATATCGCCGTTGTACTCCTGCAAGCGCTTCACCGCCCAGGGCGACATAATGGTGCGCAGATAACGCTCGGGAATGCCGTAGTCTTCCTGCAAAATGGCGCCGTCCTCCTCGGGGGAGAACAGGCTGAGCGGCGACTCGAACACTGGAGAGCCCTTGATGGCATAAAAGGGCGCCTGCTCCATTAGCTCCTTGAGCTTTTCGGCCAGCGATGATTTGCCGCCGCCGACCGGGCCAAGCAGATACAGAATCTGCTTGCGTTCCTCAAGTCCCTGAGCGGCGTGCTTCAGGTAGGACACCAGCTGCTCAATCGACTCCTCCATGCCGAAGAAGTCCTTAAATGCCGGATAGCGGCGGATGACCTTGTTCTGAAAAATCCGGCTCAGGCGCAGATCGTCATGGGTGTCGATCAGCTCCGGCTCGCCAATGGCACTCAGCAGGCGTTCGGCGGCGCCGGCATAGGCGAGCGGGTCGCGCTTGCAGAGGTCCAGATACGCTTGCAGCGTCATCTCCTCTTCGCGCGATGATTCATACCTGGCTTGATAGCGCTCAAAAATCGACATCGGTTGGGACCTCTTGGATCGATCAGCGGTTATCGACTCAGACAAATGCAGTAGAGTGGCGTGTCTGGCACCGCGTGCATGGTCTCGCTGGTTATCAGCATGGCGGCGCACGGGTCTATCGACCTATTTGAGGGTGTGGTCCGTACTCCACAATGGAGGCGCCCATGTTCGAGGCTCGCGTTCAGCCACAACCAGCGTCATCTACGGCTCTGCTGTCTGCACCCGAAGCTCGACCCTTCTCATTGACGGTGTTAAGGGATTTCCAGGGTCCAGTGGATAATTGACGTCCCGGGCATGGCTGATGAACAGGGCATCCCTGGGAATACCCGCCTCGACGAGTTGATCGCGGATGAATTGGGCACGTTCTTGTCGCAACTCCTGATTTCTTTGTGCTCCCCCAAGATTGTCGGTGTATCCGCTCACCCCGATCCGGAAGGTTTGGCCGATGGCCGGAGCCTTGACGGATAACATGCGGTAGTGGTCGCGAACCTGCTTGATCGCCGACAAAAAGGGGCGATCCGGCGCAATGGTGGCTTGCGCGCTGGCAAAGTAGAACCTGGTGGCATTGAGCGCGCGAACGGCGTTCTCGTAGGCCTGCACGTCGGCGTCGAGCGGCGCAACGGCGGAAACATCAATGTCACTGATTCCTGCGATGGCGTGCGGCCAGTTGGCCACTTTGGCGACCCATCGTTGATCGGCCTTGCCGGTCAGTACCAGCCGTTCACCAGATAGTTGCGGGGTGACGGTGTCCGGGATGTTCAGGGCTTGGGTCACCCGTTTGAGGACGATGTCCGGCTCGGTGGAGTAATAAGTTTCCCATGTCGCCTGAACCCCAAGCTGTTGGTAGATATCATCGCCAGCGATCTCTTCGATCTCCCGGGCGATGGGGTCCTTGAAACCGTGAAGACGATACCCGTCTTGCTCTTCACCGCTCTCAGTGACGATGTAACCGGGCTCGGCTTGCAATTGCACCAACAACTGTTGCCATGCTTGCCAATGTGCGGGTCTGGTTGGCAAGAGGGCTTGTGTCTCGATCCTGTCAATACCCGGAACACTGTGATGATGCAGTTGATCAATCCATGCGCTTGGTGCTCGGCCGGTGAGTGTCAGTACTCGATCTTCGAGTTGAACTGAAACCGTGTTGGGTATCTTCAATTGCTGCATGGCCCGTTTCTTGACAATTTCAGGATCAAGAGAGAAATAGGGCCGCCAGTCACCGACATAAGCCGTCGCCTCCATGGCCTCTGCGTCGAGAAGCGTCGCTTCTGCACGGGCTAGGGGATCCCGCAGCCCGGAGACGATCCAATCGTTATCCTGTTTTTTTGTGTTTATGACCACATATCCCGCAGCTTGATTCAGTTGCGTGATAACGTCTTGTTGCTGCCGTTGCAGTCGCCATTGATGGGTGTTGTAGCCAATGGAGAGCAAGGCGATCAGCAGTGCAGCCAGTCCCAGGATGCTGATCGCCAGCCAGGGCTTGCGCCGCTCGGTTCTGCCCTGTCTCTGCTGCATCAGGCAGGCTGTGAGCTGGGGGCGGAAGTCCGGAAAGTGCTCCATGTCTCCCGAAAAACTTCGCAACTCGCGACCGTGGAGCCGGTGGAGCGTCTCAATGGTTTCGGACAACAGCTCCTCGACGCTATCCGGATGGTTGCCCCGTATTGCTGAGGCCAGAACGGCGTATGGTCCTTTATGGATGACCAGTTTGAGATTGCCGTAGGCCATGGCGCTCAGGCTTTCGTCATCGCCAACAGCAAAGGAGTCAGCGACAAAGTCCTGAATCGCTGTCAGCATGCTGGAGACCATATCCGGATCGCGGGTAATGGCATCTTCTCGCTGGGCATAACCGATCAGCAGACCAGTTTCCGCATGCACCAAAAAGATTTGCTCGATCTGAAACACCAGGGTTCGCAACAAGGCGATCTTGGCGAAGGGTTCTCCGGTGCGCCACGCCTCAATACGCCACAGGAAGGACTGTGGCGACAGGCTCTGTTCCATGAGCTGGTTTAAGTTATTGAACATCCCCTGGATGGCTGCGTTGATAGCCTTGCGGATAGCCGGCCCCATGACCGGGAACAAGACATCGGCAAAACGCTTGGAATCCCTTTCGATCAAGGTCTGGATCGACTGTTCGATGCTCGGCTGAAGCACCTGCTGGACATCCGCGTCTCGCGCCGTCCGTTCCTGAAGCGCCTCGGCGACAACAGAGGCCAGGGTCTCAGTCAGGGCTTCTTTATCGTGGAGCAGTCGGCTGATCGCCTCAAGATCGCTGCGTTCCCGGCCCAGCAGCAGCGTTTTGAAGCGCTGGAATTCCTCAGCGGTCGCTTGATTGGGGATCCGTTGCGACATCACGACGGGTCTTTCAGCTGCGCTGCGAGTTCTTCCAGAAGTGTTGAGATCGCTTGTCGGGTGTTTTGGTTTTGGCGCAACTCGCTTTTGATGTCCGTGATTTCGGTCTTGAGTTCCTCAACCATCGCCTGAAAGTGCTCTGTGAGAGCGGAGGTTTCATGACTTAACCGGCTCTCCAGTTGATCGATGCGTCGATGAAGATCGCTTTTGTCATGTCCGAACAGGATGTCACGCAGCTGCGCCATCCGCCCGGCATCATCGAGTTCGGTTAAATCGTCGCCGATGGTTTCCCGATCATTCGGGCGCTGGGAATGATTGTCTCCAGTCATTGCGGTGGACCCATTGTTGTGGAGCTAAGATCAGCGTTCATTTGCCCGCTCACGTTCGGGAAACGGCGAATCTAAAACGGGGATGGCTGATCGTTTTCGTGTTCTTGCACCCGGTCTTTGATGGCTTTGATGGTGTCATAAATATCGAGAAATGCCTCTACAATACGTGGATCAAAGTGGGTGTTGGCGGAGGTGCGGATAAAGTGGAGAGTTTCGCTCTCGGCGATCGGTTGTTTATAGACACGTTTATGGATCATGGCGTCATACACATCGACCACACTGACAATGCGAGCCTCAATGGGAATTTCATCCTGCTGCAATTGTCTTGGGTAACCCATGCCATTCCATTTTTCATGATGTGACCAGGCGATATGCCGTGCCATCTCGATCATCGGAATCCCGGTATCGCTGAGTATTCGTGCGCCAAGTTCGGCATGGGTTTTCATGATTTCGAATTCATCCTCATCGAGACGTCCCGGTTTGAGGAGTACCCGGTCGGGAATACCGATTTTTCCCAGATCATGCATCGGCGCGGCAACGCGGAGATCGTCGATACGCAATGGCGGCCAACCCAAGGCTTTCGCCATGGCCGCAGAGTAAAGACCAATCCGCTTGACATGGGCGCCAGTTTCCTGATCGCGATAACCGCCGGCGGCCAACAGTCGATTGGCAACTTCTTCTTCGCGCTCCTTGAGTTGTTGGGTGCGGCGCGACACTTCCGCTTCAAGTCGTTCGTTATCGAGTAGCCTCTCGCGACTGCTTTGGAGTATCTCGACCCGCTCGGCATAGGACGCACCCAGGTGAGTAATCAGCAGCAAGCGTTGTCCATGGTCATGGATGGCTTGTGCATCAAACGGCCACTCCCGTCCCGCGTCGTCAACTTCGATCCAAGGCCCTGAAGTGAGCGAATGTTGTTCAGGTGAGCGCCACACTGATTGTGACTGCTCAAGAAAATCATCAAAAAAAGGCGAGGTCTCAAGAGGCGTAAGCGTGGCATTGCTGGGGCTAGTTTGAAAGAAAAACCGCTCCAGCCACCAAAACGAAGGGCCGGCCAGCTCAAAGGCCGAGGGCTCGATGACCTTGATCACGGCCATTTCCAGATGTGCGAAAACCTGAGCGGCGATATCCATCGTTAACATTCCCGGCAATGATCGATTGATTTGAGGCGCTTCATGCGCGAGCCAATTTTATGAAAATATCCTCCACCGCCTGTGCGGTCTTGGCGCTGGTCAGGTTGATCTCGATACCGAGATCGTGCAGTTGGGCCAGGTGAGCATCGGTGACTTCCCATTGTTCCTGAATATCAACCTTGTTGACGGCAACCTGTACCGCAGCCTGCCGATATTTTTGTTGGCAAGTATGGTAAATAGTCAATGCGCTTTCAAATGACTTAATTCGCGTGCCATCAATCACCAGGATATAGCCCGCCATGCCTCTCAGGTAGCTCATGTTAAGCGGAGAAAAGACATCGTTGCCTGCCAGATCCCATAGCATGAGCTTGACTTCCTGATCCTCAATCTGCACGACTTTTTTATCGACCTTGACGCCGACAGTTGTCAGGTATTTTTCTGAGAATTGACTAGTGACGTAACGCTGCACCAAACTCGTTTTGCCCACAGCAAAGGAACCGAGCATGCATATTTTCTTTTGGATCATTAAGCATCCCATCGTCGCATTTTGTATAATGGCACTTGAAGGACCATTGCGGGCTTTGGAAAGGACATCGCTCTGGCGCGATCACTTTAGTGCAGATCCAAGCCCGGCGCCAATCAATACTTGCCGCCTTTCCATGGCGCAATTTGCTGAGGAATCCATGTTCGAGACACGCATTCAGTCGCATCCCTTCGATCCGGAGCATGAACTGCGCCAGTTGCGCCAGACACAGTCACATCTGGGGGCGCTGGTGTCTTTCACCGGCATTATGCGCGACTGGTCAGGCGGTGAGTCCGTAAGCGAAATGGTGCTGGAACACTATCCTGGTATGACTGAAGCTGTCCTTGCCCGGTTACTTGACCGCGCCCGCGAGCGTTGGTCCCTGTGCGCCGCCCTGGTGGTGCATCGCACCGGTCGCCTGCTCCCCGAAGAGCCCATTGTATTGGTTGCTGTCGGCAGCCTGCACCGGACCGAAGCCTTCCGCGCCTGTGAATTTCTGATCGACGCACTCAAGACTGAGGCGCCGCTCTGGAAACGTGAGACCACCGCCAGCGGCACCCGTTGGGTGAGCGCTCGGCAACAGGATGTAAAAGCCGCCGCGCGCTGGACCTCAGCCGGTGATCCATAAGCAACGTCCCCGCCGTTAGTCGGTATTGAGTGAGTCGTCCGGCCAGTAGCGCGACCCGGTCAGCTTGGCACCGATTTTCCAGCCCTTGCCGGTCAGGATGAAGACGGCTTTGCCATTATCGAAGCTCAGTCTAAGCTGGTCTTTCTCCGCGCCGGTCATGGTGCCAATTTCAGCGCTGGCATCCAGCCCCTGGCTGATAAACTGATTGAGCAGAAATTCGTTCTCAAACAGGATCACCAGTTGCGAGGCGAAATCGCCGAAGCCGAAGCTCAGACCGGCCCCGGTCGTGGCCATTTTCATGTAGGTGTGCGCGTCGGTTTCGCGATCCACGGCGACACCGCGCCCGTAGCCGGCCACAACATAGAAGCTGGCTTCGCGTCGGTCAAACACCGCATAGCCGGCACTTTGCTCAAACAATGTGCGGCTGTTCGGTTGGTCGGCGAACAAGCGCTCCAGGGTCTTGTCGGCCATGGCATCGAGCTTGGCGCGGGTTTCCTCGGGCGTGGCTGAATCCCCCAAACTCTGCTGGGTGGAATTGATGGTCTCCTTAACCGCACCGGTGGCGGTTCCAGCCGCCTGACCGACGGCCTTGACGGTGTTGCTGGTGGTGTCGCTGACGGCTTTCACTGCGTTCTCGGCGCCTTCCTTGAGCGATTCAAGCGTCGTCTGAGCGGGCGCGAGCCATGGGAAGCACAGCAAAAGCAGTGCGGTGGTGCGAGCGATGCTGTTGATGTTGTGCATGCTGTTTTGGGCCTTCTCGGTGATGGTGAAAAAATCCAGGGCTGTTGTTCAATGGCATTGAGAATTTTGGGCCAGCCCGACTTGATTGGAAGCTTACTGAAGCCCCATCCGGCAACCCTCGCTGTTGCAGCGCACCAGCAGCGCCGAGCGGTTGTCGCAAGTCACCCGGTGCACTTCGTGATCCTGGGCACGGTTTTTCGCGCGATCGCCAAAGAGTATTGAGCCGCGCGCGGATACTTTGCAGCCATGGCGACTGGCGAGTCGCTCGGCTTCGTAAGCCCAGAGCCCCACCGGCTCGGGTGGGGGCGCGGGAGGTGCTGGCGGACGCCGTGCGGTGCGATGATGTGTCGGCGCGGGAGGTGGCGGCTGGTTTTGTTGGGGCTGGTTGGTGGATCGACTGGCGGGGCGACTGGGCGACTGCTCCGCTGAGTGGCTTGGCGCACGGGGCTCGGGCGGGGCTTGCGCCTGGCGACGGCCACCCAAGGCAAAATCCTGCCACTGAGTGCGCAGTGAGGCGAGGGCGTGATTTAAATTGGAGCGATAATTGTTGGTGACATCGGTCTGGCGCTCGGCTTGGGTGCCGGGTGAGCGAATTTCCGTCGCGCTTAGCGCCACCCGGACGCCATTGGCATCGCGGGTAAAATCGGCGCGAATGCGCAATAGCACGGAAGCCTTTGCCGTGGATTTACCGGCGGCATTGGGATCTTGCACCCGAGTCTCGAAGACGGAGTGATCCCGAGCGCTGACGGCAACCCGCCAGCCTTTGATCAGTGCCGCATCCAGAGCCAGGGCTTTGGCACGCGGAATATTGGCTTGATCCAGATAGACGCTGGGCCGTTCAGTGGAGGATCCTGTGGATTGGGCGGGCAGCGGATGCCAAACTGAAGCCAACAGCAGGCCCAGTAAGATGCACAGGAGGCCGGCAGTGGATAAACGCAGCATGCTGATTTATTCGTAGGATGAGGCCGGTTGCGCGGCTAGGGCAGGGGCTGGCGTATGGATTGACAGACGCCAGCCTGGCACTTGATCAGTTGATTGGCGCCATTGTTACAGCCCACTTCATGCAGTTCAAACGACGGGGTTTTCTGTAACAGCCTGGCGCCCTGGTCGGATACGGAACAACCCAGCTGTTGCGCGAAGCGCTCGGCATAATAAGCCCAGGTGCCGGTGCGGGTGGCGCTGTCGAGCACCAGCATCGGATTGGTTGGGTCGGGTGCCGGGAGGCCGGCGCTGGCAGTGACCTCTGCGGGCACCTGCTTCCAGGAATCACCAGTTGTGGTCTCGGGCCAACGGGCCTCCTCGCGGCGCCAAGGGGTGGCATCAGGGCTTGGGTTGGTGTCTTCACTCCAGGCTGAGCCGTCACCCCAGGCCGAGCCGGCAAAATCGTCGCCAGCGGCGAAGCCCTCGGACGCGGTTTCAGTCGCGTCTTCATCAGTCGCATCTTCAGTTGCAGTCATGGCTTGTTGCTGCGGAGATGCTTCTGTCGGGGGTTGCAGCAGATCATCCGGGGCCGGTGGCGCTGCTGTTGCAGGCACGGGTGCGGGCGAGGCGAGTTGGTGCTCGGTGGCAAGCCAGGCGCTTTGCAGGGCACTCAGTGAAATAGCCAGATCATCCTGGTAATCCTTCGTGTAATCAATGCGTTTGGCCGCCTCAGTGCCGGGGTTGACCAGGATAAAGGCCTGCAAAGTGACCTGGGTACCGCGATCGAGCGGTATGAATTGGCTATGCACCTGAACTCGGGGCGCGGGTCCATTGGGCAGGGTTCCCAGCGCTTGCGCTTGTGGGGATGAGGCGAGAACGCTGCGTTCAAGAATCAGCTGATCCGCACTGGGCGAGGCCAGCGTCCAGCCCTTGCTGCGTGCCGAGGCCATGGCAACCGAACGCGCTTCATCCAAGCTTGCGCCTTCAAGCAGGGTGCTGGGCTGTTTGCCGACCGAGCCGAAAGGCGCGACACCGGTTGACGTGGTGGCGCAGCCACTGCTGAACAGTACGGCGGCGATCAGCAGCAGAGTCGGTATTGGCGCCAACCGTGTGGCCAGACGCGCAGGCGCGCAGTCGCCTCTCAACATCCGTGGTTTCATCATAAGGCCCAATGCTAGCACAGCCGCGTGCGCGGGCTGTTCAGTGTCCCTGCATCTGCTCGATAATTTGGCGCAGCTGCGGATTCTCAAGCAGTTTTTGGATGGTGGGATGCTGACGCAGACGTTCCAGATCGCGGCTGGCAATGGCGCTGAGCAGCTCGTCGTCGGCTAACGCCTGACGGATGGTGGGGTCATTTTGCAGGGCCATGATCATGTCGAGCAATCCCTGGTTTTGCGTGATTTGCTGTTGCAGGGATTCGATCTGCTGGCTGGTCGCCGCCGGGTGGGTGGCTGCCGGGCCGCGTGGTGCCTCCCCGGCAGGGCTGAGGGCGCGAATCTGGCTGGCATCCAGTTCAATGACTCCCAGCGTGTCAGAGCGAATTCGATAGTGCTTGCCATCGCTGCTTAGCACCTTACCCGAGATAATACTGCCGTCCTGCAGCTCGATGCGGCTGTCAGCAAGGGGCGCGCCGCTGGCGGTCAGCCAAAGTGCAAGTAGGAGTATGGTTCTTATCGCAGCCATGGTGTGGGGCATCAGATGCTCTCCTCAGTCGAGTCCCATCATCGCCAGCAGCTCGGCGCTCTGCATGACATGGCAGTAAATGTGATTGATGATCGCCAGCTCGGCACGGTGCAGTTCATCGGTGCCAGCGGCGCAGCCATCATCAAGCACAATGACATTGAAGCTTTCGTCGGCCAGACTGCGCACCGTCGAGGACACGCATTGGTCGGTATAGATACCACCGACCACCAGGTGGCGAATGCCCATGTTGGTCAGCACCAAGCGCAGGTTGGTGCCGGTCAGAGCACTGTCGCCAGTCTTGGTGATGACGATTTCATCGCCAACCGGTGCCAATTCCGGGATGATCTGCGACTCTGGGCTATCCTTGGGCATGAGCAAATCATTCCAGCCGGGCATTTTCTGGCTCAGGGAACGATCGCGGCCATCGTTGAGCAGGCAGGCGATGCGGGCATGGATAACATCAAGGCCGTGGTCGCGAAAGCGCTGTTGCACCGCTTGCAAGCGCGGGATCACGGTGCCGCGCATGCGCTCATGAAAGGGCGCCCAGCGCGCGCGCTCGGTGGCATCCTGATGCTCGACCAGGCCGTATTCTTGCACGTCAATGCACAGCAGCGCGGTTTCGGCCCAAGGCAGAGTTAGATCCTCTGGCTCAGGTGCATGTTGGTAATAGAAGGAGCGGTGCGCGGTTTTCCAGCTCATGTTTGGATCTCGCGGTTGGGGGGTGGCTGGCCGTGCATGGCGCAGCTTGGGGTCAGCTTGGATACTTGCGCAGTACTCTGCCAGATTGTTGGCCTGTCGTCACCTGGTGGCGGCCATGCTCGGGATTGCGAATTTTCATTGTGGCCCCAAGGCTAATCCCTACAATTACAGTCAGCTATTCTGTTGGTTATTAACCCAATTTACTCTGGTGGAAGACTTAAAATGAAACAAACCTTGCTGCAAGAAAAATATCCTGTCTACACCCTTGAAGCGAAAAAGAGCGAAATTCGCTACCAAAATGTTGATGATATTATCGACTATCTGAAATCCTGTGTGGACGAGCATCCCAAGGCATGCTTTATTTCAACCTTCGATCACTATCAGCATACCCGCGCCATGTCTGGTGGCGAGATCGCTGATAATATTCGTGCGGCCAAGCATATTCTGTTTTGCTTTGGCACTCATCTGCCGAATCCCCAGGTCATGGCTGTGCGTCCGCGCTCCATTGGTGTTGTCGATCAAGGGGATCGCTTTGTGCTGAGCTTCCTTGAGGCACCCATGCCACTTGCCAACAACGCGATGGAGACATGGGTCCGCGCCCTGATCGAAACCGCTGACACGAAGCAAGACCACTAGGCCTGAAGTGGATCCAACAGCGACGCGCAAGCAACAGGAAATCGCTTCCGACTCTTGACGTGGTGGCTGGGCATCTGTATGATTCCCGCTCTTAGTTTTAGAGATTTGTTGCTTGCGCTGACATCTTCATTTTTGAGGTGTCATCATTCAAGCCCGCAAATCATCGGGGTATAGCGCAGTCTGGTAGCGCGCCTGCTTTGGGAGCAGGATGTCGGGGGTTCGAATCCCTCTACCCCGACCATGTTCGCTGGGTCAACCCCGGTCAGCTTGCGCCCGTAGCTCAGCTGGATAGAGCAACGGCCTTCTAAGCCGTGGGTCGCAGGTTCGAATCCTGCCGGGCGCGCCAAGTTCGAAAACAACGATTCAATGGTGGACGTAGCTCAGTTGGTAGAGCACAGGATTGTGGCTCCTGTGGTCGTGGGTTCGATTCCCATCGTCCACCCCATTTAGCTTAGGTTAAAACCCAACAAGCTTCGGGCCGTTAGCTCAGCTGGTAGAGCAGGGGACTCTTAATCCCTTGGTCGAAGGTTCGAATCCTTCACGGCCCACCAATAAACAAAGGCTTAGCTTCATTTGGAGCTGAGCCTTTTTGCTGTTTGAGTAAGGCTGCGGTTTACTTTTTGGCAGCAAGCGCCTCAGCCCTCGCCACCCGGCAGCAAACCGGAGAGTTTCTGGAGCAACTGGGTCAGCAGCTTGCTTTCTGCCGGTTTGTGCTCGATCTCGAACTCCCACTTGCCGTCGGCGCGGCGCTTGAAGCGGATGTGGGTGCGCAGCAGAAAGGTGATGGCGAGCAGTATCGGCACGCTGGCCAGGCCACCGTCGAAGCGCTGGGGATCGGCGGTCCGCGCCAGCGCATCAATCTGCTGCGCCTGCTCGGGCGACTCGCGCAGCACACCCAGCAGCTCGCGTGAGAGCGCGGCCGCCTGATCCTCGGGGATCGGCTGCGCGGCGAGGCTCGCATAGCGTTGCGCGAAGGCATTGAAATCCGGATCGGCTGTGGCGAGGGTCCGCAACAGACCCGAGATGCGGGCATCGGTGAGTGCTTGATCAGTCATTCGGTTTTTGCTCCCTGAGTTGGCGTTCGAGGTCTTCGAGTGTGATGAGTTGATCCAATCCCGCTTCCTGCCAGTCTTGCCGAAGGGCGGTCTGGACTGGGGCGTCCGCCGCTTGCAGGGTGCGGGCGAAATCTCGAACGGCGATGCCCAGGTAATGCGAGTCATTGGATTGGGCAAAGCGTTCGATGGCCTTGAGGAACCAGGCGCCAGCGCTGGCGAAATCGCGTTGCTCCAGAGCCAGGCTTCCCAGTTGTCCGTAGCTCGACGCCGCCCCGTGCGCGTTGCCCTGTTGCTCCTTGATCGCCAGCGCCTTTCGGTACCAGGCCTCGGCGCTGGCGAAATCGCGTTGCTCCTGGGCGATGATCCCTAACTGGTGGTAGCTCAACGCCGCCCCGTGCGCGTTGCCCTGTTGCTCGAAGATCCCCAGCGACTTCCGGTACCAGGCCTCGGCGCTGGTGAAATCGCGTTGCTTCTGGGCGACGATCCCCAACTGGTGGTAGCTCGTCGCCGCCCCGTGCGCGTTGCCCTGTTGCTCCTTGATCGCCAGCGACTTCCGGTACCAGGCCTCGGCGCTGGCGAAATCGCGTTGCTTCTGGGCGACGATCCCCAACTGGTGGTAGCTCGACGCCGCCCCGTGCGCGTTGCCCTGTTGCTCCTCGATCGCCAGCGACTTCCGGTACCAGGCCTCGGCGCTAGCGAAATCGCGTTGCTCCTCGGCGATCCGCCCCAACTGGTGGTAGCTCAACGCCGCCCCGTGCGCGTTGCCCTGTTGCTCGAAGATCGCCAGCGACTTCCGGTACCAGGCCTCGGCGCTGGCGAAATCGCGTTGCTCCTCGGCGATCCTCCCCAACTGGTGGTAGCTCAACGCCGCCCCGTGCGCGTTGCCCTGTTGCTCCTTGATTGCCAGCGACTTCTTGTACCAGGCCTCGGCGCTGGCGAAATCGCGTTGCTCCTGGGCGATGGTCCCCAACTGGTGGTGGCTCGACGCCGCCCCGTGCGCGTCGCCCTGTTGCTCGAGGATCGCCAGCGACTTCTTGTACCAGGCCTCGGCGCTGGCGAAATCGCGTTGCTTCTGGGCGATCACCCCCAAATGGTGGTAGCTCGCCGCCGCCCCGTGCGCGTCGCCCTGTTGCTCGAGGATCGCCAGCGACTTCTTGTACCAGGCCTCGGCGCTGGCGAAATCGCGTTGCTCCTCGGCGATCATCCCCAACTGGTGGTGGCTCGACGCCGTCCCGTGCGCGTTGCCCTGTTGGTCGAGGATCGCCAGCGCCTTCCGGTACCAGGCCTCGGCGCTGGCGAAATCGCGTTGCTCCTCGGCGATCATCCCCAACTGGTGGTAGGCGCCAGCCAACCCGTCCTGATCGTCCGCTTTCTCGGACTCTGTCGCCAGCGCCTCGAAGAGTTGCCGGGCGGCGGCGAGATCCCGCCGGTTCTGGGCGAAGGTTGCCAGCGACTGGGTGAGAGCCAAGACATGGGTCTGCATGCCCAGCTCGCTCGCCAGTCCCAGCGCCTGGTGAAAGCTCACGCCATGGATGGCGAAGTGGCCGCGCTGCTCGTGCAGTTGCTTTGGGGCTAACTGATCGGCGTAACCGCCCATGAAATCGACGAATCCCCGTTGCGCCGCCTCCGTCGCCGGATGACGGTCGGCGAGAAAGCCACTCAGGGCCGGGTGCATGAGATAGATACCCTGCCCCTCATGGTGCAGCAGACCGCCGGTCTCGAGCGCCGCGAGACACGGGTTCAGGGTCTCGCGCGTCACCGGCGTCCCCGCGCCTTCGGCGATCTGCTCCAGGGAGGCGACGTGCACATAGCGCCGGTGCAGCCCGATCAGTTGCAGCAGCGGGGCGAAGGCGTCCGGCAGGCCCGCGTCCAGTAGCGCCAGGGCGGCGAAGATGCGTCGCGTACTCTCATCCCCCTCCGAGCCAGAGAAGGCGGCCTCGAGTTCGGCCAGGAGCGTCTCGGCCGAGGTCTCACCCAGACGCAGCAGCACCGCGCGCATGGCCAGCGGATGGCCGTCGAGCGCATCCATCAGCGCGCCGTAGTGGGCATCCTCGCGCTTGGGTCGGAGCCCCAGGTCCGCCACCACGGCGTTGCAGTATTCCCAACGCTCCTCGCCCTGCAGACCGCCCAGCGGCAGCCGATAGACCGCCGTGGTGGCGAGCCAGGACTCACGCGAGCGGCTGGTGAGCAGCAGCCGGCTCTTGCCACCGCGCAACCCCTGGATCAGCGTCCCGAGCTGCTGGCGGTCGGTCTCCGGGAGCTGGGGGGTGACCTCGGTACCAGGGATGCCGGCGGCGGACTCGAAGTTGTCCCAGACGATAAGCAGTGGCGTATCGCGCAATGCTTGGGTCAGGGCCGGGAGCTTTTGGTCCAGAGGCGCGGCGGTGGCGGCATGGCCGAACAGTGGCTCGACCAGGGCATTGACGACGAATTCGGCGCTGCGGATGTCCTCGAAGCCGAGCCAGAGGATACCGGCAAACGGAGTGCCTTCCTCCGGGTCGCCCAATCCCTGGGTCTGCTCCAGCCAGCGCAGATAGCCCATCACCAGGGTGCTCTTGCCCACCCCGGCCATGCCGTGGATCAGCAGCACCGCCTGGGGCTGGGTCAGGACCGCGCGCTCCAGTGCCTGGATGGCACGCTGGCGGCCGATGAAACCGTAATCGCCGAGCTTGCGCGCCTCCTCGGGCAGGCGCTCCACGCGCTCGGGGGCGGATCGCAGCTCGGCCACGGGCAGAACCAGTGCCTCTTGCTGATAGAGCACCGGCACCAGCCAGTCGCGCAGCGGATAGGTCCCACGGGCGCAGACACGCGCATCCTGGGCGAGCATGGCCCGGCGTCCGGCGCGGGTGGCCTCGGCGACTTCGCCGCTCTCGATCAGTCGATCGTAGAAGGCGGGCACGAACTGCTGGGCGGCGCTGACATAGAGGTTGTAGCCCATGGCCACCACCGAGCGGATGCCGGCCTTGAGCAGGGCTGCGGCCACCGAGGCAAAGGGATCGTCGGCGCGCTCGTCGATGCGCGCCGACTGGCAGGCGTTGAGCACCATGATCGGGATGCGGTAATCACTGAGCAACGGGGCGAGCTTGTCGGCGCTGACGGCCTCGTCCGCGCCGTCCCGGGTCTCGAAGATCAGCCGACCCTCGACGCCCCGGAAGCAGTCGCCATTGCCGCCGTAGGCCGCCTCGCCATAGCCGCCGTGTCCGTCGAAATGCAGGATGTGGTAGAAGCCAGGGCGGCGATGCAGGTGGCGTTGCAACTGCTCGAAGGTCGGCGGACGCAGCACCTCGATGCGTACCGGCAGACCACACGCCGAGACCCGCTCGACCAGCGGGCGCGCCAGGGCGTGATAGCCGACATCCTTGTCGCCATACGGGCGGGCGATGACCAGCAGGATGTTGATCCGGTCCGTCGGCAATCCCTCGGGCAGCGGCAAGGGGTCGTGCAGCGCGCTCACCTGGCGCTCGATGCGGCAGCTATGGGCCAAGGTGGTCCCATCGGGGTCACGCAAGGCCTCCCAGGGCCAGCCGAGGATGCGCGGGTCGTCGCTGGCGATCTTGAGTGTGAGCCGGTCGAGCCCCGCCTGGCGCGCCTCGTGGTACCAGATCAGGGCCTGGCCGGCGAACAGGCGCGCGAAGCAGTCCTCGCCCCAGGCCGTCAGCGCGTCCTGGATGCGGTCGGCCAGTTCGGTGTTGGGCGGAAAGGGATAGTCGAGGAACTTCTCCAAATACCAGCCGAGATTCCGCAGCAGGTGGCTGTCGGGGCGGCCCGGGACCGCTACCGCGTCGGGCGCCTGGAGTTCAACTGCCGGCGAGGCCTTGCCGTCGGACTGGCGTTCGACCCGAAAGCGGCACTCACCCGTGTGACGAAGGATCAGTGTTTGAGCCATGGCGCGGTTCCTGTGTCAGTTTCTTTCGGTTGATCTATCCTTTCTAAGTTAGTCTGCCGTTTTGAATAATTCCAAAATAATCCGAGGAAGCTTCCATGAAAGCGAGAGCCGCGATCGCCTGGGAACCGAAAAAACCCCTTGTCATTGAAGACGTCGAAGTCGAAGGTCCGCGCGAGGGCGAGGTGCTGTTGAAAGTGCATGCCAGCGGTGTCTGTCATACCGATGCATTTACGCTGTCCGGCGAAGATCCTGAGGGTGTTTTTCCCGCTATTCTCGGACACGAGGGTGGCTGCGAGGTGCTCGAATGCGGGCCGGGGGTTACCAGCCTGAAGCCGGGCGACCATGTGATTCCGCTTTATATCCCCGAATGCCAGCAACCGACCTGTCCCTACTGTAGCTCGAACAAGAATAACCTTTGCCAGTCGATCGCGGGCACTGTCTGGACCGGATTCATGCCCGACGGCACGCGCCGTTTTAAGGTGGGCGGCAAGGAGATTTACCACTACATGGGCTGTTCCACATTCTCCGAGTACACGGTGGTCCCGGAAATCGCTCTCGCCAGAATCAATCCCGAGGCACCGCTTGACATGGTTTGCCTGCTCGGCTGCGGGGTAACCACGGGCATCGGCGCGGTGTTGAATACCGCGAAAGTCGAAGCCGGTGCCTCGGTGGCGGTTTTCGGACTCGGTACGGTCGGCCTGTCGGTTATCCAGGGTGCGGTGATGGCGAAAGCTGAGCGCATTCTGGCGATCGATATCAACCCGGACAAGGAAGAGATCGCGCGCCAGTTCGGCGCCACCGATTTCGTCAATTCCGCCGAGATTGACGGTTCCATTCCGGAATACATCCAGGAAATGACCAATGGTGGCGTCGATTACTCCTTCGATTGCACGGGTATCGTTCAGGTCATGCGCGACGCGCTAGAATGCACGCACATGGGTTGGGGCACCTCGTGCATCATCGGTGTGGCCGGTGCCGGCGAGGAAATTCGCACGCGCCCGTTCAATCTCGTCGTCGGCCGGCGCTGGATCGGCACCGCTTTCGGCGGCGTCAAGGGCCGCACCGAGTTGCCGGGGATGGTCGATCAGTACATGAATGGACAGATAGAGCTCGAAAAGCTGGTCACCCATACCATGCCGCTGGAGGAAATCAATACTGCCTTCGATCTCATGCACGAGGGCAAAAGCATCAAGTCTGTGATCAGGTTCTAGGCTATCGGCGATGAAGAAAATCGAAAGTATCAAGGAGAGTGGCGGTTACCTCAATCGCTACACACACATGTCCTCCAGTTGCCAATGCGAGATGACTTTTTCCGTCTACTTGCCGCCGCAATCAAGGAATGCGAAGGTGCCGGCGCTATACTGGTTGTCGGGGCTGACCTGTACCGACGACAATGCACGCACCAAGGGCGGTTTCCAGCGTTTTGCGGCGCGCCACGGCATCGCCATTGTGTTTGCCGATACCAGCCCGCGCGGTGACGCTGTCGCCGACGCGCCCGAACGTTACGATCTCGGCCAGGGTGCCGGCTTTTATGTCAATGCCACGCAGGACCCCTGGAAACCGCATTACCGGATGTACGACTACGTCACGGCGGAGTTGCCCGCCCTGATCGAAGCGGAGCTGCCGCTGCAGGCCGGAGTCAGGTCGATCAGCGGGCATTCTATGGGCGGTCATGGAGCGTTGATCTGTGCGCTCAAACAGCCCGACGCCTGGCGCTCGGTATCGGCATTCGCACCGATCACCAATCCCGTTGACTGCCCCTGGGGAGCAGGCTGTTTCGGCGCCTATCTCGGTGACGACCGCGCGGCCTGGGAAGCTTACGACGCCACCTGTCTGATTCGGGGCGGTGCGCGTCTCGACGATATCCTCATTGACCAAGGCGATGCCGACGAATTCCTGCACGAGGGTCAGCTGCTGCCGAGCCATTTCCAAACCGCCTGCGAAACTGCGGGGCAAGCACTGACATTGCGCATGCAGCCAGGCTACGACCACAGCTACCATTTCATCGCCAGCTTCATCGAAGACCACTTCGAGTACCACGCCGCGCGCCTGAAATAAGCGCCGGTCGCCGGATGAACTGACGGACGGTCCACCGCAGCTCGTAGCGGTTGCCGACGTGGATATGGCCGGATCGCCTTCGACGTGATGCTCGAAACTGGTGTGCTCATCAATTCCTTGCCGCAGTAAGAGGACGAGTGGGCGCACCCGAGCGCTGCGAGAATCCGGCGCCCATCGCTAACATCCATCGCGACGAGGTTGGGTCGTAACGAGCGCGAAGCTCATGCTTCGTCTGCGTCCAGCGCATGCATCAGTGAATCTGCATCCGAGTAGCGGCGAGTTCGACCGGCCTCGAAATCAGCCAGCGAGGCACGGAGACGTTCCCTCGCTGCTTCCTGCTGAGCCTCTTGCAGTTTGGCATAGGCGGCTTCGGTCAGCACGACATAGCTCCGGCGATTGTTTTTGATGATATGTACCGGGCCGTTGTGAAGCACCTCGTCCACGGCTGCGATTCCGTAGCGCTTGATCTCTTGGGCTGGAATGCTGTTCATGGGCGTTCCTGATACTCAAATCGGTACCGAGTCAAGCACTTCCAGAGGTGCGGGTCAAGGTCGCTATCGATTTTCTGCATGCGGTCGATCAGGCGCATGTTCGCCGTTGACCTGGTTCCCGACGACCGATAATCTACGCGCTGACACCCATACTAGATCCTCAGGGTGGTGTTGATCAGGCCGAGAGAGGCGGACACGATGAGCACGATTCTGCTGACGGGTTTCGAGCCCTATGGAGACACCCCGATCAATCCGGCCGAGCGCGTCGCGCGTGCACTGCATGGCCGTTTGATCGATGAGGCGCGCGTGGAATCGCGCATCGTCCCTAACAGCTTCTTCGTCTGCATTGATGTGGTGCGCGAGGCCATCGCCGAGTTGCATCCGGACGTCGTCGTCATGCTTGGCGAGTACCCGGGGCGGTCGATGGTCACTGTGGAGCGGATCGCGCAGAACCTCAACGATGGCACCCGATACGGTCTACTCGACAACGCGGGCCGGGCTATGCAGGGCGAGATGACGGTGCCGGATGGGCCGGCGGCCTACTACAGCACGTTACCGATCCGGGCGATGGTTAAGGCAATGCGCGCGGCTGGGGTGCCGGCAGATATTTCAGATAGCGCGGGTACCTTTTGCTGCAACCACCTGATGTATGGCGTGTTGCATCACCTGTCCCTGCCGGTCGAGGGCACCAAGATCAGGGCGGGCTGGATCCATCTACCGCAGCTGCCCGAGGTGGCGGCCCGGCCCGAGAATCTCGGTGTGCCGAGCATGTCGGGCGAGACCGCCGCGACGGGGGTCGAGGCCGCCCTGGCCGCAATTCGGCGCAATCCTGCAGATATCGACGAGCCGAGCATCTCGCGCCTGTTGCTCTGAGTGCGGGACTCCGAAGGCGATGGAGATCGAACGCCTCGCCGCTTTCTGGTCCGGCCTCGGTGCGGTTGGTGGATGCAATCGGCCTGGCTTCCTCTGTTCAGGTGGTGGTGGGCAGCGGATCGGTGCCCTCGCTAAGAATGGTGAGGTATATGCGATAGCTGAAGACGCGGCCTCGCTTGCGGCCGTGATGCGTTCGCGATCTTCCTTGAATAAATCAACAATACGTGTGGCGGCGTCGAATGCCTGGTTCGCAGTCTCGGCCACGCCGACAAGGAAGAAGTCGAGCCAGGCTTCCCAATGGCCGTGCTCGCGGACTTCCTGAAGGAGTCGATAGTAATCCGTGCGATGTGTCTTGAGAAACAGGCTGAGATAGAGGAGCGGTTTCTGCAGCACGCCGTCCGCTTTGCAGCAGTCGCGCATGCATCTCGCGGATTAATCGCAGGGACAGTGGAAGTTCTTGCAGCCTTTCCAACCCGTACATCATCGCATCGACGTAGTTTGAGACCTCGCGGATGTCGGCGATCGGCTGGCCGGCTTGCGCTTCGGTCTCGAATATAGAGGAAGAGTTCCTGGCGCGTCAGCAGTATGGTGATGCCGTCTAGCCGTCCCAGAGCGCGCTCGGCAAGGCTGAGCCGATCCAACGGTGGATCAGGTGCATATTCGTCGTTGACCTCGTTCCCAACGACCGATAATCTACACGTTGACACCCATACGGGATTCTCAGGGTGGCTTGGATTTCCTATCCTTTATGGAGGGGGCCACGATGCCGGAACGAAGCCTGTCTCGACGCCTGACTGTCATCGCCGCTGCGGCGTTTGCCGGTATGGTGTCCATGTCTACGGTTCTTGGCGCTGAGGCAACGCTCACCATCGGCGGCACCGGTGGCGCGCTCGGTGGCATACGGCTTCTTGCCAAGACCTTCGCGGCATTCTATCCCCACGTCGAGGTGGAGATCCTGCCCAGCCTCGGTAGCACCGGTGGCATCAAGGCCGTGCTGGCTGGGGCCATCGACCTGTCGGTTTCCGCGCGCGACCTGAAGGACAAGGAACGCGCCGCAGGCGCCATTGACCAGCCCTACGCGCGGACTGCGGTGGTCCTGGTGACCGGCGAAGGCGCCGACCTGAAACAGATCTCCGGGGGTGCGCTTGCCGACATCTTCGTCGGCGCGACCGAGACCTGGCCAAACGGCACGCCGGTGCGCCTGATCCTGCGCCAGAAGAACGAGAATGACATCGGCTTCCTGCGCAAATTTGCCACCGGCATGGACGACGCCGTGGACGCCGCCTACCAACGCAACGGCCTCCTCATTGCCACCAACGATCAGCAAAACGCCGATTATCTGGAGAAGCTGCCCGGCTCGGTCGGTGTCTCGACCCAGGCCCAGATCCTGTCCGAAGGCCGCCGGTTGCACATCGTCGGCGTTGACAAGCCGGCACCGACCATTGCCGACCTGAAACGCGGTGCCTATCCGCACGTCAAGACCTTCCGGTTCGTTACCAAGATCGACGCTCCGGAAGAGACCACGGCCTTTATTGCGTTCGCGCGCTCGCCGCAGGGGCGGGAAATCCTGCGGAACTCTGGACATCAGCCCGTCGACTAAGGCCGCCGAATACGGTGCATCCCCATGCCCAACATCACCCATTTTCACCAACGCATTGCCAAGGGGACCACGGTCGTCGCCGTGACTGCCGCTACGCTGCTCACGCTCGCCGTGCCGGCATTCTTCTTCTTCTTTGGTTATACAAATCTGGCGAGTGGGTTGCGGGCCGAATCCTACTTCCTGTCGCAGAATCTGTCCACCATCGTTAGCCAGAATCCGAAACTGTGGACGTTCGAGACATCGCGCATCAATGACATGCTGCGGGTCTGGGACCAAAAACACGCCGCTCATGACGGACATCGGATGGCCGTTTCCTGGGTGCTGGACGCCGACGGTGCGATCGTCGCCATGCACGGAGAAGATGACCAGGAACTTGGCTTGAGTACCATTGTCGCCCGTCACAGTATTTTCGATTCCGGCCGGAAAGTGGGTACCCTCGTTCTCAGGCGATCCGTTTCGCAACTCGTCAACAATACGGTTCTGGTGTTCCTGGTTTCGCTTGGCTGCGGTCTTGGGCTGTTCTACTTCCTGAGGGTCGTGCCGATCCGCGCGCTCACGGAAACCGCCAGACAGGTCACGTTTCTGGCGACCCATGACGACCTGACCGGACTGCCGAGGCGGCACTTGTTGGAGAGCCGCCTCAGCGAAGCCATCGTCACGGCTCGCCAGACTGGCGGCCTCGTTGGCGTGATGATGATCGATCTCGACAAGTTCAAGGACATCAACGACGGCTACGGCCACCATATCGGTGACGCAGCCCTGCGCGCCCTAGCGGAGCGGATGATGGCGGGGCGCAGCCGCAAAGACGTCCTGGCGCGGATCAGCGGCGACGAGTTCTGTCTCGTGCTGCCGGCGCTCGAGAGCCGCACTTACGCGATTGGCGTTGCGGAGGCGTTGCTGGAATCCGTCGCTCGCCCAATCGTCGCGGGGGGCCACAAACTCCATATCGGCACCAGCATCGGTGTCGCCGTCTTTCCCCAGGATGGAGCCACCGGCGACGAGCTCATGGTCAATGCCGGTGTCGCACTTAGCAAAGTCAAAAGCGGCGGCCGCGGCACCTATCGTCTGTTCGACCAAACGATGCGTGAGCACGAAGAGTTTCGGCGCATGATCGAGCGGGACATGCACATCGCGCTTGAGAACGTCCAGTTCGTCATGCACTACCAGCCCCAAATCGACCTGACGAGCGGCAAGCTCGTCGGTGTCGAGGCGCTGGTGCGCTGGCGCCATCCGGAACGCGGGTTCATCGGTCCTGCGGAATTCATCTCGGTCGCCGAGGAAAGCGGCCTGATCGGCCCGCTCGGCGAGTGGATCCTGGCACGCTCGTGCCAGGACGCCGCGCAATGGAGCGGCATCAAGGTCTCGGTGAACATCTCACCGGTGCAGTTCCGCGAGCCGGCTCTCGCCGCCAAGGTTTCGCGGATCCTATCGGAGACGACGCTGCCCCCCAGGCTCCTGGACTTGGAAGTCACCGAGGGCGTGCTGATTTCCGACACCGAAAAGGTGCTCGATATCGTACTGCTGTTGAAGACGTTTGGCATCGGCCTGTCGCTGGACGATTTCGGCACCGGCTTTTCGTCGCTGCGCTACCTGCAGAAATTCCCCTTCGACAAGCTGAAGATCGATAGCAGCTTCGTGCGCGGCATCAACAGTGACATGAAGGACGCGGCGATCATCCGCGCCGCCATTAGCATGGGTCGGACCATGGGCCTCAGGATCAACGCGGAGGGCTTTGAAACCGAGGACCAGATGGACCAGCTCTCGGCGATGGGCTGCGACGAAGTGCAGGGGTATTTCTACAGCCGGCCGGTGCCGGCCAAAGACATCCCGGCGCTGATCGACACCGACTTCCCGATTTCCAACGCAGACCGCAAGCGGCCGAAACTGGTGCCTGTGGTGCCCGAGGTCCCGGCCGTCTCCGGCCACCGGTCCTGACGGCCGGATGTCGCGGTATCAAACTCCCACTGGAGGTGCTGACGCACCATCAGGAGAGACGCCTGGTAGATTTTGGTGTAGCTCGTCGATCCAGGCATGAGCGACGGCGTCGCTTGGTGCGCGCCAGTCTCCGCGTGGGGAGAGGGATCCACCGGAGCCGACTTTGGGGCCATTGGGCATGCAGCTGCGTTTGAACTGACTGCTGCCGAAAAAGCGTGTCAGGAACACTTCCAGCCAATGCTGAATGGTGTCGAGGTCGTAGGCGTGTCGGGCATCGGCGGGGATACCGTCCGGCCAGGGTTCGCGCGCGCGATCATGCCAGGCGTGCCAGGCCAGAAAGGCTACTTTGCTGGGTCGAAGCCCATAGCGGCTGATGTAGTAGAGATTGAAATCCTGCAAGGCGTAGGGGCCGATGATGTCCTCGGTGCGTTGCAGTCCGCCTTGGGCATCGGGCGGAACCAGTTCGGGGGAAATCTCGGTATCCAGAATGCGTTGCAGCACTTGATTGGTCGCCGCGTCGAACTGACTGCTGTCAATCAGCCAGCGGATCAGGTATTGGATCAGTGTCTTGGAGACGGACGCATTGACGTTGTAATGCGACATCTGATCGCCCACACCATAAGTGGACCAGCCCAGCGCGATTTCCGACAGATCCCCGGTGCCGAGAACCAGGGCTTGCTGATGATTGGCCAGCCGGAACAGATGTGAAGTTCGCTCGCCAGCCTGTACGTTCTCGAACGTGACATCATGCACCGGCTGACCAGCGGCAAAGGGATGGCCAATATCCTTGAGCATCTGGGTGCAGGAGGGACGGATGTCGATTTCCTGGGCGGTGACGCCCAGTGCCTGCATCAGTGCCCAGGCGTTGGCGCGCGTGGCTGCGCTGGTGGCGAAACCGGGCAGCGTGTAGGCCAGGACGTTAGTACGCGGTCGCTGGAGCCGATCCATGGCGCGGGCCGCGACCAGCAGCGCCTGGGTGGAGTCCAGCCCGCCGGAGACGCCGATGACGATGCGTTCAATGCCGGTGGCCGTCAGCCGTTTGACCAGTGCCTGCACCTGGATGTTGTAGGCTTCGAAACAGCGTTCGTCGCGGGTGTGGCTGTCAGCGGGCACGAAGGGAAAGCGCTCGACGCGGCGCATGAGTCCGAGATCTCCCGTTGGCCACTCGGGGGTAAAGCCGATGCGGCGCAGTGCACGCAGACGCTCACCTGCGGCGGTGGCGGCATCGGCAAAGCTGCCGCGGCGCCGACGCTCGGCGATGAGTTGCTCCAGATCGACATCACTCAGAATCAGTTGCTCGTCGGGAGCGAAACGTGCGGACTCAGCGAGTAGTTGGCCATTTTCATAGATGACCGCATGACCGTCCCAGGCCAGATCGGTGGTCGATTCACCTGGGCCGGCGGCGGAGTACAGATAGGCGGCCATACATTGGCTGGACTGGGCCGCGCACAGCGCATGGCGCTCGGCGGCTTTGCCGATGGTGATATTGCTGGCGGAGAGATTCAGTAACAACGTGGCGCCGGCCAGGGCGGCATAGGTGCTGGGCGGAATTGGCGTCCAGAGATCTTCGCACAGTTCCAAATGCAGCACGCAGCCGGGCAGATTGAGCGCCTCGAACAACAGATCATTGCCAAAGGGAACGGACTCACCGAGCAGCCGGATCTCTTGGCTCAGTGCGGCGGCGGCAGGACTGAACTGGCGCTTTTCGTAGAACTCGCGGTAATTGGGCAAATAGGTCTTGGGCACAGCGCCCAACAGCCGCCCCTGGTGCACCGCAACGGCGCAGTTGAACAGCCGATGATCGACCGCCAGCGGCACGCCGACGACGAGCAGGGTGTTGAGCTGACGGCTCGCCGTGCGTATTTGCTCAAGCGCGGTCAGACTGGCATCAAGCAGTGCCTGTTGCTGGAACAGATCCTCATTGGTGTAAGCTGAGAGTCCCAGTTCTGGGAAGAGTGCCACCAGGGCGCCTTGTGCGGCAGCCTGCTCTGCCAGTCGTAGGCTGGCCGCCGCATTGGCGTGTGGATTGGCGACGACCACTTCAGGGACGCACACGGCAACGCGGACCAGCCCTTGGTGATACAAATTAAAAAAGTCTGGCGTATCCTGGTGACCAGGGAGCGGCCCTGGCGCCTGCTCAGGAATGTGCCCGGAGCGCTTAGAGCGCATGGCAATCGCCGGCCTGATGCGGCGCTTTGGGGATGACCATGCGAATGCGCGTGCCGCGATTTAACTCCGAGCGAATCCAGAAGCGACCGCCAAACTGCTTGCAGATAACATACGCCTTGGTCAGTCCGAGTCCGCCCCCCATGGTACGGCGCTGCAGTACATTGGAGGCACGCTGGCCATAATCGATCACCGACTCGATTTCCTGTTCGGGAATGCCGCAGCCAGAGTCCTCCACGCCAATGCATAACTGGTGTTCGTCACTCCAGACACCGGCACTGATGCGCCCACCAGGTTTGGTGTATTTGCGCGCATTGGCCAACAGATCCCTGATCACATCAATCAGCACCGGTGGCATGCTGATCCAGGGATCTTCGGTACTATGAACCTTAAAGTCCACATAATAGTCCTTCGATTGTTGTGCGGCGATGTTGGAGATAATGCGAAACCGGCCTTTGCTGTTTTTTTCAATTGCACCAAAGACTTGCTGGAAATCATTAATCACTTGAGCAATCTTGAAGGTTTTCCAGTTTCCCCGATCATGCATGTGCATCTGGAGGTCATTGATGCGCTGGTGCAGGATCGTAAAAATTGATTCCAGATTTTCCAGCGCCTCCTGCACTGGAGCTGAGTCGCGCATCTCGGGTTTGGTCGCCAGGAGATCCGCGACCTGCTGTTTGATCGCGGCGATGTCCTCATGCAGCCCGGCAATCCGCTGATAAGCCACATCCGGATCGGAAAGGTCGTGTGCAGTTGACATTATGCACTGAATGCTGTCCTGAAGTTCGTGTTCGAGACCGCAAAGATCGGCGAGACAGGATAACTCCAGGTTCACCACATTGAGAATGTTTAGAAAGGAGTGTGTATCCAGCGCGACGGTTTCAGAACTGTCCAGATGCAGCGGTCGGGTAATCTCAATGTCTTTCATGAGTGGCTTGAGCGGTGATGTGAAGCGCGGTGCTCAGGTTGGCCAAAATGCCTGAGCCAGATAGATAAAGAGTAGGGATCGAGTCTGGATCGGTCAAATGCTTCTGCGCGCGAGCAACCGGGCGAGGCAGCGCCGGGCCGCACTGCACTGGCGCAGCTGGGTTAGGATATTGACAGCGGTGAGGGTGGCGAATGCTCAGCATTGAGGATGTCGCTCCCGGGGCAAGTCGCAGGCTGACTTGTCTTTAAGCCCGCTGACTCGGACAATGTAAACTGCAAGTGAGAGCAACATTCAGCGGAGACGATATTGTATGGCAAACGAAGGTTACCACGAACCCATCGACGAGCTGAGCACTGAGACCCGCGATATGCATCGGGCTATTCAGTCGTTGATGGAGGAGCTTGAGGCGGTTGACTGGTACAACCAGCGCGTTGATGCCTGTCAGGACAAGGAACTGGCTGGCATTTTGGCGCACAATCGCGATGAAGAAAAAGAACATGCAGCCATGTTGCTGGAGTGGATTCGCCGCCGGGACAGCAAGTTTGACGGCGAATTGAAGGATTATCTGTTCACCGACAAGGCGATCACCCATCATTAAAAGCCCGGCACGTCCTGGCTCATCCCCCGACTTTAGATGAATCGAAAGAGGAGTAACGTCTGTGACAACATTAGATGCGATACCTGATGCTGAGACCATTAAGGCTGCCATGAAAAAAGCGCGGCTGGTGTTTTTTTTGAATCAACTGCCGTACATTATTCTCTATATCACCACCATCGTATTGGTAGCCATGACCGACCGAGAGCCGACCGAGGCGGTCATCAAGTGGCTCTGGTTCATTCCCGCCGTTGCGCTGGTCGCCATTGTTGGGGGATGGAAATATCATGCGGGTGATACGCCGAAATCCCGTGCTCTTTACCTGGTACGCCAAGTGTTGCATTGGGCGGCGCTGGCGATTGTGGTGCATTATTTCTTCACGAAGGATTTGCTCCACTTCCTGAATGCTGAAACAGACGGCGTCATGATGATCTTTTTGCTCGGGCTGACAGCAATGCTGGCTGGCATCCATGCAGACTGGAAGATGGCTCTGTTCGGAGGCTTCCTGATTTTGAGCGGCGAGACCATCGGGTGGTTCGATGACAATGCCGTGCTCTTGGGAACCGTCGCCGGGGTGGCTTTGGTCGCCATCCTTGTGACCTTACTGGTGCGTGCGAAGTTCAAAAGCAAACACAAAACCGCTGGTACTACAGCCGGTACGATCGCGGCGGGCAGCCACACTTAATCTGCCACATTTGAGTCTGGTGTGGCGCCCTGTGATGTGGTGTTCAGGAACGCTGACGCAAGCACCAACAATGATGAATACGCGCGTTGCGCTTAAAATCATTCGGAAGTGTGCGGGGGTTTAGATCCTCAATGTGCCAGTCGGGCAAGGCGTTGCTGTCCAGCTTGAAGCGACGCAGATTGGTGGAAAAAATCAGTTCGCCGTCCGGTTCCAGCAGCCGGGCGGCCTGCTGGATCAGGCCGACATGATCACGCTGGATATCCAGACTGTGGCGCATGCGTTTGGAGGTCGAAAAGCTCGGCGGATCAAGAAAAATCAGCCCGAATTTTTCCCAGCGTGGGCGCTCCAGCCATTGTAGGCAGTCGGCCTGTTCGACCCGATGTTGGGGTGCTGAGAACCCATTGAGCGCCAGATTGCGCTCAGCCCAGTCGCAATAGGTGCGTGAGAGATCCACCGTCAGTGTGGACTGGGCGCCACCGGCGGCCGCATGTACGCTCGCTGCACCGGTGTAGCCGAACAAATTCAAAAAGCGCCGCCCGGAGGCCTGTTGTCCCAGCAGGGCGCGGGTGTTGCGATGATCAAGAAAGAGCCCGGTGTCCAGGTAGTCTTCCAAATTAACCAGCAGACGTAGTCCGGCTTCTTGCACTTCAAACCAACGTCCAATCTGACGCTGCTTTTCATACTGAGCCGTACCGCGCTGGCGTTGCCGCACCTTAAAAAACAAGTCGTCCGGCTTGACACCCAAGAGTTCACCCAGCGTCTCGCCAATCACGCCCATGGCTTCGCGCAGGCGCCGCCGGGCGGTGCGCGGATCGATCTCAGGCGGGGCCGCATATTCCTGCACATGCACGCGTGGGTGCTCCCGGTCCGGGTCATCCAGACAGGTGTACAGATCAATGGCCAGGGCGTACTCGGGCACATCGGCATCATAGAGCCGGTAGCAGCCGATGCGGTGTCGTTTGAGCCAGCGGCTCAGGGCTTTGTGGTTTTTGCGCAGGCGGTTGGCCAGCATCTCCGCACCTGGGCCGCGTTGCTCGGGTGGCAGCGGACGCGGACGTTCATCGACATAGGCCGCAGGGTGGATGTCGAAATGCAGTAACTGGCAGTCGAGTGGGCCGTTGAACAGGCGATGACGGCGATGGGCGCGCAGGCCCATGCACTTGCCGAGGCTCGGATCAGCGGTTAAGACGGCACCCTGCCAGCCCTCGAAGTGGTCGCGCAGCAAGTGCCCGAGCGTGCGATACAGGGGCTGAAGATCTTCTCCCGCGCCAAGCCGCTCGCCATAGGGCGGATTGCTAATCACCAGCCCCTGACTCGTACCGCCGCACGGGCGACAGTCGCTGAGTTCGCGCCGCTCAAAATGTACGCGTCCCTGCAAACCGGCGCGCTCCAGATTGGCATACGCGATGCGAATCGCTGCGCTGTCGCGGTCATAGCCACACAGACGCCCCAGGTGCGCCAGGCCGGCGGTGGCACGTTGCTCGGCTTCTGTCAGCATGGCTTGCCAGAGATGCGGATCATGGCCACGCCAGGCGGTGAATCCCCAGTAGTTGCGCCGCAGTCCTGGCGCCCGGTCAGCGGCCATGAGCGCCGCTTCGATCACCAGGGTGCCGGCGCCGCACAGTGGATCGACCAAGGCGCCTCCGGCAGCGGCAATCTCCGTCCAGTGAGCACGGCGCAGCAAGGCCGCCGCCAAGTTTTCCTTAATGGTTGCCGGCCCGGCCTCGGTGCGATAGCCACGCCGGTGCAGGGAATCCCCCGACAGATCCAGACTCAGTGCCAACTGATCGCGAAACAAGCGGCCATAGAGACGAATATCTGGCTGCACGCGCTGCACAGAGGGCCGCTGTCCACTGCGGTCACGGATTTGATCGACGATCGCATCTTTGATGCGTTGGGCGACGAAATGCGAGTGATCAATTGTCGAGCGCGCGCTGTCAACATGAATTGCTAGGCTTTGTTCCGCGCCGAGATGCGCCGACCAGTCAATGGCGGCGGCCCCGGCATAGAGTGCCTCAGGATCGGCCGCCGGCCAATCACCCAGCGGTAGCAGCACCCGGTTGGCGATGCGTGACCAGAGGCAGACCCGATAGGCATCGGCCAGCCGGCCCTGAAAGGTAACACCCGCACGGGTTTCGCGCGGCTCTGGAATACCCAGATCGCGTAATTCCTCGGCCAGCAGGGTCTCCAGATGCCGGGCGGCGGTGACGAAGAAAGCGTGTGTTTTCAGGGGCGAAGGGTCTGAAGGAAGGACGTCAGTCGAAGATGTATTTGGCACGTTATGGGGGTGTCGATATCAGCGCGCGGTGGAAGTGGGTGGAGGCGTCACAGGGTGGTTGATGGAGGCTCATCTTTCAAAACCTTGTGCAGATAACAAAAGACCTTGCTCAATTTTTCGATCCCTGCATGGTCAAGGTTTCCGTCGATACGCAGATTCAGCCGGCCGTCGCTGTATGTATAGAGGTCAACGTGCAGGTAGTGGGGCTCAGACATTGTCTGGCTAATTTCACTGCACTTGTTGCCAACCTTCTTGATTCGATCATGGTACTCAGTCATGACTACCCCTCTGAAACTGGGTCTGAAAATTCTACCAGCTGCGCCTGGTGGGATCAGGTGATTAGCATTTGGGTTTCTGGGGTATGATTTTTTGGTGTATGAGTGGCGTTTTCATGCGCATGAAATCTGTCAAACAATAGAATCGCAAGGTGGTCGTGAATGTTGACAAGTGTCGAAGGTATTTATGAAAACGGCCGGGTGTACTTGCTGGAACCCTTACCGGAAGTGACGCGGGCGCGGGTCGTGGTTACGGTGCTGCCTGAGACTCGGCTCGGAGCATCTTCGGTGAGTGCTGATGATCAGGCCAGCGCGGCATTGGTCCTCAGCCAGACGGGCAGGGTGGATGAGGATGCGTCCGAAATCAGTGAGCTCGGGCAGCTGCTGTTAAAAGTTCGTCAGCGCGCGCTTGACCAAGGGATGCCGCAGTCGTCGGTTGATGCGATTATGGATGAAATTGTGCGCGGGCGCCGTGCCGAGTCGGGCAAATGATGGTAAAGGCCAAGCCACTCGCGAGATCGCCCGGGCGAATCGCGAGTGGCTGCGTCAACTTAAGTCGTGAGCCTTTACTCAGCAGCTGCTTCAGCTGCGGCTTCCGGGTTCTTGGCCTTGGGCGCGCTGATCAGGCCCTCGGCAAGGAGCACGGCGGCTTTGTCATCGCCGTTGATCGGGCGCTTGCGTGCGTTTGTGACGGCATAGCGCCCGGAGCGCTTCTGGTAAATCCGGTGTTCCTTGGTGCGTTTGATTGCTTTCATCGGTGCTCTGTGGAGTCCTGTCGAGTCAAGTGGGGTTAAAAGGGTCAAGGGGTGTGAGTCCGGGGGTTAGTCCTCGGAGATGGGGCGTTCCTGGCGTGGCTCGACCTTGCGCTGCACGTCTACCTGTACCTTGGTAAAGAGCGCGGCGATGGCGCCGAGGGCCGCCAGAAAGGGGGCAAGCAGTGTCAGGGCACCACCGACGGCGACGCCGGCGGTGAGCGGAATATCCAGCAGCGGCGTGCCGTTGGCCTTACGTATCACCAAGCGCCGAACATTCCCCTCAGCAATGGTGGCTTTGAGGAACTCGAGCAGGTCACGACCAGCAACGGTGGCGCGTTCGGTGATGTTACGATTGGAGCGGTATTGAGACATAACAGGCGGCCTGCGGCGATGACTGGAGATAAAACGGCTGCAGCGAAGCGCAAAGTTTAGCAAAGAGCAATCAAGATGTCCGCACCCGTGAATTTCCATTCGCTCCATGACCTCCAAGCCTTGGCTAAGGTCTTTGCCACTGTGGCGCCAGCGTGCGATTACTGGTCCCTGCGCCTGGTGGCTGAGCATTGGGATCGCCTGGAAGTGCGCCAGGGGGTCATGGAACCGGCAGCGCTGGGCCATTCCCTGGGGGCCATGGTGACCGTGGTCACGCGCGCCGGCCTGGGCTATGCGGCCACCAATGATCTCAGTCGCGCCGGCTTGCGTGCCGCCGGTCGTCAGGCGCGTGACTGGGCGTTGGCGCACGACCAGCATGGTCTGTTCGACGCGGCCCTGCTGCCGCGCGCGACACTGCAAGCGACCTATGACGCGCCGGTGGAGGAGCCGTGGGGTGAGGTGCCGCTGAGTGACAAGCTGGCGCTCTTGCAGCAGGCCAATGCGGCCCTGGCGATCAGCCCGCGAATTCTTGACTGCTCGGCCTGGCTGGGCTGGAACAGTGTGGATCAGCTCCTAGTCAGCAGCGCCGGGGCGCAGATTGCGCATCATCTGGAGTTTTTGCATTCTGGACTGCTGGCGGTGGCCAATGCCGGTGATCAAACCCAGCGGCGGCTCGGCGGTGGCGCGGACTGGCCGCAGCAGGGCGGCTTGGAGCGACTGGCCGCGCTCGGCTTTGTTGAGGCCGCCCCCCAGGTCGCCGAGGAAGCCCTGGCGTTGCTGGAGGCGCCCGAGTGCCCCACCGAGACACTGGATCTGGTGCTGATGCCAAGCCAGATGATGTTGCAGATTCACGAGAGCATTGGTCATCCGCTGGAGCTGGATCGCATCCTCGGCGACGAGCGCAATTACGCCGGCACCAGCTTTGTCACCCCGGCCATGTTCGGTCAGTATCGCTATGGCTCGGAGTTGCTCAATGTCACCTTCGATCCCGGTGTGCCGGGCGAACTTGCCAGCGTAGTGGCCGATGATGACGGCACCCTGGCTGAGCGGGTGCATCTGATTCGCAACGGCGTGCTGGAGCGACCGCTCGGCGGTGCGCTGTCCCAGGCGCGTGCCGGGCTGCCGGGCACCGCTAATGCCCGCGCCAGTGGTTGGGATCGCCCGCCTATTGACCGCATGGGCAATCTCAATCTCGAACCCGGTTCGGCGACCCTGGCCGAGCTGATCGGTGGGGTGGAGCGCGGCGTGCTGATGGAAACCAACCGCTCTTGGTCGATTGACGACAGCCGCAACAAGTTTCAGTTTGGCTGCGAGCTGGGACGTTTGATCATCGACGGTGAGTTGGGCGAGCTGGTGCGCAATCCGGGGTATTTGGGGTGCTCGGCTGAATTTTGGCGCAGTCTTGATGGGGTGGGAGCAGCAGACACCGTGGAAGTGCGTGGCCTGTGCAACTGCGGCAAGGGTGAGCCGAATCAGTCCCTGTATGTCGGCCATGCCTCACCGCCGTGCCGCTTTCGGCAGGTCGATGTCTTTGGAGGTGGCGCATGAGCGCACAGCAGATCGAGGAAGACGCGCGCGACAGCTTCTACACGCTTGCCCGACGACTCAACGCCGAAACTCGCACGGACGAGACCCTGTTCTGCGAGCTGAATGCCGAGCACTCGGACTTTGTGCGCCTGAATCAAAATCGCATCCGCCAGGCCGGGCAGGTGCAGCATGCGCGCCTGAATCTCACATTGATTGAGGACAGGCGCCAGGCCGAAGCGCAGTGCGATCTGAGCGGTGATTTGGCACGGGATTTTGAGCAGGCGCGGGCCTTGCTGCGGCAACTGCGTCTGCGCCTGCGCCATCTGCCCGAGGATCCCTATATTCAGTTCAGCACCGAGGCGACGCGCAGCGACCACTGGCCAACCGTCCCCCTGGTCGCAACCGGCGCGGCGGTGACTGACATCATGACTGCCGCCCAAGGGTTGGATCTGGTCGGCATCTGGGCCAGTGGTGAGCTGACCACCGGGCTGGCCAGTTCGGTCGGGCATTGCCACTGGCATGTGAGTCGCAGTTTTCACTTCGACTGGAGCTGTCATGGCGGCGCTGATTGCGCGGTGAAGGGCTCACATGGCGGGGTGGCGTGGGATGTTACGCCGGTGCGCGAGCGTCTTGAGGCCATGCGCGCGGAACTCGACATCATGACCCGGCCGCTGAAACGGCTGACACCAGGGCGTTATCGCGCCTGGCTTGCGCCCATGGCAGTGGCCGAACTCATTGAGATGCTGGCCTGGGACGGATTTGATCTCAAAAGTCAGCGCACCCGGCAAACGCCGCTGTTGCGGCTGCTCGATGGCGAGGAACGCCTGGATTCTCGCGTTGTGCTGCGTGAAAGTCATGGCGCGGAGGGTACCGGTCTGCTGCCGGCCTTCACCAGCGAAGGCTTTTTGCGCCCGGACACCCTGACCCTAATCGACCAGGGCCAGGCCGGTACGCCGCTGGTCGATGCGCGCGCCGGCAAGGAATTCAATCAGCCGGTGAATGCCGCCAGCGGCGCTCCTGAATCATTGATCATGGCCACCGGCGATCTGGCCGCTGATCAGGTACTGAATAGGTTGGGCAGCGGTTTATTCATCGGCAATCTCTGGTACTGCAACTGGTCCGACCCCAATTATTGCCGCATCACTGGCATGACGCGCTTTGGCACCTACTGGGTTGAGAATGGCATGATCGTCGCGCCGGTTGCGCCCATGCGCTTCGACGACAGTCTCTATGGTCTGTTAGGCGAGCGTCTGCTCGCGCTCGGCGCTGATGCCTCGCTAATGCTGTCGGCGCAGACCTATGGCGGGCGGTCGCTGGAGAGTGCTTGTTTGCCGGGGCTGCTGGTGGATGGGTTGCAGCTGACGCTCTGAGCGAAATGGACTGAACTGAACGGACTGCTGTCATGCGCATTCATCTGCTGAGCGTCGGACGCCGTATGCCGGCCTGGGTCGAACAAGGCTTTCGCGAGTATGCCAAGCGGCTACCGGGTGAATGCGCCCTGCGGCTGGTGGAAATCGATCCGGTTGCACGCACCAAACGCACCGATCCCGCGCGGGCGATCCTGACCGAGGGCGAGCGGCTGCTGCATGCGGTGCCCAAGGGGGCGCGGATCATCGCGATGGATGGCGGCGGCGCGTCCTGGTCAACCGAGGCTGTGGCGGCGGAACTTAAAGGTTGGCTGGCCTCGGGACAGGATCTGGCGCTGCTGGTCGGGGGCGCCGATGGGCTGTCGGCTGAGTGTCTGGCGCGCGCCCAGGGGCGGTGGTCGCTGTCGCCGCTGACCTTCCCGCATCCGCTGGTGCGGGTGATTCTGGCTGAACAACTGTATCGCGCCTGGACCCTGATCCAAGGGCATCCCTATCACCGAGGCTGAATTGTGCCGTCATTCTCAGAGTCTGTTTTTCCACCGGTTTCAGCCGCCTCATCCAGACTGGTGCTGGCCTCCGCCTCGCCACGTCGCCGTGCCTTGCTGGCGCAACTGGGGTTGGACTGTCAACTATGCAGTGCCGATATCGACGAACGTCCGCTGGCTGGGGAGACTCCGCTAGAGCATGTGCAGCGTCTGGCGCTGGCCAAGGCTCAGGCGGTGCAAGCGCGCATGGCGGCTCATCCGCCATCGCTGATTCTGGCCGCTGATACCCTAGTTACGGTGGATGATGATCCCCTGGGCAAGCCGGCCGATGCGCAGCAGGCGGCACAGATGCTCAGGCGTTTGTCCGGGCGCTGGCATCAGGTGATCACCGGCGTGGCGCTGCTGGAGTCCGAGCCGCAGACGGTGACCGTCAGCACTGAGGTGCTGTTTCGCCCGCTGGAGCCGCACGAGATCAGCGCCTATTGGGCGAGCGGCGAGCCGCAGGATAAGGCCGGTGGTTATGGCATTCAGGGACTTGGCGCGCTCTTTGTCGAGCGCATCGAAGGGAGCTATTCCAATGTGGTCGGTCTGCCGCTGTTTGAGACCGGGCGCTTGCTGGCGCGTGCGGGCCTGACGCCCTGGCGCGGCATCAACGACATCCGTCCTGGGGAGCCATGCTGGTGAGTGAAGAAATTCTGATCAACGTCACGCCACCCGAGACCCGGGTGGCGGTGGTGGAAAATGGTGTGGTGCAGGAGATCATGATCGAGCGCACTGATCGCTGCGGTCTGGTTGGCAATATTTATCGTGGACGGGTGTGTCGGGTTCTGCCCGGCATGCAGGCAGCCTTTATCGATATCGGTCTGGGGCGCGCGGCCTTTCTGCATGCCTCGGATATTGTCACCATTGATGGTGAGCCGCGCGGTGAACACATCAATGAGCTACTGCACGAAGGTGAGAAGATTATCGTGCAGGTGGTCAAGGACCCGCTCGGCACCAAGGGCGCGCGTTTGACCACCAGCATTTCCATTGCCTCGCGCTATCTGGTGTTCATGCCCAGCATGACCAACACTGGGGTGTCACAGAAGATCGACGGCGAGGAGGAACGCAAGCGGCTGCGCGACATTATTCAGATCTTCATAGACGACCATCAGATCAGCGGTGGCTTTATCGCCCGCACGGCGGCTGAGACCGTCACCAAGACGGCGCTATGCCGTGATATGGCCTTTTTGGTCAAGCTGTGGCAAAGCATCCAGGAGCGCTTCGATGCCGACTCGGAGGTTGGCCCCATTCATGACGATCTGCCGCTGCCGCTGCGTGCGCTGCGTGATCTGGTGACGCCGCAGGTTGAGCGGGTGCGCATTGATTCGCGCACCACGCTGGAACTCGCCTGCGCCTTCGGTGAGAAATACATCCCCGAGGTGGTGGAGCGCATCGAATACTACGACGGCGAACGGCCGCTGTTTGACCTCTATGGCGTCGAGGATGAAATCAAAAAAGCGCTGCAACGCAAGGCGCAGCTCAAGTCCGGCGGTCATCTGGTGATCGATCAGACCGAGGCCATGACCACCATTGATGTCAACACCGGTGGCTTCGTCGGGCATCGCAACCTCGAAGAGACCATTTTCAAAACCAATCTGGAGGCGGCTCAGGCCATCTGCCGGCAACTGCGGCTGCGCAATCTCGGCGGTATTATTATCATCGACTTTATTGATATGCTTGATGAGGAGCACAAGCGCCAGGTGCTGCGTGCACTGGAGAAATGCCTGGCCCGCGATCATGCCAAGACGCATATCTCTGAGGTCTCCTCCCTGGGCCTGGTGGAAATGACGCGCAAGCGCACGCGCGAATCCCTGGAGCATGTGCTTTGTGAACCCTGCACTTGCTGTGGCGGGCGCGGCTCGATGAAAACCGCCGAGACCACCAGCTATGAAATTTTCCGCGAGATTATGCGCGAGTCGCGCCAGTTCGAGGTGGAAACCCTGATGGTACTGGCCGCCCAAGAAGTGATTGATCGCCTGCTCGATGAAGAATCCGCTTATCTGGCCGAGCTGGAGGAGTTTATCGGTCGTCCGATTCGCTTGCAGGCCGAGGCGCTTTACACCCAGGAGCAGTACGATATCGTACTGATCTGAGCCAACCTGTGTTGCCGGGCCTGATCCCTTGACCGCTGACCCGCCGCCATGAAGCACCTGGCACTCACGGCCGTTTTGCATACGCGTCGGGTGTTGATGATCTTGCTGCTAATGCTGGCCGGGCTTTTGTTATTGGTGCGGGCACTGGGGCCCAGCCTGGTCGAGGGGCTGCGTGACGAACTGGCGGTGTATGTGGGCGATTGGCTCGACATGCAGATCACCGTCCGCGACCTGACGCTGCATCTGGATGGCTGGTCGCCGCATCTGACGCTGACCGATGTCACCCTGACGGATCGGGTCAATGATCAGGCGGAACTGAGTGCCCGTGCGCTGCAACTCGATCTTAATTTCCTGGCCAGCCTGATGGCGCGGCATCCGCGCATTGAGGGCCTGAGCCTGGTTGGGGCCGACCTGGAACTGCATCGCACCACCGAAGGGCAGATCGAAATCAGCGGCTTGCAGGCGCTCAGCGGTGGTCAGGATCCGGGTGCATTGGCGTTCTTTCTGCGTGATGGGTCTTTTGCTCTAAGCGACAGCCGCCTGTATTGGAGCGACAGCTTTACCGGCGCAACCACTGTCGCGCTGGACATTGAGCATTTGCAGCTGGTCAATCATCAGGATCGGCATCAGTTACGCCTCGACGCCCGTCTGGCATCGGAGCCGGGTGGGCGAGTGCGTATCCTCGGGCGCCTGCAAGGAGCCGCTGCCGACATGAACGCCTGGTCCGGTCAGCTCTATGCCCAGGTGACTAGCCATGGCGATCTGGCGCGCCTGCTGCCTGATGCCGGGCCGGAGACTTTACATCTGGAGCTGCCGGGACTGCGGTTCGAAAGCTGGTGGCGCTTTGCCGCCGGGCAGCCGCAGGATCTGCTAGCGCGTGTGCGTCTTGATGCCTTGCGCGCCTACCATGGCAGGCCGGAAGACGCCCCGGCAGCGCTGACGCTGGAAGGACTCAGCCTGCTGGCGCACTGGTCGCGCAAGGGTGAGGAAAGTCATGTGCGCATTGCCAATCTGCGTGCTCAGGGACTTGGCTCCGAGCCTCTCAGCCTGAGCCTGAGCCTGCGGCCAAAACCCGCCGCCATGTCGCCCTCAGCCGCCACCACGGCCCCGCCAACGCAGCGCCTCCTGCTGGGCGGCTGTGGTGATATCGAGCTGGCGGTGTTGCAACGTCTCGCCCAGCTGGCTCCACCGCAGTGGCGCGCTGCATGGCCAGTCCAGCTGAGCCAACAGTCTCTGGCGGGCCGCCTGGAGCGGCTGGTGTTCGCGCTGACATTGCCTGCCACTGGATTCAGTCCAACCGACTGGCGTGTCAAAGCTGAGCTGGATGACATCGGTCTTGCGCAGCAGGGCAGCTGGCCCGGGGTTCAGGGTCTGAATCTCGAATTCGACGCGCGCCCCAAGCACGGGTTTGCGCGCCTATCTGCACGGGAGGGCGGGATGGACCTGCGCCCCCATTTGCCCAGCTCAACCCCGGTCAAACAGCTGTTTGCCGAAGCTGGCTGGCGCATCGAACCAGCCGGCTCGCTGCATATTCAGCTCCCTTACGCACAGCTGCAAACCCCTGATCTCAGCGCTGCGCTGCGCGCTGAGCTGTGTCTGCACCGCTCGGCCAGCCCCTATGTCAATCTGCATCTTCAGATTCGCGACCTGGAAGCGCGCGCGGCGGCCCGCTATCTTCCGGTACGGGTGCTCAATCCGTCTCTGGTTGCCTGGTTGCAGCGCGCCCTACAAGGCGGACGCATGACGACCGGTGATCTGCTGCTGCGCGGTCGGCTGGCGGATTTCCCCTTCGATGATCAGCAGGGACGTTTTCTGATGGACCTGGAGATTGAGGATGGCATCCTGGATTACTCCGCGCCGCGTGACAGCACCCGTCAGCAACCGCGCTGGCCGGCGCTCACTGAGCTGGACGCTGAGGTGCGGATCGTCAATCGGCGCCTGGATATTCACGCCCGGCGGGGACAGTTTCTGCACTCTGAACTGCGCCAGGGCTCAGCAGAGCTGCCCAATCTGTGGCACGCCAAGCGCATCCTGATCTCCGCGCAGGGGGAGGGGCCGTTCAGCGATGGGCGGCGCGTCCTGCTGGATACCCCACTGGAAGCTCAGCTCGGGCGGCTGGCGCGCGCGCTGGAGGTTGATGGACAGCTGGGCGTGGAGCTGAATTTGAGTGTGCCGTTTCGTCGCGGAGACCCCATCGACTACCAGGGGGCGCTGCACTGGGAGGCTGGGCCGGAAACCGCTGCCCAGGCGCGGCTGATGCTGGGTGAGGGCTTGGCGCCGCTGGAGCTGCGCGACATTCAGGGGCAGCTGGATTTTTCCAAGCAGGGCGTGCAGGCGCAGGGAATTCAGGCGCAGCTGGGCGGACAGCCAATCAGGATTGATGTGGACACCGAAGCGAGCGCTGCTGGCGAGGCCGGTGGCTATACCCTGGTGCAGGCGCAGGGGCAGACGCCGCTCGCGCAGCTGGTGGACAGTTTCCCGAGCCCGGCCTGGCGCCTGGTGCACGGGGATCCCCGCTGGACCTGTTCCATCCGGCTGTCGAACCGCAATTTTTCCAGTGCCAGCACGCCCATTGAGCTGGCGTTGCGTTCCGATCTGCGCGGCGTCAGCCTGGAGGTTCCGGCGCCGCTGGGCAAGGCTGCGGCTAGGTCACTGCCGCTGCGTCTGAGCGCTCAGCTGGTCGAGCAGCAGGTGCGCGATCCTCTGGTGCAGCTCGGTCCCTTGCAGGCGCGCCTGGCATTCAGCCCGGTGGCCGGGCAGGCACCGGCCCTGCGGGGCGCGGCCATCGCCCTGAATGCCAGCCCACCACCGCCGCCGCAGACCCGCGCGCTGAGCCTCAGTGGTCATTTGGACCGCCTTGATCTGGGCGCCTGGCTGGACTGGTGGCGCGAGCAGCGCAAGCACTTGGCTGCATCAGGCCAGCCCTGGCCGCTGCATGCCAAGGGGGTGGGGATTGATCAGTTGCGCTTAGGTGCGCTGAAGTTTAATCAGCTGCAAGCTGCCTTGGCGCCGACGACCGATGGCGGTTTGCGGGTCAGCTTTGAGGCCAGCGACAATGCCGGCACACTGAGCCTGCCGCCGGCCGGCTCAGCGGCGCCAATGCAATTGCAGTTGGCGCACTGGCGTCTGACCGACGCCGACTCGGTCACACTGGCTACGCCCGGCACGGTGCCGCAACGGTCTGAGCGCCAGGCCCCCGATCCGCGTCGCCTGGGTCCGCTTGACATCCACATTGATCAGCTCGACTGGCGGCAGCATCCGCTCGGAGCCTTCGCGGTGCGCTTGGTACCACAGGCGGCGGGTCTGGCCTTGCAGGAGATTCGCCTGAACGGTCCGCAACTCGAAGTGCGCGGGCAGGGGCGTTGGCAGGTGGCCGCGACGGAGCGCGGGGCGCCCGGGGCTACCACCGCCGTCAACCTGGAACTCAGCAGCCCCAATGCGGGGGACTTGCTGCGCGATCTGAAGTTGTATCGGGGGCTTGATGGCAGCCGTGCTCAGGTCAGCGCCCAGCTCGACTGGCCGGGCGATCCCGGCGCCTTTGGGCTAGCCAAGGCCGCCGGGACGCTTCAGGTGGAGTTTGGCCCTGGGCAACTGCTGAATCTGGAACCGGGTGTGGGGCGCATGCTCGGCATTTTGAATATCGCCGCGATTCAGCGCCGCTTGAATCTCGATTTCAGCGAGCTGGTTGATGAAGGGCTGACGTTTGATCGAGCCAGTGGCGCCTTTGCGGTGGGCGCCGGCGTGGCGCGGATTAAGCACTTCGAGTTGCTGTCCTCCACCGCCGATCTTCGCATTACCGGCATCACGCACCTGGTCGAGCAGACCCTGGATCAGACCGTCACCGTGACACCCAAAATCAGCACCGGCGTTGCCCTGGCCAGTGCGGTGGCGGGTGGTCCGTTGGTGGGGGCGGCGGTGTTCCTGGCCGATAAGGTGGCTGGCGATGCCATGGATCGCCTAACCCAGTATCAATACCGGGTCACCGGTCCCTGGAGCAAGCCGGACATCGAGCGGCTGGGCATGACCATCAATGACATGCCCGCTCAAACCCCAAGGCCAACCAAGTCCAAACCCAAACCCAAACCTGAGCCCGATAACCTGTTTCTGGAGCATTTTTGAGTGGGCCGGTTTTTCCGCCGTGCCTGAACACGCTCGTTTGACCACGCCAAGACGGATCAACCAAGCTTGGTGCATACGGCGATCATCTCATTACCACCGACCAGAGAGTCCAACCGATGATGAACAAACCAATGCGCGCTGCGGCCATTCAGATGGCGACCGGACCCAGTGTGGATTCCAATTTGATTGAGGTCGAACGCCTGATTCGCGATGCGGCTGAGGCCGGCGCCACCCTGGTGGTGCTGCCGGAAAATTTCGCCTTCCTGGGCCAGCAGGATCAGGATCTGCTGAATTTGGCCGAGCCGCCGGGCGACGGCCCCTTACAGCAGTTCCTCTCAACCACGGCCGCTCGCCTGGGCATCTGGCTGGTGGGCGGGACCATTCCCATGCAGGCCTCGGTGCCGGACCGGGTGCGCTCGGCGGCCTTGGTCTTCAATGCCAAGGGCGAGCAGGTGGCGCGCTATGACAAGATGCATCTGTTCGATGTCAGCTTGCCCGGCACAGAGGAGCGCTATCAAGAGTCGGCCACCATGGAGCCGGGGGATTCCCTGACGGTGGTGGATACGCCACTGGGGCGCCTGGGGGTGGCGGTCTGTTACGATCTGCGCTTTCCGGAGCTGTTTCGCCAGATGCAGGATGAGGGGGTCGAGTTGCTGGCCATTCCCTCGGCCTTCACTGCGCTGACCGGCAAGGCGCACTGGGAAGTGCTGGTGCGTGCCCGGGCGATTGAGAATCTCGCCTATGTGATTGCTGCTGCGCAGGGGGGCTATCATCTCAACGGCCGCGAGACTCATGGACACAGCATGATTGTCGATCCCTGGGGTGCCATTTTGGCGCAGGTGCCACGCGGCACCGGTTGCATCTGCTACCCGATTGATCAGGGGTTTCAGACCTCGGTGCGGCGCAGCTTCCCGACCCTGACCCATCGACGTTTGAAATGCCGGCTGGCTGCCAGCACCTAAGAGAATCCACTGAAAACACACACAAGCGCGACGCCATACCTGATGAATGACACCCTGATGCTTGCCCGCGACCGGATTTTGACCCCGGTCGGTCTGGCTGATGCCGATCTCGACCGCCTGATTGGTGCCCTGCATGGCCCGCAGGTGGATGCCGCCGATCTTTATTTCCAAAGCAGCCGCTTGCAGTCCTGGATGCTGGAGGACGGCATCATTAAGGACGGCCATTTCAGCATTGAGCGCGGCGCGGGTGTGCGGGCCATCAGTGGTGAGAAAACCGGCTTTGCCTATTCCGACGAGCTGGAGTTCCCGGCGCTGGCGCAGGCCGCCGAAGCGGCACGCGCCATTGCTCGCGCCCATGCGGCAGGCGAGGTGCGCATCGCGCCACGCGCCTCAGTGGTGCGTCGCTATCCGCCCATCGATCCGATCAACAGCCTGCCCGATGCCGACAAGGTCGAGCTGCTACAACGGGTCGATGCCGAGGCGCGCCGCGCCGATGCGCGGGTCAAGGAGGTGGTGGTGAGCCTGGTTGCGGCGCAGGACACCATTTTGGTGGTGCGCGATGATGGTCAGATGAGCGCCGATGTGCGGCCACTGATGCGCCTGAATGTCAATGTGATTGTCGAGCACAACGGGCGGCGCGAGCAGGGCTCCATGGGCGGTGGTGCGCGCAGCGATCTGGGCTATCTGCTTGAGGATGAGCGAGCGCTGGGCTTTGCGCGTGAGGCGGTGCGCCAGGCGCTGCTCAAGCTTGAGGCGGTCGAGGCGCCGGCTGGCAGCATGACGGTGGTGCTGGGCAATGGCTGGCCGGGCGTGTTGTTGCACGAGGCGGTGGGGCATGGCCTGGAAGGTGACTTCAACCGCAAGGGCACCTCGGCCTTCGCCGGGCGCCTGGGCGAGCAGGTAGCGGCCAAGGGGGTGACGGTGGTCGATGATGGCACCCTGGACGGTCGGCGCGGCTCGCTGAGCATCGACGACGAAGGCCAGCCGACGCAGTGCACCACCCTGATTGAAGACGGCGTTCTGGTTGGCTTTATGCAGGACCGGCTCAATGCGCGCCTGATGAACAGCCAGCCGACCGGTAATGGCCGGCGTGAGTCCTACGCTCATCTGCCCATGCCGCGCATGACCAACACCTATATGCGCGCCGGTTCCCATGATCCGCAGGAAATTATCGCCTCGGTTGATAAGGGACTCTATGCCGTCAACTTTGGCGGCGGCCAGGTGGATATTACCTCGGGTAAATTCGTGTTCTCCGCCAGTGAGGCCTATTTGATTGAGAACGGTAAAGTTGGCCGTCCGGTGAAAGGCGCTACTCTGATTGGCAATGGCCCCGATGTGCTGACCCGTGTCAGTCTGGTCGGCAATGATCTGGCGCTCGATCCCGGCATTGGCACCTGCGGCAAGGACGGGCAGAGTGTCCCGGTCGGTGTCGGCCAGCCCACCCTGAAAATCGACAGCTTGACCGTTGGCGGCACCGAGGCCTGAATGAACATGACTGCTTCTCTTACCTCCCTTCCCACCATTGATCAGAGCAGCGAACAACTGGCCGGACTGCGCCAGACGCTGGAGGATTTGCTTTCCGAGGCCAAGCGCTGTGGGGCCAGCGCCGCTGAGGCCGCCGTGACCACCAGCACCGGCCTTGAGGTGGCCGTGCGCCTGGGTGAGGTCGAAACCGTTGAGCATACCCGCGATCATGGCCTGGGCATCACGGTGTATTTTGGCCATCGCACCGGCTCGGCCAGCACCTCCGATTTCAGCTCTGAGGCGGTGCGCGATGCCGTGCAGCGCGCCTGCAATCTGGCGCGCTACACTCAGGAGGATTGCTGTGCCGGCTTGGCTGGGCTGGAGTTAATGGCCACTGAGGTGTTGGATCTGGATCTCTATCACCCCTGGTCGCTGACGGTGGATGATGCCACGGCGCTGGCCATTGCCTGCGAAGATGCCGCACGCAGCGCTGATCCGCGCATTGTCAATTCCGAAGGTGGCAGCCTGTCGAGCCATGCCGGCGTGAAGATCTACGGCAACAGTCATGGCTTCATCGGTGGCTATCCCAGCACCCGGCACGGCGTCAGTTGCGCAGTCGTGGGCCGCGAGGGCGACATGATGCAGCGTGATTCCTGGTGGAGTAGCGCGCGGGCGCATGAGGATTTGCAGCCGGCGGCTGAAGTGGGGCGCGAAGCCGCGCAACGCACCGTGGCGCGCTTGGGTGCGCGGCGCCTCGGCACCCGCAAGGCTCCGGTGCTGTTTCGCGCCGAGGTCGCCGCCGGGCTGCTGCGCAGCCTGATTGGTGCCATTAGTGGCGGTCATCTGTATCGCAAGTCAAGCTTTTTGCTTGATCACCTCGGGCGGCAGATTTTTCCCGACTGGGTGGAGATTTTTGAGGAACCGCACCGGCTACGCGGCCTGGCCAGTGCGCCCTTCGATGGCGACGGGCTGCCCACCCGCGCCAAGCACTTCGTCAGCGGCGGCGAGCTAAAGAGCTATGTTCTGGATCACTATTCCGCCTGTCGTCTGGGGCTGAGCAGCACCGCCAACGCCGGCGGGCCGCGCAATCTCAGTATTGCTATGGGCAGTCTCGACCGCGAGGCCATGCTACGCGAACTGGGCACCGGCTTTTACGTCACCGAGCTGATGGGGCAGGGCGTTAATATGGTCACCGGCGATTACTCACGCGGCGCCTCCGGCTTCTGGGTGGAGAACGGCGAGATTCAATATCCAGTCGAGGAAATCACCATCGCCGGCAATCTCAAAACCATGTTCGAGCGCCTGGTTGCCGTCGGCAATGACTGTGATTTCCCCGGCAGCGTCCGCACCGGCTCTTGGCTGATTGATCGCATGACCATTGCCGGGGAGTAGTCGAGGCTGCGGATGTGGATCGATGGATCTTGACTTCAAGTGCGGAAAGCGTTTTAATACGCAGCTTAGGTCGCGGCACAACTTCCCCAGTGCCCAACCATCCATGTCTTGTTGGCCCAGGTAGCTCAGTTGGTAGAGCAGCGGACTGAAAATCCGCGTGTCGGTGGTTCGATTCCGCCCCTGGGCACCAACTACATGCATTTAAACGCGCCTCAGAGCGCGTTTTTTTGCGTCTGGACGCCTGATTCGCATCCCGCAGTGATACCTCTATATTGGTACCCGCCGGATCCCCGCCTGGATGATGGTATACAGTCGTTCCTGGAAAACGCTCATGGTCTTCCTCAGGCCGAGGGCGTCGAGACACAGGAGCAGCTGCAATTCCTCAAGGCAAGCTGCTGCTGCGAGGTTCAGGGATTCCTGTTTAGCAAGCCAGTGCCGATCGAAGAGGTTGCCGCAACACTGCTGCGGCTGACCAAACCACGGAGCTAGTCAATCTCACGCATGGCTACGAGGGTCGTCTCCATCTCGGCATCGGTACCGATGCTGATGCGTAGCCCGTGCGCGAGCAGCGGGTCACTGAAGTGGCGCACCAGAATCTTGCGGTCAAAGAGCGCCTGATAGACGCGCCCAGCGTTACGGTCTGGGGGCGATGCAAAAACGAAATTGCCCTGCGAGTCGATGACCTCATAGCCGATGGCACGCAACTCGGCCGTAAACCGCGCGCGGGTGGCACGAATACGTGCCAGTGTCTGGCGCAAATAGTCCTGATCGCGCAACGCGGCGGTTGCGGCCACCAGTGCCAGCCGGTCCAGGTGATAGTGATCACGGATCTTGTCCAGCGCGGCAATCACCCAAGGCCGTGCAATGGCAAGCCCCAGCCGCATTCCAGCCAGTGCGTAGCTCTTCGAAAAGGTCCGGGTCACAATCAGGTTCTCATGTTCGCGCACCAGATCCAGCACATCCGAGTCGGCAAAATCGGCATAGGCCTCATCGACTACCAGCACCCCGGAACAACGTTTGGCGAATGAGGCCACCCATTCCCTGGAAAAGGCAAAGCCGAGCGGCGCGTTCGGGCTGGTGAGAAAGAAGAGCTTGCCCTCGTAGCGCTCGGGGAAGTCGGCCAACTCGAAGTCCTCGGTCAGGCCAAAGGTGCGCACGCGTGCACCCTGAATCTCGGCCAGGGTCGAATAATAGGAATAAGAGGGATGGACATAGCCGATCTCCTCGCCTTCCCCCGCGAAGGCCCGGATAAGATTGTTCAGCAGCTCGTCCGAGCCATTGGCGCTGATCACCCAATCCGGGTGCACGCCAAACAGTTCGGCCGCCGCCGCGCGCATCTCCCGGCTAGCGGCGTCTGGATATTTACGCAGACTGCCACCGTCCGCACCGACCTCGACCCGAATCGCCTCGGCGACTTTCGGAGACGGCGGATAGGGATTTTCATTGGTGTTGAGCTTAATCCAGATCGACTCGTCAGCCGGCTGGAAACCGGGGACATAGCCGGTCATTTCGGCAATGTTCTTACGCAAGGAATTCATTGGGGGCACTTCTCGGCAGCAAGCCCGAACGCTCAAGACCGCCGCGCCATGCTGCGGCAGGCTCCGGGCATAAAGGCAAAATCATCGCACAGGATGGATGGCGAGGTGGTTGGTTTTGTCGCCCAGTTGGGCGTTTCGGTTTCACGGCCGCAGCCCGCGCAGGGTGGAACGCGAAAGCGGTTACGCCATCTCAGGCTGGACGCGGCTCAACACCCGCTCTGAACATCATGAGTCAAGCCGACAAACCTGCCTTGTCGAGCCGGCGTATCAGGGCCTGCTTGCGAGCATTCTCCTCGCGAAAACGCCGCAGGCGGGTGCTGAACTTTTGGGTCAATCCTGTCGCCATCGCAAGATCGCGCAAATCGACCAGCAGGCTGACAGTCTTTTCATAGGCCGACGCATGGCGCAATGCGGCCTGGTCGTCGACCTCGCCCCAGATCTCCTCTTCGCGTCCGCGCAGCGAGGCGAGATAGCGCTTGCGGCGCTCGGCGGCCTCGGCCGCCTGGCGGACCTGCTCGGCAGCACGCTCGGCTGCCTCACGTTGCACACGCTCTTGCATCATGGTGTTGGCGCGACCGAGCAGGTCCGCGACCGTCCGACGCTCGCAGGAACCGGACGCGTCGTCGGTTGGATTCAGCTCCAGCTCAATCCGCCGCCGTAAGGTGGCGAGTTGCTGCGGCGGATCGTCCAGCAACAGCTTGGTGAGGAGGGCATCCTTCTCGGCGGTAGAGCGCGCGGCCAGCCAACGTTCGAGCGCATCGGGTCCGATGCCGGTTGCCCGCAGCGGGGCGCTCGACTCGGCCGCAACCTCAATCAAGTCAAGGGGGATGCGCAGAAAATCAGCCAGCGCCTGGTGCGAGGCGTCCAGCTCGGCAAGTCCGGGCGGAACTGTCGGTTCGGTGGCGTCTTCGTCCAGATTCCCGGTCCAGGCCCCGGCCAACCAGCCGAGATAGAGGCTGCGGCGGTCGCCCCGCATCAGGCTCGCGCGAATGCCGACCAGGGACGAGAGCCAGCCATTACCCTCCTCCCAATCGGGATCATCCGTCTCGGAACGGAAGGAGAGTACGACATGCTCCTGCGTCTGCCAGCCCTCCATGCCGTCTTCGAGCAGAGAGTCGGAGATCTCGCTCAAATCCATCAGCGCGCACGGTAGTCGCAGCATGAACCAGTGGCTGCCCCAGTTGGCAAGATAGAGGAAGGCGTCGAAATAGCATTCCATCCAGCGACGCGGATCGCCCTTGAAGCCACCCCAGTTGTACTCGTTCCAAAAACGGCTGGAGGTGATCTCGGCGCGTGTCGAATAGCGTCGCAGCTCGGCCATCTCCTCTCGCGTCAACGGGCGGTCGATGGCCTGGAACTCGTAGTATTGATACTCGCTCATGTGGTTCTCTGGGTCCGATTTAGTGAGGGCACGGGGACGTCGGCAAAGGTCATCGCACCAAATTGTACAACCCGCTCACCTTCGAGCACGGCGCTTCACTCACCTCTGTCTGACGCTCGCGCAGCCGCTCTCGGCGGCCTGCCAGCGTCAGCAGTAACCTGCAAGGCTGAGAGTGTGACGGCGGGATCGCTGAGCGCAGCGGTTGCGTTGGCACAAAGCGTTTGTTGGCCTTGGCCCGATACAAATAGCCGTAGATCAGGTTGCCTTTCAGAAGACACCGCGCTCGACCTTGTTTTCGATCCGGCGCCGGTACTCGTTACTACCGAGCATGCGCACAAAGTCGCTATTTTCGAAGTCCAGTATTTTTAGATTCGTTCAGCCTCTCACAAGCCAACGAGCATCGGCGCCAACACGGCTTAGAATATCCAGCATGACGCTGGGACGGAAATACTCGGAAATGGGACTGGATATCGCACGCGAGCGCATCGCGCAGGAATCTATTGAACGCACGGGCCACCTGGACCTGGGCAATCTGGGGCTGAACCGCTTACCACCGGAGCTGTGGGAACTGGATTTGCTTGAGACGCTTTGCTTGGGGGGAGTCTTGGAATACATAAGCACATTCCGGCGATCCAAGGTGGGTTCTTGGTACGTAACCGACGAGCCCCATGAACCCAATCAATTAGAGGGTTCCTTGGCCCCGATCGCCCGGCTGCCAAAGTTACGCAATCTCGATTGTTCAGGCGCGCTCATCACCAACCTCCAACCCCTGGCCGCGCTCGTCAATCTCCAGCAGCTTGATCTCACAAGCACCCAGGTGTCCGACCTCCAACCCCTGGCCGCGCTCGTCAACCTCCAGCAGCTCGATCTCAGGTTTACCCAGGTGTCCGACCTCCAACCCCTGGCCGCGCTCGTCAACCTCCAGCAGCTTGATCTCACAAGCACCCAGGTGTCCGACCTCCAACCCCTGGCCGCGCTTGTCAACCTCCAGCAGCTTGATCTCACAGCAAGCACCCAGGTGTCCGACTTCCAACCCCTGGCCGCGCTCGTCAACCTCCAGCAGCTCGATCTCTCATAAACCCAGGTGTCCGACCTCCAACCCCTGGCCGCGCTCGTCAACCTCCAGCAGCTCAATCTCTCATCAACCCAGGTGTCCGACCTCCAACCCCTGGCCGCGCTCGTCAACCTCCAGCAGCTCGATCTCTCATCAACCCAGGTGTCCGACCTCCAACCCCTGGCCGCGCTCGTCAACCTCCAGCAGCTCGATCTCAGTTTTACCCAGGTGTCCGACCTCCAACCCCTGGCCGCGCTCGTCAACCTCCAGCAGCTCGCTCTTTGGAATACTTCGTTATTAAACGGCCTCCCAGAAAACCTCGTCGGGCTAGCAAGCCTGGAAAGACTCTTTCTCAACCCGCAGCCAGGTCTCAGCGAGATCCCCGGTGAGGTGTTGTCCCAGAATGACAGGGACAACTGTCTGCCACGGCTGCGTGCCCATCTCGCTGATCTGAAGACCGGCGCAACGCCCTTGCGCGATCTCAAGGTCATCGTCCTTGGCAATGGACGGGTCGGCAAGACGCAGCTGTGCCGGCGTCTGCGTGGCGAGACATTCGAGAAAGACGCGGACTCGACGCATGGGATCAGCGTGACCTCCGTCGATCTGAGTCTCGGCGAAGAAGAGGAACAACCGGCCATCCTCAACCTCTGGGACTTCGGTGGCCAGGATCTCTACCACGGCACACACGCCCTCTTCATGCGCACCCGCGCGATCTTCCTGCTGGTATGGACCCCGGAGAGCGAGCAGGGCGAACATACGCATGGCGGCCTGATCTTCCGCAATCAGCCATTACCCTATTGGCTAGAGTACATCCGCCACCTGGGCGGCGCCAAAAGCCCTGTCATCCTGGTGCAAACACGCTGCGATGGCGGACTGGGCGAATGCCCCAACCTGCCCGTCGACGCGGATTTTCTGGTATCCCTGCTGGCGGATGGCCGGCTTGTTAAGCGGGTCGCCTATAGCGCACAGGACGTCAGCGGACGATCCTGTCTCATCGAAGCCATGCAACAGGCCGTGAGCCAGCTGCGTGCGGTGCAGGGCCGCCCACTGATCGGCCGGGGTCGACTGACCGTCTGGGATCAGCTGCGGACATGGCGCAACGCCGATGCCGAGGAATCCGACCCGAGCGCGCGTCGGCGCTTGATTCCTTACGACGAGTTCGCCGCGTTATGCGCCCAACAGGACGTGACAAGCACAGAGACCTTCGTGCAGGTACTCCACAATGCCGGAATGGTCTTCTATCAGCCAAATCTGTTCGAGAATCAGCTCATTTTGGACCAGTCCTGGGCACTGGATGCGATCTACGCCGTTTTCACGCGCGAGGGCGCGGTTCATGAGACCCTGCGACGTCTCGGTGGACGCTTTACCCGCCCGCTGCTCGACCGGCTTCTGTGGCGTGACCACGACCTGAGCGCGCACGACCAAGGCTCGCTGATTGACATGATGGAGACGAGTGGGATCTGCTTCGTACATCGCCGGAACTATGACGCAGACGAAACCGAGTATGTAGCCCCCGATCTGCTGCCCGATGGGCGGATGGGACCGCCAGCGACAGTGGCCGGAGAACTGGCCGCGCGCTGGGATCTCATCCCTGGTGATCCGCTGACGACCTGCCTCCGCTTTCCCTTCCTCTCTCCCTCCATTGGTCGCGCGGTGCTCTCGAAACTCGGCCAGCTTGGGCGCGATACAGCCCTTTATTGGCGCTATGGTCTCTGTCTCTATGACGCCGAGAGCCGGGCCAGTGCCATCCTGGAGGCCATCGCGGATGCGGATGCGACGACAGCCCCATCATCCAAGCCCGACTATGGCGGTCGACTACACCTGCGGGTCAAAGGTGAAGGTGCCGAGCGGTTGCTCGCCGTTTTGGTTAAACGGCTTGAGACACTCAACCAAGACCACGGCTGGGCGGGCAAGTGGGAAGATTCAGAGTCTCAGGTGAACCGCCCACACAGGCGTGCCAGAGCAGAGAGCCCCAGCGATGATCGCGATTCGACGCACCTAACCCTGACGGATCCACCCACAACGCCCCCCGCAATTCCCGAGGTCTACGTCTCCTTCGCCTGGAAGCAGGATCGCGCCGAGCCGCTCGTCGATGACATGATCGCGGGCCTTGGTAAGCAGGGCATTCAGGTTCTACGCGACAGCGACCAGTTGCACCCCGGCGACAGCATTTCCAACTTCATGAAGCGTCTGAGCGCCGGGCGCTGCGTGCTGCTGGTGATCAGCGAGGCCTATCTACGCTCGCCCTTCTGCATGACCGAGCTGCAGGGGATCTGGGTCAATGCCCGCCAGCGCGAGGATCTGTTTCGCCAGCGGATCGTGCCACTGGTGCAGACCGATGCCGGGATCGGCACCCCTGCTGGACGGATTGCCCATGCCGCCCACTGGAAACAGCAGTTCGGGGAGATCGACGGGCTGATACGAGAGCATGGCGCTGAGGTGGTGGGTGGCGAAGACTTCCGGCGCTTCAAGCTCATCGGCGACTTCTACCGCCATGTCGGTGACATCCTGAGCTTCACGGATGACGTGCTGGTCCCGCGCGACCGCCCAACGCTCTCGCGCGACGACTTTGCCGTGGTGCGGGATCTCATCTGGCGTGCGCTGCAATGAGAGAAAACCCAGTCTTTTTCATTTGGCGCAACCTGGTTCTGGGAAATGTCGTTGAACAATTGCAACCGGGCGCGAACCTTGTTGGCGAATTCCAGGATGGTCAGGGCGGTGGGACTCTGGTCGAGCCGATCGCGGTAGCCTCGCGCGTCGAACCCTAGCAGGCTGCTGATCAAGAGCCGATTGGTGCTCTTGTGGGACACGATGAGCACCGATTGATGGCGATGGGTCTGAACGATGCCGAGTTCCCGAGTTCCGGGCGGCATCACCCCCGATCATGTGGCGGCGGTGGCGGCGAGCGGCGCGGATGTGATCTCCGTCGGGTGGCTGACCCACAGCGCCCCGGCCCTCGACGTCGGCCTGGACTTGCCCCCTCTGGCGTAACCCACCTTGCCGGTCCCGAAGGTGAAGCGCGCATTCTCGGCGTGACGGCGCGCAAAGGCATACGCCGCCAACGTCAGGCCGAGGGCGCCGATATGGCTGGCGATAAGGATTTTCAACAAGCAGCGCAACGTTTTGGGGCAGGCGGGACAGGGCGAAACCGTTCTATCGCAGTTTGACTTGCTGCAGAGGGACTTATCCTCAATTTTGGACATTTCCCAGCCTTGATCGGGTGCGCCCAGGCATCGGCGCCATCCCTTGCCGGGGGTGCTCGCCATCGCCGCATCCCCCCGACAGCGCTGACCCTGCTCGGTTTCAACCGCAGGCACTGGGGAATCGAGGCCCATCACTGGATGCTCGACGGGTGCTACCTTTCAATAATGTCCTTAGCAAGGCTGAGCACCGAACTGATCGATCTTGTCCCAGAATTGCGCCCAGCGTCCGGTCGACTGAACCAATGCACGTAAGCTCAAAACAATCTTGGCGCCC
>NZ_NRRS01000015.1 GCF_016583795.1 Rhabdochromatium marinum | reverse complement strand
CGCATCGCCATCCCGCTCAACACCACCGTCGCGCCCACCGGCACGCTGCGGATCATCCTGAAAGATGATGATCGCATCGAGGTCCACACCACCATCGAGGCCGAGATCACCCGGGACTGCAGTGAGCGCACCTTGGGCATTGACAAAGGCTACTCCGAGGTGCTGGTCGATTCCGATGGCGAACACCACGGCCCCGAGCTGGGGGCAATCCTCACCGACCAATCCGATCAGCTCAAAGCCAAGTATCAGCGCCGATCCAAACTGCGCGCGCTCGCCAATAATACCCGTAACCCACGCAAGCGCGAGCACATTCGCCGCTTCAACCTCGGGCGCAAGAAGCTAGATCGACAGATAGACAAAACCCATGCGCGCATCCGCGACCTGGTGTTCCCGTCGGTTCACAAGGTCGTCGACAAAGCCGCTGTGATCGCGGCGGAAGATTTAACCGCCCCGATGGCGGGCAAGTCCTTCGGCAAGACCATCAATCGTCGGCTGGCAAGCTGGACGAAAGGCGTCATTGCCGAAGCACTTGAGAGTGTTTCAAGCCGTCGAGGTTCGACGGTCGTTCTGGTCAATCCGGCCTACACATCGCAAATGGATTCCCGCAACGGAGGCCTGCTGGGCCGCCGCCAAGGGGATCGGTTTCACTGTTTCGACGGGGTTGTGTTGCAGGCGGATCAGAACGCTGCGCAAAACGTGCTGGCACGGTTGTCCGACCCGGACATCGAGCGGTTCACGCCGTATCGAGCCGTGAAAGCGATCTTGCAAGCACGGACTGAGCGCCTCCGGTTGGGACTGCTCAACCAGGACTCCAGTTGCTCGCCCGGACAAAATCGGGTGCTATCAACGGAGAGCGAATTACCGAATGAGCACTTTCGAGTATGAAATTCGGAGCAGTAAAGCTCCCCCAGCGTGCGTTGCTTGGTCAGCGCGGAGTGTGGAGTTTGCTGTCATGCTGCAACGGAATCGTTGCCCGTAGCAAAAATTAGCGGTGACAAGCAGATTGCAGTGCGGTAGAATTCCCAACCTTGGCTGAGTGGCAGAGTGGTCATGCAGCGGCCTGCAAAGCCGTCAACGCCGGTTCGATTCCGACCTCAGCCTCCAAGTTCAACTGCGCTTCGCTGGCACTAGGCGCATCTCCAGGTACGAAGCCCATCACCCCGCACCCCGCCGGATGTGCCCTCTGCACATCCGCATCCCTAACGATTCGCCCAACATCCCTACCTGACTGTTAAGCCCGGATGGCGGAATTGGTAGACGCAAGGGACTTAAAATCCCTCGACTTCGGTCGTGCCGGTTCGATTCCGGCTCCGGGCACCATTAGAACTTGACCGCACCCGGACATCAGCGCTAGGGTTGCGGGTTGTTTCGCGCGGCACGACGGCCGCACTCACACTTTTTTACCCCACTGCCCGCTAGGACGGCCTGATCATGCCTGTTGCTTTCCCATTTTCGGCCATTGTGGCCCAAGAAGAGATGAAACTCGCGATCCTGATCGCAGCCACTGATCAGAGCATCGGTGGCGTGCTGGTGTTTGGCGATCGCGGCACCGGTAAATCGACGGCCATCCGCGCCCTGGCCGCCTTGCTGCCGTCGATGCGGGTGATCGACAAATGCACCTACAACTGCGATCCGGACGCCAATGATGCCGGAGTCTGCGAGTCCTGCCGCAGCCGCCGCGCCAAAGACAACATTAAGGTGCGCAAGGCGCCGGTGCCGGTGGTGGATCTGCCGCTCGGCGCCACTGAGGATCGCGTCATCGGCGCACTCGATCTGGAAAGTGCCCTGACGCGCGGTGAGAAAGCCTTTGAACCGGGCCTGCTGGCGCGCGCCCATCGCGGCTTTCTCTATATCGACGAGGTCAACCTGCTGGAGGATCATCTGGTCGATTCGCTGCTCGATGTCGCCGCCTCGGGGGAAAATGTCGTCGAGCGCGAGGGCTTGAGCGTGCGCCATCCGGCCCGCTTCGTGCTGGTCGGCTCCGGCAACCCGGAGGAAGGCGAGTTGCGCCCACAGTTGCTCGACCGCTTCGGTCTGTCGGTTGAGGTCAAGACGCCCCAGGATCTCAAGACTCGGGTGCAGGTGGTGCGGCTGCGCGATGAGTTCGAGAAGGATCCCGATGCCTTTGTCGCCAAGTGGAAGCGCAAGGATGGCAAGGTGCGCAATCAGCTGGTCAAGGCCAAGGAGCGTCTGGAGCAGGTCGAGGTGCCAGATGCCGCGCTGGAGCGCGCCGCTGAGCTGTGCATGAAACTCGGCACCGATGGGCTGCGCGGCGAGCTAACGCTAATCCGCGCCGCCCGCGCCTTGGCGGCACTCGATGGCGATGAGGCGGTCGGCGATGAGCATCTGCGCCGGGTGGCACCACCAGCACTGCGCCATCGCCTGCGGCGCAATGTGCTGGATGACGCTGGTTCCACCACCCGCGTCGAGCGTGCTATCGAGGAGTTGTTCGGCGCATGATGACCGGCGCGCAACCGCACAGCGGCGCAACGGCGGCCGATCCGCCACCTGCGTCGCCCCCAGCGCCGCGCCCCGATCTGTGGCAAGACGCCTGCATGGCAGCCGCCCTGTTTGCGGTCGATCCGGCCGGCGTTGCGGGGCTGTCGGTACGGGCGCTGCCCGGGCCGGTGCGTGATCTATGGCTGCAAATGCTGCACGAGTTCCTGCCGCCGGAAACCCCTATGCGGCGCGTGCCCCTGCATATCGCCGACGGCCGCCTGCTCGGCGGACTGGATCTAGCTGCGACCCTGCGCGCCGGGCGGCCGATTGCTGAGCGCGGCTTGCTGGCTGAAGTCGATGGCGGCGTGGTGCTGCTGGCGATGGCCGAGCGGGTGGCGCGCTCCACAGCGGCTCATCTGTCGGCAGTGCTGGATGCTGGCGAAATCCTGCTGGAACGCGATGGCCTGACCGCCCGCACCCCGACCCGCTTTGGCGTGGTGGCCCTGGACGAAGGCGCCGATGATGACGAGCGCCTGCCCAATACCTTGGTGGATCGTTTCAGCCTGCTGATCGATCTGACCCCGTTGTCCTGGCGCGAAGTGCAAACGCTGCCGCCGGATATTGAGGTGAGCGACATCCTGCGCGCACGCACGCACCTGCCAGCGGTGACGCTGGACGATGAGGCGCTCGATGCCCTCTGTGGCACGGCGCTGGCGCTGGGGGTAGATTCTCTACGCCCGACGCTGGCGGCGGTGCGGGTCGCACGGGTGGCGGCAGCCCTAGCCGGACGTGAGCAGGTGGCGCCGGAGGATGTCAGCCTGGCCGCGCGTCTGGTACTGGCACCGCGCGCCACCCGGCTGCCGATGCCCGAGCAGCCCGAGGACGAGATGCCGGAGGAGCCGCCGCCACCGGAAGACCATCAGGACGACCAGGATCAGGACAACAGCCCCGAGCAGGAGATCGACAAGCCGCTGGAGGATCAGGTGCTGGAAGCCGCCGAGGCGGCGATCCCCGCCGATCTGCTTGCCCAGCTCCAGCTCGGCGCACTGCGCGCGCGGTCGCGTACCAGCGGCAAGTCCGGCGCCACTCAGAATGCCTCGCTGCGCGGACGCCCGGCCGGCACCCGACGTGGCGAACCCGGCGCCGGTGCACGGCTGAATGTGATCGAAACCCTGCGCGCCGCCGCGCCCTGGCAGCGCATCCGCCGCACCGAGCGGGCCGGTTCAGTTGCTGAGGCCGCCGAAGCCGCGCCCACTGGTCAAGCCAAGCGCAAGCGCCGCCACAGCCAGGCGCCGGAAGTGCGCCCCCGGGTCGAGGTGCGGCTGGATGACTTCCGCATCACCCGCTACAAACACCGCTCCGAGACCACCACCATTTTCGCCGTCGATGCCTCCGGCTCCGCCGCCCTGCACCGCCTAGCCGAGGCCAAGGGCGCCATCGAACTGCTGCTGGCCGACTGCTATGTGCGCCGCGACCGGGTGGCGATGATTGCCTTTCGCGGTGCCACCGCCGAGCTGCTGCTGCCGCCGACCCGCTCACTGGTACGTGCCAAGCGCAGCCTAGCCGGTCTGCCTGGCGGTGGTGGCACCCCGCTGGCACTGGCGATTGAGGCCGCCGTCGATTTGGCCGACAGCGTGCAGCGACGCGGTGGCACCCCGGTGGTGGTGTTCCTCACTGACGGGCGCGCCAATGTTGCGCGCGACGGCACCGGCGGACGTACCCAGGCCGGCGAGGACGCCATGAGCGCGGCGCGCATGTTCCGCAGTGCTGAGCTGACCGGGGTGGTGATTGATGTCTCCCCACGCCCGCGCACCGAAGCCGAGCAGCTGGCACGCGAAATGAATGCCGTCTATCTGCCCCTGCCACATGCTGATGCCTCAGCGCTGTCAAATGCCGTCAAGGCCGTAGCCTGAGTCCTCCAACGCGGGCGCGGGGCGCTTGGGTGCCAAACTCGGATGCTGGGTGGATATGACATCGAAGCGCGTACTGAACGACAAGCTGAACTGGGAACGCGACGCGACCTTCTGGCCGAATCGGGAGTTTAGCTGCTTTGTCACAGCCGGCGGGCTGCGCTGGCATGTGCAGATCGCCGGCCACGGGCCGGTACTGCTGCTGATTCATGGCACGGCGGCGGCCAATCATTCCTGGGGTGCGCTGCTGCCGTTGCTGACTGAGCAGTTCGAGGTAATCGCACCCGATCTGCCCGGACATGGCTTTAGCTCAGCGCCGGACCCCAGGCGCCTGTCCCTGCCAGGCATGGCAAGTGCACTGGCGGCTTTGTTGCAAACGCTGGAGCGCTCGCCGGCGCTGGTGGTGGGGCATTCCGCCGGGGCGGCGATTCTGGCGCGTATGAGCCTGGATGGCCTGATCGCCCCCCGGTTGTTGGTCAGTCTCAATGGCGCTCTGCTGCCGCTGGGCGGACTGCCGGGTAAAATCTTCTCGCCGGTGGCCAAGCTGATGGCGCGCTCGTCGCTGGTGCCGCGCATTGTCGGTCAGGATGCCCGGCGCCGGGGCGCGATCGAGCGGCTGGTCGATAGCACCGGCTCGCGCTTGGATGCGCGCGGAGTCGCCCTCTATCGCCTGCTGGTCAGCAGCCCCGGGCATGTGGCAGCGGCGCTGAACATGATGGCACACTGGGATCTTGAGCCCCTGGCTCGCGACCTGCCCCGTCTGCCCGGTGAGCTGTTGCTGCTGGTCGGCACCAATGATCTCACGGTGTCACCGCATGAAGCCGAACGGGTGCGCCACATACGCCCCAGCGCGCGCCTGCAGCGTCTTGATGGCCTGGGCCATCTGGCCCACGAAGAACAGGCTGAGACGGTGGCGCGGGTGCTCTTGGACGCCGCCCGCCTCCATCAGCTGATTGTTTAACCTCCAACCACAGGATACCCTTATGTCTGCATATGATGTTTACGCGCTCGGAAACGCGCTGGTCGATATGGAATACAGCGTCGCGGTCGAGGATCTGAGCCGACTCAACATCGACAAAGGTGTGATGACCCTGGTCGATGAAGCCCACCAGCTGCGCATCATGGAACATCTGCGCGAGCGTGATCATCATCGCGGCTCCGGCGGTTCAGCGGCTAATTCGGTGATCGCACTCGGCCAGTTCGGCGGTCGCGGTTACTACTCCTGCAAGGTGGCTGACGATGAACTGGGGCATTTCTATCTCAAGGATCTGACCGACGGCGGCATCGCTACCCGCGACAATCGCTTTCTCGACAAAGGCGACACTGGCCGCTGTGTGGTATTAGTCACGCCGGATAGCGACCGCACCATGTGCACCTATCTGGGCATCAGTGGCAATTTATCCGTACATGAGCTGGATGCCGATGCGCTGCGGGCGTCCAAGTGGTTCTATACCGAAGGTTATCTGGTCACCTCTGATACCGCCCGGGTGGCTGCAATCGAGGCACGCAAAATCGCCGAGCAGGCCGGGGTGAAGACCGCGCTGTCGCTGTCAGATCCCAACATGGTGAGCTTCTTCAAAGATGGCCTAAAAGAGATGATCGGCACCAAGGTGGACCTGGTGTTTGCCAATGAGGCCGAAGCCATGGGCATGGCCGATACCGATGATTTCAACCAGGCGGTTGACTATATGAAGACCATCGCGCGGGAATTTGCCATCACGCGCGGCCCCGAGGGCGCCCTGGTCTTCGATGGTCAGTCACTGATCGACATCGACCCGATTCCAGTCACGGCGGTGGATACTGTGGGGGCTGGCGACATGTTCGCCGGTGCCTTCCTCTATGGTCTGACCCAGGGTTGGGGGCACGCGCGCGCCGGGCGCCTCGCCTCCGCTGCTTCGGCTAAACTGGTGACCAGCCTGGGGCCGCGCATCAGCCAGGCGGAATCCCAGGCGGTGCTCAAACAGGTCGAATCGCTTTAATAGAACCACCGAGCCATTGACCATGGAAACCACCCTGTTACCCGCCAGCGACTCGGTACCAGCACAAAAACCCGGCTCAGATGCACTGACTGCTGTACACCTGAGTGCCCTTTTTTTGCTACTGACTCTGTGCTCAGCGCAGCTCTGCGCCATGGGTGATGCACCCGATCCAGAGGCTGCCAGCAAAATCTGTCTCAAAGGGGAAGCGGTTAAACTCAGCGGCACAGTTTCGGAGTGCCGCTGGGCCAATGCTCAAACCGGATGGAACAGCGTTACCTTGACCATTAACCCTGATGAGCCCTATGACACGCGTGAAAGTGGCGAGATCCTTGATGCCTATTTTTCAACCGGTGTGACCTACTGTGATGTCGCCGCCGAAGATGAAGCGTGTGAATCCCGTTCTAGTGCGATGATTGGACACATTATCGCCCGTAGCGATAGCTTTGAGTTTCGGGCGGGCGATGCCGTCCTGGAAGGCCAAGTGGAAAGCTATCGCATCAATGGCAAAACATATTATGGTTTCGCCGCCTGCGTCTGCCCCTAAGCGTCCCTCGCAACCAGAGTCTCATACAGCGCTGAGTAATCGGCCTCGCCCAGACCATTGACCAGACCGCGCTCGCCGGCCGCCGCCAGTGCGGCCAAGGGCGCGCTGTCCAGACCGAGCGGCTCCGCGACACGGCGAAACAGCTCGATATCTTTCAGCAGATGCTTGAAGGGGAAGTTCGCCTGGGCGTAATCGTGGTTGAGATAGTTGTCGAGCTTTTTGTCAAAGGTGGGTGCATACAGGGCACTGGCGCGCAGTAAACCCATGAAGGACTCGACATCAATGCCCTCGGCACGCACCAGGCCAAGACTGAGGCTGAAGCAGGCGGTCAGACCGCCGATGAGTTGATTCATCGCCAGCTTCAGTGCCGCAGCCTGTCCCACCGCTCCAATGCGCTGCGGATGCCCGGACAGCGCCTGAAACAACGGCTGATAACGTTCAAAGAGCGCCTGATCGCCACCGGCCATCAGAATCAAGCGGCCGCTGTGAGCTTCCGGCAGGCTGCCAAGCACCGGCGCCTCCAGATAGTCGCCGCCGGCCTCGGTCACGCGCTGAGCTAGTTGCCGACTTTCTTCGGGAGCAATGGTGCCCATTTGCACCACTGTTTGGCCGCTCAGAACGGGCGCCGGCTCGGTGGCGAACAGACTGGCCTCAATGGCAGCGGCATCGCTCAGCAGCAACAGCGTCACCTCAGCCTCAGCCATCGCCGCCGCAGGTGTGGCGGCCAGGGTGATGCCCTGCCCGGCCAGTGCCTGGATTTTATTGGCGGTGCGATTCCAGCCGGTCACGGCAAAGCCCTGGCGAGTTAAGCGCAAGGCAACCTCCGCGCCCAGCAGGCCCAAGCCAAGCACAGTCACGCGGGAAATGGTGGTGGTAGCTGTCATCAGTCTTGCGCGAGAACCCCCGTCCTTCAGGGCGGGGAGGCAGAGCGCACCGCGCGTCGCGCGGTTAACCCACCGGTCTCGCTGCCTCCGTTTGGGTTGGGGTGAATGCATAGCCATAGCCGTCGGCGCGTTGCAGCACTCGGCAATGGCGGTGTGAAATCCCTTGGACCAGACCCGTTGCGGTCTGGAGATTGAAGCGCCCGGAGGCACGCACGGCCACGCGCCCGAGATGGGTTCCGACTTTCTTGCCCTTTGGCACCTCAGCGATGACCCGATCTCCGGTCTGGAATCCTTTAACGCGCTTCTCACGCAGTAGATAACCACGCGGGAAGCCGAAGCGATTCAGGCGGGTGCGCTGGTAACAGCCGCGCCCGGTGGCCTTGATGGCGAGCGTCGGGATGTTCCAGCCATGGAGCGCGGTGAGTTGACCCACACAGGCGGCATCAAGCGCATGGGTCTTAGGAATACCGAGGCGCTGACGGTTGTATTTGGTCTGGCCGCCTGAACCCGTGGTCACGGGTAAGCCGGTGGCCTTGAGTTGTTCAAACAGCGCCCAGCGGGTGGCATTGACCGCTGCGGCATCGCGAAGCGGGGCCTTGGCCTGTGCCTGAATACGGCGCAACCGCTCGGGTTGATGAGCCAGAAACGCCTCAATCGGCTGATTCCCCTTGCGCTGATTGCAGGAGCGGCAGGCGAGTGTGAGATTGGAGACTCGATTCGAGCCGCTTCGACTTTTGGGCTGGATGTGCTCGATTTCCAGCGGGACGTGCTGTGCGCCGCAATAGGCGCAGGTGTGATGCCATTTCTCCAGCAGATATTCGCGCACTTCATAACCGGCCAGTTCGCCCCGCTGATACGCCACACCGCTGATTTCAGGGTTCTGGAGTGCCTGAGTGTCAAAGCGCACCAGTTCTTGGCTGATGCTGTTGATGGGCGCGAGACGCTGGAGACGATTGACCCAGCTCAGCGTGGTGTCCAATCGATGGCGCAGACTCGGGGCGAGCCAGCCTTGGGGCTTGGTGCGATTGTGAAAGCGCGGGGCGCGATAGCGCAGATTCGCTGTGCGCCGACGGCGACGAAAGGCGCGGCGAGCGGTCAATCGCTCACGGATCTGGGCACCACGGTGGGTCAGTTCGGCCAACCACAGCACCTGCGCCTCACGGCGTACCTCGCCCGTGTCGGGATCGATGCGCTCGACCTCGCGCACCACGGCGATTCCGGTCGTTTTGCTCCCCGGATCGAGCGACAGGCGCAACGGCTGGGTCTCACCACCGAAGCGATCCTTGAGCCGGATGGTGAAGGGGTGTAGCCGCACCACCACCGCCCGCCCACGCTGGAGCAACAGCCGAGCGCGCTTATCCGTACACGGCATCAGCGGGTTTTTCTGTTTGTCGAGAACAAAGACGGCCATGTTCAATTCCTACCCTTACGGGTCTTGTGACGGAGCCTCGCGGCTCGCTCCCCTCGGGACAGTCTGCAACCGGCTCCCGCCTCACGGCGGCGATCAGAACCTTCGGCGCTTTGCCTTTCACCTGCATGATCCTGATCTTCCAGTGTCCGGAACTGAGGAAGCATTCCGGAGTGGGTCTTGGCGACCTGTTGCAAACGCAGCGGGTTTTCACCGCTTTCCCTGGTCAACCCAGCTTGTCTTCACAAGCTCCGCCCTTCAGGGCGGGGTAGTTGACAGTTGGCCCTCGCGTAATGCCGTGATGACCGGCGCGGTCTCGGGTCGCAAGCCGCGCCAAATCAGAAAGGCCTCGGCGGCCTGCTCGACCAGCATGCCAAGTCCGTCGATCACGTTCTTCGCCCCCTGGGCCAGCCCCCAGCGGCAGAAGTCGGTGGGCTGATCACCATAAAACATGTCATAGACCCAGCCGCGCTCGGCCAGACAACCAGACGGCAGCTCCAGCGCCCGGTCGCTTAATCCGGCCGAGGTTGCATTGATAATCAGATCGAATTGTTGGTCGCCGAGCTGATCCAGGCCACAACCGCACACCGGCCCTTGCGTGCGGGCGCTCTGTGCGAGCGCCACCGCTTTTTCCGCTGTACGATTGGCGATGGTCAATGCAGCCACGCCAGTCTCAAGCAAGGGCCGCAAGACGCCGCGCGCGGCACCGCCGGCGCCGACCAGGAGCACTGAGCGCCCCACGAAGGAAAAGCCATGGTTGTCGGCCAGATCCCGAATCAAGCCCAGACCGTCGGTATTGTCGCCATGCAGCAGACCGCCATCCAACACGCTCAGCGTGTTAACAGCGCGCGCGTCTTTGGCGCGCTCGCTGATATCGTCCAACAGCTTCCAGGCCAATTCCTTGAACGGAAGCGTCACATTCAGCCCCCGGCCGCCAGCCGCTACGAAGGCGCGCACATCCGCACTGAAATCATCGAGCTGGCCAAGAATCCGATCGTATTCCATGTCCTGATCGGTTTGCCGGGCAAAGGCTGCGTGAATCGCAGGTGACTTACTGTGAGCAATCGGATTGCCGATGACGGCATAGCGATCTGTCATGCTTCCCTCTCCAATGCTCTTGCGAGTCGGATTAAAATCAAATGATCAGGGCTGGTTTCAACCCAACCAGATCGCCGCCTGCTTGGCATAGTAGGTCAGAATCCCATCGGCCCCGGCACGCTTGATGCTCGTCAGCGCTTCCAACACCACAGCCTGTTCGTTCAACCAGCCGTTCTGGCCGGCGGCCTTGAGCATCGCGTATTCGCCGCTGACCTGATAGGCGAAGGTCGGTGCCCCGAACTGGTCCTTGACGCGACGCACGATGTCCAGATACGGCATGCCGGGTTTGACCATCACCATGTCAGCACCCTCGGCCAAGTCGAGCGCGACCTCGTGGATCGCCTCGTCGGAATTCGCCGGATCCATCTGGTAAGTGTACTTGTTGCCTTTGCCCAGGTTGCCGGAGGTGCCGAGCGCGTCGCGGAAGGGGCCATAGTAGCTGGAGGCATACTTGGCCGAGTAGGCCATGATGCGGGTGTGGATGTGACCGCCAGCCTCGAGCGCCGTGCGGACCGCGCCGATGCGACCGTCCATCATGTCGGACGGCGCGACGATGTCAACCCCGGCCTCGGCATGGGAAACCGCCTGACGCACCAGAACCTCAACCGTGGGCTCGTTCATCACGTAGCCCTCTTCGTCGATCAGACCATCCTGGCCGTGGGTGGTGAAGGGATCGAGGGCGACGTCGGTCATGATGCCCAACTCGGGCACGGCATCCTTGAGCGCGCGCACGGCACGCTGTGCGATCCCGTCCGGATTGTAGGCCTCGCAGGCGTCGAGCGACTTGGCCTCCGTGGGCGTGACCGGAAACAGCGCCATGGCGGGAATGCCCAGCGCGCTGATCGCGCGTGCCTCCTCCACCAGCAGATCAATACTGAGTCGTTCAACCCCCGGCATGGAGGGTACAGCTTCGCGTGCGCCCTGACCTTCGATCACAAAGACTGGATAAATAAAGTCATCCGGTGTCAGGACGGTTTCGCGCATCATGCGCCGGGAGAAGTCATCGCGGCGCATACGACGCATGCGGGTCACAGGATAAGGGGCGCGGATCGGGGACATATCAGACATGGCAGCAAACAAGGCTCGGTCGGGTTAAACAGCAATGGACACTCGTAACGGCTATCGGTATAGCTCGGCACAGCGCTTTAGGGGGCGGAAATCTCGGCTTCCTCGGTTAAGATACCGGAACCGGGAGTCGGCTTCCAACCGCGAGAGCGTACGCCGATTTGCTGCAACCCCCCGTTTATGCGATTTTTGTCGCAGCGCAACAGGCGCGAATGTTAAATGATGACTCATGACCAGAACAAGACTCTTGCACACGCCGTTTGCTAATACCCGGCTTGGGTTGCGCATTCTCGCCTGGTCCGCTCCGCGCCTTGGTCTGGTCGCCACCGCCGTCCTGTTGGCGCTGGAATCCATAGCGGGCGTTGCGGCTGACCCGGTCCAGAGCAGCAGCGCCGCCCGGGCCGAGCGTATCAATCAAGGACTCGATTGGAACTACTGTGGACCGCGCCCGCCCCAACTCGGCCCCTGGCAGGAAGCCCCCGCGCCCGGGCCACGTACGCCCATTGATGTCGAGGCCGGCGGTGTGATCTTTCATCAGGACCGCGATGTCATCGAACTCATCGGTGGCGTGCAACTCGTGCGTGGCACGCAGGAAATCGACACCGACCGCCTGCATCTGGAGCGCCAAACCGGTCAGGTGACCGCCATCGGCGAGACTTACCTCGCTTACCCCGGTCTGCGCGTCATTGGCGATGAAGCCCAGATCAACCTCGACACCGATCAGGGCCGCATCGCCCACGCCGCCTACCGTTTCAGCGGCCAAGCCAATCTGCGCGGCCAGGCCGAGCAGGTCGAGATCCGCTCGCCGCAGCAGATGCAACTGACCGAAGTGCGCTACAGCGCCTGCCCGCCCGGTCGCGATGCCTGGTCCCTGCACGCCCGCACATTGGATCTTGACCAAGCGAGCGGTCGGGGCACGGCCCGTCATGCGCAGCTGCGCATCAAAGGCGTGCCGGTGCTCTACAGTCCCTATCTAAGCTTCCCGATTGATGATCGGCGCAAAAGCGGCTTTTTGATGCCCAGCATCGGTAACTCGGATGAAAACGGCCTCGACATCACCCAGCCCTACTATCTGAACCTGGCCCCCAACCTCGACGCCACTCTGTATCCGCGCATCATGAGCAAGCGCGGCTTCATGTTGGGGGGCGAGTTGCGCTATCTGACCCGCCAGGATCAGGGCATCATCAGCGGCGAGGTCATCCCCAACGACAGCGCCTACGACCAGGGCAATCGCACTCGCGGCGCCCTGCATATCGAGCAAAACGGGCGCTTTTGGGACCGCTGGGGCACCCACATTGACTACAGCCTGGTCTCGGATGACGACTATCTCGAAGACCTGGGCACCCGTCTGGAAGTCACCAGTACCCGGCGGCTGGTCCAGCGCGGTGACCTCAGTTACTTTGGCGACGGCTGGACTCTGCTCGGGCGCATGGAAGCCTTCCAGACCATCGACCCGGAGGTGGAACCCGAGGCGCGCCCCTATGGTCGCCTGCCGCAGCTGTTACTCAGCACGCGGCAATTTCGCTTCGGCCCCGGTCTGGAGGCCGAGTTGCAAGCGGAATATGACTATTTCGACCACAATCATCTGGTCGATGGGCAGCGCCTGACCCTGTCGCCGCGCATCAGCTGGCCTTGGCGGCGCAGCTTCGGCCATCTCACGCCCAGCCTCGGTGTGCATTTCAGCCGCTATCAGCTCAACAATCAGGAGCCGGAGCTGCCGGAAGACCCCTCGCACCTCATCCCCAGCTTTGATCTCGATGGCGGGCTGGTCTTCGAGCGCCCCACCCAGTGGTTCGGCACCCAGACCCTGCAAACACTCGAACCACGTCTGTTTTATCTCTACACGCCCTACGAGGATCAGAGCGAGACGCCGGTGTTCGACAGCTCGGAGCTGAGTTTCAGCTTCACCAATCTGTTTCGCACCAACCGCTTCACGGGTCGCGACCGCATCGGCGATGCCAATCAGCTCACCCTGGGCCTGACCTCGCGCACCCTCGCCACTGCCAGCGGCGCCGAACTGTTCCGCGCCAGCCTTGGTCATATTGTTTATTTCGCCGACCGTCGGGTGCAGATCGACGGCTCAGCAGAAACCACCCCCAGCTCGCCGTTCGCCGCCGAACTGGCCGCACGCCTGTTCAAAAACTGGCACGGACGCGCCAGCGTGCAATGGGATGCGGACACCGAACCTGGCGACTCCAACTGGCAAAAACGCACCCTGCAGCTTGACTACCGCCCCGCCCAGGATCATCGTCTGCTCAATCTGGCCTATCGCTTTGATCAGGGTACCAATGACGAGAACAGCTACGAAGATACCGATCTGTCCTTCCGCTGGCCCCTCATCCAGGGACGTGCCGAACTGGTGGGACGCTGGCTCTATTCCATGCAGCACGAGCGCACCATGGAAGCCGTCGCCGGTGTTGAATTCGGCCAATGCTGCTGGCGCCTGCGCCTGGTGGGACGCCACTTCAAAAACAGTCCGGATACCAGTGGCAGTAACTCCGTGATGGTGCAGCTCGAACTGGCCGGACTCGGCAGTATTGGCAGCTCGATTGACAGCTTCCTGGCTCGTGAAATCAACGGCTATCAGGTCAACTGAACATGCTTCACCCACGCTTTTCGCTCCCGCAACGCCGCGTCAACGCTCTGCTGGCACTCCTGTGCGGCCTGCTCACCCTCTTGGGCAGCCATTCCCTAACCTTGGCCGCCACAGTTCAGCCACTGGACGCCATTGTGGCGGTGGTCAATGACGATGTTATCGTGCAAAGCGAACTCAATGCCGAAATCGAGCTGCTGCGCCCACAACTCGAACAAAGCGGCGCGCCGATCCCGCCCCGCCCGGAGTTGGAGCAACAGGTGCTCGAACGCCTGATCCTGAAACGCCTGCAAATTCAGCGTGCGAAAATGCTTGGCATTGAGGTGGATGAAGCCACCCTGAACCAAGCGCTGGAGAACATCGCTGCGCGCAATGGCATCGCCCTTGATGAGTTGCAACTCACGCTCGAATCCAGCGGCATCGACTTTGACGACTTTCGCGAGGACACCCGGATGCAGATCCTCACCTCGCGTCTGCAAGCGCAGGAGGTCAACAAAAACATCCGCGTCAGCGAGCCGGAAATCGACCGCTTCCTGGCCACTGAATCCGACTCCCTGCTGGAGCGGCGCGAGGTGCGCTTGCAGCATATTCTCATCGCCCTACCCGACGAGCCGACGCCAGAGGATGTCCGCAGCGCCGAGCAGGAAGCCCAATCCCTGCTCAAGCAACTACGCGGTGGCGCCAGCTTTGCCAAGCTCGCCGCCGCGCACTCCGACGGGCGCAACGCGGCCAACGGCGGTGACCTGGGGTGGTTCTCCATGACCGAGGTGCCCAGCCTGGCCGCTGGACCCGCGCGCCAGCTCAACAAGGGCGAGGTCTCCGATCCCATTCGCAGTCCCAGCGGCTTCCATCTGATTAAGGTCAGCGACATCAAAGGCGATGCTCCCGCCCCCATCACGCAAACCCACGCCCGGCATATCCTGATCCGCACCAATGAACTGGTCTCAGATGCTGATGCCGAGCGCAAGCTGTCGCGCCTGCGCACCCGCATTCTCGGCGGCGACTCTTTCGCGACCCTGGCACGCGCCAGCTCCGACGATACCGCCTCGGCCCTTAAAGGTGGCGATCTGGGCTGGATCAGCCCCGGTGACACCGTGCCTGAATTCGAGAAAGTTATGGATAGCCTGGCGCCGAATGACATCAGCCCACCTTTTCAAAGCCCCTTCGGCTGGCACATCGTGCAAGTGCAGGAGCGGCGCAAGCAGGACACCAAGGACGATCTGCTGCGCATGAAGGCCGCAGAAGCCATTCGCGCCAGCAAAGCCGAAGACGCCACTGATCTGTGGCTGCGCCGCCTGCGCGATGAGGCCTTTGTCGAAATCCGTCTTGAGAATCTGGATGATTGAGCGGCCTCCGCACAACACCAACGGCATGACCACCCAAACCACTGATCGCATTCCGCGCCTGGCGCTGACGGCTGGCGAGCCGGCTGGCATCGGTCCTGATCTCTGCATCAGTATCGCCCAGCGTGCGCATCCGGCTGAGCTGGTAGTAATCGCTGATGGTGATCTGCTGCGCGCACGCGCCGCTGCGCTCGGGCAACCACTGCACCTGATTCCCTTCGATGCCAGTCGTCCGGCACAGCCGCAGGCGGCGGGTCAGCTCCAACTCCTGCAAAGCACCCCACTCAGCGCCACAGTCCAGGCCGGTCAGCTGGAGACCGCTAATGCCGCTTATGTGCTCGATACCCTGGCGCGTGCCTGCGATGGCTGTCGGGAGGGACGCTTTGCGGCCATGGTCACTGCGCCGGTGCATAAGGGGGTCATCAACGATGCCGGTATCGCCTTCTCCGGGCATACGGAATTCCTCGCCGCGCGCTGTGGTGGAGATCCGGTGATGCTGCTTGCTGCGCCAGGCTTGCGTGTCGCCCTAGCGACCACCCATCTGCCGCTGCGGGCGGTTCCTGAGGCGCTGAGCGAAGCTCTGCTCAGGCGCGTGATCACAACACTGGACCGCGCCCTGCGGCAGGATTTTGGCATCACCGCGCCGCACATTCTGGTCTGCGGTTTGAACCCGCACGCTGGCGAAGGCGGACATCTCGGCGATGAAGAACAACGGCTGATGCTGCCGCTGCTTCACGCCCTGCGGCACGAGGGGCTCGATCTCTGCGGGCCGCTGCCAGCGGATACCGTCTTTATCCCCGAGCGGCTTGCCCAGGCCGATGCCGTGCTGGCGCTCTATCACGACCAGGGCCTGCCAGTGCTCAAGCATGTGGGATTTGGCTGCGCGGTGAACATCACCCTCGGGCTGCCAATTATTCGCACCTCGGTCGATCATGGCACCGCGCTGGACCTCGCCGGCACGGGTCGCGCCGATTCAGGCAGCCTGGAGGCGGCCATCACCACCGCCATCGCCATGGCTGAGCAACGCCGCCAGATGAACAGTCTGCCGCGCGGCTAACTCGCCATCTCCAGCGCCGCCATGCGCTCGCGCACCTGCAAGGCTACCTCCAACGCTCTCAGCCCCACCCGCCCATCAACCAGCGGGGGGCGTTGCTGCACAACCGCTTCCACAAAAGCAGCAATCTCGGCATCCAGCGGCTGCACAGCCTCCAGCGCCACCCGCTCGCGCACAATGCTCGGGCGCGCCTGGCCCTCAACCAACTCGCGAGTGGCAACATCCAGGCGCTGATCGACAAAATCGAGCGACAAATAATTGCACGGCTGAAACACCCGAATGCGCCGCACCTTCTTGTCCGAGACGCGACTGGCCACCACATTGGCCACGGCACCATTGGCAAACTCCAGCCGCGCACTGGCGATATCGACATGCTCGGTCAGCACCGGTGTGCCCAGCGCACGGACCTCGCTCAGCTCGCTGTCAATCAGTGCCAGAACAATATCGATGTCATGAATCATCAGATCCGTTACCACATCGACATCAGTCGCGCGTTCTACAAAGGCCCCCAGCCGTTGCGTCTCGATATAGCGTGGCGCCCGGATCCGCTCGGCCAAGGCCATCACCCCGGCATTAAAGCGCTCCAGATGTCCGATTTGCAGCACGGCCCCGTGCTGCTCGGCCAATGCGACCAATTCCGCGCCCTCAGCCACGGTGACGGCGATGGGCTTTTCCAGCAGCACATGAATGCCCTGAGCCAAAAAAGCCCGTGTCACCTCCAAATGGGCGCTGGTCGGCACCACAATGCTGACCGCATCGAGCTTGACTGCCGCATCCGGATCAAGCAAGGCTGCCGCACTGTCCCAGGCCCGGGTTCTCGCCTCGGCCGCCACCTCGGCCGCGCGCCCGGCGTTGGTATCTACCACCCCCACCAGCTCCACGCCAGGCAGCCTGGAGTAGATCAGCGCATGAAAGCGCCCCAGATAACCCACACCAATCACCGCAACATGAAGCATTGCCACCCACCCACTCAATCTGAAACTAAATCTGCGTCTGCATTATCGCGCGACCTCGGGCCAGGCAAAGAACTCCCCGACGACTGGCTGCTCGCTCTTGCCGTAAAATAGATGCACCTGATACGCCAGGGTCAGCGACAACCCCGCCGCGACGAAAATCATCAGGAACGAAAACAGATCAATCTTGTTTCGACTCTTATATAACATGAGCTTAGACGCCAAACCAAAAATATCCTGTATTCTTAGTTTACAACACCCTGAAATTTATGTAAGAGCAAAATCTGCATCGATTGATCGCGCGCATGAATGAGGCGCCATGATGCCACCGCGCGCCTCGACTCACTGACACCCCCAGACACAAGACTCTGTACTCATGGCGACTTACGCAATTGGCGACATCCAAGGCTGTTACGATGAACTCGCGCGCCTGCTGGAGCAGCTCGCGTTCGACCCCAGCAACGACCGCCTGTGGTCCGTCGGAGATCTGGTCAATCGCGGCCCCAAATCGCTTGAGGTGCTGCGTTTTTTCAAATCTCTGGGGGAATGCTCGGTGGTCGTGCTGGGCAACCACGATCTGCATCTGCTGGCGTTGGCTGCTGGGAATCAGCAGCACGCCCACACCAGCACGCTAAATGCAATCCTGCAAGCCCCGGATCGCAACGAACTGCTCGACTGGCTGCGCCATCGCCCCCTGTTGCATTACTCGAAGAAAAAACAAGTGGCTCTGGTTCACGCTGGCCTGCCGCCCCAATGGGACTGCACCCAGGCGGCGGCCCTGGCAGGCGAGGTGGAAAGCGCCCTGCGCGATCCGGGACATCAGGAGTTTCTGCAAGGGCTCTATGGCAACGAGCCAAGCCGCTGGCGCGACGACCTGCGCGGCATGGACCGCCTGCGCTTCATCGTCAACGCCCTGACCCGAATGCGTTACTGCGACAGCGAAGGCACCTTGCTACTGAAGGAAAAAGACTCACCCGGCACTCAGGCGGAAGGCGTCCTGCCCTGGTTTCAGGTGCCCGGACGCCGCAGCCGTGATGAGCGCATCATCTTCGGCCACTGGTCCATGCTCGGTTATCACGAAGCAGACAATCTCTGGGGCCTGGACAGCGGCTGCCTGTGGGGCGGTGAACTGACGGCGGTTCGCGTGCGCCGCAAGAAGTCTTTTGAGCGCATCGCCCTCAGCTGCCCGGGGTATGCCGAACCGGGCTGAGGCGCTCCAGGGTGACAAAGCGGAGATCAAACGCATGACGCGCGTCGGTCTGGCGCAAGGTGCAGGCCGTTTCCTGCCAATCGGCGGGATTCCAGGCCGGAAAACACACATCCCCCGCCACCTCGGCCTCCACCCAGGTGAGGTACATGCGGTCGGCTTGTGGCAGCAACGCGCGATACAGCGAAGCGCCACCGATTACCATCAGCTCCGCCTCGCCCGCGACAGCCGCCAAGGCGGCTTGAAAACTGCGCACCAGGGTCACGCCTGCCGGACCAAAGTTCGCATCACCCGAAATCACCAGATGCTCTCGCCCCGGCAATAGCCCTGGCAATGACTCAAAGGTACGCCGTCCCATCAGCATAGGCTTACCCAGCGTCAGCGCTTTGAAATGCGCCAGATCGGCGGGTAAATGCCAGGGTAAGGCATTGTCACGCCCGATCACCCGGTTGCGGGCCAGCGCCGCGATCAGACTGATATGCGTACTCACCTCGCGGGTCAACCCGCTGCCATCTGCGCCATCGGCTGCGAACTCACCAGCGTCGGCGCCGACCATAGCCGCTCCAGATTGTAGAAATCCCGCACCTTCGGCAGCATCACATGCAGCACAATGCCGTTCAAATCCACCAGCGCCCATTCACCCTCGGTGGCCCCTTCGATCCCCAGCGGCGCTTCCCCCGCCTCTTTGGCACGATAGGCGACGGTCTCGGCGATCGCCTTCACATGCCGATCCGAGGTGCCGGATGCGACAATCATCATATCTGTCACTGAGGTTTTATCGCGCACATCCATCACCTGAATATCGCGCGCTTTCATATCATCAAGAGTGTCCAGTACCAAGGCTTTCAATTGAATAAGCTGTCTGTCGAGCTGCATGCATTCTGTTCCAAAAAAACCCAGTCAACACTGACCAGGTGAATTAATCCGCACTTGCTTGACACGGCCACACCGTGCCATGCAGGTCTGATGACGCCCTATTGCGTCCAATGTTTAAAGATACATCATACAAACCCTGCTTGATGATGTCTGCGCGGCGCGATCACCTGCCCCACTGATCCAGCAGCGCGCGCAGTGCCTTGGCGTCAATGGGTTTGGGCAGATAATCGTCCATGCCAGCGGCGAGATACTTTTCCCGGTCTCCTTTCATGGCATGCGCGGTCAGGGCAACGATGGCAACTCCGGGATCCAGGTTGCCGTCCTGATTGCTCCGAATGCGGCGGGTGGCCTCGACGCCATCCATCTCGGGCATGGATGCATCCATGAACACCAGATCGAACGACTGACGGCTGAGCTGGTCCAGGGCCTGGTAGCCGTTCGCAGCCGTCTGCACCTGATGGCCCAACTTCTTGAGCATCAGGCCCAAAACCTTGGTGTTGGTGGGTTCGTCATCGACCACCAGAATCTGCATGGCCCTGGTCGGTGCCTGCCCAGCCTGCGCTGGCCTCGGGATCGGCTCGCGAGCCACCGGCTCATCGCCAACCGCAGCATCCACGGCGATGTCAAAGCGAACCTCGGTGCCCTGGCCCAGCGTGCTGGTGATTGTCACCCGACCGCCCATCAGATCAACCAGGCGTTTGACAATCGCCAGACCCAGTCCAGCCCCATGAAAACGTCGAGTGTTTGAACTATCCACCTGACTAAAGGACTCGAAGATGTCGGCAAGCCGGTCTGCGGGAATACCGATGCCGGTGTCGGTAATCATGAAGGCCAAACGCATGCGGGCCGGCGCCAGCTCGTCTCCCTGTTCGTTATGCGCACCAAGCTTCAGGCGCACCTCGCCCTGATCGGTGAATTTGATCGCATTGCCAAGCAGATTGAACAACACCTGACGCAGCCGGGCCGCGTCGCCAAGCACCCGCGTGGGCAGATCCGGGGCCAAATCGGATCGCAGGGTCACACCTTTAGAGGCGGCCTGATAGGTGAAGGCCACGAGTACTGATTGCAGCAGGGCTGCGAGCTCGAAAGGCTCATGCTCAATGGACAGTTTACCAGCTTCGATTTTCGAAAAGTCGAGAATGTCGTTGATCACCGTGAGCAGAATCCGCGAGGAGGCCATAGCGGTGCTTACGGCTTCGGCCAGCTGCGGCTCCAGTTCAACATCGTCGAGCACTTGCAGCATGCCCAGTACGCCATTGAGTGGCGTGCGCAGCTCATGGCTCATGTTGGCCAGGAATATGGACTTCGACTGATTGGCCGCCTCAGCCTGCTCTTTCGCTTGCCACAGCGCCTCCTCAGCTTGCTTATGTTCGGTCACGTCCAAGGCCGCGCCATACATCCGCACCACCTGGCCGGAGGCATCCAGTACGGGCTTGCCTCTAGCGCTGAGATGTCGCACCTCGCCGCTGTCCTGGCGCAGAATGCGATGGTCGATTTTATAGTCCTGGCCGTGCTTGAGCACTTGGCTCCAAGCCTGCTCAATGGCGACCTGATCCTCCGGATGCGCGATCATAAAAAGTTCATCCACACGCAAGCTTGAATGATCCCAGCCATGAATGGCGCACCAGTTGTCGGACACATGAAACACCCGTTGAGGTATGTCCCATTCCCAACTGCCCACACCGGCGAGCTTTTCGGCTTGCTTGAGAATGAATTGGCTCTTTTCCAACCGCTCGCGGGCCTGCATGCGCTCGGTAATGTCTTCGATAAAGCCCAGACCCACACGTTCGCCGGTCGCTTGATCGCGGATCAGGGTATTGGTCACATTGACCCAGCACAGCGTCTTGTCTTTACACAGATAGCGCTTCTCGATAGAATAGGAGGGAATGCGGTCCTCCTGCAACTGCTTGATCAACGCCCATTCCCGTTGCAGATCCTCAGGATGGGTGAAGGACTCAAAGTTCATGCCGATGAGTTCAGTCACCGGGTAGCCAAGGATCCTAGCCAGTGCCTGATTGACGCTTTTCAACACACCACAGGTGTCAACAATCGCCACACCCAAGGGGGCGAATTCCACCATGGAGCGGAACTTCTGTTCGCTCTGCCGCAGGCTGGCATTGATGCGATTGCGTTCGGTGATATCGCGGCTGACGGTGCCGATAAAGAGCGGTTGTTCCGTCACCGGATCGTCGATGCGGAAGATTTCACAGTGCATTTCAATGCACTGACCGGTAAGAAAATGCCGGAAGCGAATCTCGCGTGACAGGCAACCGTTCTTGAACACCTCAGCGATGCTGGCCTCGCCGCTGCTGCGGTCTTCAGGCCACAGATAATCAGGGATACGGATTTGGCTGATCTCCGCCTGATCCGTCAATCCCACCAAGCGCCGCCCGGCTGGATTGAGATAGAGCGACTGACCGTTGAGATCGTTAATGCCGACAAAGTCCGGCGTGGACTCGACGATCGCCTCCAGGCGGTGCCGTTCTTGTTCAAGCTGCTTCTGATAGGTGATATCGATATGTGAACCAATAATGCGAACGGGCTCTCCTGTAGGATCCCGATGGACCCCGCCTTGAGCCAAAATCCAGAGATAGTGACCGTCTTTGTGGCGAAAGCGGAACACGAGTTCATAGCGCTCACCCACCGTATTGATGATATGCTGAATGTGAGCGAGGGTTTTGGCCAGATCCTCCGGATGGACCCGGCTTTGCCAATCCTCGAAGGTATCGCCAATCTCATCATCCGTGTAGCCAATCTGTCGTTTCCACTCGCTGGAAAAGCGGGCCTTCTTGGTTCTGAGATCCCAGTCCCATAGACCAACCTGCGCTGACAACACCGCTTGTTCAAGCTGTTCCTTGGCGCATTGACTTGCAAGCTCAGCCTGTTTCCGCGCAGTAATATCCTGAAAGGCACCCGTGAGTTTAACCACTTCACCATCTTGCACAATCGGCTGACCAATGGAGTGGGCCCATAATTTGTTGCCCTTGGCAGTGATAAACCGCAGTTCGATATCGTAGGGTTCGCCTTGCTCCATCGCAGCCTGAACCACCGCTGCGACCTTAGGCCGATCCTCGGGATGATAGAAGTCGATCGCCGCCTCAAGACTGGGCATCTGGCCAAGCGGCAGCTCATGGATGGCGAAGATCTGCTCGGTCCAGGTCAACGCCTGGGTGCGGATGTCAAACTCCCAGCCGCCGACCTTGGCCAGAGTGCCGGTTTGCTGCAGCAGGTTCTTTTGTTGCTGCAATTGTTCCTCAGCCAGCGCCTGCTCGGTCATGTCGCGAGCCAGACTTACCAGACCAAAAATCCGCCCCTCCTGATCACGCAACGGCTGATAGGTCACATCCATGTGGCGCCACCCCAGAGCCGGAGACTCGAACCAGTCGGAATACCTGACCACTTCCCCGGCCAGGCAGCGATCGAGGCGCGCTTTGAGCTGACTGGAAACAAAAAACGTCTCGCCAAAGAGATCGGGCACCGAGCAACCCACAATGGCTTCCTTGGGCCGCCCCCAGAAGCGTTCGCAAATCGGATTGACGTGCTGGTAGACGTAGGCAGTATCCAGCACCCCCAAGACATCCTCGGTTATCTGAATCAAAGGAGAACACCAGCGCAGCCCATCCACCATAGGACATTCATCCCTGCGCCCACTGAGACAGTCGAGCATTTCTAGCTCAGCGATCCGCTGCCGGGCCTGGTTCAGCTCATCAATCAGCTCCTGTTTGGTTTTGTGCTGGTCGCCAGACATGGCATTTCGCCTCCTGAAGGCAGCACAGGCTGCATGGCGGATGAATTGGGCACTATAGTTACAAGAAAGCATAGCAGCTGAGTTCAGACCTGTTTCACGCGACCCCGCCGTGCTGCGCATCTCGCCGCTGGTGCAGCAATTGGCTACAATAATGATCTACCACAGCCTCCTAAAAGGGATTGCCACCCCATCATGCCAAGCCTACTGCGCAAAGGTGCAAACGCGGTTCTTACGGACACCGGTCAGGTACAGGTTCAACTGCTCTGGAATCAGGCGCAGATCGCACTCGATGCGGTCTGCTTTGCCCTGGGTGCCCAGGGTCAGGTTCCGGATGACCGCTGGTTTCTGTTTTACAACCAGCCGCAGTCCTCCGACGGGGCGATCCGCTTGGATCTGACCAAACCGGGACAGGCTGAGTTGACCTTTGAGCTGGATCGACTGCCGGCGCAGATCGAGCGCTGTGTGATCGCCGCAACGGTTGACTCCGGTAACTTGCGCCATGCCCCCGATACCCGTCTGATCGCGACGGCTACCGCAACAAGAAAACAGCTGGTTTTTGAGCTGACAGAGGCCGGCGATGAACAGGCGCTGATGTTTGCCGAACTCTATCGCCACCGTCACCAGTGGAAATTGCGTGCCGTTGGCCAGGGGTTTCAGGGCGGACTCAAGCCGCTGGCGGAGCACTTCGGTGTGGCCGTCGCCGATGACACAGCATCCGCGCCAGCGCCAGCCTCTCCGCCCGCGCCGGCGCCTACACCTGTGCCGCCGGTTTCGCCACCATCAGGTTCCGGATCACGGCCTGAGCCAGACAGCACGCTGGCGCCGCGTCGATCACGGGGAGCTCTCTGGTTGGTACTGGGCGTGCTGCTGCTGAGTGGACTGGGAGCCGGCAGCTGGTTTTTCCTGCAGCAACACAGCGCCGCACCCGCCGATGCGTCCAACGCCAATGCTCCCAAGAACAGTGCCCCCAAGGCCAGTCCACCCGCGACGCCGCCACCTCCGGCGCGCTGCGCGCTTGAAGACAGCGAGGTGATGGAGCAATATCACCGCCTGGGTGAAAATTACGTCCGCATCCTGGAGCAGATTGATCTCAGCAACCAGCGCCTTGGCCAGCTGCGCCGCGCGCTCAAGCAGGCCGACACCGAATGCCCGGCGGATTTTTTGAGCAACAACCAGACGGAAATCAGTCTGCTTGAACAGTTTGCCATTGATGAATGGATGGACCGGGCCGTCATGCTCAACACCTGTGCCGGGCGCATGATCACCCGCATCGAACAACAGCTTGAGGGGGAATCGCGTCCCGTGGTGCTGCAGCGGCTATTGCGTGAGGCCGATCATGCTCGTAATCTGGAATCCGATCTCACCAATATTTCCCGCGACATGGCCTATCTGCGTAATAAAGCCGAGCGCCTGCGCAGCGGCTATCGCGAAAATATCGCTGCCTGCGCGCCCTGACAGCCATTACGCTTGAACTAGCCTGAAGTGGAGCCCAGCAACATGATCCAAAGATGGCGAGCCTTATCTACCCCGGCGCTCATCGCTGCTCTGATCGTGGGCATGGGTGCGTTATTGGCAGCAGCCTCAGTGCCAGCCCAGGACAGCGGCTACAGTTCGCGCAATCCCAACCGCACCAGCGCCACTGTGGTGCTCGAAAACGAGATGAGCAATATCCGCTCGTCCAACGCCCAGCTGGGCGCGCGCATCCAAACCGCCATGGAAAAGCTCGAAACAGTCGCGCGCCTGACCTCCGAGGACGAGAAGGAAGCCGAGGTTGACAGCCTGTTCTTCACCCTGCGCGATGAAGTCTACAGCGTGCTCGATCAGCTGGATCTCAACAGCGACTTTGCCGATGCACTGAATCGCGCCAAGGAGGGCACCATTGTGCTCAAGAGTTGGTACGAGCGCCAACCACCGGAATACCCGAATCGTGATCACAGCATCGCGCAGCTGGAGCGTGCCATTCAGGAATACGACATCGTTGATGAACAACTCAACCAAAGCCGCACTCTGGCGCAGGAAAAGCTCTCAACCATCATGCGCCAGCATCGGGTCATTCTTCAGGAGATGAAAATCGGCAAGGTGCTGGAAGCCATTGAGGCAGCCCGCTCCGTGGTCAGCGGCTTGCATGACATCACCTCCGCCATGAGCGTGGTGGAAGAAAAAACCAGCGCCAGTCTCGAATCATCGGTTCCCATTTCCAATTGAATCCAGCCTGCTTGTTCCGAGTCCATTGCCATCTGCTTAATCCGCTTGTCCCGACTCCGCCATCACCACTTGTGAGGATCGCTGCCATGACATCTCCAGGCTCTCTGCTCTCCACGGCCCTGGCCATTCTGCTGACCATCCTGTTTTTCAATGACGCGGCCAGCGCTGAAACCGCCGCCGATATGGGAAACCTCTTTAACCGTGTCAATACAGTCGCCCAGGAATTACAAGTCAACCTGACCGATCTCGAAGCCAGTATTGATGCCAGCCGCGATTCGGTCGAAAAAGGCGCCGAGGTACTGGATGCCATGCTGGCTTCGGTGCAGAAGGTGCATGAAAGCATGGCCGAGGACAGCGAAATCTGGCAGGAACTCGACGCGGTGATGGAACTCTGGGAACAGCGCCGTCAGGAAACCCTGCAAAAATCTGAATCCAACCCCGCCTTCCTGCCCATTGCCCAGGCCTGGCAGGAAAAGCTCAATACCGCGCGCGAACTGCGCAATCAGATCAGCACCGAGCGCGCCAATTCGACTGCACTGATTCAATCCATCGAATCCGACCGCGACATCGTGCTGGCCTATTACGAACTCGGCCAGGCGGATAAAGCCATTGCCGGTCTGCGCAAAGTCAGTAGCAACCTGTCGAATTTGAATGCCAATATGCAAAAGATCGTCGAAACCGCTGAAGCCGCACAACAGCAAACCGCCATTCCACAATGAGCGCAGCGGTGCCCTCCGGCGCGACCCGGTTGCTGGCTGTCCTGTTCGTGACACTGGGCTGGGGCCTGCTGGCTCCACGCCCCGGCTTGACGGCCGGTACTGACTCAACAACAGCCAGCACCGGCTCAACTCCCGCAGCCGCCGCGCCTCCCTTATCCAGCTCCGATCAGGTATCCAGCCCCGATCAGGCCCAGCTGGTCAGCGCCCTGCATGCGGCAGAAGCCCTCTGGCAATCGCTCGGGGAGATGCGCGACCGCCTGCTCGGCAACGCCGAACGCGCCCTCGACCAGGCTGACCGGGCCACAACCCTGGACGAACGCCAGCGCCAGGAAGCCCTGTATCGCCAGCTCAGCGACCGTCTGGTCGAGCTTGACCACACCCGTACCGAGCTGAAAACCCAGCTTGAGCGTTTACGCCAACAACTCAACGCGGTGCCCAGGCCCGAATAAGCCATGCCGGCACCGCTGTTTTCTGCGCGTCAGATTCTGGTTCCACTCAGCGTCGCCGCTTCGGTCACAGTCGCGCTCTGGCTAACCACCCTCTCCCTGAGCGACTGGCTGGCCCCGCTGCTGGAGAGCAGCACCATCAGCCGCTATCTAAACAACGGCTTCTGTCAGCTGATGCTGGCGATTTTCACCACCATCACCCTTTACGCCGCCCTGCAAGCCCTGGGGCTGCAAGTCGAGCGCAGCCAACTACACCGCCGTTTCGCAACTCAAAGCATCCCGCCCCGTCCCTGGCAGCCATGGCTGGATAGCCTCAGCGGTCGCGACTCCCAGGAAGCCGGCGCCAGCGCCTGGATACTCCAAGACCAGGAGGCGGAGGCGGTACGCTCCACACCGGAGCACAGCACCGCCATCAGCGACTATCTCCTGCTGGTGCGAGCGCAGCAGCATCAGCACAACTTCGCCCCCATCGGCTTCGCCATCTGGGTACTGCCGCTACTGGGCTTTATCGGCACCGTGGTGGGCATTACCCAGGCCATTGGCGGGCTTGAGCAAAGCGTCAGCCCGGAGGCCGCCCTGGGCGCCGGTCTGGGAAGCGTTCTGGGCGGCCTGAGCTTCGCCTTCGACACCACCTTTGTCGGTCTGGTGCTGGTGATTCCCACCATGCTGTACTGGATTGCGCTGCGCGCCCGTGCCCAATGGCTTGACATGCACTATTATCAAAGCCTGCTCACTCAGGCGCAGCCACAACAGGCCAGGCCCTGATGCGCTCCTGGCCAGCGGAGGCATCCCCGCCCGCGTTTGCCTTTATGCCCTTTCTGGACATTGTCCTGGCCGTAATTGGTATCCTGATTGTCGTCTTTGTCTTGCGCGACACTCAGACACAGCGCGCCGGGCGACCGCTGGCGATGGATCATCTGATCCTGTGCCAACAGGACGCGCAACTGGCACTCTATCTCGACCCGGATCCTGAGCGCGCACCACAAACCTACGGCCCACAGCAAATACCCGCGCTCTTTGACGCACTGGCCACAGCAGGAACCGGTGTGCGCAGCCTGGTGTTTGCCCATAGCGGGCAGTGCTTCGCAACTCGGCATCGTTTTGAGCAAGCCTTCGCACGCCACAACAGCCTGCTGCGCGGCGACAAGCCAACCTCAGCAGGAGTCTTGCGACTCAATTACCACCCGTTATCTGATGATCCCGCCAGCGCCAGCGCATTGCTCGAACGCTGGCGCGGCGCTGGAGTACAACCGCATCATGACACCCGCAACGAATAATATTCCCGATCAAACACTCATCGCACATGAGCGACGTCTTTGGCCGCGACCTGTTCGCATCAGCCTGCTGCTGCTAGGCACCCTCATGCTGGCGATTCCAGGCTACGCCCAGAACAACGCCAACACCACTAACATCACCCCCAACACCACCCCGCCCGCCGCCGCCATCGCCAGTGCCCATCCGGCAGCCACGGCCGCCGGGGAGCAGATCCTCAAAGCTGGTGGCAATGCGTTCGATGCCGCCATTGCCGTTGCGGCCACTCTGGCAGTGGTGGAGCCCTACAGTTCAGGACTCGGTGGCGGCGGTTTCTGGCTGTTGCAGCGAGCTGAGGAAAAGCGCGCGGTCTGTGTCGATGCGCGCGAACGCGCCCCACTTGCAGCCGATCGTGATCTGTACCTGAATGACGCCGGCACGCTTGAGCCTGATCTGTCGCTGAACGGCCCGCTGGCAGCCGGTATCCCCGGCGTGCCGGCGGCACTGGATCATCTCGCCGCCCACTATGGCCGCCTGCCGCTTAGCACCAGCTTAGCGCCGGCCATTGATCTAGCTCGGGAAGGTTTTGCGGTTGATGCGCGTTACCGGCGTCTGGCCCAGTGGCGCTTGGCCGTGTTGCGCGCCTCACCCGCAGCGGCCAAGCAGTTTTTGCTTGATAATCAGGTGCCGCCCGAGGGGCATCGGCTGACCCAGCCCAAGCTGGCAGACACCCTGGAGCGTCTCGCCGCACGCGGTCGCGATGGCTTTTACAGCGGCACGCTGGCCGAACAACTGGTTGCAGGTGTGCGTGCGGCTGGCGGCCTCTGGACACTGGAGGATCTGCATGAGTACCGCATCGTCGAGCGTGCGCCCATCGTATTCCGATACCACGACTGGACCATTCGTAGCGCGCCACCCCCCTCTGCGGGCGGCGTCGGGCTGGCGCAGATGTTGCAAATGCTCGCCGAGGTCGATCTCGCGGCCTTGGAGCGCCCGGCGCGCGTACATCGCATCGTTGAGAGCATGCGCCGTGCCTATCGTGACCGCGCGGCCTTCCTCGGCGACCCGGACCATGTCACCATCCCGCTGGCCCGCCTGACCCATCCCTATTATGCCGCCGGACTCGCCCGCGACATCGACCCGCAGCGGGCCACACCAAGCCAGCCGGTGACCGACGCCGACCACGCGCCGGAAGGCCAAGACACCACGCATTTTTCCATTCTCGATGCAGACGGCAACCGGGTGGCGGCAACGCTTAGCATCAATTATCCCTTCGGCTCCGGCTTCGTCCCGCCCGGCACCGGTGTGCTGCTAAACGACGAAATGGACGATTTTGCCACCCAGCCCGGGACGGCCAATGTGTATGGTCTGGTCGGCGGTGAGGCCAATGCCATCGCACCGGGCAAGCGCATGCTCTCCAGCATGAGCCCGACCCTGGTCGAGTCCGATCAGGGGGTCGCGATCCTCGGCACCCCCGGAGGCAGTCGCATCATTACCATGGTGCTGAATGCCATTCTGGCGCTCACTGACGGCGGCACCCCTAAAGACTGGGTGGCCGCGCCGCGCTTTCATCATCAGTATCTGCCCGATGTCATCCAGTACGAGCCGGAGGCCTTCGACAGTGCCGAACAGGCCGCGCTGCGGGCCATGGGACATCGGCTCAAGACGGTCGATCCGCACCAATTCGGCAACATGCAAGTGGTGTATTGGGATCGGGTACGCCATCAGGTCAGTGCAGCCAGTGATCCGCGCGGTCTGGGGACCGCGCGGGTGTTCAGCCAACCCGCACACCGTGATGACTGATCTGGACCAATCCCAGCAGTCATGGAACCCCATGCCGCCACCGACAGCGCCTTTCTCGACATTGCTACCAATTTGCTGGCGGTGATTCTGATCGTGACCCTGTTCGCGCTGATCGGTGGCCGTCCGCAATCCAGCCAAGCCACCCATCCACTGGCTCCGGTGCCGTCCGAGCCGCGTTTTGATGAACCCAGGCGCGAGCTGTTTCCGCCCTTCTCACGCTTTTATTTCGTGCGAGCGGATCATGTCCTGCCCTGGGACCAGGACGCCGTGCTGGATGAGCTGGCCGCCCACCCTCAAGCGCGCAGCGGTCATACCTGGCAGGGACGCTACCAATGGCAACCCGAGCCGCTGGTCACTCGTGATATCGACAGTTTCCGGCTACAGTTTTTTCTCGATCCCGTCCCCCATACAGAGCAGACGCCGGAACAACGCGGCCGCGCTTTGGCTCGCCAAGATCTTGCCTTGCTGCTGGATGAACTGAGGCAGGCCAAACAGCAGCACAGCGCAGCGGTCTTTCTGGTGTGGCCGGACGGCATGAATCTGTTTGCTGCGCTCTACCCGAAGTTGCGTGAGCACGGCTTGCGCTTTCGCTGGTTTGCGCAAGATCCTGACCAACCGCTGCTGATTGGGCGCGATCCGGCACAATTCACCCACTATGTCAGCTATTGGTAGCCGTTTCGACAGCACCCGACGCGCGCTGGCGGCTGGTAGCGCCTTGCTGCTGCTGGGGTGGCTGATTCTGCAACTCTCGACCGGCGCTGGTGGTAATGGCGGCTCCAGCACCGCCTCCGCACAGCTCAGCCAGGACACCGGACTGCAACCGGCTCTGGCGCAATGGCAAGCCCTGTGGTCGCAACTTGCCAACGAAGGTCATGGTGCCCTGGCACCCAGGATTGAGGATCCGTCACTGCGCGCGGCGGGTGACACCGGTTTCATGCGCTATCGCAATCTGTGGGAACAGGTACCCGCCGCCGCGCAGCGTCAGTTTCAACTGGCGGCGCTGGCCAATAGCCCTGAACGTAAAGTGCGTCTGTTGCAATCCCTGATGGAATCTGAGGAGCCGTTGCTGCGCTTTCGCGCCCGGTTGGAACGAGCGCGCATCGCTTTGCGCCAGGAGGATGAGGTGACCGCCGCCGCGTTTGCGCGAGCCGCGTTGCAGGTGCCGGATCTGCCGGCACCCGCGCGTGCTGACGCCACCTTTATCCTGGGCTATGCCGCCGCGCAGGCCGGCGCACTGCAAGAGGCCGAAGCCCAGCTTGGGCGCGCGATTGGCGAGGATCCGGGCTTTTGGGATGCACGCCAATTATATCTGCGCGTACTTGGGGCATTACTCGCGCAGCCGAACAGCACTGCCTCACGCTGCCTGGAGCGCACCCGTGAGCTGATCGAGCAACTGGGGGCCTTACCAGCACTGGCTCAGGATCGCAGTCAATTCCGCGACATTGCTGATCATTTTGCCCGCCAGGCGCAGGCGGACAGCCCGGCGGTGGCACTCATGACCGGGCTGGGCTACCTGTGGGCCGGCGATCCAGAGCAGGCCCGTGCCCAACTCACCCAAGCGGCGCACGCACACGGCCAGGGACCGGCGCTCTGTGAAGCTCGCATTGCCGAGCAGGCGCGCGTCTGGCTCGCGCGCCTGCCTCCATCACCAGACTGATGCCAAATTGACACCAAACTGAAATCAGGGCTGACACCAAAATGACATCATGTTGAACACCGTGCTGCTTGGCGCCTGGAGTCTGGTTTTGGGATGGGGCGCACTCCGCCCCCGAAACCAGGAAGCTCCGTGGCTTCGCATCAGCCTGACGCTGGTGGTCGCCAGTCTCCTGCTCTCGCCTTTCTGGCACGCCGTCGTCCGAGCCTTCTGGCAGTCGGAACCCAGCCCGCTGAGCGTCCCCCACCAAGCCCTGTGGAGCCTTTGGTTTCTGGTACTGTGGCCCATCGCACAGCGTCGCCTCACCACCGACACCCTGGTGCAGAATCTAGTGCTGGCACTGATCGCGGCGGCGGCCATTGGCCTGGCACTGGATCATCATCACGCCTTGCGTTGGGTGCTGCCGCCCGCAGATAGCTCGGAACCAAGCCTCCTCCTGGCCGCCTGGCTCAGCTTTCCAGCCGGACTGACACTCTGTTTGTTCGCGCGCCCACAGCGACTGCCCTGGGAATATCCCGCCTGGCATTTTGGCTGGTTTGCCATAGCTGCTGGATGAACCCTGGAATCAGTCCTGTACGCCAAGACGCCGCTTGGCATGCGTTTGTATGGGTTTGCATGGGCTTGAGTTTCGCTATAATCAGGCACATTAGGAACGCCTGATATTCCATGATCCCAATTTTGCGAGGTACCAAGCATGCCAACCTATGATTATCGCTGCGACGCCAACGGCCAGGTGGTCGAGGTCAGCCACCGCATGAGCGAAACACTCTCCACCTGGGGTGAGCTGTGCGCCCAGGCCAAGATCCCGTGCGGAGACACCTCAGCCGACGAGCCTGTCTATCGCCTGGCCAACGGTGGCAATCTCGTGTCCAGCAACAGCCTGGGCAGTGGCATCGCCCCTGCGCCGGCCTGCGGAACCGGCGGCTGCTGCCCCAATGGCATGTGCGGGATTTAACCGCCGTTTTGCTCAGCATTGACATGACATCAACGCACCGCCACTTGGCGGCGCGTTGTCGGACAGGCTTCAATCCAGACGCGGCAACTGTCCGCCCAGAGTCACCGGCATTTGCAGCGACTGACCACTACGCCAGACACTGAGCTGCACCACTTCACCGATCTGATAATCCTCCAGAATTTCGATCAGATCCCCCATATCGGTGACTTCCCGCCCGTTGACGGACTGTATGATGTCGCCAGGGATGATCCCACCCCCGGAGGTTAAACGGGTCGCGCGCAATCCAGCGCGATCAGCCGGTGAGCCGGACTCAATACGCAGCACCAGCACTCCACTCACGCCCAGTTGTTTCAGTACCGCCCGGCTGGCATCATCGTCGGCAAAAATCCCCAGGCGCGGACGGATGTAACGTCCGTAGGCAATCAGCTGCGGGACCACCCGATTAACGGTGTCCACCGGCACTGAAAAACCAATGCCGGAGAAGCCGCCGGTGGGGCTGAAAATAGCCGTGTTCACACCAATCAAGCGCCCGGCACTGTCAATCAGCGGGCCGCCCGAATTGCCGGGATTGATGGCCGCGTCGGTCTGAATCAGCCGACGGATTTCGGTTCCGTCCTCGGAGAGGATGGTGCGATCCAGCGCCGAGACCACGCCGGTGGTCAGGCTGTAGTCGAGTCCAAACGGATTGCCAATGGCAAAGACAGATTGGCCAACGCGCAGATCCTCGCTGGTTCCGATCAGCACCGGCTGCGGAGCGGCGATGGGCACCTCAATGCGCAGCACGGCCAGATCATGCTCCTGACTGGCACCAATCAGATTGGCAGCATAGGTGCGCTGATCCGCCAGTCGCACCTGAGCTCGCGCGGTACCGGCGATCACATGGTAATTGGTGACCACATGCCCCTGATCGTCCCACACAAAACCGGAGCCGGTACCACGACGCACCTCCGCGAGATTGCGCGTCCAGGGCAGCGCCACCTCGGAGACAGTCGAGATGTAGACAACCGAGGGGCTGACACGCTCGAAAATTTCGATGGTGGCCAATTCATCAGCGGCCAGATTGCCGCGCGCCGTCACCACGCGCGACTCGGCATTCAAGCCAATCAGCCAGTGCTCCAGCCAGGGCCGAGCGGAGAGAAACAGCAAAAACGCAATGGCCGCCCAAAACAGCCAGCGTGACAGAGAAAATCCATGCATAATCAGAGGCCGGTTCGCGGGTAGATCAATATTTCAAACTAACGGGAACGCCTATTGTCAGAACGCAAGGACAGCAGCAACCGCTACCCAGTATACTGACTCCTGTGCTGATCGGTTGCGACCCGCCCTGCGGCCCGATCACCAGGGCACGGACTTGAATCACAACGGCACCAGCCCGATTAAACCGAAATGGGCTTGATTGAGCACCTGATCGAACGTGTCACTAAGTCACGGACGATGACAACCAAGGCCACGCAACCGACACCCTATGCCTGGCAATTCTTTGCTATCATCACCTCCCTGCTCAACCACTACACACGAAATCACTTAGGAGAGACCGAATGAATCTTCCAAAAAATGTTGGTAATCAAGACCGCAATATTCGCTTCGCCGTTGGTGGTCTGCTGGTGCTGGCCGGCATCTTCACGGGCAGTATTCTCCTGTCAGTGTTGGGCTTGGTCGCCGTTGGTACCGGCTACATGCGTACCTGCCTAGCCTATGTACCCCTGAAAATCGACACGACCAAAGGCGACACTAACTAATATCGCCTCCCGCCCGGCTTCACACGCCGGGACAGACCCAGAGCGCCAGGACGCGCTCTGGGTTCCCTCACCTCCTGATCATCCCTGGCATGCCCGACGACTCCCTGCTCGAAGCGCGCAATCTGGTCAAGCATTACCCCGGCGTGCAAGCCGTTGCCGGCCTGTCTTTCCGCGTGCAGCGCGGCCAGTGCTTTGGACTGCTCGGTCCCAATGGTGCTGGCAAAACCACCACCCTGGAAATGCTGGAAGGCATTCTTGCCCCAACCAGCGGCGCGGTGCTGTTCGACGGCCAGCCGCTTGATCCGAGCTATCGTGAGCGCACTGGCATTCAGTTCCAGGCCACCGCGTTACAGGACTTCCAGACCGTCGGTGAGTCACTCGCCATGTTCGCGAGTCTCTACCACCGTCGCGCGGATCGCGATGAACTCATCGAACTCTGCCACCTGAGCGACATTCTCACGCGCGACACGCGCAAACTCTCGGGTGGCCAGCGCCAGCGCCTGCTGCTGGCCATTGCTCTGGTCAATGACCCCGATCTGGTGTTTCTCGATGAGCCCACCACCGGCCTCGACCCACAGTCACGGCGCAATTTCTGGGGCCTGATTGAAACCGTGCGCCGGCGCGGCAAAACCATCGTGCTCACCACGCATTACATGGAAGAAGCCGAACGCCTGTGCGATCAGATCATCATTATTGATCAAGGCCAACTGATTGCCGAGGGCCAGCCGCAAACGCTGGTGCGCGAGCAGTTTCCGCGCGCCATCATCCGCCTGCCCGAAACCGCCTGGCCCGGCGCCACCCCACTGCCATCGGCAGCCCTGGTGCGCAATGGCGAGATTGAAATCCCCACCGCCGAGGTGCCGCCAATGCTCGATGCACTTGACCGCGCTGGCGCCACCCTGACTGCGCTGCGGGTTGAAACACCCAATCTTGAGGATCTGTTCCTGAAACTCACCGGCCATCGTCTGCGCAACTGAAATCGCCGCCATGTGGGCACGCATCTACGCCATCTTTATCGCACGCAATCGCGAGTTTTATCGCGACTCCGCCGGACTGGTCTGGAACCTCATCATGCCGGTGATGATGATTCTGTCCTTTGCCTTCATTTTCGACGGACCCCATCAACCCGTGCCCGAGCGCCATCTGGCCGATGGCCTGGCACTGAGCTATGCCGACTGGGCGCTGCCCGGGGTGCTGGCGATGAATGTGATGTTCTCCAGCCTGTGGGGCGTCGGCTGGGTGGTGGTGCGCTACCGCAAAAACGGCGTCCTGCGCCGGCTGCAGGCCACCCCGTTGCGCCCGATAGAATTTCTGATCGCCCAGGTGCTGTCGCGGGTCATCGTCGTGCTGGGCGCCAGCGCTCTGGTCTATGCCGGGGCTAACCTGCTGCTCGATCCGCCTATGCGTGGCTCTTATCTGGCACTCATCATGCTCTACTGCGCCGGCGCCCTGTGCATGATCAGTCTCGGGCTCACAGTCGCCGCCCGGCTGAAAACTGAAGAACTTGCCGACGGCCTGCTCAACCTGCTGTCCTGGCCCATGCTGCTGCTCTCCGGCGTCTGGTTCTCAATGGACGGCACCAGTGCCGCAGCTCAGGCCGCCTCGCGCATCATTCCGCTCACCTATCTGGTCGAAGGCGCGCGTGCGATCATGATCGACGGAGCCGGCCTGATTGACGTACTGCCGCACATCGGCCTGCTGCTCGGTATCGGTTTCGTGCTTATGGCACTGGCCGCGCGGCTGTTCCGCTGGGAATAGCTTGGATTACCGCACCGCTGGCCCCACTCCGGATGAACGCACCGTACAACCGACTCTCACCACAGGAAGCCACTTCCATGATCGAACAAGACCTGGAACAGAAATTCAACCAACACATCAACAAGGAAATTTTTTCCTCCTACCTGTACCTGTCCATGGCCGCCTGGGCCGACCATCAGGGACTGCGCGGTTTCAGCCACTGGATGCGCGTGCAGGCCATGGAAGAACTCACCCATGTCTCACGCTTTTTCGACTTCCTGACCGACCGTGACGGGCGCGCCCGCCTGGCCGCCATTGCCGAGCCGCCGCAGGATTGGGATAGCCCAACCGCGCTGATGGAAGACACCTATCGTCACGAGCTGGAAGTCTCCAAGGGCATCAATGAGCTGGTCACCCTGTGTCGCAAGCACAGTGACCATGCCGCCGGAGCCTTTCTTGACTGGTTTGTGAAGGAACAGGTCGAAGAGGAAGCCAACGTCAAGGATATTCTCGACCGCCTGAAAATCGTCAAGGGTGAAGGTCAGGGACTGCTGATGATCGACCAGGAACTTGGCGCACGCGCACTGCCCTCCTATGATCCAACCCTGGGCTGGATCGGCAATACGCGTTAAGGTTGAGGCTCCGCGAGCCTCAATGCCGCCGATTTTCCTTCACTCTTCATCATCCACCAGAACCAGGACAGGACCATGCACCGCGTACAAACCGGAGACTGGGAGATTTTCCACCTCGCCGACATTGAGCAGCTGATTCCCGATGATGTGCTGTCAATGCGCGAATTTTTACGCACCCCGTCGCTGAGTTGTTCGCTCTACCATGTGCCTGCCGGCTCGAAGGACATGGCCTCGGCCCATGAGGAGGATGAGGTCTATCTGATTCTTAAGGGACGCGGTCGGCTGCGCGTCGAGGAAGACGAGCAACCAGTCAAGCCAGGCACCCTGATGTATGTGCGTGCCTCCTGCGATCATGCCTTTTTTGAGGTTGAGGAAAGCATCACTGCACTGGCCTTTTTCGGCACTGCGACGCACCGGCGCGAGCGTAACTCGGTATCATAGGGCCAAGTATCCCAGCCGTTTTTTGTTAGCCGGAGGAATTCCATGTCCCAACAGCCGTTTCGCCTTGTCACTCGCAGCGATTTCGATGGTCTGGTCTGCGCGGTGTTACTCAAACATCTCAACCTGATCGGTGACATTAAGTTTGTTCACCCCAAGGACATGCAGGACGGTAGCATCCAGATCACCAAGCAGGACATTACCACCAATCTGCCCTATGTGGAGGGCGTTCATCTCGCCTTCGACCATCACCTCTCGGAGACGCTGCGCAACAAGCAGTATGACAACCACATCATTGATCCGGATGCACCCTCGGCCGCCCGGGTGGTGTGGCGCCATTATGGCGGTCATGATGCCTTTCCGGTGGAATGGGATGAGATGATGGCGGCGGTGGACAAAGGCGATGCCGCGCAGTTTGACCGCGATGAGGTGCTACATCCCACCGACTGGGTATTACTGAACTTCCTGATGGATGCGCGCACCGGCCTGGGTCGCTTCCGCGAGTTCCGCATTTCCAACTATGCGTTGATGATGGATCTGATCGACTACTGCAAGAACCACGGCATCGACGACATTCTGGCCCTGCCCGATGTAAAGGAGCGTGTGGATCTCTACTTTGAGCAGGAAGGGAAATTCAAAGAACAGATCCAGCGCTGCGCCACAGTGCATGACAATCTGGTGGTGCTGGATCTGCGTGCGGAAGATGACATCTGGGCTGGCAATCGCTTCATGATTTATGCGCTCTTTCCCCAGTGCAACATCTCGATTCATGTGCTGTGGGGACTCAAGAAGCAGAACACCGTCTTCGCCACCGGCAAGTCGATTTTTGATCGCGGTTCCAAGACCAACATCGGCGAACTCATGCTCGAATTTGGCGGCGGCGGCCATCAGGCGGCCGGCACCTGCCAGGTTGCCAACGACCGCGCTGAGGAGGTTTTACAAACCCTCATCCACCGCATTACAGCCGACGGCTGAGCCTGAGCCCTGCCCTGCGGCGCTGAACAGCGCCTGAGTGAGACATGGGGAGCCATGGCCTGCGCACCCCGGCGCAGGCCCCTCACACCTTAGGTCTTAAACCGCTCAACCAAGGACGTGAGTTCCGCCGCCAGTGCCGTCAGGTGCTCGGAGGCTTCCTTGGTTTCAGCCGCCGAGCGGGCATTGCCCTCGGCGGCATCCGAAATGCGGGTCACATTCCGGTTCATCTCCTCGGCCACAGTACTCTGTTCCTCAGCGGAACTCGCCAGCTGAGTATTGACATCATTGATAATCGTGGCTGAATCGGTGATGGCTCCCAGCGACTTGTTCGCCTCAGCAGAGCTTTCCAGGCTGGACTGTGCATGCTGCTGGCTGTGCTGCATCACTTCAACCGCTCGGTTGGAGACCTGCTGCAAGCGCTCAATCATGGACTGAATCTCTTGAGTGGAACTCTGGGTGCGGTTGGCCAGGGAGCGCACTTCATCAGCCACCACCGCAAACCCACGTCCCGCCTCGCCGGCACGGGCGGCCTCAATGGCTGCATTGAGCGCCAGCAGGTTGGTCTGCTCGGCAATTCCGCGAATCACATCCAGCACAGAGCCAATCTGCTGACTGTCCTGACCAAGCTCGGTGATCACATCAGCCGCACGTTGCACCTCGGCGGCCAGCTGCTCGATTTTGGCCATGGTACCCGAGACAACCTGGGTGCCATTCTCGGCCGCTGACTTGGCTTCACTCGTGGCCTGCGCCCCTTCCTGGGCACCGCGTGCAACTTCCTGGGCAGTGGCGCTCATCTCATTCATCGCCGTGGCCAGCTGATCGACTTCGTTGCGCTGATGGTTAACCCCCGCATTGGTGCGGTCAGTAATGCTCGATAAATCTGTCGCAGCACCGGACAGATCACGGCTCGCTTCCAGCACTCGAGCGATGAGTTCGCGGAAATTGTCCATCATGGCGTTGAAGGCTGAGGACGCCCGCCCAATTTCGTCCTGTGCACGCACGTGCAACCGATGCGTCAGATCGCCATTGCCCTGAGCAATGCCTTGAAGCCCCTGGGTCATTTTATGCAGCGGGTCGGTGACAAAATACTTGATGAAGAAATACATCATCAGCAACACCGGCAAACTGAACAGCACACCTGCACCGAACATCTCCAAGCGAAAACGCTCAACGTGGCGATTGACATCATTGAGACTGATGTCCATCGACACGGCCCCCAAGATGGCACCAGCGGGCTCAGCGGTGTGACATTGGGTGCAATTCTTACCGAGGTAATCCGTACTGCTGATGACCGGCATCACTTTACGCAACCGTTCGCCATCTTTGGACACCTCGGAGTAGGCTTGTCCCGTTTGCAGTACCTTGCGCTCAATGCTGTCATGCGGATGCTCAGCCTCGGTGCCTGGCCCGTATTGTCTAGCCACCGGCTCACCGCGCAACACGCGCAGATCGTTGAGATTGCGCAATTCAACAATCTGGTCGAGAAATTCTGCACGCTTATGGATCATGCCAGTGATCATCAGGGTGGTCAGACCCGCCATGGTGATCTCGTGCAGGGTTTCGGAGAAAGCCTCAGCTTCCTGAATGGCCGTATCACGTTGCTCGTGAGACGCCCAGAAGATCATACCTGACCAAGTAGGCAGCATAATCAGCCACAAAGCTGCGATCAGCCGCACCCAGATCGGTAGATCATTAAATTTTCCCAGCATATTAATTCCGTGAGTCGTGCGGTTCGTGCGCAGTTAGACCTTAAACTTCAACACAATTGCATCCAGCACTTTGGCCAAACCGCTTAATTGCTCGGCGGCTTCCCTGGTTTTGTTCGCTTCGTCCACGTTCTCCTCAGCAACATCGGAAATACGGGTAACATTGCGATTCATCTCTTCAGTGACCGCACTTTGCTCCTCAGCTGCACTTGCAAGTTGGGTGTTGATATCGTTAATCGTATTCACCGATTGCGCAATGGCGTTGAGGGCTTGTTCGGTTTCAGATACCAAACCGATACTGATGTTCGCCTGTTCCTGACTCTCCATCATCGCCTGAACCGAACGTGCGCTAGCCTGCTGCAGCCGCTGAATCATCGTTTGAATTTCTTCCGTTGACTGTTGCGTGCGAGTGGCCAGCGAGCGCACTTCATCGGCCACCACCGCAAAACCGCGCCCAGCCTCGCCGGCCCGTGCAGCCTCAATGGCCGCATTGAGCGCCAGCAAGTTGGTTTGCTCGGCAATGTTGCGAATCACATCCAACACCTGACCGATGTCTTCACTGCCTTTGTCCAACTCGCGGATCACTTCTGCGGCACTTTGCACCTTGCGAGCCAGTTCTTCGATTTGCTGCGTTGTGGTTGCAACCACATGGGTGCTGGTTTCCGTCTTGGCTTGCGTCTCATGGGTGGCGTCAGCACTGATTTGCGCATTATTGGCGACTTCCTGCGCTGCAGAACTCATTTGGTTCATAGCAGTGGCCAATTGGTCAATCTCGGCCCGCTGGCGGATAATGCCGGCATCAGTGCGTTCGGTGATGGCGTTCAGTTCTGTAGCCGAACGATTCATGTGCTTTGCCGCATCAATAACCAAGGCCAGCATGTTGCGAATATTATCCATCATGCGATTAAAAGCCAGCGCTGCACGCCCCACTTCGTCTTGACCTTTTATCGGCACGCGTTGGGTTAAATCACCATCGCCATCCGCCAGGCCTTGCAAACTTTTCGTCATATTTGCCAATGGATGACTGACAAAGGAACGAGTAAAAAAGTACAAAAACAGCAATACTGGCAAACTTAATATTGCCGCCGCAAGAAAAATACTCAGACGGAAAGTCTCTACAGAATTATTGACTTCCGTCAGATCGATTTCCATGGCGACAGCGCCCAACACCGAACCTTCCGGAGCGAGGTTGTGGCACATCATGCAATTTTTACCAAGATAATCAGTTGAACTAAAGACTGGAGCCACCGTGCGTAGCATATCTCCTTCAATGTGGTAATAAGGCTCACCCGTTTCCAACACCCGACGTTCAACCGCATCCCTTGGGTGTTCATCTTCTTCGCCTGGACCATACTGTCCGGCAACATTTTTACCTCGCAAGACGCGCAAATCGTGCAAATTACGTAATTCAATGATTTGATCAAGAAACTCGGCACGTTTATGGACAACCCCAGTGATCATCATCGCTGTCATCCCCGCCATGGTAATTTCATGCAGGGTTTCAGTAAAAGCATCGGCTTGACGAATGGCTGTTTGGCGCTGTTCATTGGCTGCCCACATAATCATGCCTGTCCAGGCCGGCACCATGATTAGCCACATCGCAATTACGATACGAAGCCATATTGGCAAATTGTTAATTTTTTCCATAAAGCACTCTAAATTTATTGTGTTTTCGCAGATATTGAGAGACCATCCACATCTTGCACAACCTGCCGAGCGCGTCCACAACACCTGCAATACGAATCGGTGAAACTTGAGTTCACCCAATATATTCCGAATACGTCCGTGAACCGTGAACGGGGAGTTAGGCGCTTGAGCACGTGTCTGTTATCCATGCTCAAGCTCTCTCTTCGGTTTCCGTCACCGCTGGCTGCAAAGAACGCCTCAATCGTTTTGCAACCCAAGCTCAGCAAGCTGTTCAACACGCCTTGTTTGACTTTATGGGCGGCTGTTCCAGAGACCAGGGCGCCTTCAACACCACGAATCAGTGCCTGGAAGCTTTCAAACAGTTCTGGAGCCTGACCGGTGAGCTGGGGGGCGTTGAGCGTCAACATGGTTGCCGTCCTCGTTTGTGCGATTGCATCAAGGTCTTTCCATGACGTTTAAACCAATGGGCGCTACTTGACTGACTTGGACTGGGGCTAGTGGGGACTCAGCCCAACGGCTGGCCACCGCAGGCGCGCTCGGCAGGTTGCACCCATCCACAACAACTTGGCATGCAGTGGTCACAATACCTTAAGTGAACACAAAATAATGCAACCCCGGCTGAGACGGGCGATTTAAGCTTAGCCGAGGATACATCGCCCTTTTCTCGCAAGTAAGCCTGTACTATAGCCCCTTCTCAGCAAAAGACACAATGTACAGAACTCGACTTTGGCCATTTTTGAGTCTTTGCGGAAGGGCAAGGTGACGCTCCGGGTGATGGAGGCGGAGTCGGATGGGTTGAAGGCAGAGGGTCGCGGGCGGTATCGTCTGATGTCGACCAAAACGCCCTACGATTCCACCGTTGCGTCCTCTGTCGACCTCAATTGTATCCGGCGCGCTTGGTACTTCACATCTCACGCCACCTTCTGCGAAAGCCTCGCCCGGGTGCGGCGCACCATCTGGAGCGAGTTGAGAAGATCATGCACAATTTTGCAACACCACCGATCTATTGATGATGCAAACTTCCTGGCAAACTTCGGACGTGAAGTGCCAGGCTTTAATTAGGCTGCATGGGCCACAGGTGCCTGCCAGCCAAGATTGTGTAGGCGCTGGGTGATCATGCCCTCGGCATCAATCCGGAACAGATGCAGCCAGCCGTTGTCAAGCATCTGCCGCACCAACGCTTGGCGCGCAATGATGGCATCAATCGGCTCTTGGGGCGCTTCCAGAAATACTGACAACCGCAGCGGCTCATGCACCCAGCGCTGGCCGTCGTGCAGGGATTGCAGCGGCAGGCCAACGCGCAGATCGCCCGTGTTGCCTTCCAGCACACCGATGGCACCACCCACAACATTGTGCAGCACCTTGTTACCACTGCCAAAGCGGCGATTATCGGTGGTCGAACCATAGTATTGCAGATTGATCCAGCCGGCCACCACCATGGGCGCGGTCATGATCAGCTCCAGCACAGCAAAGTTGTCATCAGCTTGCCAGTCATAATCATGCAAAAAGGTCCGCCCACCGAGATCGAGTGTGCGGGTGCGGGTACGCGGGGCGGCAATAAAGGCCGCGCAGCCTGCCAGCGCCCATTCCGGGCGCACCTGCGACCAGTCGCGACTGCGCTTGTGAATCCTGGCGTTAATCGCCCGCCGCGACTGCCCCTGCAAGCCCAGTCGTGCCGCACGCTGCAAGCGTGTCAACTCGCCGGCCTGCGCCAGCCAGCTCTCCAGCTCAGCCAGTTCCTCAGCATAATCACTTGGCAGATAGTCGGTCTCAAACAGCCGAATCTGATCGACACAGGTGTCGTGCAAAGCCCCTAGGAAGCGGGTATCGGCTGGAATTTCAATGCCGCGTTCGGCCAACCCGGCGCGCACAGCGGGATCATTCAGCAACGCCGCACCAATGCGGGCGCTGGCCTCGCCACTGAGACCGCCACAGGCCCCACAGTCCAGCCCGGCAGCCTGTGGATTATTCACCACTGTGCTGCCATGCCCGACCAGTAACACCAAGCGCGCGAAGCCTTCGGTCAGCGACAGCCCCCGCAGCATCGATTCAGCCAGCCCAAGGCGGTCAGCGGCTGGAATGCCGCTCAGGTGCGTTGCCTCACCCAAAGCCGCCTCTTGATGTGCACAGGCACTGTGCACCGGAGCGTCCAGACTCGGGCTAACCCGCCCGGCCTGCTCGCGGTCAAGCCGCATATCATCGGGCGCCGGCACTGGCCGCGCGAAGCCAAAACTGTCGGCCAGAATCTTGGGCGTGTAGAGCAGCAGACCAGCGGCCTCGACGAACGAAAAGCAGGAGGAAGCCCCCATTTTAAAGGCTTTCCAGGTTTTGCTCAGCCCATTGCGCCGCCGCTGCGTAGCCAGCGCCTGAGCGGTCTCCTCGGCATCGGCTCCCTGCAGAGTCGAGCACACCCGGTAACTCGGTTTGAGCAACACCGGCAGATGCGCACGCGCTGCCACAGCTCCGAGCGGCACATGCTCAATCGGCAACCCAAAGAACCCGGCAAAGCCCAGGGTTTGTGCCTGCGGGCAGATGGTTTCGAAAGCACGGCGGATGACCTCCGAGCGCACATCAATACAAAAGGCCGCCTGCACCGCCGGGCGTGACGCCACCGCCGGTCGCTCTGTGGCCTGTTCCTGGGGGGTCAGCATTCCCAGCAGCCGGCGCTGATAGCCCAACTCAAATGCGGTCAGCAAGATATGATCGATCAGCGCCTCGGGCACCTGATTGCCGTTCTCCTGATCGCCGGTTGCCTGATTACTGGCCGCCAGATCCCCACTGTCCGAACGCTTTGTCGGGGCATTCGGCGCCTGAGCATTCAACGTCGGATTAGCGACCTCACCGCGCCCGAGCCGCTCACAGACCTCGCGCCAACGGTTGATTAACTCCGGGCTGGCCTTGTGCTCGAACACCAGCAGATCCCAAGCCAGACGAATCGCCAGCAACTCTACCAGGCTGTCATCGGTTTCGCCAGCCAACTCTGCCTCCCAGCGCAGCAGGCGCGTCCAGGCAGCCCAGCCCCCGATGTCGAGCAACGCCGCATGCATGTAATCAAGCTGTGCCTGCGGCGGCAGTCCCAGCCGGCGCAGTGCCGAGGCGATACAGACCTGCGGCGAGTCCGGCAATGCCTTGACCCGCGCGCGCATGCCATGCTGACCCATCATGGTGGCGCTGTAATCAAGCGCGGCAAAGCGTCGCCAGGCAGTATAGAGCGACAGCCCGGTCCAGGGCCGTTTCCAGGTCGCCTGCCCCATGTCGTAATAGGCCGCGCAATGGTGACTGATGCGTTCCACAACAAAGCTCGACCAGTCATCGGCATCCTGCTCATCAAGCACTGCGGTCAGCAAGGGCACGCCCGCTGCTGACGCCGGCTCGGTCAGTACCGCCTGGCGCAGCGCAGCCGGACTCAGCGCATGGCCGCAGTGTTGTGCTGCGGCACGCAGATCGGCGTCGCTGATGCGCCCATTGTCCATCTGCTCGCGATAATAGGCACGCGGCATATAGAGCCGTGCTCCGCTAATCCGGCACAGGGTCGCGGCCGCCTGCTGAAAGGACTGATCAACCAGGCCATGAAAGGGATTCACCGCCACAAAGCGATCCAGTGGCCAGACCGGCGCAATGCGCTCACAGGCTGCCGCGATGCGCTGTTCCAGTTCCACGCTCACCTCAGCCTCGCGACGCTGCGCCGGCGTTGCCGGCACGGCTGTCCCGTTATCCGCTTCAACAGCTGTCTGCATCATGATCTCACTCCTCACGCTGGACATTCACACTGGAAGTTCACAGTTTGCTGTCTGCCGGCGTTCACCCCAGGCGTACAGCGGCCGACCGCTTGGGCGCCGGCCACAGCCGGGTAATCAAACGCGTCACCAAAATATCCACATAAAGCCCATTGTAGAGATGCACCTGAATAGCCTGACGCACCGGCCCGCGCAAGCGACCGAACAGATGCTGCAACAGCAACAGCCCAACAAAAACCAGCACCACGGCCACCCCCAGCATACTTTCAAAGGCAACGCTGGCCGGCTCAGCCGGTTGTACACTTCCAGCAATCGCCTGCTCAAAAGCACGATGCAGGGTAAAATAGGCCAGGCACACAAAGGCCCCCATAGCGGTCGCACGGATCAGCAACTTGGCGTTGTCTTCCAGTACCAGTGCCTGCAACAAGAGTTGCGCGCAGGCAATGGTGACCACGGCACCGGTCACAATGAGCGCCGGCTGTTCGCGCGGATCGATCCCGAACAGAAAACCGGCGATCAGCGTCATCAAAATCGCCCCCTGAAAGGCCACCAGCCAATGCCAGGGTTGGGGTGCGCCATGCCCGAAGGGCAGCACCGGCGCACGGAAACCATCAACACCGCTGCCCGAAGCCAAAAAGGCGTGCGCTTTATACAGAGAGTGCGCCACCAGATGCAGCAGCGCCAAGCTGTAGAGTCCCAGACCGGCCTCCAGCAGCATGAAGCCCATCTGCGCCGAGGTGGACCAGGCGAGCGAAACCTTGATACTGGTCTGGGTCAGCATCACCAGCGAGCTGATTGCCAGCGTGACCAGACCCACCACCGCCAGGCTATCCAGAGCCACACCGGAGAACGACATCACCGGGCTCATGCGGATTACCAGGAAAGCCCCCGCATTGACAATGCCGGCATGCAAGAGCGCGGACACCGGCGTTGGCGCTTCCATGACCTGCAAGATCCAGCCATGAAAGGGAAACTGCGCACACTTCAGCACCGCTGCCAGCACAATCAGCCAGGCCGCTGTCTGTAAAGTGCCCGGCAGCGGACCGCTGTGACAGGCCAAAGCGGCATACACACCAGACAGATCCATGGTGTGCAGGGTCGCGCCAATCAGCAGGCTGGCAATGAACAGACTGGCATCGCCGATGCGGCTAAACACGAACTTTTTATGCGCTGCCAGGATCGCTCCCGGACGCTCGGGATAAAACAGCAACAGCTGATGCAAGCACAGACTGGTCGCCATCCAGGCCAGGGAGAACATCAGCAGATTGCTCGCCACCAGCACCGTTAAAATGGAGGCCAACGTCAGCATGAGCCACTTATGAAAATAGCCTTCGCGCGACTCCCCGGCCATGTAGTTGAGCGAATAGGTCGAAACCACCGCCCCCACCAGCGCCACCAGGGTCAGCATGATGACGGTGACCGCATCAACATAGACACCGATAGCCAGAGCACCAACATCAAACGGCAAAGTGATCGATAGCAGCGTCAGCGCCTCCGCCGGCCCGAATCCATGCAGTAACAGAGTGGTCAATGCCAGACCAAAGGCCACCCAGGCTAGGGCATTGGTCACCACCGCCAGACGATGGCCGAGTGACTGCGCCAGACGATCCGGCACCGCCACCAAAGTCCAGAGACTCAAGGGAGCGGCCAGCGCCGCAGCCGTCATCAGTGAGAATGACATACACACCTCCAGGGAATGACGCCCATTGACAACCGATTGCAGAATTGAGTATGGCGCGATTTAGACTTCAATAAAAGCCGGTCTTTTCTAAAAAAAGGATAGATTTTTATCTATGATACGCAGCGCACGCGGCCACGGGCGCCGCTGGCGGGCCTGCTACCCCGGCCCGTTCAACGCCCTTCGCCATGCGCTCATTTCAGCCACGATGATGTAAACTCTGATTTCCCGAGCAAAGGCTAACCAAGCAGCCGATTCAACCCGCACAGCCATGACTGATCTGCATGATCTCGACCTGATTCTGCGCACCGAAACCCCGGTGCTGCTGATTGAATCGCTGGAGGAAAAGCGCATCATTGAGCTGTTCAGCCGGCTGGCGATTCAATTCGCCCTACCCTTGTTTTGCTGGACCATGACCGATGGCTTGCGCCGCGCCGAATATGACGCCCGCCCCCAGGCGGACCTGGCCGAGCCGGCCGAGATGCTGCGCTATATCAAGGTCAGCTCGCAGTCTGGTATCTATCTGCTGCTTGACTTTCATCCCTTTCTCGACAATCCACTGCATGTGCGCCTGATAAAGGAAATTGCCCTCAACTTCAGTGAAGTCGCCCGGCGTCTGGTATTGGTCAGCCATGCGCTTGAAAGCCCACCGGAATTTCGCCATCTGAGCGCCCGCTTCAGCCTGCGCTTGCCCAATCGCAGCCGCCTGCTGACCCTGATCCGTGAAGAAGCCCAGCGCTGGCAACATGCCGGCCCGCGCCGGGCTTTTCGCGCCAACCGCAAGGCAGTGGATCGCCTGTCGCGCACCCTGCTCGGGGTGACCGAATCCGACGCACGCCGCCTGGTGCGCAATGCCATTCATCGCGATGGCGCCATTACCGAGTCCGATGTTGAGGAAATCACCCGCGCCAAACACCAGTTGCTCAGCCCGGAAGGCAGCATTTCGTTTGAGTACGACACCGCCAGCTTCGCTGAGGTGGCCGGGCTTGAAAACCTGAAAGCCTGGATCGATCTGCGCCGTGAGCCCTTCCTGTCCGATGAGCCGCACACCGAGCGCCCGCGTGGAATCATGCTGCTCGGCGTGCAGGGGGGCGGCAAGAGTCTGGCCGCCAAGGCAGTAGCCGGGCTGTTTGGCGTACCGCTGTTGCGGCTTGATTTTGGCGCGCTGTACAACAAATACATTGGTGAAACCGAGCGTAATCTGCGCGAATCGCTGAAAACCGCCGAAGTGATGGCACCTTGCGTGCTATGGCTGGATGAAATTGAAAAAGGCCTGTCGGTTGGCAACAGTGACGAGGGCACCGGTCGGCGCATCATCGGCACCCTGCTGACCTGGATGGCTGAGCGCAAGGCGGCGATTTTTTTGGTGGCCACCTCCAACGATATTAAGCTGTTGCCACCGGAGCTGGTGCGCAAGGGCCGCTTCGATGAAATCTTCTTCGTCGATCTGCCCAACACCAACATACGCCGCGAGATCTTGCGCATCCATCTGACCAAACGCGGCCTCGACCCAGATGATTTCGATCTCGACCAGCTCGCGGCCCTGTCCGATGGCTTTTCGGGGGCCGGTATTGAGCAGGCCGTGGTCTCAGCCCTCTATGCGGCCCGTGCCGATGACAGCGCCGGCCTGGGCACCCAAGCCATCGCCACCGAACTCCAGCGCACGCAGCCGCTGTCGGTGGTGATGGACGTGCAGATCGCCCGGCTGCGGGCCTGGGCACAACACCGCACCGTTCCGGCCTGATGCGTTCCTACTTTTAATCCGACAACCACAGACCCAGTAACGCGCAATGGAATACAAGGACTACTACAAAATCCTCGGGGTGCCGCGCGATGCCAAACAGGATCAAATCAAAAGCGCCTATCGCAAGTTGGCGCGCAAATACCATCCTGATGTTAGCAAGGAACCCCAGGCTGAACAACGCTTTAAGGAGGTCAACGAAGCCAACGAGGTCTTAAAGGATCCGGACAAGCGCGCTGCCTACGACGCCCTGGGCAGCGGCTGGCAGGCCGGACAGGACTTCCGTCCGCCGCCCGGTGGTCCGGGAGGCGCTGGCGGTTTCGGCGGCTTTCAGCAGGATTTTTCGCCCGAGGATATCGACCAGTTCAGCGACTTCTTCGCCAGCGTCTTCGGTCGCGGTTTTCGCCGCGAAGGCCCTCAACCACGGCAGCGCGGCATGGACCAGACCACTCGTATTCAGATCTCACTGGAAGACGCCTATCAGGGCGCCACCCGCCAGATTCGCCTTGATGATCCACGGCGGCGCCTGGATGGCAGCGTCGAACCCAACAGTCGCACGCTCAACGTGCGCATCCCTGCTGGAGTCACCCAGGGCCAGCAGATTCGCCTTGCCGGCCAGGGCTCCCCCGGCGGCGGTGGCCGGGGCGATCTGTTTCTGGAAATCGACTTCGCCCCTCATCCCATGTTTCGCGCTGAGGGCAAGGATATTTATCTCACCCTGCCCATCACACCCTGGGAGGCGGCTCTTGGCGCCACGGTGCCAGTGCCCACCCTGGGCGGCACCGTCAGCCTGCGCATTCCGGCCGGTTCACAAAGCAATCAGCGCCTGCGCCTGAAAGGCCGGGGGCTACCCGGCAAAACACCCGGCGATGCCTTTGTACAATTTGAAATCGTCACACCGCCGGCGAGCGACGAACCGACGCGGGAGGCCTATCGACAGCTCGCCGAGCACTTTGGCACCTTCAATCCTAGAGCCAAGCTGGGAGCCTGATCATGACACAGAGAACAAGCAGCGGGAACGCACCCTTCGGAATCGAAGGCATCCTGCTCGACGAAGGCACAGTGGTCAGCGTCACGGAATTGACCGAGGTCTGCAACCTGAGCGTGTCTCAAATTAAGCTGATGGTTGGCGAAGGCATGCTCCATCCGCACGGCACCCAACCCGAACACTGGTGCTTTAGCGGCCTGGAGATTCAGCGCGCCCGCCGCGCCCTGCGCCTGCAACAGGATCTCGAGCTCAATCTCGCCGGTGCTGCCCTGGCGCTGGAACTGCTTGACGAAGTCGAGTATTTACGCAACCGCGTGCGCCTTCTGGAACAGCATCTGGGACGCCTGACGGATGTGGAGCCATGACCGACTGAGCGCGGTACCTTGCGGTTCCTGCGGTTATGGTTATCGTCAGCCGCTCGGACTCAGGCGCAGCGACAGATCCACCGCCTCGACACTTTTGGTCAGATCACCGACGGAAATATCATCCACGCCCGTCTCGGCAATGGCGCGCAACGCTGTCAGAGAAATACCGCCGGAAGCCTCGAGTCGGGCGCGTCCGGCGGTCAGGGTCACTGCTTCGCGCAACAGATGCAGACCAAAGTTATCCAGCAACACCCGCTCCGCCCCAGCAGTCAGCGCCTGTTCCAATTCATCGAGATTTTCCACCTCGACTTCCACTCGCACCCCGGCCGCAGTGGCCCGCGCGGCCGCCACCGCTGCCGCAATGGAGCCTGCTGCCATAATGTGGTTTTCCTTAATCAGAATGGCATCAAACAACCCCATGCGGTGATTGTCACAACCACCGCACAGCACAGCGTATTTCTGCGCCGCGCGCAGACCCGGCAGCGTCTTGCGGGTATCGAGAATCCGCGTCGGCAGCCCCGCGACCGCATCCGCATAGCGGCGCGCGCGAGTTGCGGTACCGGAGAGCACTTGCAGAAAATTCATCGCTGTGCGCTCACCGCTTAGCAACTCACGCAGCCCGCCCTCAATCACACACAGGCGCTGCCCGGCCATCAGACGCTCGCCATCGCGCACCTGCCAATCGGCCTGATAGTGCGGATCAAGGGCGCGAAACACCCCATCGAACCAGGCCCGACCGCTCAGCACCGCCATCTCGCGCGTAATCAGCTCCGCGCGCCCACGCTGACCAGCCGGTAAGAGCGCGGCGGTAATATCGCCGCTGCCGAGATCTTCGACCAAGGCTGTCTGCACATGCTGAGCAATACATTCCGCAGCGGGCAAGGATTGCGCAAGAACATCGGGATCAGGCGTGGGGGCATCAGTGGCTAACATCCGGCTTCTCAATTCAGTTGATGATCGTTGGTAGGAATTGGTAACAATTTATGCTCACGACCCGCACGACTATACTCCTGTGGCATTGGCTGTTTTAACTGTTTTTTGCACCTCACAAGCATCCACCATGAACGCTACCACCGGATCAACGCCTGCGCCTGCCCCTGACACAGCCACCGGCTGGCTCGCCACTGCGCGCCACTGCCCCTCGCCCAACTGCGATGCACGTCCGCTGGAAACCCTGGTGGATCTGCTGGTTATTCACTGCATCAGCCTGCCACCCGGTGAGTTCGGCGGCACCTGGATTGAGCAGTTATTCCTCAACCAGCTCGATCCGGCGCAGCATCCCTATTTTCGCGCCATTGCAAACCTGCGCGTCTCCGCCCACCTGCTAATTCGTCGCAATGGTGAACTGGTGCAATATGTCGATCTGCACCAACGCGCCTGGCATGCCGGCGTCTCCACCTTCAACGGACGGACTGATTGCAATGATTTCTCAATCGGCATCGAGCTGGAAGGCACAGATAACAGCCCTTTCACCGACGCTCAGTACGAACGCCTGATCCCCACCACCCAGGCGATCAGACGCCTCTTTCCCGCCATCACCCCCGAGCGCATCCTTGGCCATCAGCACATCGCGCCGGGACGCAAAACAGATCCAGGCTCCGGCTTCAACTGGGAGCGGTATCTGGGAAGCCTGTATGCGCGCCGATGGTAAAAGGTGGGATAAAAGGAGAGGCGAGCGGAGAATTCAGTCGCAAACGTCTGCATTGATAGGGGACTTGGCACCCGAGGCGGCTAATCACACCTCGGATGCCTTAATGAACTGGCTGCTTGCATCCAATCTCCCGGAAAAACTCCAGTCCCCGTGTTGCCGGTTGGAATCATGGCCTAATCTGCGTTAGGCAATTGCCGCTGGAAGCTCATGATGTCATGACGCGCAGCCTGGACAAAAGCATTAACCACGATCTGCTTTTGGCATCATCGGTGCTGGAGCCTCGGGCGCCGGCTCATGCTTGGTGGTACTGCAAGCCGCGAGCCCCAGAACCAGGATCACAGCCATGATGGCGAGAACGGATCTTTTAGTGTTGTTCATCTTTCGTGACCTATCTTAATGGAATGTAAATTCACGCTACTTGAGAGTGCGAAAGGGCGTCAACGCATAACAACCAGTCTTCTCGCAACAGATTGGCCTGGTCGCGAGCTTGGCAATATCCAGCCTCCACGCCTGACTGTCAAGATGAAAGCGTTTGCGTCGGTTCAACACGAACGCCCAGATCTTCTGGCAGACCTACAAGGACTTTATACAGACGGTTGAATTTGTTAGCCTTGGGCTCCGGGACTCGACCCTTAGACGCAATCGGTTTGATAAATACTATGTCTCCGCACATTGACTCACAGTGTCGCCTGATGACTACCGACCACTGCATCGCCAATCGTCTGCAAGGTATGCCTCAGATCATACAACACTGGCTCTCAACCCGGTTGTATCAACATGTGATGAGCATGGCTCTGTGCCTTAGCCTGCTGGGTAGCGGTTGCGTTCCGAGCCAGGGCATCCGATCAGGGCAGAGCGCCGATAAGCCCAATCCCATGCTTGATACTAGCTATTCCGCAGATGCCAACCTCGCCTATGTCGTGGACCCTAGCACGAGTAAGGCGCGACGCGACCAGGTGAATTTTGCCTCGGAGAGTGCTTCACAACGAACCAGAGACTTGGCACACTGGATTGTCAGCTCGGGAGATCATCATCAACTGCCATTTGCAATTGTTGATAAAATCAACGCCAAGGTTTATGTGTTTAATGCCAAGGGGCAGCTCAACCAAGCGGCACCGGTACTGCTGGGACTGGCTAGCGGCGATTATTCCACTCCTGGCATCGGCAACAAGCCGCTGTCCCGCATTCCGCCAGCGGAGCGCACCACACCCGCCGGGCGTTTTGTGTCCGCTATGGGCCACAATCACAAGGGCAAGGCGATACTCTGGCTGGACTATGAGCAATCCCTATCAATGCATGCCGTCGTCAAGGGTACGGCGCGGGATCGTCGCGCGGAACGTCTGGCGTCTACAACGCCACGTGACAATCGTATCTCATTTGGCTGCATCAATGTTCCCGTCGATTTTTTTAAGCAGGTGATACAGGATCAGTTCTCCGGCAAGGGCGGAATTGTGTATATCCTGCCGGAAACCAAGGAGTACGGGGGCGATAACCATAATCCACATGCGGTAGCGGCTAATGCGGACTGAAGCCAAAGTCGCGGCTTAAGGCTGCCCAGACTTTAAAGAATCAAACGGCTGGGTATGACAGAGTTCCTCGATTGAATGCGGCGTGGCATTGACGTCGTCGAAAGGCGGCTCCCAGGCTTTTTTCCCATTGAGCCAGGCCTGCAAAGGCATCACCATGGGCAGATGGCCGTTTGGACGATACCAGGAGTCAAGGCTCCAGCGATGACCGCTTTCCTTATCAATAATCACGGCTGTCCAATGCACCCCGTTGACATCGAAGCGATTGCGCACCTTGGGCGATGACAGGATCCATCCGTTCAGCGCTCCGAGATCCTGGAGAATATGCAGATAAGTCGTGGTATTGCTGGCATTATCGACACAATCCATCCGTCCTTTGATGCCAGTCTCAAAGTCATTGATGGCACGATCATTGGCCAAAAATGGCTGCTGTTTCTGAGCCAGCAATTCCATTTGCCAGATGCCGATACGTACTTGCTGTAAGCGATTGTGCAAACTGGTCGCTGGGCAGATCGCCATGTGTGCCCTCAATTGTGCCAAATCAGCAGCCGTGAAACTGATCAATTCACGACGTGCACATGACCAGTTAAAACAGATGCGCAGGGTAACGGAACCATTCGGATTGATCACATACTTTGGCGCCAGAGGAAAGGAAACAGATGTCTGAGCAGTATCCAATGTCTGTATTGAGGACGAGGAAGGCGCGGCAGAAACAGCAACTGTGATGGTACCGAGCAGCAGGATCATCATAAGCATCCCAGCGGTGCGAACCCGACCGACGCAACCAATGATGCAAGACTGATCCTGGGTTGGCATACTCAAAGCGCTTGGCAGACGTTTAACACGCTCAGCAGTCACACAAAAAACCAACACTTGTCACCTCATGAACTCAATCCAAAAAATTTTCGCTGACGTCCTCTGGTTTTTGCCGTGATCGCCGGTGGTTGGTGTTATATCGACAACGCAAGCAAAGATCCAGCCACCAGCAACATCTATCCTGAACAGTTCAACATCTTAGCCAAGTCCCGCGATTGTTCTTAAACGATGTCCAATACCGCCCCCACCCTAAGCCCTGTGCCGCTGCGCAAGCCATACCAGCTGATCCACCTGAGCGACATCCATTTCGGCCTTGAGGACCGTCGTGCACTCGCCTGGGCGAAACAGGAAATCGCCGCCCAGCAGCCGGATGCCGTACTCATCACCGGCGATCTGACCATGCGCGCCCGACGACGCGAGTTCGATGCCGCCTGCACCTGGATTCGCTCACTGGAGGCACCGGTCACCGTCGAAGTGGGCAATCATGACTTGCCGTACTTCAACCCCATCCAGCGCTTTTTCGATCCTTATCAGCGCATCCAGGCCATTGAGGATAAGGTGGAGGTGGACATTGACTTGCCCGGACTGGCCATTGTGCCGCTCAAAACCGTAGCTCGCTGGCAACCACGCCTGAACTGGTCCAAAGGCTGGATCACCGAAGCAGCGCTTGAGCGTTGCCTGGCCAAGCTTGACGCCCTGCCTCAAGGAACACGAGCACTGATCTGTTCGCACCACCCGCTGCGCGAAGCCGGCACCCGAGGCACTGCGCTGACCGGAAACGGCCAGAAGGCGCTGACCGAACTGGCCAGGCGCCAGGTACTCGCTGTGCTCTCCGGTCATGTTCACGATGCTTTCGATCTCATGCAGCCAACGGCACAGGGTCCCGTGCGCATGATCGGCGCCGGTACCTTATCGCGGCGCCTGCGCTCTACCCCGCCCAGCTTCAACGAGCTGCGCTGGGATGGTGAGCAACTATCTGTCTGTGTGCGCAATCTGGAGCATCATCGCACCCAGGAAATGATGATCAGCGCCATTCCCGAGGACGCGACGCCGCCAAGCAAGCCGGACGACCCTGTCGCTCCAGTCGATCAGATTGTGCGCATCGACCCGCCTGCTCACTGATGCAGACATCCCAGACTGGGTAACGCACTTGCAGAACCTGGTGGAACGCACTAGAATTCAACACGATAAGTCGTTATGAGTCACCAGATTCAGTCAGCGTTCGAGTTCGACATAGGCCGTTGTTAATGAATTCGGATCTATCCGCAAACTCCGTCGCTGTCGGTCAAGCCCGTCACGCCGATGCAGTCACCGCCGCGCGCACAGCAGCACGCCAGGCACGCGAGCGCTTGGGACAGGAGCAACCGCCGGCCTGGTTGCTTGCCTTTGCGGGAGGACTGCACGAACCCACTGAGGTGCTGGAAGGCTTGCGCACTGAACTGGGTGACATTCCGATCCTTGGCGGCAGTGGCACTGGCATCATCAGTGCACAAGGCGCACACAGCAGCGGCTACGAATGCGGGCTGATGCTGTTCGCTGAGGCCCTGGCGCCAGCCGCCATCATCCGCGTCGACGGCCTCGATCAAGACGAAACCACCGTCGGCTGTCAGCTCGGCCAGCAACTTCAGGCGCTGGCGCTGGAGCCAGAACGCGTCGTGCTGCTGTTTTACGATTCCATCAATAACTGCCAACAGCCACCCAAGCTGCATGTGTGCAGCCGCCTGCTCGATGGTCTGCATGAAGCACTGGGCCCACAAACGCCACTCATCCTCGGCGCCGGTACGCTCAACGACCTGGAAATGTCCGATAGCTACCTGTTCGACGGTGAAGGCGTCGCGCGCCACACAGCGGTTGCCATCGTGCTGCCAGCCAGCATTGCCGGACACTACACCATCATGCACGGCTGCCGGCCAGCCAGTGATTTTCTTGAAATCACGCGCATCGACGGTGCCAGATTACTCGAAATCAACGGCCAACCAGCGCTCAGGGTGGTTGAAGAGCGTCTTCGAGTCTCGCGCGCAGAGCTGCTTGCCCGCCAACCACTGCCATCAATCACCATTGGCAAAAAGCACGGCGATCCTTACATCCCCTTCAATGACGCCCAATACGTCAACCGGCTCGTCATGGCCATCGACCCAGCCGATGACGCACTCATCCTGACTGAAGCCGACTTCCACGCCGGTTCGCACATCCAGATCATGAGCTACGAACCCACGCGCATGATTACATCCGCCCAAGTCCAAACTGATGCACTGCTGGCTGCGCTTGAGGGACAATCTCTACTGTTCGGCCTCTATTTCGACTGTGCCGGTCGCTCGATGCCCTTTGTTGGCCTTGACGAAGACGAATCCATTGCGGTGCGCGAGCAGGTTGGTGCGCTCTGCCCCTTGCTGGGCTTTTATTCAGGCGTTGAAATCGCGCCTTTCATGGGACGCGCTCGCCCGCTCGACTGGACCGGCGTGCTCCTGATCTGCACCGCCGCAAACTGAGTAGCTCATGCCAGCTGATACCACCCCCGAGGCACTCGCTTACTATCGCCAGCAATGCGATGAACTGGGCGCGCGGGTCATGCAGTTGCAGGAGGCCCTGGTGCAAGCGCGGCGTGATGCACGGCGCGACCGCACGCTCGCACTGGTGGTGCAACGCATCTACGCCTTTGCGCAGACGTTGCAGGACAGCCCTGAGTTCGCTGATCAGCTTGGCGAACAGTTGCTCATGCTGTTTATCGAGCGACTCGCCATTGATGCGGCGGCCCTGTTGCAGCGCACAGACACGCCAGAACCGTGTCGTTTTAAGCTCACGCAAGCCATTGGTATCAAAACAGCCAGCTCAATCCCCGTATTGACTGAGTTTCCCGCCAATGGCTCGCTGCTCCCGGGTAACCACCCAATCCTGCAAGCCACCAACCTGGAACAGGGGTTCTGGGTGGAGCTGCACAACTCACCTCTGAGTCTGTTGCTGGGCCTGCGCAACAAGCCCCGCGGCCAGCGCAAACAGCTAAACCCAGCCGACCGCCAGATTGCCGAGGCAGCCCTCAGCGTCTATAGCGGTTTGCTTGAACGCCAGCGCGATTTTTCAGCCCGTCAACAGACGGAAAAGGACCTGCGCCGCATCCAGGAGCGCCTGGATCTGGCGCTGGAGGGTGCCGATGTCGGGCTCTACGACATGAACCTCGAGACCGGTCATGTGGCCTGCGACGAGCGTTTTGCCCGCATTCTTGGCTGCGATCCAGACACCACCCCCACATCCATGGAGGAATGGTGTCAACGCTTGCATCCCGAGGATCTTCCCAACGTACAGCACATCACCAGCGCGGTTCTAGATGGTCAGCGCCACAAAATCGAACTCCAGTATCGAATCCGCCATCAATCCGGCGCATGGATCTGGCTGCTTGACCGCGCCAAGGGCTTTGATCCCGACCCATCCGGGCGCCCGCGACGTGCCGCCGGCAGTTGCCTGAACATTACCGAGCAGAAACTCAGCGAAGCGGCCATCCATCGGCTGGCGTATTTTGATCCCTTGACCGATCTGCCCAACCGTCGCCTGTTTCTTGATCGACTGACCACGGCTCAAGCGGCTGCCCAGCGCCACGGCCACATCGGGGCGGTGATGTTTTTAGATATCGACCGTTTCAAGCAAATCAATGACGCGCGCGGTCATAACGTTGGCGACCACCTGCTGCAAAAGCTCGCTGCCCGTCTGCACTCCACACTGCGGGCTGAGGACACCATCGCCCGCTTTGGCGGAGACGAGTTCGTCATTCTGCTCACAAAACTGTCCAGAGATGCCGTTGAAGCCTCACATTATGCCCGGGTGGTTGCGGAGAAAATTCACCGCTTGCTATCCGTCCCTTTCGAGCTGCCCGAAGGTGAGATCAACTCGGAAATCAGCATTGGCATCACCCTGCTGCGCGGCAACGAGGTTTGCTTTCACGATCTGTTGCGCGAGGCCGACACGGCGCTCTACGACGCCAAGGAAAGTGGACGCAATTGCACGCGCTTTTTTGAGAAATCCATGCAACAAGCCGCCGAGGCGCGCTTCAACCTGGAGGGCGAGCTTAAGCATGCCATCGATGACCATCAGCTGATGCTCTACTATCAGCCGCAGGTCGACGCCCAAGGGCATCTGCTCGGTATGGAAGCCTTGCTGCGCTGGCGCCACCCAAGCAAAGGCATGATTCCGCCAAAGATCTTCATTAGTGTGGCCGAGGATACCAGCCTGATTCTTCCCATCGGGCACTGGGTGCTCAACGAGGCCTGCCGGTTTCTGGCGCAAATCAAGCGCCACAACCGGGCGCTGAGCCTGTCGGTGAACGTCAGCCCACGACAATTTCTCCAGACTCATTTCGTCGCACAAGTACAGCAGGCGCTGGATCAGTCAGGCATCCCGTCGGAGTGTTTAACGCTGGAACTCACCGAGGGGGTGGTTATTGAGGATATTCAAGGCACGGTGGAAAAAATGCAAGATCTCAAAGCACTTGGTGTGCGCCTGTCAATCGACGACTTTGGTACCGGCTACTCGTCCTTGGCCTACCTAAAACAGCTCCCGATTGATGAGTTAAAAATCGACCGCAGCTTCATACAGGATGTTTGCACCGATTCCAATGATGTCGCCTTGGTCGAGGCCATCTTGGCCGTCTGTCGCCATTTGAAGGTTGCTGTGGTTGCCGAGGGCGTCGAAACTGAAGAGCAGTTGCAGTTTCTGCGCACACGTCACTGCGATCTTTATCAGGGGTATTTTTTTAGCATGCCCCTGCCAACGGATGAATTCATGCAGACGTTCGACCTCCACAGTACCCCGATGTAGCGCGGGCTTTTTATCCAGCACTGGCCGCTGAGGGGGCAAATCCTTCATCGGTTGACTGGCGCGCGCTCAGTGCCTGCCGCCGCCGTTCGATGCGCTTATCAAGGATGTTTTTTAGCGCGATCAGCATGCCAAGGCCAATGAAGGCTCCCGGGGGCAGCATGACCAGCAGGGCACCATGGAAATTATCCCCCAGCGACAAGCCAAAGCCGGCGGCCCCCTCGCCCAGCAGCAGCTCAGCCTGATAGAACAGCGTGCCCTGACCCAGCAGTTCGCGCAGGCCGCCCAGCACCATGAGCACCAGGGTAAAACCAAGCCCCATCGCCAAACCATCCACGATGGCCTGATCCAGCCGTGCCTTGGAAGCAAAGGCCTCGGCACGCCCGATGATGGCGCAGTTGGTAACAATCAGGGGAATAAACAGCCCCAGCACCAGATACAGGTCGTACAGATAAGCCTGCATACTCAGCTCGACCGCAGTCACGAAAGAAGCAATGACCAGCACGAAGACTGGCAGACGCACCTCGGGTTTGACCAGATTGCGAATCAGCGACACGGTGGCATTCGACAGCACCAGCACCGCCGTAGTGGCCAGCCCCATGCCCAGACCATTGGTGGCGGTGGTGGTAACAGCCAGCAGCGGGCAGAGCCCGAGCATGGCGACCAGGGCCTGGTTGTTGTTCCACAGGCCGTCTCTGATAATGGAGCCATAGCGTTGATCCGCCATCAGGAAGCCTCCTTAGATGCCGCTGCCGTCGCGCCGTGCGTCGTCGGCTGTATGCGCGCCTGATCGGTTGTCGTGGCCTCCGGAACCGGTGACTGCGCCGGAGCCGGAGCGGCGTCTTCGCTGCCAATGGCTGGCTCGGTGTACAGACGCTGTCCCTGCTGATCAACATACATCAGGGTGTCATAGACCGCCCCAACAATCGAGCGCGGGGTGATGGTGGCGCCGGTAAACTGGTCAAAGACACCGCCGTCGCGCTTCACATGCCACTGCTCCGCCGGGGGATTGCCGATGGATTTGCCATTAAATTCTTCAATAATCCAGTTGGATTTTTTCTCGTCGATCTTATCGCCCAAACCGGGAGTTTCGTGATGCTCCAGCACCCGCACGCCACCCAGGGTGCCATCAGGCAGCACGGACACTAACAGCCGAATCGGACCGGCATAGCCATCCGGTACGATAGGCTGCAAAATCAACGCCACCGGCTCCTCGCCATCGCGCACGCGAAACACCTCAGTGGTTTCGCCACCCAACCGCTCAGGATCACTGACGGCAATGCGATCGGCCAATGGGTCGTTCTTGAGTTGCCCTTCGGGAACAATGGCCTCCAGCTTGCTCAGCATGGCATTGCGCTGATTGTCCGCAATCTGCCGATCAGTCATCGCATGGGTGACGGCCACCAGACCAACACCGGCCACCGAAAAGGCGCCGAGGATAAAGCCGGCCGTCAGAATAGGATTTTTTTTCATCGCCTCATTATCTCCGGTCAAGCGTCAATGCAGACAGCGTCAGGTCTTTTTACCATGGCCATAAACGCGCGGCTGGGTGTAGTGATCGATCATGGGGGCGGCAATATTCAGCAGCAAGACGCCGAAGGCGACGGCATCCGGATAACCGCCCCAGGTGCGGATCACAAAGACCACTGCGCCGATTAAAGCCCCAAAGACCAGCTGCCCACGCTTGGTGGTGGCAGCACTGACCGGATCGGTGGCGATAAAGAAGGCACCGAGCATGGCCGCTCCTGAGAACAGGTGGAACCAGGGCGCGGGAAAATGGCTGGGATCAAAGACCCAGAACAGCCCCGACAGCACCGCCAGACTGCCCAGCAGACTGACCGGAATATGCCAACTGATGACGCGAATGTAGAGCAAATACAGCCCGCCAAGCAGAAAGCCCAGACTGGCCCACTCCCACCCCTGACCACCGACAAAGCCCCACAGCGGACTCTGGCGAATCTCGGTCATCAGGATGTTTTGATCAAGCCGGGTGCGCAATTCATCAAGCGGCGTGGCCCCGCTGACCGCATCCCAGGTGGTCTCAGGCGGCAGCGCGCCGGTGAAGATCAGCCGGGCGGAATCCAGAAAGGACAGATGCACCAGATCCCGCGCCTCCAGCAAACTCGGCACATCCGGCGGCAGCCAGCTGGTGGTGGCGACCGGATAGGAGATCAGCAGAAACACATAGCCCGCCATGGCCGGGTTGAAGGGGTTGTAACCGATGCCGCCATAGAGCTGTTTGACGATGACAATGGCAAACAGAATGCCCAACAGTGTCAGCCACCAGGGCAAGGTCGGCGGAATAGTCAGGGCAAACAAGAGCGCCGTGACCAGAGCACTGAGATCACCAATCACCGGCAGCACCGGGCGTCCGCGCAGCTTCATCACCAGCGCCTCGGCGCCCAGCGCGAACAGGCTGGCCAGCAGCATATTGATGATCACGCCCCAGCCGAAGAACCACACCAACGCCAGGGTGCCGGGAATCAACGCCAGGCACACTTGCAGCATGACCTGATCGACCCGGTAGGGGCGCGCGCTGTGCGGAGAAGAAGTCAATGCACCGCTGATCATTGGACGCTCCCGGCCGTATCGGTCTTCGCCGTGTCGGTCTTCGTGTCAGCAGCGCTGCTGACACTGCTCTGCTCAGCACCACCCACGGCCGCTGACTGACCCGGCGCGGCCTTGGTTTTCGGGGTGATAGCTTCTTTTTTCTTGCGCAATTTCGCCTTGCGCTCGCGCTCCAGCCGTTCCAGTCGCGCCTCACGCGCCTCGTGGCGCCGCTTGGCATGCTCGGAGGCCTGTTTCTCGCGTTCGCGCGCCCAGCTTTCGTTCTTGGCGTAGCGGTAATACTGCACCAGCGGAATATGCGCCGGGCACACATGGGCGCAGCAACCACACTCAATGCAGTCAAACAGATTGTAGTCCTGCACCTTATCGAGATCCTTGGCCCGCGCATGCCAGTACATCTGCTGCGGCAGCAGACTGGTGGGGCAGACTTGGGCGCACTGGCCGCACCGAATGCAGGGCATGGCCGGTCCGGGGTCGGGCGACTCTGCTGGCGTCAGCGCCAACAGGCAGTTCATGGCCTTGGTGATCGGCACTGCGTCACCCTGGAGCGTCATTCCCATCATCGGGCCACCGGCGATCAGCTTGGCCAGTTCGCCGCTGTAACCACCGCTGGCAGCAATCAATTCGCTGGCCAGAGTGCCCACGCGCACGCGGAAATTACCCGGTTGGGCAATACCGCGTCCAGTCACCGTGACATAGCGCTCGATCAATGGCTGACCGCGCAGCACAGCATCGGCCACCGCTGCCACCGTGGCGACGTTCTGGCACACCACACCGATCTGCGCCGGGATGCCATGCGTCGGCACCTCACGCCCGGTCAGAATACGAATCAGCTGCTTCTCCCCACCGCTGGGATACAGCGTCGGGATCTCCACCACCTCCAGCTGGGCCGGGGTCTGCGCCTGCTGCTCGGCCACCGCCTGGCGCATGGCGGCAATGGCTTCGGGCTTGTTGTCCTCGATACCGATCAGCACGCGCCCAGTGCCGAGCAGGTGCAGCAGAATACGTGCGCCAGTGACAACCTCGCTCGCGCGCTCACGCATCAGGAGATCATCGCAGGTAATATAGGGTTCGCACTCGGCACCGTTCAGCACCAGGGTATCAATGGGCTGATCCTGTCCCGGATTGAGCTTGACGCTGGAAGGAAAAGAGGCGCCACCCAGTCCCACGATGCCGGCCATGCGAATCCGCGCGCGCAGGGCCTCGGCATCGAGTGACTGAAAATCCGCCACTGGCTCGGGCCGGTCCGGCGCCCAGGCATCTTCGCCATCGGTGTCGATGATGACGCAGGGCGCCGGCAGTCCGGAGGGATGCGGCATGGCATGCGGCTCAATGGCACGGACCACACCTGAGCTGGATGCATGCACCGGCGCACTGACATAGCCCTGGGGTTCACCGATCATCTGCCCTTTGAAAACGCGCTCGCCCGGCTGCACGCAGGGCCGCGCCGGCGCGCCAATGTGCTGTGCCAGCGGAATGACCAATTGCGTGGGCAGCTTGGCCTCCACCACCGGCCCCTGATTGGACAGTGCTTTCTCATCGGGCAGGTGAATACCGCCATGGAATTTCCACAGCTTGGGTGAGGATGTAGGAGTCTGAGAGGACGTTTGGGTGCTTTGAGTCATGATGGAACTTGTTACATCGACCGTTAGGCCGCCTGACGCTGATCGGGACCGGAGTTGGAACTGTCCGGCCAATCGGCGGAGATCTGAGTGGAGGCTGCGACGGGCATGGGCTCGGGATAGGGCCACTTCCAGTTGGACAAATTCTGCTCGATCGGAACCATGTGAATGCACTCGACCGGGCAGACTGAAATACACAGCTCGCAACTGGTGCATTCGCTGGCGATCACCGCGTGCAGGCTCTTGGCCGCACCGACAATGGCATCCACCGGGCAGGATTGCAGGCATTTGGTGCAGCCGATGCAGTCCTGCTCCTTGATTACCGCCAACGCCTTGGGCTTGGGCACCACTTCACCGAGCGCCACTGGCTCGCGTCCGAGCAGATCGGCCAGCGCTAGCATAGTGCCCTCCCCGCCTGGGGAGCACAGATTAATGTCCGCCTCACCAGTGGCCACAGCCTCGGCATAGGGCCGGCAGCCGGGATAGCCACATTGCCCGCACTGACTCTGCGGCAACAGGGCCTCTGCCTGATCGGCGATGGGATCGCCGTCGATGTGGAAACGGATGGCGGAGTAGCCGAGCAGTAAACCAAACACAAGGGCCAACACGGCAACGGCTCCGATGGCAACCAACATGGTTCTCGAACCTCATTCTGACAGGGTGATCAGCGGCCCGCGATGATGTCGGGCCACTTCAATGGTGCATTGATTCCGAATGATGCCCTGGGGCACCGGGAATCTTCGTGCAGCTGAGTTTAATTGGCCACCAGACCAGCAAACCCCATAAAGGCCAGCGACATCAACCCGGCTGTAATCAGGGCAATGGCGCCCCCCTGAAAGGGCTCCGGCACATCCGCTACCGCCACTCGCTCGCGCACTGAGGCAAAGAGCGCCAGCACCAGCGAAAAACCAACCGCCGCGCCGAAGCCATAGAGCGTTGCCTCCATAAAGCTGCGCTCTTCCTGCAAGTTCAGCAGCGCCACACCGAGCACGGCGCAGTTGGTGGTGATCAGGGGCAGAAAGATACCCAACACCTGATAGAGCACCGGGCTGGTCTTGTGCATCACCGTCTCGGTAAATTGCACCACCACCGCAATCACCAGAATAAAGGCGATGGTGCGCAGATACTCGATTCCCAAAGGTTCGAGCAAATAGGCATTGACCAGCCAGGAGGTGACCGAGGACAGCGTCAGCACGAAGGTGGTTGCCAGGCCCATGCCAATGGCGGTTTCGAGCTTTTTCGAGACCCCCATAAAGGGGCAGAGGCCTAAAAATTTGACCAAAACGAAGTTGTTGACCAGCACGGTGCTGACCAGGATAAGGGCGTATTCGGTCATTGGAACTGAGACCTTTCGGGCGACGAACTGAGCAAGTGGCGTGGGCTTGAAACAAAGCGCTGCAACGGGGCATCAGCCCCCGATGCGCTGCGACCGCCAAGGTGGTGGCATTCGCAAACGCGGAAGTCTAGCGATCTTTCCCTCGCTAGACAACTGTCGGAAACCCTGGAAACTGAGAGGATATGATAACTGCGACCAGCGCTACAGTCATCCGTTGCGCCGTCACCGAGGATCTTGTCCTCGATTCCGGCATCGAGATTCGGGTTGTGTCAAGTCCCGAGAGATCATTCATAATAACTTTAAGAGCCTAACCGGAGAGCGTTGAACCAACAGTCTGAAGTTGAAAATAGCGGATGCGGTCGCTCAGTGCCTGCGACAGATGGCGCAGCTGGCCGCTGTGGCCAAGGCCGTGGCGGGCAGCTTCGGCGTTTTCCTGCGCCAGGGTACTGATCTCAGCAAGCGCAGTGGCAATCTCGGCTGCCATCTGGTTTTGTTGATTGGCAACGGCTGAAATCTGGTGGGTCATCGCAATGACCTGATTGACGGACTGGGAGAAAGCGTCGAGATGGGCAACAACCTCATCATAGTGCCCGATACTCTGATGGGCGCGGTCGCGATTGGAGTGGATCACCTGAACCGCATCCTGGGAGCTGTTATTCAGGGCGGCGATGAGGGCTTCGATCTCACCGATGGAATCCTGGGTACAGTTGGCAAGCTGGCGGACTTCCTGAGCCACCACACTGAAGCCGCGTCCATGTTCGCCGGCGCGCGCGGCCTCAATGGCCGCATTGAGCGCCAGCAAGTTGGTCTGCTGGGCCAGGCCACGCATCACATCAAGCACCAGGGTGACGGCGTCGCTGCGATCCGCCAGGCTTAATACCACGACGGCCGCCTGATCGATCTCAGTGGCCAGCTGGCGAATCACCGAGGTGGTGCGTTCCAGCAACCGACGGCTTTCGTCAATGCGCTGCTGCGCCTCGCCGGTGGCGGCAACCGCCTGAGAGCTGTGCGACACCACCTCGCGCGCGGTTTCTGCAAGCTGGTGGGTAGCACTGGAGACGGTGCCGGTTTCAGCATTCTGGCGTTCAAAGCGAATCATGCTGTGCTCAGAGAGGTTGGCCATGTCACCAGCTGAACGATCCAATGCCTGACTGGCCTGGTGCAAATGGGCAATGATCTCGCGGATGCGCTCGACCATACGTTGCAAGGCGGTCATGAAGTGGCCCACTTCATCATTGCGCCAGGCAGGAAAGGGCGCATCCAGATTGCCTTCAGCCAGGGCGGAGACAGTGGCAATCGCGTTGTTTAGTGGGTGCAGTTTGCGCTTGATGTACCAGTAAAGCCCCAGGGTGGCGAGCAGCAAAATCACCGCGACACTGGTATAGGCGATGAGATCAAAGCGCCGCTGGGCGGCTGCACTGGCGGAAGCATCAGTCAGGCTGAGCAACTGCCCGAGCGGGCGCTGATCAAGCCCCAGAATGGGCTGCACCGAAACGGCAACGACCCCGTCCGCGCTGGGATAGCGCGCATAGTGCGATTGGTCCAGCGGCGGCAGATCCACATCCAGCGCCGACCATTGTTCGGGCTGGGTGGCGGCCACCGCGCGGCCTTTGGCATCGAGAATTGCCAGTTCTGAGCCGTCAATGGCGTGAAAGGCCTCTATCAGCGGTTGCAGGGATTTTTCCAAGAGTCCATAGCCAACCGGCTTGCGTCCAACCTCAAACTGAAAGGCAACCAGCGCCACAGGTTCACCCTGGGCGTTGCGTCCCAGGCCGGAATGGGGTTTGCCGTCCGCACCACTGGTGCGAATCAGGGTGTCCGCTCCATCCGGCAACTTGTGAGCAACGGTGGCCGCACTCAGCGGTTGTCCGTCCAGATTGAGAATCTGATACCGGTCAAAGTAGTGCTGATGAGCAATGAGTTCGGTGAGAGCCGCACTGGCCGCGTCAATCGCTGCGACATCCTGCGCCTTGAGCGCCTGGCGCAGAGCAAAGTCACGCTCAAAGTCAGCGATGCCAAGCTGCATGTGGTCAAACTCGCGCTTCAGGACTTGCTTCCATACCAGCTGCTTGCCGGCGATCACCTCGGCGGCGACCCGTTCAAGAATGCGCTGATTGCTCAGGTGTCCGATCACAATCAATGCCAAAGCCACCAGCAGAGTCACCAGTACAGCGAACAGGGTGACACTTTTGCGAATACTCATGTGTGACGCCCTCTCGCGTCTCCAGTGCTTTTGAAACCGGACACTAAAGCACAGTGTTTTGACAAGCGTATGACGGCCGGAAAACCCGAACCAAGGATTCTTAAACGCCGTCACCGGGCGCCGCAGCGGCGCCGGTCGAGTCGCGCGACCAGCTCGCCAATGATGGCGCGATAAAGGTCGTCACCGAGAATTTTGTCCTCGATCCCAGCATCAAGATTGGGGTTGTCGTTGACTTCAATGACGACCGGCCCCTGCCCGGTGACCTTGGCATCGACACCGTAGAGGCCATTGCCAATCAGATTGGCCGCCTTGAGTGCCACACGCACCACTGCTGCCGGCACAGTATCGATAGCAACCGTCTCGAATAGCCCTTCCTCGTGGTGGCCATCACCGTCGTGGCGCACGATCTGCCAGTGGGACTCGCTCATGAAATACTTACAGGCGTAGAGGGGCTGCCGCCCGAGAATACCGATTCGCCAGTCGAACTCGGTGTAAAGATACTCCTGAGCAAGGATCAGGTCGGACTGCTTGAAGAGCTTGGCGGCGATGCGTTGCAGCTCGACGTGATCACCGGCCTTGAAGACCCCGCGCGAGAACGAACCCTCCGGGATTTTGACCACAATCGGATAGGCGATTTCGGCCTCTGCGTCGAGCAGGATTTCACGGCGCAGGATCAGAGTCTTGGGCCGGGGCACCCGGTTGGCCTCCAGCAGCTCGGCGAGATATACCTTGTTTGTACAGCGCAGGATCGAATCCGGGTCGTCGATCACCGCCATCCCCTCGCGGTCGGCTTTCTTTGCGAAGCGGAAGGTGTGGTGGCCGATCTGTGTCGTCTCGCGGATCAGGAGGGCATCGTATTCGGCCAGGCGGCCATAGTCCCGGCGCTGGATCAGCTCGACATTGACGCCGAGGGCCTTGCCAACGCGCACGAAGCGCTCCAGAGCCTTGGGGTTTGATGGCGGCAGTTCCTCGTCCGGATTGTGGAGGATGGCCAGATCGTACTTGTAGGTTAGCCGCGCGCGCGGCTGACGCCAGGGTTGCGACAGATAGCGCTCCAGGGCCGCGAAGAACGCGCCTTCCTGCTCGGCGCTGAGGCCACTGATCGGCAACGTCTTGATGGCTCCAATGCGCCAGGTGCCCTGCAAGCGAAACTCGACCCGCAGGATTGGGCAGCGGAAGGTCTCGAAGATCCGGCGCGCGAGCGGCTCAAGCTCATTGACCCCGCAGTGACCGACGAACATGGTCAGCTCATAGGCCGTCGGCACCAGCCCCCCTTTGCACCGGGCCAGCGATTTCTGCGCCTGGGCGTTGAGCTCCTCGGTTGACAGGTTGTAGATGTCGCGACTGGAGAGATCCTGCATCGTACGCACGGTCGGGATGACTTTGTGACCGCGCGCCTCGGCTAACAGCGAGCAGTAGTAGCCGATGCTGAGATAGCGATAGCTGCGGCACAGGTTGATGACACGCAGCTGCTTACCGGCCGAATAGTCGTCGCTCGCCAAATAGTCGCGAGCGGTAACAACCGACAGGTGCGGAAACTCAGGCTTCCAGTCGGAAGGTTGCTCAACCAGCAGAATGTGCTCAGCCATGTGGGCGCTCCGAGCGCTCCGGCTGGTCGTCGCCGTAAGTGATCAGCACAACCGCCTGGAGTCCAGCCCGTCCGTAGCGGGCCATGCGACAAAACTCGCTCTTCTGAATTGGCATATTGATCGAATCCGACGGTGTCTCGCCGTTCTTGTAGTCGATATAGGGGTCGTTGACATAGACAAAATGATCATCGAAGCCGGTCACGACGACCCAATGGGGGAATCGCTCCTCGTAGATCCGGTAGGAGCTAATCAACACCAGCGGGATGGCGCCGGCCTCAAAACGTCCGAGCAGCTCATCAAGGGGTGCGGCCTTTGAATAATGTGATCACCCGAAACAGGCGGCACCGAATTGATCAATTCGCTGCCAAAATTGTTGCCAGCGCCCGGTCGTTTGGCTCAGCGCCCGCAGGCTGAGTACAATCCCGGCG
>NZ_NRRS01000014.1 GCF_016583795.1 Rhabdochromatium marinum | reverse complement strand
CGAGAAGCGCGTCCACGACTTTCAGACCGGGGATCGGGTAATCGCTGAGATGCCAACAGGCAAGAACGCTGGCATCCATGTCGGGCGCGTAGCGGTGCGTGCCTCGGGGTACTTCAACATCCAGACCGCAACGAATCTGGTACAAGGGATTTCACACCGCCATTGCCGCGTGGTGCAACGCGCCGACGGCTATGGCTACGCATCCACCCCAACCCAAACGGAGGCAGCGAGACCGGTGGGTTAACCGCGCTACGCGCGGTGCGCTCTACCTCCCCGCCCTGAAGGGCGTGGTTTCTCGCGCAAGACTGATGAACATTATCGATAAGACTGACGAAGAGCTGCAGGAGATCGCCCATCCCATGTGGGACGATCTGATTCAGTATTCCAATCAAGGCCAGTATGGCAAATTCATCAAAAAGTTCTCTTACAATCTGTTGCTTGGCTTGAATGAAGTCGAAGTCGGCAAGCAGTTTGCCCACAGTGAGCTGGCACGCAATCTGGTCGAGGAGCGCGACTTTCTGGGCTTCATTCGGCGTGGCGAGCATGTCACGGCGCTTTATCGGGTGCGGTGCAAAATACGCACAGGCGAGTGGCTGGGACGACTGGTGCTTGGCTACGAAAACGGGGAGGTGCGCATTTTTGCCGCATCCATTTTCTGAAGCCGCAACAGACAGACAGGCAGGCAGCAACAGGCAGGCTATGAAACAAAGCATTCGCGACAACAAATTCGTCGAGCTGACCTATCGGGTGTTGGATCAGCAGACGGGGGATGTCTTAACCGCCGTGGAATTCCCTTTGGGCTACATTCATGGCAGCAACGAGGTACTCTCGCCCCCCGTGATGGCGGAACTGGAAGGCCGGCAGGCCGGGGATGTGATCTCGGTTCCCATCGATTGCACCGATCTCTATGGGGCCAGAGACGAGTCGCTGGTGATTACGGATCGGATTGACAATGTTCCCGAGGAATACCGGGCGCTTGGTACGCGCATTGTCATGGAGAACGACAAGGGTGACACCAAGACCTTTCTTGTGACCCGCATGGATGACAAGACGCTGACCATTGATGGCAACAATCCGCTGTGCGGTCGGCAGGTGGTATTTGAGCTTGAGGTCTTAAGCGTGCGCGACGCGACGGATGAGGAAATTCTTGCGGGGGGGAAGATCAACCGGGGGCCGGATATCGGTGATCTCTCGGTCAGACCGATCTGACCGCTAGCGGTAGAACAGTTGCTTCATGGCACCATGCACCAGCTCATAGGTGTAGGAGTTTTCACCGCAATGAATGAGGTGATCCTCCTCGGTGCGGAAGGTAAGGTAGGGATGTACCTCCACGCCGTCATCGGTTTCAATGTTCGCGAGGTCGTCAAGGACGCCGGCAATACTGAGGGCAATGCTGGCCGTCAGATCTTCGAGCTTGTCCGGCTCCACGCCACCTTCCTGCAGCTTGATTTTGATTCGCGTCACGAGCTCAGCAGTAAAAATTGCCTGCTGCTCATCGAATGTAGAACGTGACACGGTCAGTTTCATTTTTCGCTACCATGCCACCTGAGTGACTGCGCGAGGGCTCTGTTAAGCTCCACGTAGTCGCGCAGGTGTGGCCTGTGTGTGGCTCAGGGACGCTTTGGCGTTTGATAATCGACTTCTTTTTGGAACTTGTCCCAAATGACCTGGTATCCAACAAAGCCTTTGTCATTCGGCGGATTCTGACGGGTAACAAAAAAACGGCTGTGGCCGTCTGGAACCTTTGGACGCTCTTTCTTTTGTTCGGACATGGGTCACACCTTATAGCAATGATAGATGTTGGCGAGGCCAATAAGGAAGGAAAACCAAATGGCCCAATGGATAAAGACAACCAACAGACGCTATCGCGGCGGAGTCAGGCTGTCAAGTTTGTCATAAGCCTGCATGCGTCGTCTTTAACGTTCGAGTTCTTCGATATTGAATGTCATACTGGCTAGATCCCCAAAAATCCAGGTCGCTGCTGGAGCTCCGAGGCCGGCGACGGTGCCGGGATTCACCAGCCAGGCTTTGCTCCCTTTTAGCGTGTCCAGGCAGCGGATTTCCGGTTCATGGCTGTGCCCGCAGCAGACAAGATCGTGGTCGCCAGCGCAGGCAAAGGCCTCGCCAATGTGCGGGTAGTGGGTCATGAAAATACGCCGACCGGCCAGCTCCAGGCTGGCGTCATTGCCGTGGTAGCGCAACTGGCCCTCAGAACTGCACGCCAAACGGGAGATGGAGACCGGATCGCCGAGATTATTGCCATGAATGGCGTGGATGGGCAGACCCAGTTTCAGAGAGGCCAGCAGGGTATTGGTGCCAATTAGATCGCCGCAGTGCAGAACATATTCCGCGCCGCGCGTCTTGGCCTCCGCGATGGCAGTGGCCAGCATGGGGCCACGATCATGGCTGTCGGAAACGATGCAGATTTTCATTTGGCGCTATGAATTGGTCACCGGGAGAATCGCGCGACTGACCAGATAGTCGATAACTTCGCTGGCGAGTGCTTCTGGAGTCCGCTCGCCAGCGCGAACCACCAGTTCCGGTGACTCGGGGGCTTCGTAAGGGTCATCAATGCCAGTAAAATGCTTGATCTCCCCGGCGCGAGCCTTCTTGTAAAGGCCCTTGGGATCGCGCGCTTCGCAGATCTCCAGCGGTGTATCGACAAAGACCTCAATGAAATCACCCTCGGGCATGGTGCGTCTGACACGGTCGCGGTCAAGACGATAGGGGCTGATAAACGCCGTCAGGGCGATGGTGCCGGTCTCGCAGAACAATTGTGCCACAGCACCAATGCGGCGGATATTCTCCTCCCGATCAATGGCGGTAAAGCCCAGACCAAAGCGCTCGGCAAATTCATCGCCATGCGTGTCGCGCAGCATGCCGGGGCTGGCATTCAGGCCATGACGAACATTATCGCCGTCAAGCACCGCCGCCTTGACGCCCCGTTCCGCCAGCATGTGGTCGAGCACATTGGCAATGGTGCTCTTACCCGACCCGCTCAGGCCCGTAAACCAGATGACACAACCGCGATGGCCGTTGTAACGCTCACGATCTTCGCGGGAGACGCGATGCTCGTGCCAAGTGACATTGGTGTCGTTCGTCATGGCAAAGATAATATCATTTAGGATGGGTTGAGCTTCAAGCCGGTCGGCTTGGGCCTGACACAGAAAAAAGGGTTAGACCTCGGATGTCTAACCCTTTTCATTTGGTACCGAGGGCCGGACTCGAACCGGCACGGTGTTACCACCGTCAGATTTTGAGTCTGATGCGTCTACCAGTTTCGCCACCCCGGCGGAGCCTTTAAGCATGGGCCTGTGATTGCGCCCGTCTGACTCGAACGCGAAGCATATATCATCGGGCGCCGGCAGGCAACGCCTGCATGCGCTGCTGCGATTCTCTGCTATTCTGTGTCTTTACTGACTTCAATACCATATCACTGTGCGCCGGTCAGACTTTTTTTATGATTTACCACCGGAGCTGATTGCACAGCGTCCCTTGGCGGAGCGCGGCGGCAGTCGGCTTCTAGCGCTGGATGCGACTAATGGGGCCTTGAGTGATCTGCGCTTTCAGGATCTCGAACGTCTGCTGCACGCGGGCGATCTGCTGGTATTCAACAATACGCGAGTGATTCCGGCCCGGCTCTTCGGGCGCAAAGCCACCGGCGGTCGGGTTGAAATCCTCATTGAGCGCTTGTTGGACCCGTGTCTTGCGCTGGTGCATCTGCGTTCCAGCAAGTCGCCGCGTGCCGGTGGGCACATTTACCTTGAGGGTCATGAAGCGCTTGAGGTGCGGGGGCGTCAGGGCAGTCTCTTTGCGTTGGCCGCTGAGCAGGACGATTGGCCGACGCTGCTGGCGCGTCATGGCCATGTGCCGCTGCCACCCTATATCGAACGCGCTGACGAACCGCTCGACAGCGAGCGCTATCAGACGGTTTTTGCCAAGCATGCCGGGGCTGTGGCAGCGCCCACCGCTGGTTTGCATTTTGATGTCGAGCAGCTCGAACGGCTGGCGACCATGGGGGTGGAGCGCGTTGAGCTGACGCTGCATGTGGGGGCGGGTACCTTTCAGCCAGTGCGGGTAGAGAATCTCGATGAACATCAAATGCATGCCGAATGGTTGGAGGTCAGTGAGACGGTGGTCAAGGCTGTGCAGCGCACCAAGGCTCGTGGTGGGCGTGTCATCGCCGTAGGCACCACCAGCGTGCGCAGTTTGGAAACCGCTGCGGCTGATGGGGTGCTCAAGCCCTTCTGCGGTGACAGCCAGCTGTTCATCCGGCCCGGCTATCGCTTTCGGGTCATTGATGCCATGGTGACCAATTTCCATCTGCCGGAATCGACCCTGTTGATGCTGGTCGCCGCCTTTGCGGGCTATGAGCACATCATGGCGGCTTACCGTCATGCGGTGGCGCAGGAGTATCGATTTTTCAGCTATGGCGATGCCATGTTTTTGCATCGTGGCACGCCTTTTTAAAGATATGACCACTTGCGAAGATCGCCCGTTTGACCTGACGCCAGAGGCGCGCCGCCGCCTGGGCTGGCTGACGCTGGTGCTGGCGCTGTTGTTTAGCCTGACCGGCCTGACCGGCCATGATCCCTGGAAGCAGGACGAAGCCTATTCCTTCGGCCTGGTGTTGAACATGGTGGAGACGGGCGATTGGGTGGTGCCACGCCTGGCGAATGATCCCTTTATGGAAAAGCCACCGGTCTATTACTGGACGGCGGCGGCGTTGGTGCCGTGGCTCGACGGAACTCTGCCGGCGCATGATGCGGCACGCTTGGCGACCGGCTTCTATCTGTTGCTGACTTTGTCGCTGGCCGCCTGGCTGGGGACTGTTCTGTGGGGGGCGGGAGCTGGTAGTCCCGCAGTGCTGCTGACTCTGGGCACGTTGGTGGTGGTGCAGCATGGCCATTACCTGATCACCGATAGCGCGCTGATGGCCGGGATGGCGCTTGGAACACTGGGCTTGGCGCTCTGTCGGCAGCGCTGGTGGCTCGGCGGGCTGTTGCTCGGCACTGGGGCGGGGTTGGCCTTTCTGGCCAAGGGGTTGCTTGGGCCGGGCATTTTGGGCGTCACTGCTCTGGCGTTGCTGGCTATTCCGGCCTGGCGCTCGCGCGCGTATTGGCGCGCTCTGCTGATCGCTGCGCTGGCGGCGGCGCCCTGGGTGCTGATCTGGCCGATAGGGCTTTATTTGCGTGATCCGGCGCTGTTTGAGTTGTGGTTCTGGGATAACAACTTCGGTCGCTATCTGGGCGGTGTCGATCTCGGGCCACCGGCGGACGCGGATTTTTGGCTGCGCACCTTTCCTTGGGTGACCTTTCCGGCCGCGCCGCTGGCGTTCTGGGCATGCTGGGTGCAGCGCCGCAGGCTGCGTTCGGATCCTGCGCTGGTGGCGGTGCTGCTGCTGGCGATCATCGGCTGGGCTGTGCTCTTGGTGGCGCATACGGCACGCGATCTCTATGCGCTGCCGCTGATTGTGCCGCTGGCGGCGGTGGCGGCGGGCGGTGTGACCCAGTTGCCGCTTTGGTTCGGACGCGCGAGTTTCTGGTGCAGCGCCCTGCTGTTCGGGCTGCTGGCGCTGTTGCTGTGGGGGTTGTGGCTGTTCGGTACGGTGACAGGGACAGCCCCGGATTGGCCGGTGATCGCGCGAAATTTACCGCTGGTGCATGATTTCAGCCGCTCCGGGGTGGTGCTGGGCGGTGCATTGGTGGTGACGCTTGGTTGGGGGCTGCTGCTGTGGCGGATTCGCCCGCCCCGACGAGCCGCACCGCTGGCCTGGCCAGCCGGGGTGGTGCTGCTCTGGTGTCTGCTGGTATGGCTGCATTTCCCCTGGATCGATCAGGCTAAGAGTTATCGCGCGGTGATGCTGGATCTCAAGGCCGCCTTGCCGGCGCAATTCAATTGTGTGGCGGATCTGGTGGAGCCACAAAGCCTGCGGCTGCGCGAGTCCGAGCGCGGATTGCTGCATTATTTCGCCGGGGTGAAAATCCAGCATGCCGCATCACCGGAGCAGACCGACTGCGATCTGTTGCTGTTGGAAGTGCAGCGGCGCGACCATCGCGAGGGCGTGTCGCTGGGCGCGGACTGGGTGCCGCTGTGGCAGGGCCAGCGCGCGGCCGATCAGCGTGATCGCTTTCAGCTATTTCAGCGCCGTGCGTCAGCCGCCGCGCCCGTTCCCGCTTCCGCCGCTGGCTTGTGATCGGGGCGTCATGCCCTGATCTGCGTGGCATTATTTCCCTTAGGAAAGTTCCCGTGAAGAAACTGTCGTTGGTGTTGCTCCCGGTTGTGATCCTGGCCGTGGCGCTGGGCTTGTTTCGCTTTCTGAAAGCCACCAAGCCCGAGCAGCCGCCGCCTAAGGTGCAGGAGCGGGTGTGGCGGGTCGCCGTTGAAGCGGTTAATCCCCAAAGCCTCGCACCTGAACTGGTGCTCTACGGCGCGGTCGAAACCCCCGAGCTGCTCACCCTGGCCGCATCGGCCACCGCCTGGGTCGAACAGGTCAGGGTGCGTGATGGCGATCGGGTGGCCGAGCAGGCATTGCTGCTGCAACTCGACCCGCGTGATTTCCAACCCCGCATCGCCCAGGCCCAGGCGGAGATTGACGATCTGGACGCGCAAATCGAGAGCGAAAACAATCGCCATCAAACGGACATCATGGCTCTGGAGGAAGAGCGGCAGTTGTTGGAGTTGGCCAGTCAGGGCGTGGTGCGCCAGCAGCGGCTGAAAACGCAAAAGGTTGGCGCTGAACAGGCGCTGGATGAAGCCAAGCAACAACAGGCCCAGCAGGCACTGGCCGTCTCCAATCGCGAGATGAGCATTGCCGATCATCCCAGCCGTCTGCGTGCCCTGCAAGCCAAGTTGGCCAGCGCGACGGCCAAGCTCGAACAGCTGGAGCTGGAGTATCAGCGCGCGCGCTTGCAGGCGCCCTATGCAGCGGTTATTGCCGATGTGAAGGTCACCGCCGGCGATCAGGTGTCGCGGGGTGATCCCTTGGTGACTCTCTATGCGACGGCCAGTCTGGAAGTGCGCGCGCGTATTCCCGCGCCGCATCAGGAAGAAATCATTGCGGCGCTCAATGCTGGTGAAACGCTGGCGGCCACGGCCAAGGTGGCCGGTATTGAGGTGCCTTTGCGCTTGGTACGCCTGGCGGGGCAGGCGGCCGCTAGTGGCATTGATGGCTATTTCGCGGTCCAGGACCATGGCGAGTTGCTGCGTCCGGGGCAACTGCTGCGGGTGCGCCTGGAACGTCATCCGCAGCCGGATATCGTCGCCGTGCCTATGGCAGCGGTTTACGGTGGCGAGCGGGTGTATGAGCTGATGACGGATGCCGAGGCGGTGACACGCATGCAGGGCGTCGCCATCGAAATGCTTGGCACCCGTCTGGGGCCGGACGGCCAGGAGCGGGCCCTGGTGCGCTCCCCCGAATTGAGCGCCGGTGATCAGGTGGTCGTCACCCACATGCCCAATGCGGTTGAAGGGTTGCGGGTGGAGGTGGTGGAGTGACGCATCCGGCATCGGCCGCGCCGTCAAATGGCCATCGCAGCGATCTGATCGGGCTCTTTGCGCACCATAAGGTCGCCGCCAATCTGCTGATGATCATCATGCTGATGACCGGCGCTTTTGCGCTGGATCGGCTCAATGTGCAGTTTTTCCCCACCTTCGATCTCGATATCATCACCGTGCGGGTGATCTGGACCGGCGCGAGTGCTGAGGACATCGAGGACGGTATCACCAATCCGCTGGAGCAGCGGCTGCGCACCCTGGATAACCTCGACAAGATGACCTCGACCTCCAGTCAGGGGGTATCGTCCATTACTCTGGAGTTTCAGGAAGGCACTGACTCTCTGTTGGCGCTGGATCAGGTGCGGCGTTTTGTCGATGAGTTTCGCAACTTCCCGCAAGATGCTGAGAAGCCCCAGGTGGCGCTGGTCACCCGCTATGAGCAGGTGGCGCGTCTGCTGATCACCGGGCTGGACTCAGCCGCCGAGATGCGCGGGCTGGCGCGGCGCTTTGAGTCCGAGCTGATTGACCGGGGCATTGACAAGGTCGATATCAATGGCCTGCCGGATGAAGAAATTAGCATTGAGATCGATCATGATCGCCTGGAGGAACTTGGCCTCGGCCTTGGCCAGATTGGCGATCGGGTAGCGGCCTTCAGTCGCGACTTGCCGGCTGGCTCAGTGGGACGTGGCGAGGGTGCGCGCGAGTTGCGCAGTCTGGATAAGCGCCGCGATCCGCTCGAGTTTGCCACCATTCCGGTGCAGGCAACAGCGGAGCTGCGGGTGGATCTCGGTGATTTGGCCAGAATCGAGCGCCAGCCCAGCGACGGCAGTGTCGAACTGAGCTATCGCGGTCAGCCGGCGGTGGAGCTGATTGTGCAGCGCGCCGAGAGCGGCGATTCCTTGGAAGCGGCGCGTGTCTTTGATGAGTGGCTGGAGGACACCCGGCCCACCTTGCCACCCCGAGTGGAGCTGTTGGTCTATGACGCCTCCTGGAAGCTGATCCGCGACCGCATCATGCTGCTGGTGACCAATGGACTGGGCGGTTTGCTGCTGGTGGTGGCGATTCTCTACCTGTTTCTGAGCGGGCGGGTGGCGTTCTGGGTGGCCTGGGGCATTCCAGTGTCCTTTGCTGCAACCCTGTTTCTGCTGTTGCTGACCGGCGGCAGTATCAACATGCTGAGCATGTTCGCGCTCATTATGGCGCTGGGGATTATTGTCGATGACGCCATTGTGGTGGGCGAAGATGCCTTGGCGCACTATCAGATGGGCGAGGCGCCGCTGCTGGCGGCTGAGGGCGGCGCGCGGCGCATGCTGGCACCGGTCATTGCCTCCTCGCTGACCACCATTGCCGCTTTTTTGCCGCTGATGCTGGTGGGCGGGCGCATCGGGAACATTCTCGGTGCCATTCCAGTGGTCATCATTGCGGTGATCCTGGCCTCCTTGCTGGAGAGCTTTCTGGTGCTGCCGGGCCACCTGCGTAATGCTTTTGTGCATTCGCACAAGGTGCGCGCCAATTCGCTGCGCGCGCGTCTGGATCGGGCGTTCGACGCCTTTCGCGAGCGCTTTTTTCGCCCGCTGGCGACCTTCGCCATTCGCGCGCGCTTTGCTACCATTGCCAGCGCCCTGGCGCTGTTGATTGTCGCCATCGGTCTGGTCGCCGGTGGCCGGGTGAGCTTCACTTTTTTCCCCACACCCGAGCCGCAGATTCTGTATGCCAATGCCACTTTTGCGGCTGGAACCCCGCGCGCAACTGTGGATCGCTTTCTGCTGCATTTGGAAGATCAGCTCTATGCCACTGAACAGGCGCTGGATCAGGGACGCTTGATCAACCTGGCGGTGGCTTTTCATGGCAGCAAGGCCGGGCCGGGCGCGCGCGCGGCGGCCGATCAGTTTGGCGCCCTGCAGGTCGAACTCATTGAGCCTGATCTGCGCGAAGTGCGCAATAACGCCTTCATCAAAGCCTGGCGTCAGCGGCTCAACTTGCCCGCTGGGTTGGAGCAGCTCACCATCACCTCGCGCCGGGTGGGGCCGCCGGGACGCGATCTGACCGTGCGCCTGACCGGCAGCGATGCCGAACAACTGAAGTCGGCGGCGCTGGATCTGGCCGAAACCATGGCCGGCATCCCCGGGGTGCTGGAGGTCGAGGACGACATGGCCTATGGCCGTGAGCAGCTGATTTATGCACTGACCCCAGCCGGCGAGGCGCTGGGACTCACGGTGGCCGATCTCGGCAACCAGCTGCGCACCGCCTATGATGGCAAGCTGGTACAGATTTTTCAGGATGGCCCCGATGAGGTCGAAGTGCGAGTGCGCCTGCCCCGAATTGAGCGCGACAAGCTCGCCAGTCTGTATCGGCTCAACATCCGCACCCCGGATGGCCGCTCAGTGCCCTTGACCGCCGTGGCCGAGTGGCGTTCGCGCCAGGGGTTTGAAGTGCTGCGGCATGCGGAGGGTAAGTTGGCGGTTGAGGTGACTGCAGATGTTGATGCCAGCCGGGCCAATTCCGATCGCATCATCGCCGCGCTGGAACAAGGCCCCTTGCCCGAATTGGCGCGTACCCACAGCATCCATTACTCCTTCGAGGGCCGTTCGGCCGATCAACGCGATACCCTGTCGGATATGCGCAAGGGCGGGCTGCTGGGGCTGGTGTTGATCTACATTATTCTGGCCTGGGTGTTCGCCTCCTATGGCTGGCCGCTGGTGGTGATGACGGCAATTCCCTTCGGTGTCAGCGGGGCCTTTTTCGGACACTGGTTCATGGGCATCGATATGACCATTTTGTCGATGTTCGGTATGTTCGGGCTGTCCGGAATCGTGGTGAACGATTCCATCATTCTAGTGAGCTTCTACCAGCGCCTGCGCACTGAAGGGCTGGCGGTGCAGGAAGCGCTGGTCGAGGCCGCCTGCCAGCGCCTGCGCGCGGTTTTGCTGACCTCCCTGACCACCATTGCCGGCCTGACCCCGCTGCTGTTTGAAAAATCCTACCAAGCCCAGTTCCTGATCCCCATGGCCACCTCCATCGCCTTCGGGCTCGCCTTCTCGACCTTGCTGGTATTGCTGGTGATTCCGGCACTGCTGTCTCTGCATGAGAGTGCCCACCAGCGTTTGCATGCGTTGCGTCTGTGGCTGTAGCGAGTGCACTCTCCGGGTAGGCTGTGCAGGATGACGAGATGCATCTGAGGCGTGGATACGAGACAATCGCGCTTTATCCCTCAATACCTGATGGAGCTGATCTCTTATGAAACCCTCTTATCTCCTGTCCCTGCTGATTCTGGCCGTGGTGATGCTGGCATTGTTCGAGCGCTCGACCAGTCCGCCATCCTCCCAACAGTCAGCTCAAGCCAATCTGATTGAAGCCGCCCCACCGGCTTCAGCCAGTCCAGATGCGGCCTTGCGCCAGAAAGCTCAGGCGGCCGGACTCAAGCCGCTACCGGCCGGCCCGGGGCCGGTGACCGACAATGCGCTGACGCCCGAGCGCATTGCCCTGGGGCGCCAGCTGTTTTTTGATCCGCGCCTGTCAGCCAGTGGGCTGATCAGCTGTCATACCTGCCACAATCTGGCATTGGGCGGGGATGACAATCTCCCCACCTCGGTGGGACACGGCTGGCAGCGCGGGCCGCGCAATGCGCCGACTGTTTACAACGCGGTCTATAACAAAGCCCAGTTTTGGGATGGGCGTGCCGAGGATCTGAAAGCCCAGGCTAAGGGGCCGATTCAGGCCGCCGTGGAGATGGCCAATGTGCCGGAGCAGGTGTTGGCGACGCTGGCGAGCATTCCTGAGTATGTCGATGGTTTTGCGCGGGCCTTTCCGGATGCGGCTGCTGCCAATGCCAATGCCGCTGATGATCCGCTGACCTTCGACAATCTCGCCAAGGCAATTGAAGCCTATGAGGCTACGCTGGTCACACCGGATGCTCCCTTTGATCGCTGGTTGCGGGGCGAGGATGATGCGCTTGATGTGCAGGCCAAGCAGGGCGTGGCGCGCTTCATTGATAAGGGCTGCACCGCCTGCCACAACGGTGTGAATATCGGCGGTCAGGCGTATTTTCCCTTTGGACTGATTCGCAAACCTGCCGAGTACATTCGCCCCTCCGGAGACAAGGGCCGTTTTGAGGTTACCCACACTCCAAGCGACGAATATGTTTTTCGCGCTGCGCCCCTGCGCAACAGTGCGCTTACTGCACCTTACTTCCACTCTGGTCAGGTGTGGTCGCTCGAAGACGCCATCGCCGTCATGGGATCAGCTCAGCTCGGTTTGGATCTGACCGAAGAAGACATCGCCCCTATCGCTGCGTTCCTGCGCAGCCTGACCGGCGTGCCGCCTGAGGTTGATTATCCCATGTTGCCGGTGGAGACAGCGACGACGCCCAAGCCGCAGCTGTAATGCGCCACCCGAAACTCTGCATCCGGGCCAATCAGTGTACAGGGTTACGAGAGCAGCTCATGCGAATCCTGAAGGAGACACACCCGATTGCGCCCCTCTTTCTTGGCACGGTACAGCGCCTGATCGGCGCGCTCGAGGATGCGGTTTTTATCATCGCCGGGAGAATAGCTGGTCAGGCCCAGGCTGATGGTGACCGGCAGGCCTGCCTCGGCAAAGGGATGCTCGGCAATGGCCTGGCGGATGCGCTGGGCTAATTGCCAACCCCCTTCCTGATCGGTGTTAGGCAGTAGTACCAGAAATTCCTCACCGCCCCAGCGTCCCGGTTCATCGGTTTCGCGCACCGTGGCACGCAACCGGGCGGCGATTTCAATCAACACCTGATCGCCTATCGCATGACCATAATTGTCGTTGATTTTTTTGAAGAAATCCACGTCCACCAGCAGCAGCGATAGCGGTTGATCGAAGCGTTGTGAATTCGCCAGTTGCTTGGTGAAGCTGTCTTCGAGTTTGGCGCGATTGCTGATTTGCGTCAGCCGATCAGTGGTGGAGAGTCGCTCCAATTCGCGGTTTTTCTCCGCCAGCTCGCGGGTGCGCTCGGCGACCTTTTGTTCCAGCTCGGCATTGGCCTGTTGCAAGGCGGCGTAGGACTTGCGCAGATTCTCACTCATCAGGTTGAAAGTTTTGGCCAACAGACTCAGCTCATCGCCACGACGCTCGGCAATTGTGGGCTGGCGGGTGAAATCGCCCGCCGCCAGCGCCCCGGCATGCTGGGTCAGCTGTTTGAGGGGGCGAGTAATGGTCACCAGGGTGATGGTTGAAATCGCCACCAGTGACAGCACAAAAAACAGCAGCCCCTCAATCAGGCGCGCTCGGAGCAGATGTTGACGTGCGGCGGCAAACTGTGCATCACTGTAGGCGATAAAGGAGGCGATGGCCTCATCGGCACGTTGGCGCATGGCGTCAATCTGGGCGTAGGTGTAGTAAAAAATCACCTGTCCGAGGTATTCCTCCTCAATCACCTCACGTGCCAGCCTTTGGACATCGCGAGGTGCCACGAAGGGCGCGTGCAATGGTTGCAATTCGCCTTGGTCGTTGAGCCGATAGCCATCGAGCAGCTGATCATCCCAATCGAGAATTTCCACCGCGATCAGTCCCTCGCGGGCAAATAACAGCTCAATGCTGGTTTTGATCAACAGGTGATTGACCAGATGCATGGAATCGATGGCAAAGCGGTGGGCGCGCACCTTCAGGCAGGCATAGGCGCGCGTGGGGTCGCTTTGTTCCAAGCAGGTGGTAAATTGCGCGATCACCTCGGATTCGTTGTCCTGATTATCGACGGGAATGGCGCTGACCCGGTTCAGCAGTGGGCCGCGTGCGGCGGTGGCGAGAATGTCGAGCTGATAGCGCAGATCGGCCTGAAACTGCGCTTCAGCGGCGGCGATATCCTGCTGGAAGGTTTCGCGTTGCGCCACAATCTGCGCCTCGCGTTCCTCATCCAGCTGCAACTGGGCAACATGCAGTTGCACGGCATTGCCCAGGGTGAAGATCGCCAGCAACATGGCGATCAACCCCATGATCAGGCGGAAACTCAGGGTGCGCGGCAGGCGCAGGTGCACAAGCGGAAGCCTCATGCCCAGTCCCTGTTACCAAGCGGAGCGCTGGCGAATCTGTTGCAGTTCAGCCTCCAGGGTGGTCAGCGCAGGGGAGACGGCAAGTGCACCGCTGAGGATCTCATGCACCTTGGTGTAAAACTTCTTCGACACCTTGGGGTAAGCGAGGCCGGTGACCTGCGAGGGTCGCGCCACACTGTGCTCCAGCACCTGCTGAAACACCGCCATGTACCCGCGTTCTTCTATCAACACCGGATCCGTATAGAGCGCCTTGAGGGTGGGTGGAAAAGAACGCTCAAGGGCATGGCGGCGCTGGGATGGCGCATCAGTGAGGAACAGCAACAGCGCCACCGCCGCCTCCGGGTGCTCTGAGTAGCGCGACACCGCCAAGCTCATATCACCCAGGGTGGCCGCATGTTGCCCTTCGGCACCTCCTTTGGGCAGAGGCGCTAGGCCGACTCGCCCGCGCACCGGTGAATCGGCTTCTTCCAGATGCGCCCAGTATTCCATCCAGTTGCGCATGAAAATCGCCTCGCCAGCGCGAAAGCGTTGTATGGAGTCCATCTCCGTCTCGTCAAGTACCTCGGGGGGGGAGATGGTGCCGATCCAGGCCCGCGCCCGGTGTAGTGCCTGGCGCGCCTGGGGGTTGTTGATGGTGATCTGACCCTGGCGATCAACAATGGTGCCACCGCCGTGGGAGGCGATCCATTCCAGCGCATTGCAGGTCAGCCCCTCATAGGCGCGTCCCTGCCAAACGAAACCGGCTAGGCGTGGATTTTGTTCACGTTCCAAAATGGCCTCAGCGGTTGCTTCTAGCTCCGCCCAGGTTTTGGGCACCGCAAACCCATAGCGATCCAGCAAATCCTGGCGATAGTAGAGTATCCCGGTATCGGCAAACAGCGGCAGGGCAATCAGCCGCCCCTGAGTGTCGGTGAGGTTGTCAAGGATGGGCTGAAAATACGTCGCGAGCCTTTGCTCATCGACATAGGGGCGCAAATCCAGCAGATGCTTGCCCAGCGCGCCAGGCCAGATGGTGTCGATCAACAACAGATCGAACTCATTGCTGTGGGCGTTGAGCACCTGGCGGTAGAGGCCGAGCAGATTGTCGGCCAGATAACCGACCTCATAGGGCGCCACCCGCTGACCCTTGTCCGCCGCCCACAGCTCGGCACTGCGCTGAAATTCCTTGCAGCCCCACAGCGAGCAGCTAAACTCGATGTCTTCGGCCGGAAGCGGCCCGGACAGCAGTCCCATCAGCAGCAATATCCAGCGTGACAGAGCGGGTAGGCTGGTCGCCATTCGACTCAAACACTCGACCATCTCCTCCCCCCCCCATGCGGCCAATGATTCGACGAATCATAGCTATTGTGATCCGCTGGTTGACGATTTTCAATTCCAAAGCGGGTAGCCGGTCAGTGCGCGGATCATCCCAGTCCAAACAACTTGTCTGACCCCGCGTCGGGCGACAACAGCGGTTGTGAACTCAGTGATCGGCGTTTTGGGGGATTAGCGGGTTGCAAGCGTCCCGAGGATGACACCACGCGCGCGCAAATCAGCCAGCAGGCTGGCGCCGAAGATGATGACCTGCGACGGTTGCTGGTGACCCAGTTCGCTGGCGATACGGGTGAGCGCCTCCCGGCCGCTGAGGCTGGGTTCCTGCTGTAATAGTGTTAGCAGGCGGCTGGTGACGGCGTTGATCTCCATGAAGCGTACCTGCGCAATTGGGCTCTCGACTGGGTGTTCGGCTAGGTCACGATAAACGAGCAGGTGCGTTGGCTGTTGCGGGGCTTTCTGGGGCTGATGGTCGGGGTCAATGTGGTGCACCGGGAAGCGATAGCTGAGCGGCCAGGCAACCGGGGAGATCAGGGGATGTTGTTCCAACAGGTCACCGTCCGGTTGCAAATCGGCGGGCGGCGGCTCGACATCGGTGATTTGCAGCGCCATTTCGATCCACTCGTAGTGAGCCAGTTCAAGCAAAAAGGGTGGATCGTCCGAGTGGTTGCGACGGTGCTGACTCAGAAAATCGAGAAATTCGCGCGGCAGCTGGGGAAACAGTGGCGACAAGGCACGATGGCGGCGCAGAAAGTCCCGCACCAGATCGCGCCAGTGCTCAGGCGCAAGCAAGCGACGCAGCACTGGGAAATTGCCCGCCAGCAGCGAAGAGAGATTGTTGAAGACCAGATCACGATAAATGGCCATGCGCCGCTCTTCAATGTCTGGCGGCGCCGCTGCCTGAGCCGGGTCGCGCAGATGCGCGGTGAAGGCCCGTTGTTGCTGCTGGAATCCTGGTGCGCTGGACATGATTCAGTTCAGTTGTCAGTGATGGGCGGCCAGTGATCAGGTATCTGTCATGCCATTGCCAAGGCTGGCGGCGTGGCCGACTGTGGCTCATGCCGGACGTGGTGATCGTGTTGAATCTGTCTTACTCGATCCACCTCCAACAGCAGTTCGGCCAATGGGGGGATGTTGAAGTCACGTTCGAGCAGCGTCGGGAAGACGCCGAAGGACTGATAAGCGGCATCGAGTAGAGTCCAAACCGGGTCGATAACCTCGGCGCCATGGGTATCAATGCGCAGATCCTCGGCTGCAACATGATGCCCGGCGATGTGACCGTAGCGAATGCGCTCGCCAGGCAGGCTGTGCAGAAAGGCGAGCGGATCGTAGCTGTGGTTGATGGAATTGACGTAGATATTGTTGACGTCGAGCAGCAGGTCACAATCGGCCTCCGTCAGCACGGCGCGGATGAAGTCACTCTCGGACATCTCCGGTCCGGGAGCGGCGTAGTAGGAGGCATTTTCCAGGGCAATGCGGCGTTCGAGCCTGTCCTGCACCTCACGCACGCGTGCGGCAACATAGTGGACGGCTTCCTCGGTGAAGGGGATGGGCAGCAGGTCGTAGAGTTGGCCATCGTCGGCACAGTAGCTGAGGTGCTCGGTATAGTGCGCGATGTCGTGCTGATCAAGAAAACCTTTAAGCTGGTGCAAAAAATTGCCATCTAGCGGTGCTGGACCACCGATCGACAGCGACAAACCATGGCAGACGAATGGAACCTGCTCGGTCAGTGCGCGCAGCCGATGACCTTTGGACCCGCCGACGCCAATCCAGTTCTCGGGCGCAATCTCGTAGAAATCAACCCGCCCCAGCGGTGGTGACTCGACCAGGGCGCTCAAGAAAGAGCGCCGCAGGCCGAGCCCGGCGCCAGCGATGGACTCATGCCAGGGTGTCAGCATTGACCTGGTTCAGCCGCTTAGCTGCTCCCGCCACAGGAGCCTTCGCCACCCTTGTCGTCATCGTCCTTGCTGCCGCACTTGCCCTCTTCGTCCTTACTGCCACATTTGCCTTCGGTGTCGGCCTCGGCGAGCTGCATGTAGCCGGTGCCGAGATCCTGAGCGACGAACGGATTGCCCGCTGCGGCCTGGGTGAGACCGACAGAACCGGCGAGTGCGAGACCAACCAGAGCGGTAGCGGAGTCTTTGGTCATGTTCATGGCGTTTTGTCTCCTGATCTGAAAGCAGAAAATATTGGATGATGCGATAAGTCAGCCGCCGGGCGTAATCCGGCTTTTCCGACCTTCAAGGTCAGGTATGGCATCGAAAGCGCGCGATTCAATGACAAATCGCAATATTTTCTGGCGCAAGCATTCAACGGATAAAAATGCTATTAAACCCCGTCCAGAACGGGATGCGTAATGTTCATGGTGCGCTGCATACTCGCTGGGCATTCTGTAGATCAGCCCGTTCTTCCATACTCATCCAGCGTTGTATTGGTGCTCACACTCGAACGCCGCACATGTGGCCATCTGTGACTTCCCCAGCGCTAACACCAAGCACACCCTCACCGTCTTACGCCATCTGCGTGAGTAGGAGCCGATGCGTGAGCTCATCCTGACCTGAGATGGCGCTTCGTATCATTGCTCCATCGCCGTGCGCGATCTTGCCGAGGAACTCGCCATCACCATGCGGCCATTGCCGGGCGACAGCCCGGACTTCATGCCCGTCGAAGCCCTGTGGCACTGGCTACGCGAGGAGTTCACCTATCATCCCTGTTACGCCACCGCCGAGGAGTTGATCACACGATTGGCGTGTTTCATCTGCGGGATTAATGCCATGCCAATGGCGGTTACTGACCGCCTCTGGACGAAAACAACAGTCGATCCAGAGGAGGAAAAATTACGCATCCCGTGTCTCGCTTTAGTAGACACGCTAAAAGATCAGGCGTTTTTGATTGCCGGTGCCAGCTTCGCGTAAATTTGGGATGCTTTTTAGAAAGCGATCACGCAGCAGTTTTTCTGTGAGTCCCAGTTGATAGAGCGCTTGTCCCACTTCGTTGGGTCGGTAGCCACCGTCGGGGTGCGGCTCGCAGCGCGTGCGGATTTGGTCGAGTATTGTGTTTAGCGTTGATGATGCAGCTGTGGTCTCTGCGGGTTCCGGCGTAGCGGAGCTGCTCAAGCTCGCGTTGACGGCTGGCAACAGTAGCGTAGGCAACACCGTCTGAGCGGGTAGTGCCTCATTGCGGGCATAGGCAACCCATACCCGAGCACCACGCGCATGCACGGCTTCTGCGGCTCGGATCAGCCATTCATCGCGCGACACGATTAGGATTAGATCTGGTGCGGTGCGATGCTGTTCCAGGTTTGCACCCAGTTCCAGAATCAATGCCAGATCGGCGGCGTCAGGTGTTTTCGGCACGCATAAAATCTGCACGCATGGTTCGGGAAGCGTTTCGGTCAGCGCCGTCTGCCAGCGTGGCATGGCTTGGCCATGATTGTTGCTGGCCAGAACTACGCGTGAAACCTCCAGTCCCCAATCCAGGCGAATGCTTGCCAGTAAATCCTCGGCAATCACGGGCGATTGGTTATCCCCGTCGATGTAGAGGGCAACCGAGCAGACCGGCTGGATTGGAGGTGGGGGGGCGCACGCAGGCATGCCATCTGAAGCGGGTAACTTCAATGCGTGATCGTCAAGTTCAGTCATAACAGAGCTTTTCTGTAGGTGTCAGTCTTCAAGGTGCTCGTTCCAACGCTCGCCAGAGTGGCTTTATAGTAGAAGCTATTGGGGCAGGATTGCCACCGTCCGGATGGACGGATCAGGTCATTGACTACCCGGACCCGCTATACTCAAGCCAGCCACCCAGCCTGAGAGTAAACAACAGAATCGGTCATGAATTCCCCGTCCAACGAACAACCCCTGCAAGGCTTTATCGCTGAGTGTGAGCGCGAAGCCTTGCATCGGACGCGCTTCATTCAGCCCTATGGTGTGCTGCTGGCCGGTGAGGCTGGTGATGCGCGCATCCGCCATCTCAGTGCCAATGCAGCGGATTGGTTGGATGGGTTGGACAAGTCGCCAGACGCGCTGCTGGGGCAGGCATTGCCGGTGGCCATCCCGGCATTCATCCAAGCCATTGGCGAGGGGCCCGATGCCGAACATTGGATGTATCCGGGGGCTGACAAGCAACTCTTGTCGGGTGTTTGCTCCGGGCCTCAGGGGCTGCTCAATGGCTGGTTGTCGCGTAGCGAACACCATTGGCTGCTGGAACTGGAGCGCGCGTTGCCGGAGAATCAGCGCCTCAACGCTTATCGGCCGATTCCCCATCGCCTGTTCCGCATGCCGGGCAGCGAATCCGAATGGACGCATTACTGCCAGTTTCTTGCCGATACGGTGCGCGAGGTGACTGGCTTTGAACGGGTGATGATTTACCGCTTTCGTGATGATGAAAGCGGCGAGGTCATCACCGAGAGCCTGATTGATGATGTGGAACCCTATCTTGGTCTGCGCTTCCCGGCCTCGGACATTCCGCAGATCGCGCGCGAGCTGTATCTGGCCAATTCGCATCGGCAGATTCCAGATCGCACCGCCGAGCCGGTGCCTATTTTCAGTCAGGATGAGCGGCTGCTGCTGGATCTGACGCTGTCTGATTTGCGCGCGGTTTCTCCGGTGCATCTTGAATATCTGAAGAACATGGGTGTCACCGCTTCGCTGTCTTATTCAATTGTGGTCGGAGAGCGGCTGTGGGGGCTGATGGCCTGTCATCATCGCCAGCCGCGCGAGCTACCGCTCCCCATTCGCGAACGATGTGTGGCGATGTGCCAGGCGTTCTCCATGGCGATCTCGGGCTATTACAGCACCCAGCGCTTGCTGGAACTCTCCGAGAGTGAGCAGGAAATTACCCAGCTCCATGCCGCCCTGCGCGAGGCCGATGCCGCTCCCGCGTATGGCGATTTCACTCAACCCACGGCCTTGGGTGATCGGCTGTTGCGGTTGGTCAATGCCAGCGGCGCGGCGCTGGTGGACGGAGAGGCACTGATTTGCTTCGGTCAGACGCCCCCGGAAGAGGCGATACGTGCGCAGGTCCATTGGTTAATCACCGAGGGGCGCGAACGGGTGTTTGTGACGGATCATCTGCCGGAGCTGTTTCCGCCGGCGGCACATCACAAAGCCAGTTGCAGTGGCCTGCTGGCGGTGTTGCTGAGCCGCTTTGATGTCAGTGGCGAGCGGGTGTTTCTGTGGTGGCGCCCGGAGCAGCCGCAAAGCGTCACCTGGGCCGGGGATCCACGCAAGAGCGCGCTCAGCGATCAGGGGCACAGCATGCTCTCGCCGCGTTCCTCCTTTGAGCACTGGGTGGAAACCAGCAGTGGGCATTCCGAGCCTTGGTCAAATCGCGATCTGCTGCGGGCGAGTAAGTTTCGCAGCCTGCTGCTGCGCGACATCAACGCCGATCTGCTGTCACTGTGACGCGTGCCTTTGCTTACCGCAATTATTGGAGTCTCTTGCCCATGTCAAGCATCCCGGCGGAAAATCGTCGCGTCAGCCCGCGCAATCAGATTGATTGCCTGATCCAACTGGAGTCTTTGGGAACTCCGGATTCCAGTTCCGCAGCTTCCAATCCCCACAACGGTATTGTGCAGGATGCCAGCGAGAGCGGAGCGCGCATCTGGGCCGACCAACCCTATGCGTGCGATGAAACGCTGCGGATTCACTTTGGCTGCGATAAGGTTGGTCTGCGCGAGGAACGCCACTGCACGGCCACTGTGGTCTGGGCAGCGGCCGAGCCAGTCGAGGGGCGTTGGCAAATTGGTATTCGCTTTCACCCCAGCGAGGCCGCGCACGCCATTGCTCAGGCTCTGGCTCATGGCTGTCCCTGGTGCGAAAAGCTGTGCCCGGACATTGCGGCGTCTGGGGCGGTGTGATCGCCTCGGGGAAAGGACATGTGCCAGAACCTGTGGTGGTAGTCGTTGCTGTGGCGGCGATGGCCTGAATGGCCCTGACTCAGCGTCCTGGTGCGCCAGATCCAGGTCTTGCGCCTTCGCCTGGCCCGCGACCGGCCGGTGGTGCCAAAAATTCCTCCAGCGACAGGGCGCTGTTACCATCGGTATCCAGGCTGGCAAACTGATGCAGCGACGCGCCCTCGGGACCTTGGATGGCGGCCAGTGTCTCGGCACTCAGACCGGTGGCATCGCCAACGGCGAGCGCATAGAGTCTGGCAGCGACATCGACGCCGGTTTCGGGAGCGCCGTTGATGAATTCGTCCTCCGTGACCACGCCGTTCGCGTCAGCATCCAGCCTAGCGAAGGCCTCAGCCTGCCGCGTGGCCCGCTCGGCCTCTTCATAGGTTTGCAGTTCGCTCAGGCTTAGTTGCCCGTCACCATTGGTATCAGCCATATCAAAGGTGTTGGTACGATGGAGGTCCATTTCATCGCGGGTCACATGCCCATCGCCATCCAGGTCGGCTTCAGGCGGAAACTGACCACCACCCGGAGGGCCACCGGGCATCGCCAGTGCCAGGCCGCCGCACAGCGTCAAGGGGCCAACACAAGTAACGAGTGTTAACTTTTTCATGAGATTCGCTTCCATGGTTTTTCAAGAATGGACCAAGTTGCGGGGAATCCCGACAACGACTTTAGTATGGCTGCGAATCGTGGAAGCATTGTGAAGGAATTTGCAAGCTTCTGTGCAGTCGAACCCCACGGCATTTTGCTTGCGCAGCTGCGCGCTCTAAAGTCTTGCGGCGCAGGACTTTGAGACACGAATTTACGCACGGCCCTTAAAGTTTGAGCGGTCCGGCCGTTACGCTGACCATGAGCAGCGTTTATCAGGCCCCCTTGGCAGGCTGCTAGCGGGTCGGTGCTGAGGCGATGTTTTTAGGATATAGGCCAACAGTGCGCCTGGATTTGCGGCCTTTGCAATGGCCCGGACCCAGAAACGCATCAATCTACAGGAGCAAGAACCATGGCACAGGTCATTAACACCAATTTAGAATCGCTCAGGGCTCAGCGGAATTTGATGAGAACCCAGAACGCTTTGAGCACGACGACTGAGCGTCTCTCGACGGGCTTGCGCATCAATGCCGCAAAGGATGATGCTGCGGGTCTGGCGATTAGTGAGCGCATGACCTCGCAGATACGTGGTTCCAACCAGGCTGTTCGTAACTCCAACGATGCTGTCTCTTATGTGCAAACCGCCGAGTCTTCACTGGGGACCATGATCGGTAACTTGCAGCGGATGCGTGAGCTGGCGGTGCAATCCGCCAATGGCAGCAATACGAGGGGGGATCGCCAAGCGCTAAACAACGAAGTGCGCGCCTTGGCGGCTGAAATTAAACGGGTGTCTTTTGAAACTGAGTTCAATGGCATGGCCATCCTCAGTGGTGGCTCTACGAAGAACATGGTCTTTCAGGTTGGTGGTAATCAAGGACAGGTGCTCGAGGTTGGCCCGGTGGATGCGCGCCAGCAGACATTGGGGACCATAGAGGCTTGGCCGGAACCAGGAGATACCACTCGGTTGACGAAGACGCAGATGGAGGACTTGCAGTCAGTAGGGCAGATTACATTGCAAGGTAGTGGCCCCCTTGCTAGCGTAACTATAACTTCGCCAAGCGGAGGCGGGACTAGCCCCAGCCTTGAAGATGCCGTTTCTGATCTGAACAAAGAGATCCAAAAACTGGCGAATAGTGGCACTCCAGAAGGTAATGCTGTCTCGAAACTTGGTTTGAAAGCTTCATTGCGCACTGATGACCAAGGGCGAACCGGTATTGTCGTCAATGCTATGTATGACCCGGATGATCCACAAAATCCTCTATTTCAGGTAAGCGGTGGAAACTATACTCCGGCTTTTGCTCCGGCAACAGGAGCTTTTCCTGCTGCTCCAGGGGAAGCAGCTAATACGGATGACGCCATAACCATCCAAGAAATCAATGTCCGAACTCTTGAGGACGCAAGCAAGGCCATCGCAGTCATCGACGGCGCACTGGATCGAGTCAACTCAATGCGCTCGGAAATGGGTGCTGCCCAGAGCCGTATTGAGGCGAATATTAATAGCCAGTCTATGGTTTCGCAGACTCAGTCGGCGTCCCGCAGCCGCATCAGGGATGCCGATTATGCGGCAGAGACGGCGGAATTGACCCGCGTACAGATTTTGCAGCAATCCGGCATATCGGTTCTTACACAGGCGAACCAGGCACCACAGCAAACCTTGCAGTTGCTGGGAGGTCAGTAAGCCCATCGCTCGCTCAGGTTTCGTAACCTACACTCAGGCCACCAAGCGGCTTGCGCGAACGCTGACCTGAGGCGAAGCCTGACAACTCAAACCCGGATTCCTGCGCGGTTTTATCCACCGCTGCCAGGGTCCGGGTTTTTTCGTTTATGGGGGCTTTGGGGTAGGGAAGAAGTGGCGCCCTCGACAGGATTCGAACCTGTGACCTGCCGCTTAGGAGGCGGCTGCTCTATCCTGCTGAGCTACGAGGGCTGATGGAACGGGGTAGGGCATACGTTGAAAATGGCCCTGAGCTTGAGCACTGGAATGCTAACAAAGACCGGGGCTGGCGTCTTGCGCAAAATGGCTGGTGTCAGCTCTGGGGCATCATCGCTGCGGGCGGTGTAGGCTGGTTTGCACTCACTTCGATCTGGGGCAGGCCTTGCAGCCTTTGCCTGTTTGGTATTTTTTGCAGCACTTGTCCTTGTCCTTGTCCTTGTCCTTGCCCTTCTTGTTTTTGCCTTTTTCTTTGCTTTTGCTCATAGCTTCAAGCCCCCCTGTGGGTTCTTGGATGGCTTGCGTTGCCTTGTTTTGGGGCCGGTCAGCATTTCCTCGGCGTGCGCGCGGGTAGTGGCGGTGATGTCGGTGCCGCCGAGCATGCGGGCAATTTCGTCAATGCGCTCTTTGGGGGTGAGGGTGTGAATGTCGGTGAAGGTTTGGCCGTCCTGAGTGTGCTTGCGAACCCGCAGTTGCTGGTGGGCTTGGGCCGCGACCTGCGGCAAATGGGTTACGCATAGCACTTGGCGCTCCTCACCGAGCTGGCGCAACTGGCGCCCGACAATCTCCGCCACACCGCCGCCGATGCCGACATCCACCTCGTCGAAGACCAGCACCGGGATGCTGATACAGTTGGCGGTGGCGACCTGGATTGCAAGGCTGATGCGCGAGAGTTCGCCGCCGGAGGCGACCTTGGCGAGCGGCTGCATGGGCTGACCGGGGTTGGCGCTGACCAGAAAGCGAATTAGATCCAGCCCGTGGGCGGCAGCAGCGGTGATGTCCTGATCTTGGCATTCGATGGCGAAGGTTCCGCCCTGCATGCCGAGTTCCTGCATGGAAGCGCTGACGGTGGCGGCGAGGCGCTCGGCGGCGCGCTGGCGTGAGGCGCTGAGCTCCTGTGCGGCGACCCGGTAGGCGTCGCGCGCCTGATTGCGTTCGGCAGCCAGGGCGTCGAGATCAGCGTCAGCCTGTTCGAGCGCCTCCTGTTCGCGTTGTAACGCTTGGTGGTGTTTGGGGAGTTGCTCCGGTGGGATGCGATACTTGCGTGCCAGGTCATGGATGCGGCTGAGGCGGGCGTCGATGTCTTGCAGACGTGCCGGATCTAGCTCCAGTGCATCCAGATACTGGCGCAGGCTGGAGGCGGCTTCTTCGATTTGCACGGCGGCGCTGTCGATGAGTTCCACGCTGGGGGCCAGGCGATCGTCAATGGCGCTGAGATCGCTCAGGTCGCGACTGGCGCGGCTGAGCTGGTCATGCAGGGCCTGATCATTGTCGTAGATGAGTTGCAGAATCCGGGCGCTGTTGTCCTGGAGTCGGCTCTGATTGGCCAGGCGACGCTGGTCGATGTCGAGCTGTTCGAGTTCGTCGGCGCCGAGTGCCAGGTCGTCGAGCTCGGCGAGCTGAAAGTGCAACAAGTCCAGGCGCGCGCTGCGTTGCTCGCAGGCCTCAGTGAGCTGCTGCCAGCGGGTGTCGCAGTCGCGATAGTGGCGAAAGGCGCTGGCGACGGCGTCGCGCAGCGGGGCGTGGTCGGCATAGCCATCGAGCAATTCACGCTGGGCTGTGGCACGTAGCAGGGATTGATGGGCGTGCTGCCCGTGGATATCGACTAGCTGTTCCCCCAGCGCCTTGAGCTGGCTGCTGCTGAGGCTGCGGCCGTTGACGAAGGCGCGCGAGCGCCCCTTGGTCTGGAGCACGCGGCGGATGACGCAGTCGCCGTCGTCATCCAGCGCCTGTTCGCTCAGCCAGGCGCGTGCCTGGGGGCAATGGCTGAGATCAAAGCTGGCATTGACCTCGGCCTTGTCGCGACCGGTGCGAATCATGCTTGCATCGGCGCGTTCACCCAGCGCCAGGCCGAGGGCATCAATCAGAATGGATTTGCCGGCGCCGGTTTCGCCGGTCAGAGCGGTCATGCCGGGGCCAAGTTCCAGCTCCAGACGGCTGACAATGACGAGATCCTGCACCAGAATCCGGGTTAACACCTTAAAACATCCTGTGTTTGTCCGCCCCAGCCGAGCTTTGCGCGCAGGAGCTTGAAGTGGTCATGGCCGCGCGGGTGCAGCAGGCGCACTTGCATGGCGCTGCGGCGGATCTGCACGGCGCGGATGTCGGCCAGTGAAAAGGCCACTTGGCCGTCGCAGGTCAGGCGCGCAGTCTCGGCATGCTGGTGGCACAGGCGGATTTCAATGGCGCTGGCGCCGCGCACCACCAGCGGGCGATTGCTGAGGGTGTGAGGGCAGATGGGCACCAACAGCAAGCTATCGAGTCCGGGTTGCAGCAGCGGGCCACCACCGGACAGCGCATAGGCGGTGGAGCCGGTCGGGGTGGCGATAATTAGCCCGTCCGAGCGCTGGATATTGACGAATTGGCCGTCGATGTAGGTTTCCAGCTCAATCATGCGCACCGTATCCCATTTGGCGATCACCGCTTCGTTCAGCGCCCGACCGCTCCAGGCAGGCTGATCGGTTTCAGCCAGGGCGTTGGCGGCCAATGGGGGGCTGGTGGCATCCAGCAGTCGGGTTTCGAGCAGGCTGCGGTATTCGGATTCGAAGTGTCCGTCGAGGATGGCATTAAGGTGCGTATCGATGCAGTCCGGCGACAGATCGACTAGAAATCCCAGGCGTCCGAGATTGATGCCGACGATGGGCGTACCACTGGGGGCAATCTCGCGCGCGGCATGCAGCAGGGTGCCGTCGCCGCCCAGCACAATGATGACATCCGCTTGCGCAGCAAGTTGGGCGTAGCTGTCGGCGGCCGGTTGAACGGCACCGGTGCTGGCATCGGCACCGAGCAGCGCGGCGGTGGCCGGTTCCAGGATGGCGTCGTGGCCGCGCTGCTCAAGATGCGCGAGCAGTCGGTGCAGGGCGTCCGGAACCCGTGGGTCCGGATCCTGTTTGCCAATGATGCCGACGGTCTGAAAAGCCCTCATGGGGTGGTGATGCCTTCAGTGGTGGTTGCTGGCTTGGGTGGCCGGGTCAGGGGCGATTATAGCGGTGCAATAGCCCCAGAGGCTGAAAACGGTATTTTTATCTTGCTGCCCTTTGCAAGCTCGATACGCGTGACGCATTCGGTCGGGTGCTTGACAGTGAGCGCGCAAGTCCCTAAATTGGCACTCCGTTAGCACTCTAGGCTAGTGAGTGCTAAGCATCGCCCCCTGAGCCTTTTCGATTGAATTTCGTGCAACAGGTAAGTGCTACAGGCGGCGGACTGGCGACGATGGGTGCTTGTTCGGTCTCTGAGGAAACAAGGGGTTGTCATGGCTGGGACGCGAGGCAGCAGCGAAGCAAAGGTTAGCGAACGCGCCTCACATTTTCTCAAAACGCTGATTGAACATTATATCCGCGACGGGCAACCGGTGGGGTCGCGTACCCTGGCCAAAGAGACCGGACTCGATCTCAGTCCGGCGACGGTGCGCAATGTGATGGCGGATCTTGAGGATATGGGGCTGGTGTCCTCGCCGCATACCTCGGCGGGACGGGTGCCGACGCTGCTCGGTTATCGACTGTTTGTCGATAGCCTGTTGACCGTCAAGCCGCTGAATGAAATCGATGTGGCAGCGCTGCGCGCGGAGTTCGAGCCCCTGGATGACACCTCGGCGTTGGTCGATACCGCCTCGCGTTTGCTCTCGGGTGTGACGCGCTTGGCCGGAGTGGTGATGCTGCCCCGTCATGAGCGGGATGTGTTTCGCCAGATCGAGCTGCTGCCGCTGTCGGGCAAGAAGGTGCTGGCGATTCTGGTCACCGGCGAAGGAGAGGTGCATAACCGCATCCTCTATACCGAGCGACCCTTTAGCCCGTCGGATTTGGTGCGCGCCTCCAATTATCTGACCGAGCTCTTCACCGGTCAGGACATGGGCAATGTGCGCAAGCGGCTGCTGGATGATCTGCACAGCACCCATCAGCAGATGGATGCACTGATGGCCCAGGCACTGGAAATAGCGCAGCGGGTGATGGAGTCAGCCGAGCACAAGGATCAGCTGCTGGTGTCGGGGCAGACCAATCTGATGCAGTTCGACGAGCTGGCCAGCATGGAGCGGCTCAAGGCACTGTTCGAGGCTTTTACCGAGAAACGCGAGATTCTGTATCTGCTTGATCGCTGCATGCAGGCCGATGGGGTGCAGATTTTCTTCGGTGGCGAGTCCGGCTATGCGGTGCTGGATGATTGCAGCCTGGTGACGACGCCCTATCGGGTAGAGGGTGAGGTGCTTGGCGTGTTGGGGGTGATCGGTCCGACCCGTATGGATTACCAGCGGGTGATACCGATTGTCGATGTGACAGCGCGGCTGTTGGCCGCCGCGCTGAGACAGAATAACTGATTAAGATGTGGTTGACGCGTCTGCGGCGGCTTCTGGCACAGGGGCGCGGCGATGCGTGCACAGCCGTGGAGGTTCAGGATATGACGAAGGATCAATCGGGACAGGAACAGTCGCAGGAGCGCCCCGAGGAATTCGAGGCTCAGGCGGGTGAGGCGGCGGCTGTGGCGCCTGAGTCGGCCGCTGAAACTGTGGAAACCGGCGGTGAGGCCCCTGAAGCATCGCTGTGGCCGGAGGATCCGGCTGACTTGATCGCGATGATTGAGGAAGAGCGCGCCCGCAGCGAGGCGGCGCGTGAGCAACTGCTGCGCGCGCGCGCTGAGGTGGAGAACATCAGCCGCCGCAAGGCGCGGGAACTTGAGAACGCGCACAAGTTTGCCTTGGAGAATTTCGTGCGTGAGCTGTTACAGGTGCGCGACAGCCTGGAACTCGGCCAGACCGCCGCCAGCGAGCCGGATGCGGATCTGGTGAAGCTGCGTGAGGGCACGGACCTGACACTCAAACTGCTCAGCGATGTGATGGGCAAGTTTGGGGTCGAGACCGTGGATCCCCTGCATCAGGCGTTCAATCCGGAATTTCATCAGGCCATGTCCATGCAGCCGCGCACCGATGTTGAGCCCAACACCGTGGTCACCGTGATACAGCGTGGCTACACCCTGAACGGTCGCTTGGTGCGCCCGGCGCTGGTGATGGTGTCGCAGGCCGTTGAGCAGGGCTAGCCTTGAGCGCCTGCGCCAGCCGCGCGGGGCACAGCTAAGGCTTGAATTTTGCAAGGTTTTGCCCCACCTGCCAGAACATCGCGCGCAGCTGACTCTGGAGGCTGGAGAGCCCCAGATCCGCTTCGCATCGACAATGTATTGAAGTCTTTTTAGAAAAGTTAGAAATCGGAGAAGTCACCATGGGAAAGATCATCGGTATCGATCTCGGCACCACGAATTCCTGTGTCGCCGTCATGGAAGGCGACAAGGCGAAGGTGATCGAGAACGCCGAGGGCGATCGCACCACACCGAGTATCGTCGCCTTTTCAAGCGACGCGGAGGTGCTGGTTGGGCAGTCGGCCAAGCGCCAAGCGGTTACCAACCCCAAAAATACCCTCTTTGCGATTAAGCGTCTGATCGGACGACGCTTCGAGGATCATATCGTGTCCAAGGACAAGAATATGGTGCCCTATCAGATCGTAAAGGCCGACAATGGCGATGCCTGGGTTGAGGTCAACGGCAAGAAGATGGCTCCGCCGGAAGTCTCGGCCAAGGTGCTGCAGAAGATGAAAAGCACCGCTGAGGATTACCTTGGCGAGTCAGTCTCAGAGGCGGTGATCACGGTCCCGGCTTACTTTAACGACTCGCAGCGTCAGGCCACCAAGGACGCCGGTCGCATCGCCGGGCTGGATGTCAAGCGCATCATCAACGAGCCCACCGCTGCCGCCCTGGCCTATGGCATGGACAAGCAGCGCGGCGACCAAAAAGTCGTCGTTTATGACCTGGGTGGTGGTACCTTCGACGTGTCCATCATCGAGATCGCCGAGATCGAGGGCGAGCATCAGTTCGAGGTGCTCTCGACCAATGGCGATACCTTCCTCGGCGGTGAGGATTTCGACCTGCGCATCATTGACTTCCTGGCCAGCGAGTTCAAGAAAGAGCAGGGTGTGGATCTGCACAATGATCCGCTGGCGCTGCAACGCCTGAAGGAAGCAGCCGAGAAAGCCAAGATTGAACTCAGCTCCAGTCAGCAGACCGACATCAATTTGCCCTATATCACTGCCGATCAGAACGGCCCCAAGCATCTGAACGTCAAGCTGACCCGCGCCAAGCTGGAGTCGCTGGTTGAGGATCTGGTCGATCGCACCATCGGTCCTTGCCGTACCGCGCTCAAGGACGCTGGCGTAACCGCCAGCGATATTGATGAAGTCATCCTGGTCGGCGGTCAGACCCGCATGCCTAAGGTGCAGAGCAAGGTGCAGGAGTTCTTCGGCAAGGCGCCGCGCAAGGATGTGAACCCGGACGAGGCGGTGGCCATCGGCGCAGCCATTCAGGGTGGCGTGCTGGGCGGTGATGTCAAAGACGTGCTGCTGCTTGATGTTACCCCGCTGTCGCTGGGTATCGAGACCCTCGGTGGCGTCATGACCAAGCTGATCGAGAAGAACACCACCATCCCGACTTCGGCTGAGCAGGTGTTCTCCACCGCTGATGACAACCAGACGGCGGTTACCGTGCATGTGCTGCAGGGCGAGCGTCAGCGCGCAGCCGATAACAAGTCGCTGGGCCGTTTCGATCTATCTGACATTCCGCCGGCACCGCGTGGTGTACCGCAGATCGAGGTCAAGTTCGACATTGATGCCAACGGCATTTTGAATGTTTCCGCCAAGGACAAGGCCACCGGCAAGGAACAGTCGATCGTTATTAAGGCCTCCTCCGGTCTGTCGGATGATGAAATTGATCGTATGGTCAAGGATGCTGAGGCGCATGCCGAGGATGACCGTCGCTTCCAGGAACTGGTCGGCGTGCGTAATCAGGCGGACAGCATGATTCATGCGACCCGTAAGTCCATGGAGCAGATTGGCGAGGATAAGCTCGAATCCGGTGAGAAGGAGCGCATTGACGCGGCCATCAAGGATCTCGAAGAGGCCATGAAGAGCGAGGACAAGGATCGCATCGAGTCGCTGACCAAGGCGCTCGGCGAGGCCTCGGCCAAGCTGGCTGAGCGGCTGTATGCCAATCAGCCGGGTGGGGCTGAGGCGGGTGGAGACGCCGCCGGTGGCGAGGCGACCGCCGATGATGTGGTCGATGCCGAGTTTGAAGAGGTCAAGGACGACAAAAAGTAACCGATCCGCGCGGGTATTTTCCCCGCGAGGGGGCGTTGCGGATTGCAGGCGCGATGCCGTGGCGGCAACGCCTTTGCGGAGGCGGGCACAGGTCCAGACCAGCCCGCCTTTTTCACTTGTGCGACGCTGTCAACCGGCGCCGCGCATGCCATTCATTTACCGTAGTCACTGAACTTTCACCATGGCCAAACGCGACTACTACGAGATTTTAAGCCTGAGCCGCAATGCGAGCGAGCAGGACATCAAAAAGGCGTTCCGACGCCTGGCGATGAAGTATCACCCGGATCGCAATCCGGATGATACCGAGGCGCTTGCCAAGTTCAAGGAAGCCAAAGAGGCCCATGATGTATTAACGGATCCGCGCAAGCGTTCAGCTTACGATCAGTTCGGACATGCCGGCGTCAGCGGTGCTCAGGGTGGTTTTGGCGGCGCGGGGCCGGGTGACTTCGGTGCGGGCAACTTCTCGGATATTTTCGGTGAGGTGTTCGGCGACATCTTCGGTGGCGGTCGCGGCGGTGGGCGACGTGCGCATCGTGGCACCGACTTGCGCTATGACCTGAGCCTCACACTGGAGGAGGCCGTTGCGGGCAAGGATGTCAAGATCCGCATTCCCACCTCGGTGGAGTGTCACCACTGTGGCGGCAGTGGTGCCAAGCCCGGCACCCAGCCCAAGACCTGCCCGACCTGTCAGGGGCTGGGGCAGGTGCGCATGCAGCAGGGCTTTTTCTCCATCCAGCAGGCCTGTCCCCAATGTCGTGGTACCGGGCACATTATCGAAGAAGCGTGCAGTCAGTGTCGCGGGAGCGGGCGGCTGCGCGAAGAGAAAACCCTGTCGGTTAAGGTGCCGGCCGGGGTTGATACCGGAGACCGCATCCGTCTCGCTGGTGAGGGTGAAGTCGGCGAGCAGGGAGGGACTCCCGGGGATCTCTATGTGCAGGTGCAGGTGCAGGAGCACCCTATCTTCAAGCGCGATGACAATAATCTGTTCTGCGAAGTGCCGATCAGCTTTACTACCGCTGCCTTGGGTGGTGAGTTCCAAGTGCCCACGCTGAACGGCAAGGTCATGCTCAAGGTGCCGCAGGGCACCCAGAGTGGCAAGATGTTTCGCATGCGTGGCAAGGGTATCAAGCCGGTCCGGGGTGGTCCGGTCGGGGATCTGATCTGCCGGGTGATGGTGGAAACCCCGATCAATCTGACCGATCGGCAGAAGGAGTTGCTGCAGGAACTGGAAGCCAGTTTCACCGCAGGTGGTGATCGCCACAGTCCGCATTCCACCTCATGGCTGGATCGGGCCAAGAGCTTTTTCGAAAAAATGGGGCTCTAGCCGCTGCTGAGCGATCAGCGATGATCCGCTGCTGTCTCGCAGTTGCTGGCCGACGGCCGACGGAAAGGTTTAGTATGGCGGCATGCCCCCTGACGTTTGCCTGGGTTTTTTCGGGCCGGCGGGGCGGCGATTCGAGATAGTTCGCGGTCGTAATCCAGTCGCTATCGCGGCTTCGCACCGCCCCCTTGAGGAGAGATTACTAGAATGTCGGAGTCAAAAATCTACGAGGTCCCGGCGGAGATTGCCGCACGCACCCATATCGGGCATGACCAATACCAGAGCCTCTATCAGCGTTCGGTCGATGATCCGCAAGGCTTCTGGGCCGAGCAGGCGGATCGCTTCGTTACCTGGTTCAAAAAATGGGACAAGGTGATGGATTATAGCTATGGCCCGGACGAGGTGTTTATCCGCTGGTTTGATGGCGGCACCTTGAATGTGGCCTATAACTGCCTGGATCGTCATCTGGATACCCGGGGCGATCAAGTCGCCATTGTTTGGGAAGGGGATGATCCCGGCGTTGATCGCGCCCTGACCTATCGCGAGCTGCATGCGGAGGTGTGCAAGCTTGGCAATGTGCTGAAATCCCGGGGGGTGAAGAAGGGTGACCGGGTCTGCATCTATATGCCCATGGTGCCGGAAGCGGCGGTGGCGATGCTGGCCTGCGCGCGCATCGGCGCTGTGCATTCGGTGGTCTTCGGTGGTTTCTCGCCCGATTCGCTGCGTGATCGGATTCTCGACTCCGATTGCCGGGTGCTGATCACGGCGGATGAGAGTCTGCGTGGTGGGCGTCAGGTGCCGTTGAAGAAGAACGCGGACAAGGCGCTGGAGGAATGTCCAGATGTCAGCACCTGTCTGGTGGTACAGCGTACTGGCGGCGATGTCGCCTGGAGCGAGGGGCGCGATCTCTGGTATCACCAGGCGATGGCCGAGGCTTCGGTGGACTGTGCAGCTGAGCCCATGGAGGCCGAGGATCCACTGTTTATCCTCTACACCTCCGGCTCCACCGGCAAGCCCAAGGGTGTGCTGCACACCACTGGCGGCTATCTGGTGTTTGCCGCCATGACCCATCTCTACGCCTTCGACTACCAGGAGGGTGAGATGTACTGGTGCACCGCCGATGTCGGCTGGGTCACCGGGCATACCTACATCGTCTATGGACCGCTCGCCAATGGTGCTAAGACGCTGATGTTCGAAGGGGTGCCGAATTACCCCGACAACTCGCGCTTCTGGCAGGTGGTGGACAAGCATCAGGTCAATATTTTCTACACCGCCCCCACCGCCATTCGTGCCTTGATGCGCGCCGGGACCGATCCGGTCAAATCTACCTCACGCACCTCACTGCGCATTCTTGGCACTGTGGGCGAGCCGATCAATCCCGAGGCCTGGGAGTGGTACTACCAGGTGGTAGGCGACAGCCGCTGCCCGGTGGTGGATACCTGGTGGCAGACCGAAACCGGCGGGCATCTGATCACCCCGTTGCCGGGTGCGACGCCGCTGAAACCCGGTTCCGCCACGCGGCCCTTCTTTGGCGTGGTGCCAGCGCTGGTCGATGCCGCTGAGGGCACCATGATTGAAGGCGCCGGTGAGGGGGCTCTGGTCATTACCCGACCCTGGCCAGGGCAGATGCGCAGCGTCTATGGCGATCATCAGCGGTTCATTGACACCTATTTCAAACAGTATCCCGGCTATTACTTCTCTGGTGATGGCGCACGGCGCGATGCCGATGGCTATTACTGGATTACGGGCCGCATTGATGATGTGCTCAATGTGTCAGGCCATCGTTTGGGCACCGCCGAGATTGAATCCGCGCTGGTGTTGCATGACGCCGTAGCTGAAGCAGCGGTGGTCGGTTATCCGCATGACATCAAAGGCCAAGGCATCTATGCCTATGTGACGCCCATGAGTGGTGTGCAACCCAGTGACGAACTCAAACAGGAATTGATCAAGCTGGTGCGGACTGAAATTGGCCCCATTGCTACAGTGGATATTATTCAATGGGCACCGGGTTTGCCCAAGACCCGTTCGGGTAAAATCATGCGGCGCATTTTGCGCAAAATTGCTGCCAATGAGATCGCCGCGCTGGGTGATACCTCGACCCTGGCCGATCCGACTGTGGTGGATGATTTGATCGATCATCGCGCTAATAATTAAATGGTCGTTTGGTCTCCTCAGCGACTTGGCAGTGGCTGTTCAGTCGTTGCCAGGTCGTTTCGTATGACGATAACGGATTAAAATCGAACTTGAATCAACACGCCGCCCCCAGGGCGGCGTTTCTGTTTTTGCTTAGAGGACGCTATCTTTGTATTCTTCTCAACGTGTCGGCGTATTTGTGGACGCTGAAAATGTACGTTACAACGGCGGTTATCAGATGCGCTATGACGTATTGCGCCGTTTTGCCGGGCGTGGCAATGGTCCCTTGCAGCGCCTGAATACCTATCTGGCCTTCGACAGTGAACGCGCGCGCGAAGATTATGACTATGCCAAGAAATCGCGTGCTTATCAGCAAATGGTGCGGGATTACGGCTGGAAAATCACCGTTAAGCATGTGCGCCGCTATACTGATGAGAATGGCATTGTGTCCACCAAGGCCAATGCCGATCTGGATATGGCTGTGGATGCCATGTTGCAGGCTGGCAAGCTGGAGCAGGTGATTCTGGTCACGGGTGACGGGGATTTTCTGCAAGTAGTCTCGGCCTTGCAGAACGCCGGTTGTCGGGTGGAACTGATTGGCTTTAAAAACGTGTCACGCCAATTGCAGCGGCAGGTCGATGCCTTTTGGTCCGGCTATCTGATCCCGGATCTGTTGCCAGTCAACTATGAGCCCCGCAATGATTGGGGCAAGCCCGGCTCCTGCGTGCGCGGGGTCTGCACCAAATGGTTCCCAGACAAAGGTTATGGCTTTTTGCGCTTCATGGATCACATTTCCCCCAATTTATGGGTGACTGACCCGCGCGAACCGGACTCGCCTTATACCAGTGTTTTCTGCCATGCCAACGAGGTGGCTGAGGATGTGGGGGAGGAAATGCTGCTGAACCGTGAGACGATTTTTGAGTTTTATCTGAATGAAAGCGACCAGAAGGACAACGGACTGGTGGCCAATAACGTGCGTCTGGCCTTTGGCGTCAACCGTTAGGCCTGCTTTGTTCTTGACTGTGGTCTCATTTTGGGGTGCGGCCGAGGCAGGTTTGCGTTTGGATCCTCAGTATGGCGAATTTCTCATGATCGGTTAGACTAATAGGGAGCAGGATGCAGTGATCGGCGCTGGCCAGCCGATTCGCGCCTGGAGCACTTAAACAGTAAGAGCACCCGATGCCGCCTAAATCGTCGGAAATTAATCTCTCAGGTCTTGCGCGCCGACTGATTCGCGATGAACTGCTGACGGAGGAATCGGCGCGCAAGGTGCAGGAAGAGGCGCAGCGCCGCCGTGAGCCCTTCGTGCAGTGTTTGGTCAAGCAAAAGCTGCTGGACAGCCGCAGCATCGCGCTGGTCGCATCGCAAGAGTTTGGTGTTCCGCTGCTTGATCTGAACGCGATGGATCTTGCCTCGCTGCCGCTGTCCCTGGTCGACGAACGGCTGATTACCAAGCATCGGGCCCTGCCCCTGTTTCGCCGTGGCAGCCGATTGTTTCTGGCCATCTCTGATCCCACTAATGATCAGGCATTGGATGAGATCCGCTTCAATACCGGGCTGGCCACCGACTCAGTGTTGGTGGAAGAAGACAAACTCGCCACCGCGCTCATTAAGGCCCTGGAGGGAACCTCCTCCACGGGTGGGGTTGATGTGACGGATGCTGATCTGGAAAACATTGATGTCCAGAACCCGGATAGCGAAAGTCACGATGAAAGCGATGCCAATGTTGATGATGCGCCTATTGTGCGCTATGTGAACAAGGTTCTGATTGACGCGATTTCGAGTGGCACCTCAGATATCCATTTTGAACCCTACGAGAAGAGTTTTCGGGTGCGCTTCCGCCAGGATGGCATGTTGCGCGAAGTGGCCAATCCGCCGCTGAACATCGCCGGGCGGCTGGTGTCGCGGCTCAAGGTCATGTCGCGGATGAATATTGCCGAGCGGCGTGTTCCCCAGGATGGACGCATTAAGCTCAAGTTGTCACGGTCGCGCGATATTGATTTTCGTGTCAATACCCTGCCGACGCTCTATGGCGAGAAGGTGGTGCTGCGGATTCTGGATTCCTCCGCAGCCACGGTTGGCATCGAAAGTCTTGGTATGGATGAAAAACAACGCAAAGACTTTCTCGATGGCATCTCCAAGCCGTATGGCATGATCCTGGTCACCGGCCCAACGGGTTCAGGGAAAACAGTCACCCTGTATACAGCACTCAATATCCTCAACCAGCCGGACATCAATATCTCTACAGTCGAGGATCCGGTTGAGATTCAGGTCGCCGGCATTAATCAGGTCAATCTCAACCCCAAGGGCGGCCTGACCTTTGCCGAAGCGTTGCGTGCCTTCCTGCGCCAGGATCCGGATATCGTCATGGTGGGCGAGATTCGCGACCTGGAAACCGCCGAAATTGCGGTTAAGGCGGCCCAAACCGGCCATTTGGTGCTCTCCACCCTGCATACCAATGACGCCCCCCAGTCGTTGACCCGTCTGGCTAACATGGGGGTGCCGCCGTTTAACATCGCTTCTTCGGTGCTGTTGATTCTGGCGCAGCGACTCGCGCGCAAGCTCTGTCCGGTGTGTCGCCAAGCCGAGCAGATTCCGGCCGAGGCCCTGCTTGAGGAAGGCTTCACTCAGGAAGAAGTAGATGAAGGGATCACAATTTATCGTCCGGTTGGTTGTGATCAATGCAACAATGGTTACAAGGGGCGGGTGGGAATTTTCCAAATCATCAAGGTCTCCGAGGAAATGGGTCGGCTGATCATGGAAGGTGGCAACTCCATTCAACTCGCCAAACAGGCGCATCAGGAAGGCTATGCGGATTTGCGCCTCTCGGGTCTGCGCAAAGTCAAGGCCGGCGTGACCAGCCTTGAAGAACTCAACCGGGTTACCAAGGATTAATCACCATGGCCGTTGCCGCCGTAAAAAAATCGCCAAAAGTAGAAAAAAGCTACAATTTTGCCTGGGAAGGGGTCGACAAGCGGGGCACCAAGATTAAGGGGGAGACGCGCGGTGCCAATATGGCGCTGATCCGCGCCGATTTGCGCCGCCAAGGGGTGAATCCCACCAAGGTGCGCAAAAAGGCTGAACCCCTGCTAGGAAGTGGCAAGAAGAAAATTACGGCCGCGGATATCTCGGTTTTCAGCCGCCAACTCGCGACCATGATGGCCGCTGGTGTGCCATTGGTACAGTCTTTTGAAATCGTTGGTCGTGGCCACGAAAATGCCTCAATGCAGGAGCTGATCCTGACCATTAAGGGCGATATTGAAAGTGGTACCACCATGGCCTCCGCCTTGGCCAAACATCCGAAGTATTTCGACGATCTGGTGTGCAACCTGGTTGCTGCTGGCGAGCAGGCCGGTGTGCTCGATGATCTGCTCGATAAAATTGCCACCTATAAAGAGAAGACCGAATCTATCAAGGGTAAGATCAAAAAGGCACTCTTTTATCCTGCCTCCGTTATCATTGTCGCTGTGGTAGTGACAACAGTCATTATGCTGTTCGTGATCCCCGCCTTTAAGGATTTGTTTACGAGTTTTGGTGCCGATCTGCCGGCTTTCACCCTGTTGGTGATTGGAATTTCTGATTTCATGCGCCAATGGTGGTGGGCAGTGGGCATGGGGGTGGGACTATTTGGCTTCGCCGTGGGTAAACTGCATGAAAAATCGCGCAAATTTCGCGAATTAATTGACCGCGCCTCACTCAAAATAGCGATCATCGGCCCGATTCTCAATAAGGCCGCCATTGCGCGCTTTGCTCGCACGCTCTCGACCATGTTTGCCGCTGGCGTGCCGTTGGTCGAAGCGCTAAGTTCCGTCTCCGGCGCCACAGGAAACATCGTGTATTCCGATGCAGTGCTCAAGATGCGTGAAGAGGTGGCCACCGGACAGAGCCTGCAATTGGCCATGCGTCAGCGCAATCTTTTTCCACACATGGTGATTCAAATGACTGCCATCGGTGAGGAATCCGGCTCGTTGGATGCCATGCTGGGCAAGGTGGCAGACTTCTATGAGGAAGAAGTCGATAACGCCGTGGATGCGCTGAGCAGTCTGCTCGAACCCCTGATCATGGTAGTCATCGGTGGCTTGGTAGGCAGTCTGATTATTGCCATGTATTTGCCAATCTTCAAGCTAGCGGCGGTTGTTTAAGTCCGTGGTGGTCACCTGTCATCCAATGGCGGTTGCATGAGCGAACTGATGCGCCTATTAGCCGAAAGTCCCTGGCTGCTTTACACGGTGACCGGACTCTTCGGCCTTCTAATCGGCAGTTTTCTCAATGTCGTTATCCTGCGTTTGCCGCGCATCATGGAACTTGAGTGGCGCCGCGATTGCGCGGAACTGCAGGCTTCGGCCGCTTCGATGGCCGATGATCAGCCGCAACGCGCGGCTCAGGCCCCCGCACCAAGTGCCGATGACGACCAACCTTTAAGTCTGTCCCGTCCAGCCTCGCATTGTCCGGCTTGCGGGCATGCGATTCGCGCCTGGGAAAATATTCCCGTGCTGAGTTATCTGCTGCTGCGCGGGCGCTGCTCCGCCTGTCACGCACCCATTGCTCTGCGTTACCCGCTGATTGAAAGCCTCACTGCAGTGCTGAGTCTGATGGTGGTGTGGCAGTTTGGTTTTAGCATGCAGGCTGCTGCCGCACTAGTCTTTACCTGGTCAATGATCGCGCTGGCTGTGATTGATTTTGACACTCAATTGCTGCCCGACTCGATTACGCTGCCGGTGCTCTGGCTGGGGCTGCTGCTCAGTCTTTTCGGCGTGTTTGTCGAGGCTGAGACAGCGATCATTGGCGCGCTTGCCGGCTATCTCAGCTTGTGGTCGGTGTTTCAGGTCTTTCGTCTGCTCACGGGGCGCGAGGGCATGGGACGGGGGGATTTCAAGCTGCTGGCTCTGTTTGGCGCTTGGATGGGCTGGCAGGCGCTGCCGCAGATCATTCTGCTTTCAGCGCTGCCCGGCGCTTTGGTAGGAATCGCACTTATTGCTCTGGGCCGCCAACAACAGCGTACTCCCATGCCCTTCGGCCCCTTTCTGGCCATTGCCGGTTGGATCAGTCTGCTGTGGGGAGCGACAATCACCGACGCCTACCTGCGCTGGAGCGGTCTCGGTTAAATGTCGGGCATGCGTGTGGCGCTGACCGGCGGCATCGGCAGTGGCAAGTCAACCGTAGCCGAACAGTTCGCGCGGCTCGGGGCTCCTGTCATTGACGCCGATGTGATTTCCCATCGCTTAACAGCTGCCAATGGAGCGGCGATGCCGGCCATTGTTGCCGCCTTTGGCGCTGCGGCGCGCAATGTCGAGGGTGCTCTGGATCGTGCCTGGATGCGTGCGCGGGTGTTTGGTGATAGTGCCGCCCGTCGACAGCTGGAAGCGATTTTGCACCCGCTGATTCGCGCCGAAATGCTGGCGCGCAGCAATCAGGCTGAAGGTCCCTACAGTCTGCTGGTCATTCCGCTGCTGTTTGAGACTGGTCAGCAGGCGCTGGTTGATCGGGTGCTGGTGGTGGATGTGCCGGAGTCTCAGCAGATCGCGCGCGTACGCGCGCGCGATGGGCTCAGCGATGACGCCATTGGTGCCGTGTTGGCCAGTCAGGTGGATCGCGCGCGCCGGCTCCAGGGAGCCGATGATGTGATCGATAATTCAGGCGCGCCCGAGCAGCTCGCAGCACGGGTGGCGGAACTGGATCAGCGCTATCGCCAGTACAGTCAGGGCGCCGACGCGCTTTGAATCTCAGCTATACAGCAGGGCTTGGCGTCGCCTCAGCCATGGCATCGAGAAAAAATTGCGGAGCGGCCAGTGCCGCTTGATGCACAGCCGCGTTGTAGTAACGGGTGGTGAAACGGGCAGCTTCAGCGTCTTCCCGACGCCAAGCGTCCAGAGAGCGGTCCTTGGCGGCCATGGTGGCGCTCCACCAGCCAGAAGGATAAATGCTCTGGGGGAAAAACAGCGTGCGCCGGTCGGCGAAGCCGGCACTGGCAAGATCGGCGTACATGCTGCGGATGATGTCCATGTGATAGAGCGGCGATTCGCTTTGCTGTACCAGCAGTCCACCGGGAGCCAGGGCGTTCAAGCAGTCGCGGTAGAAGTCGGCGGTGAACAGGCCTTCGGCCGGGCCGACCGGGTCGGTGCTGTCGATAATGATCACATCCAGATGGTTGTTGGCTGCCTGGCGAATCCAGGCGATGCCGTCCTCGAACAGCAGCTGGGCGCGCGGGTCCTGATTGCTGGCCGTCAGCTCCGGAAAGAATTGTTCGGCGACCCGGGTGACGCGCTCGTCAATGTCGATCTGAGTGGCGGTTTCGACTTCCTGATGTTTCAGCACTTCGCGTAGGGTGCCGCAGTCACCGCCGCCGATGATGGCCACCCGGCGCGGTGCCGGATGGGTAAAGAGCACCGGGTGGGACAGCATATCGTGATAAAGGAAATTGTCGCGACTGCTGAGCATGGTAAAGCCGTCGATCACCATCAGATGACCGAAGGTCTCGGTGTCGTAGACCTCAATGCTTTGATAGGGCGTCTGCTCTTCGTGCAGCTTGCCCTTGATGCGCAAGGAAAAGGCGCTGCCGGCATCCTCGGCGATCTCAGTGAACCATTCGTTTGGATTTAGCATGATGTGTTCGGTAAGCGGGCCTGTTTGAGTCTTTTACTGTGGATAGCGGTCATCGAGATTGGCCGGGCAAAGTACGTCGCGCATGATTCCGATCAGATCCAACAGCTGGTCGTTGCGAATACGGTAAAAAATCCGATTGGCATCCTTGCGCGCCACCACGATGTTCTTGTTGCGCAGTTGTTCCAGATGCTGTGAGATGTTGCTTTGCGAGGTGCCGGTGCGCTGGACAATCTCGCCCACCGAGAGTTCGCGATCTCCGAGTGAACAGAGAATTTTCCATCGCAGGGGATGTGCCATGGCCTTGAGCGCATTGGCGGTCAAAGTGGCGTGTTCTGCGCTGTGGCGTGGTGCCGGCTCGGGCATAGAGTCATTCATGTCTTCAGTCATGGGCCCGCTCTCATTCTCAGTGCTCGTCTCCATCGTTTAATCCGGTAGCCGAATATACCCGCTCATGTTCTTGGCGATACAGATAATGTCGCTGATTTGGCCGTCGGGGTCCAGTAGTGCCGTGCGTGAAAATAAGATGGGAACGCGTGAACCATCGCGGGCGATAAAGCGAGCATCGATTTTGTTCAGGGCCCCGGTGCGGATCAGGGCTTCCAGCCAGGTGCCCATGAAGGCGCCGGCTTCTTCGTCGGCCTCCTCCTCGAAGACATCGCCAATGGCCATGCCGATTAAATCATCCGCCCTGTAGTCAAGCATTTCGCAGGCCGCAGGATTGGCAAATTTGATCTCACCTTTAGGATTCAGCACCAGCAGCGCCTCGCCCATGTAGGTGATGATACGCTCGCTGTAGCGCTTTTCGCGTTCCAACTCGGCGGTGCGCTCGGCGACCTTTTGCTCCAGGATGCGGTTGAGGTTGCGCTCTTTTTCGATCAGGCGGAAATAGGTGCTGATTTTGTTAATCAGCAGCAGATCATCAATGGGTTTGAGCAAATAATCCACCGCACCGACGGCAAAGCCGCGTTGCTGAAATTCCTCAGACTTGAACGCGGCGGTGAGGAAGATAATCGGAATATCGCGGGTGCGCTTGCGCAGCTTCAGCAGTGAGGCGGTCTGAAAGCCATCCATCTCCGGCATTTGTACATCGAGAATAATCAGGTCAATGTCGCGCTGATCCAGGGTGATGTCGATGGCTGCGCGCCCGCAGGTCGCCTCCAGGACCTCCGCATCCAGATGTTTTTCAATCAGGGTGCGCAGTGTATAGAGATTGTGATGATGGTCATCAACAATCAGAACCTTGTAACCGGGTGATGCGGGCATAGTGGCGGTGCTCAATGCGGGTGCCGGTGCTCAATGCGGGTGCTGCAATCGGGGGCTAATCACTGATGCCAGATGGCTGATGACGCTAGGGGGCGGTGGTGTTGGGTTCCAGCTCAAACAGACTGTCAAGCAGCCGAATGAACTCCTGGGCACCCAGCGGCTTGCTAAAAAAGGCTGTGGCGCCAACATCCAGATACTCTTGCAGGGCGGTGTCCTCCGGTTGACCCATGATCGCCAGCGGCACTTGAGCGCCTAGCGGATCTGCACGCAGGCGGGTGATGCTATCACAGGTGCGTGCCGGGGTTGCCAGGGCGCCGAACATCACCAAAGCGCAATCGGGCTCTTCGTACAGGGCTTCGAGCGCTTCATCAACATCGGCGGCGGTTTGCACCCGCAGCCCCAGATCCTTGAGGCAGGCGGTTAGCTCCAGCAGACTTTGGACATCGCGCTCCAGCAACAGAATCCAGTGCCTGGCCCAGTAGTCGCCCCAGTGGTCGCCCCAGTGATGCCCCGAGGATTGACTGTCTTGAGGGGAGGAATCGGCTGGGGGGCGCGCGCTGCTGCGTGCGGTGTCAGTGTCACCGCTGCCATCGGGCCGAGTGTTGTCAACCGGCGCCAGATGGGTGCTGACCGGCGCCTCACGGCTTTGGAGGATTTCGACTGAATCAAACTCATTGGGGTTAAGCGACAAGGGCAGAGTGAGGGTAAAGCGGCTGCCCTGGCCCAAGGCACTGTCAACCGTGATCTTGCCATTGAGCAGGCCGGCGAGTTCGCGGCTGATCGACAGGCCCAGGCCGGTGCCGCCATAGCGCCGTCGGGTCGAACCGTCGGCCTGTTGAAAGGCGTCGAAAATAATTCCTTCCTTGCCTGGCGGAATGCCGATGCCGGTATCGCTGACACTGAGTGCCACCGGATAATGCGGATCGCTGTGCGCCTCGCCGGTGATCAGCACCCGCCCCTGATGAGTGAACTTGGCCGCGTTGGATAAAAAATTCTTGATGATCTGGCGGATTTTATCCCGGTCACTATAGATGTGGCGGGGCATGTTGGCGGCGACTTCAAGCTCAAATTGCAGCTCTTTGGCGGTAAAAATTGGTTCGGTCAGCAGCAGAAGTTCCTCTAGCATGGCTTGCAAGTCCACCCATTCCAGACTCACGGTGACCTGACCGGCTTCGATGCGGGAAATATCCAAAATATTGTCGATCATACCGCGCAGATCGCGGCTGGCTTCATGAATCACCTGGGCCTGACGACGCGCTTCGCCCTCCAGGCCGGATTCTTGCTCGGCAAGCATCTTCGACAGCAGCAGAATGGCATTCAGTGGTGTGCGCAGCTCATGACTGACATTGGCAAGAAATTCCGACTTATAGCGATTGGACTGTTCGAGGTCGCGCATGTGCTGGCGCTCGGACTCAATGTGCTCGGCATGCGCGCGTGACAGGGCACCGAGCTGTTCGCCGAGTTCGCGCACCTCATAGGGTCCGCGCCAGTGGAACTGCATGGGCTGACCGGCGCGCAGAATATGCTGCACACCAGCGGTCAGCTCGCGTCCAAAGCGCTCGGTGCGCTGCGCCAGGGCGCGCGCCATCACCATGACCACCAATACCAACACCAAAATAATGGACAGCACCCGCACAATCAGGGTGTTGCGGAAATCGGCGATTGGTGAGGAATCCACCGGCCGACCGACCCACAGGGGTACGGCCTCTTCGGTTAAAAACATTGGCACCCACAGATAGGGCACACCAGTGACAGATTTTGTCAGCGCCAGCTTGCCCTCGGCAAACAGCTGTTCCAGTCCCGGGAAGTCGGCAAAGGCCTGGGGTTGGTCGCTGAGCGGCTGGCCGGGATGCAGGTAGCTGCCGCTGTGCAGAACCCACAGGGTGTCGCGGTAGTATTGCGCCAGGCCGCCGACATCGACGGTCAGCAACAGCAGTCCCAGCGCCGAAGCACCGGGCTGGGTGGATGCGCCAATTGGACTGGCCAGTTGCAGGGTGAGCAATTGGCGCGGGTCATGCTGGGCGGCATAGGGATTGACGCGAATCCGGCTGACCATGACTTCGCCGGGTGCCAGCTTGGCGGCGGCCTTGATAAAGCCCTGATTCGGTGGCGTGGGCGGGGTATCGTTTGGTCGCCATTGCTGGGTCTTGGCCTGGCGTTCGAGCCAGAAACGCTCCTGGCCCTGAGTGTCAAGAAACAGAATCTGGATGATGTCACCCTGATCAGACACCATTTGGTTGATCCAGCTGGTGTAGCGCGCGCGCACAAAATCGACTTCCCGCTCGCTGTTTTGAGTGCCCAACAGCACGCCCTGATCAGGCAGTTTGGCCAACAGGCGGATGATTTCATCGCGACTGGCGAGATGCTGGTCGAGATCGCGAAAATCCGCACGCAAGTTTTGCAGATAGGCTTTCTGAAAAAACATTGCGGTGCGCTCGACCACCAGCGGCAGATTGATGACCACCGCCAGCATCAGCGGTACCAGGCCAAACAGCAGCAGGAGCGCGAGGATGTAGTAGCGCAGTCGCAGTCCGGATGCAGGGAACGCGAGCATCGTCGGTGCCGAATTACAGCCGCTGGCGGATGTCCTCCAGCAGACCGGCGCTGGCCGCCTCAATTAGATCCAGCACCCGGTCAAAGCCGCGCGGGCCGCCGTAGTAGGGATCGGGTACCTCGCGCACTGACAGCTGCGGAGCAAAATCCATGAACAGCTTGAGGCGATGCGTGAGCGCTGGTGGGCAGAGTTCGCGCAGATTGCGGAAGTTGTCTTGATCCATGGCCAGGACATAGTCGAAGGCCTCGAAGTCTTCCACCTTGGCGCGCCGCGCGCGCAGGTCGCTGAGATCAATGCCACGCTGGTGGGCGGTTGCGGTGGCGCGCTGATCCGGCGGTTCGCCGATATGGTAGGCGTGGGTGCCGGCCGAGTCGATGTCGATACGATCCGCCAGCCCGGCCTGGGCGACGAGTTGGCGAAACACCCCCTGGGCCGTTGGGGAGCGGCAGATATTTCCCATGCAGACGAAGAGCACTCTGACTTTTTGCATACTGACAATCCGGCAAGTGGCGTGAATGAAACCCGGGTGGCTGCACCAGACAGCGGCGCTGAGTCCAGGCTGCACGATCATGGTGCGATGAGGCGGCGGGCGTCAAGGCAGAACCGGGTGGCTTGTGCACGGCAAAACCTGCGATGGGTTCCCGATGCCGCTGGAGCTGTGCTGCTTAAGCCTATAACTCCATGAAATTCTGGCAAAGATTGATTGTGTTGATGTTCTTAGGGTTTGGGGGTTGCGTGGCGCAAAAAACTGGCATCTGCTTTGCTTGGAGTTAAAGCGTTGTGAGTGGACATGCGTCTTGGTTGCCGAGCGCCCTCTCCGAAACCTCCTCAGTGGTGAAATGGCCCCGGGTCTTGGCCCGGGGCATTTTTTTGCTTGCAAGTCCCAGCCATTGTCGCACACCGGCTAGGTCGGCTTGGGTATCAACCCCGGGGCCAATGGCGGTGCAGGCCTCCTCGACCTGAATGCGCTCGCCATGCCAGAGCACCCGCAGTTGCTCCAGGGCTTCGATCTGCTCCAGCGGCGCTGGCGGCCAGGCGAGAAAGCGCGCTAGCAGGCCAACGCGATAGGCATAAATCCCAATATGGCGCTGTAGCATTGGGGACAGGGGCGGGGGTGCTGACGCCGTCTGCGTATGATCAGCCGCAAAAGCCTCACGATGCCAGGGGATGGGCGCGCGCGAGAAATACAGCGCCGCACCTCGGGCATCGGTGACCACTTTGACCAGATGCGGATCATGCCGCGCGCTGGCCGCGTCGATGGGCACCGACAGCGTTGCCATGCCAACCTCCGGGTGGCGTACCAGCAGCCTAGCCACCTGATCAATGAGCGCCGCCGGCATGCAGGGTTCATCGCCTTGCAGGTTGACCACCAGGGTATCTTCGGGCCAGCCGCGCTGGCGCATCACCTCGCCGATGCGATCCGAGCCGCTCAGGTGCTGCGCTGAGGTCATCACGGCCTCAGCCCCGAAGCCCTCACAGGCCGCCGCAATGCGCGCATCCTCGGTGGCAATCAATACCTCCTCGGCCTGACTGGCACAGGCACTGGCCCAGACATGAGCGATCAGTGGCCGACCGCCGATATCAATCAGTGGTTTGCCTGGCAGGCGGGTGGCGCCAAAGCGCGCGGGAATCACTACCTTAAAGGGCGGCAGGGGCGGCTCTGAGGGAGTGGTGGCGTTGTTGTTGAAGGTCACGCAGCTGGCTCCGGTTTGAGGGGTGAGGAGATGGTGCAGCGTTTGGCTTCCAGCCTGGCCAGATGTGGCTCCAGGGCACGCCGGAAGGCCTCATTGGGGACGGCCGTGACGGGTAGATACCAATGCGATCGGTCGGCAAAGGGGCGCCATTTGACGGCGTCCTTTTCTGTCATCAGCACCGGCCCGGCGGGCCAGTCGCGGCTGTCCTGTTGGCTGAACGCATGATGATCAGGGTAGGGACGGCGCACAATGTGCAATCCCTGTTGTTCCAGACCGGCGAAAAACTGCTCGGGATGCCCAATACCGGCCACTGCGGTTACCGGAGTGCCAACAAATTGGGCCAGTGCCCGGGTGTGACGTGGATCGCGCAGATTGATCGCGCGCAGGGGATGCAGTTCCATGCCCGGGCGGTTGGTTTGGGAGCCGCCGTTGTGCAGAATAATATCTGCCTGCTGTGCGCGGGCGGGCGGTTCACGCAAGGGACCGGCGGGCAGACAGCGCCGATTGCCGAAACCACGCCGGCCATCGACCAGCAGAATCTCCAGCGTGCGCCGCAGCCGATAATGCTGCAAGCCATCATCAGCCAGCAACAGATCGCAGTTGCATTCCGCCACCAGGCGCTGCGCCGCCGCGACCCGGTCCGCACCGGCCATCACCGGACAGCCAGAGCGCGCCGCCAGCAGCACGGCCTCATCACCTTGTTCGCGCGGATCGCTATCGGCTGGCACCAAGCGTGGCGCGCCCTGGGCACGTCCGCCATAGCCGCGCGTGACAATCCCCGGCTGCCAGCCGCGCGTGCGCAGATGCTCGGCCAGCCATAGCACCAGCGGCGTCTTACCGGTGCCGCCGACGGTCAGATTGCCCACCACAATCACCGGCACTGTGAGCTGCGCTCCAGCTTCCGGCGGCCGTTGCCAGCGCCGTCGCCAGTAGTGAGCCCGCAGCCTGGCCAGCGCGCAATACAGCCAGCCGAGTGGCGCCAGCAACCCGGCGAGCGGATGCCCGGGGCGGTACCAAACCGCTTGCAACAGTGCGGAGACCGGCTCAGAAAGCTTCATGGTGCATGGTGCATGGTGCATGGTGCATGGTGCAGCGGCGGTTGGGGCAAGGAGGGTTGTTATGCGGCCGTGGCGGGCGTCTGATTGAACTGCAACTGCCGCAGATGCGCATAATAGCCGCCCTGGGCCAGCAATTCGGCATGGGAGCCCTGCTCGATCACTCGCCCCTGATCCAACACCACCACCCGATCCACCTGTTCTATGGTGGAGAGCCGATGGGCGATCACCAGGGTGGTGCGTGCTCGCATCAGCGTCTGCAGGGCGGCTTGAATATGGCGCTCGGCTTCGGTATCCAGGGCCGAGGTGGCTTCATCCAGAATCAGAATAGGCGCATCCTTTAGCATCGCGCGGGCGATGGCCAGGCGCTGGCGCTGGCCACCCGAGAGCAGTACGCCGCGATCGCCGATAGGGGTATCAAAGCCCTGGGGCAAGGCACGAATAAATGCCAGCGCATGCGCTCCGGCCGCCGCCGCTTCGATCTCCGCACGAGTCACAGCGCGCGGGTGACCATAGGCGATGTTGTTGGCAATGGTGTCGTTAAATAGCACCACATCCTGAGTCACCAGCGACAGTTGCTCGCGCAGACACGCCAGGCGCAGCTCGCGAATGTCGATGCCGTCAAGCAGAATGCACCCCGCACAGGGCTCATAAAAGCGCGGCAGCAAATTGGCCAGGGTCGATTTTCCGCTGCCCGAACGTCCCACCAGCGCCAGGCTTTCGCCGGCCGCAATGGACAGATTCAGCCCCTCAATGACCAGCCCCTTGTCAGCGGCATAGCTGTGACTGATGTCAACATAGTCAATGCGGCCCTGGGCGCGGGTCAGGGTGCGGGTGCCGGTATCGGGTTCCGTTGGCGAGTCAAGCAGCTCAAACAGACTCTCGGCGGCGATAATGCCGCGCTGCAAGTGGCTGTTGATGGACGTCAGGCGCTTGACCGGCGGCAGCAGCAATCCCATGGCCACCACAAAGGACATGAAGCTGCCGACGGTAATGTCTGAGCGTAATCCCTGCATGGTTGAGAGATACACTACGATGCCGATGGCAATGGCCGAAATCAGCTGCACCAGCGGCACGCTTACCGCTTCGGTGGCGACCATTTTCATTTGCAGCGCACGGGTTTTCTCATTCACGGCGCGAAACTGTTCGCGTTCCTGCGCCTGGCCGCCAAAGGCCTTGATCACCCGGTGGGCGTCTATGGCCTCTTGGGCGACATGAGTCAGGGAGCCGACCCGCTCTTGAATGCGCTTGCTGTAGCGGCGGAATTTCTTGGTGGCATATTTGATGGCGAAGGCGGTGGTGGGACCAATAAACAGGAAAATCGCCGCCAGCTTGGCATCGAGATACAGCATGTAGATCAGCAGGGCCAGGGCGGTAAAGCCATCGCGCACAATGGTGGTGAGTGCTGAGGTGCTGGCATTGGCGACGTTCTCGACGTTATAGGTGAGCTTGGCCAGAATCTGCCCCGAGCCATGGGTGTCGAAATAGCGCGTCGGTGCGTGCAGCAGATGGTCGAACATTTGCTGGCGCAGATCGGTCACCACGCGGCGACCGACCCATTTCAGGCAATAGGTATTGATAAAACCGGCGATGCCGCGCACCACAAAAAGACCGACCAGCAGGAAGGGCATCAGCCGCACGGTTTCCAGATCGCGCTCGACAAAGCTGCCATCCAGCAGCGGCTTGATCAGAGCCGCAAACAACGGCTCAGTCACCGCGAACACCAGCATGCCGGCAATCGAGAGCGCAAACATGCGCCAGTAGGGCCGCGCATAGCCGAGCAGACGTGCGTACAGATCCCGCGCGCTGATGCTGGACTCAGGCTGAGGCTGAGACTGCGTTGGTATCATGGCTCCGGTGTGCTATTCATTTGATGTGTCTGATGTGTCGCGGCAAAGGCCAGCCGGGTTAGTCCCAGCTGCTGGGCGACATCCAGCACCCGCATTACCGCCTGATGTGGCGTTTGGGCATCTGCTTCGATGAGCAGGGATGGAAGCGGCGGCGCTGGCGTTGCGGAAGAGGGTGAACTTGGAGATGCCGGCATGGTCGCCTGCACCGCCTGCTGGAGCACCTGCGTCAACGCATCCCGAGTGCTCTGCCCAGCATCAATCTCCAGTGGCTGCTCGGCAACCCGATACTGGCTGTTGCGATCAATTGCGATCACTAGCACTGGCGTCTCTGCTGTTGGCACTGGCTGCCCTTCCGCCTCCGGCAGAGTCAGCGGCAGTTCGCGCGGTTGCTCAAAGGTGGTCGAAACCATAAAAAACAGCAGCAGCAGAAAGACGACATCGACCAAGGGGGTGAGATTCAGCTCCGGCAGTGGCGGTGGGTGCGGGCGCAGATTCATTGCGCGTGGCCTGCGATTTCATTGGGTTCCGGTTCGCGCTCACCCTTGATGACTTCTACCAGATGCAGGGATTGCTCCTCCATGCCAATTGCTAGGCGCGTCACCCGGCTGTTGAAATAGCGATGAAACAGCAGCGCCGGAATCGCCACAGACAGGCCGGCGGCTGTGGTGAGCAGTGCCTTGGAAATACCCCCGGCCAGCACTTGAGGATCGCCAACACCAGCGTCAGTAATGACGCTGAAGACATCAATCATGCCAATCACCGTGCCCAGCAATCCCAGCAACGGTGCCACCGAGGCAATGGTGCCCAGCATATCTAGATAGCGCTCCATCTCCGCCACCACCTGACGGCCGGTGTCCTGAATGCTCTCTTTCATGATCTCGCGCGAATGCTCGCGATTCACCAAGCCCGCCGCCAGCATCCGCCCCAGTCCCGAATTGGCTCGTAGCTCAGCAATTCGTGTCTCGGTCAGTTGCTTGGCCTGATGCAATTGCCGGATCTGCTCAACCAGATTCTCCGGCATGACTGCCGGCTGCCGCAGCGCCCAGAAGCGCTCCAGCACAATCGCCACCGTCGCCACTGAGCACAAAGAAATCGGCAGCAGCAGCCAGCCGGCGGCACGAAAAATATCGAAGATGGGCGTCAGTGCGAACATGAGCGTGGGGTTGCTGGTCGAGTTTGACTTGAGTGTTGGTTAGGACAGGACTGGTGAGGGCTGGTGTGAGTGCTGGGGGCAGTGTAACCCAAGCCAGGGCTATAGCAGCAGTCCAGCGATGGTGGCAGTCATCAGGGTGGCCAGGGTACCGGCGATGATGGATTTGAAACCCAGGGCAACGATGTCCGGGCGGCGTTCCGGGGCGAGCGTGCCAAGACCGCCGATCAGGATGCCGAGACTACCGAAGTTGGCAAAGCCGCATAGGGCGTAGAGCATGATCAGCCGGCTGCGTTCGCTGAACGCTTCAGGCGGGAGCTGAGATAGTTGTACATAGGCGATAAGTTCGTTGAGCACGGTTTTGCTGCCCATCAGCGCGCCGGCGCTGTGGGCTTCTGACCAGGGGATGCCGATGAGCCAGACGATGGGCGCGAACACCCAGCCCAGCACGCGTTCCAGACTCAGGGGCGTGCCGGCGATGTCGGGCAGGAGTTCCAGTCCCGCATTGGCGAGGTGGACCAGCGCCAGCATCACAATCAGCATGGCCACGATATTGAGCAGCAGCGGGATGCCCGCGAGCGTGCCCCGGGTCACGGCATCCATGGCGCTGCTGGATTCGATCTCGATATGTGCATCGGGTGCCGCCTTTCAATGATGTCAATCATGAGCCATGCTTAGCCCATCATCCAAACGCAGAAAGAGGGCTTGGCCATAACAGCGCAACTCATTAACATCGACGGTCATCAGGCGACTTTTCAAGTCACGATCGATCTCAGCGGAACCATGCTTGAAGCTGAAGCGCGCATCCAAGCCGCCTGCAACAGCATCGGAAGGCTTGCCAGTGCCGAGACGCTCAAGCGCTTCGACACCGACGGCTCCCCGATCACCATGGGGGCGATCAAATGGACCAAGCGCGGCGTCTCACCGAAGACCTACCAAACCCCCTATGGGGCCATTGAAGTGGAGCGCAACGTCTACCAAACCTCCCAGGGCGGTCGTATCTACTGCCCCCTGGAAGCCAGCGCACGCCTCATTCGTCAGGCCACCCCGCTGTTCGCCCAGCAGCTCTCGCACAAGTATTCCCAGATGAACGTCAACGCCGTCTGCGAAGACCTGCGCGCCAATCATGGTCGCCAAATTGCCGCCTCCTATGTGCAGAATACCGCCGACTGGGTCGGCAGCATCGCCTGCGCCAAAGAGGAGCTATGGGACTATGCTCCGCCTGAACTCGACGCCCCCATCACCACGATCGCCATCAGCCTCGACGGAGCCANCCCCACCTCGCCACGGGCGCTTATCCTGGCAAAGCCAGCCAGGCCAAACGCGACCAATGGCTCCAAGAGCAGCGCCACCGACTCAAGCACGAACCCGGCGCCGTTGACGCCCTCATCGAAGAAGGCAAACGCCTGATGGACAAGCGCTCCTTGGGCAAAACCGTCAAAGCCAATCTTCAAGCGGCCCTGACCTACTTCAGCAATCAACGTGAACGCATGAACTACCCCGCGCACCTAGCCGAGAACTTGCCGATTGGCTCCGGGGTCATCGAAGCGGCCTGTAAAACCCTGGTCAAGCAGCGCCTGTGCGGAGCGGGCATGCGCTGGAAACATCAGGGCGCCAAGATTGTTTTGAGCTTACGTGCATTGGTTCAGTCGACCGGACGCTGGGCGCAATTCTGGGACAAGATCGATCAGTTCGGTGCTCAGCCTTGCTAAGGACATTATTGAAAGGTAGCACCCCCTGGGTCAGTGATTTCGAGACCAAGATTATTCGCGCAGAGGCTTGTTTTCGTACCCTGTTGCAACTGCGTGACCGAGGCATCACTCCTGATCTAATCCTGGCCCATCCGGGCTGGGGCGAGAGTCTGTTCGTCAAGGATGTGTGGCCACAAGTGCGCCTGGGGATTTATTGCGAGTTTTTTTATCATCCACAAGGAGCTGATGTTGGCTTTGATGCGGAATTTCCCGCTCAGGACGCCGGTGATCGCTGCCGCTTGCGCTTGAAGAATGCCAACAACCTGCTACATTTCGAGATCGCCGATGCCGGGCTTGCACCAACCCACTGGCAGGCCAGCACCTTTCCTGAGCGTTTTCGCGAGCAGATTCGCGTTATCCATGATGGCATCGACACCCAGGCGGTGACGCCCGATCCAGCTGTGGCGCTGACGCTGAATGGACAGGTGCAACTCAGTCGCAATGACGAAATCATCACCTTCGTCAATCGCAATCTTGAACCCTATCGGGGCTATCATATTTTTATGCGCGCGTTGCCGGAAATTTTGCGCCAGCGGCCGCGCGCGCGGGTTTTGATTGTTGGTGGCGATGGTGTCAGCTACGGGACCCGCCCACCAGCAGGGCAGAGCTGGAAAAGCCTATTCGTGCAGGAAGTGCGCCCCAAGATTCAGGATGCCGATTGGAGCCGGGTGCATTTTCTTGGCCATCTGCCATATCCGCAATTTCTCGCTGTGCTCCGGCTGTCCAGGGTGCATGTCTATCTGACTTATCCCTTTGTGCTGAGCTGGAGTCTGCTTGAAGCCATGAGTCTGGGATGTACTATCCTGGCCAGCGATACAGCGCCGCTACATGAAGCCATTATCCCGAATGAAACCGGCCGCCTGATCGATTTCTTCGACGTTCAGGCGCTGACGGAACAGCTCTGCGATTTGCTCGATGATGCAGCGACCCGGAAGCGTTTAGGGACTCATGCGCGTGAGTTTGCTCAGACACATTATGACTTGCAAAGCGTCTGCCTACCGCGCCAACTCGACTGGGTGGAGTCGCGATTTGAGTGTTAACCGCAAGGTGCTTCAGCTCTTCGGTGGCACATACCCCTCTGGTATGTCGGCGCCCTCGCCAAAGAAGTAGTTTTCCATCTGGGCTTCAAGAAACTTACGTGCTTTGGGGTCCATGGGACTCAAGCGATTTTCGTTAATGAGCATGGTCTGATGCTTCAGCCAATCGCTCCAAGCCGGTTTGGAAACCTGCTCGAAGATGCGCTGACCGAGCGGACCAGGATAGGGCGGGCGTTGCAGCCCTTCGGCTTCGTGGCCGAGCTTAATGCATTGCACGCGACGGGAAGGGGACTGAGCGTCAGCTGGCGACATAGGGTAGCTCCATTGCGATGTGTTGATCCTAGCCCGGATGATGGTGCGCCACAACGACTTGCAACAAACGCTTCAGCGGCGCGGGGATGGCCATCTTCAGCGCCTCATCCAGGGTGATCCAAAGGCGATGTTCGTCATCAGCAATCTGTGTCGGATGTTGCTCCAACACCAGAAGCTCGGGAAAAATTTCCAGTTCGAAGTGAGAGAAGGAATGCTGTCGGTCGGCCAGCTTTTCAACCCGTTGTGGCGCACGGCCAAGCTGCTGCTGGCACCAGTGTGCGCCGGTTTGATCCGGGGCAATCTCCGGTAGCGTCCAGAGCCCACCCCAGAGACCGCTGGTGACCCGCTGCTCAAGCAGAATTTTGCCGTCCGGATCCTGGATCAGCAGCCAGCGGGTGCCGCGTTTGGGCTTGATGCGCGCGGGTTTTGGCTCGGGATACTGTTGCACGCTGTCGCTGAGGTGCGCGATACAGCGACTCGCCAGCGGGCAAGAATCACAGGCGGCTGAGTGTCTGCTGCACAGGGTGGCGCCTAGATCCATCATCGCCTGGTTATAGGCCGCAATCAGTGATGGCTTGGACGCGTTGTCTGCAAACTCAGCCGTTGCCGCCATCAGCTGTTCCGAAACGGCCCACAAACGTTTTTGCACCGCGTGTTGACCTGGCCAGCCCGGTATGGCAAAGCAGCGCGCCAGTACGCGCTTCACATTGCCATCCAGAATCGCCTGCGGCTGGCCCAGAGCGAGTGAGAGAATGGCACCGGCGGTTGAGCGCCCAATGCCCGGCAGCTGCATGAGCTGCTGCGGATCGGCCGGGAGTTTTCCCTGATAGTCCCTAACCAAAATACCAGCGGCACGATGCAGATTGCGTGCGCGGGCGTAGTAACCGAGTCCGGCCCAATGGCGCAGGACGTCATCCTGATCCGCCGCCGCCAGCTGCGACAGGGTGGGAAACCGCGCCATGAAGCGCTCGAAATAGGGAATGACCACGGCGACCTGCGTCTGCTGAAGCATGATCTCCGAGATCCACACCCGATAGGGCGTGGGCTCAAGCTGCCATGGCAGATCCTTGCGGCCATGGCTGCTGAACCAGTCGAGCACCGCAGCGACGAATTCGGCTGGAGGCCAAGCCGCTTGCCCGTCCGGTCCGGCGGCAGGAGTGTTTGCACAACTGTTAATGGCTCTGTACGCTCAATCCGTGCCCAGCAGTTGTCGCAAGCCCTGCTCCAGCCCCTTGATACCGGTGCGTTCTTCAAGCCGACCCAGGTCGCTGCCGTGCTGACGTAGTTGTGCATCAAGTGCGCGCGCCGCCGCCTTGCGCACAGCCGGGCCCGGGTCGAAGTCAATGTCCGGTGCCTGCCAGTCGCCCTTGATCCGCAGCGGCATTGGCAGATCATTCAGCTCTTGAATGCCACGGCCATCCGGGGTGTCGTGCAGGACGGCGGTGAGATCGAAATCCAGCTGTTGTTGCGGCACTTCCACCAGGCCAGTGCCGGAAATGTCCATTGCTGGTGCGCGGGCGACGCAATCGCTACTGTGAAACCGACCTTGCTCACCCTTGAAGCTGGCGCTGATTTCACTAAAAGCGTCGAACGCTGGTAAGTTGATACCGATTTGGGTCGGGATACGGCTGGCTGCAAGCAGTTCTGTCAATGGCAGGTGCTCAAAGCGAACCTCTTTCAGTAGCACAGCCAGATCACCGCTGAGACTTTGAGCGATTGCGGGCCAGTCTTGGCCCTGAGCGTTCAGCTCCAAGCCCAACGCGGCTGTGCCGCTGAGGATCATCGCGGTCTGAAGATCCTTGAATAATGGCGCCAGTTGTATCGCCTCAGCTTTGGTAAGCAGAGTCAGGTGGCGGCTTGAAGTGGCCGCAGTGGCGACAGGTGTCAACTCAAAATAGCCGCTGAGATGACCGGCGTAAAAATTCGGTGCGGAAAAATTGGCTGTCAGGCGTCCGTCGCTGAGCGTGGGTTCGATGGTGACGGCACCGGCGTTGAGTTTGAACAGGCTGAGCTGTTGGATGTTGAGATCGCCGGTGGCATTTAGCGTCGTCCACCAGGGATTCGTGATGACGGCGGCCTGATTGGGCACGGGTTTGGGGGGTGATGTTGGGTCGCTGGGGAGCGCTGTCAATTGGCCAATAAAAGGTGGCCTTTCTGCCGCCGGTATGGCTTTGGATGTGTTTGTCGTTGCATCAGAGTTGTCCGGCGGCGCGTTTGGTTGAACGAGATGTCCCGCCGGTAAATAGCGCTCAAGCGGCAATTGGTCGATGGACAAATGAAACTGGGCACTGGGGTACTCACCGAGATGCAGCGAGGCTTGTCCCCAGGCTTCGGAGTCGTCGAGTTTCACCCATAATGATTGGGCATGCAGGTCGCTGGCGCTGGCCTGGAAATCGAAGCCAGCGGCGAGGCTGCGCAAGTTTTGCTCCGTCGCGTCTGGCAGCGGTGCTTCAAGTTTAGTAGTGAGGAGGCCTAGGCTGTGCAGCCAGGCGCGCGGATCGAAAGGCTCCACAGTCACGCGACCGGATGCGCCGGGAGCATCATGCGCGAAGCTCGCCTTGAGATGACCGCCGAGCGTCAACGCCTGCATACGCAGCTGCATTTGATTGAGCGCCAGGCTGCGGGCATCTTGATTAAAGCGAAGATTGGCGCTGAACTCGATTTCAGGCCAGTCAATCCCGGGCCAGACCGCTGGTCCGGCGGCAGTCTGCCAGCGGATATCAGCGAGTCTGAGTTGAGCGGCCGTGAGTTCGAGGATGCCAGGCTTGGTCATGGGCGCCAGATCTGCTTGCAACTGCATCTGCGTGGTTCCCTGCGCATTCAAAGCCGCAAAATCTCCGCTCACAAGCCCCTGAGCGCGTAGTCGGCCCGCACCCGCAGGGCTCAGTGGTCCGGCGCTGAGGGTGAAATTCGTGAGGCTGATTTCCTGACTTTGGCGCTGAAGGTGATTCTGATCCGGAGCCTGGTTCGGCATCTGCGCCGTCCAAGTCAGCTCGTCACCCTGGATGTGCAGCTCGCGGGGCAGGGGATATGAATTCGTCGCGGCGGTGGCTTCTTGCAACAGCAGTTGCACTTCCGCCAGATCGAACTGGAGCTGGGGTTGGTGTTGTCCAGCGATGGACTGATCCACCGCTGCCCCAGGAAGTTCGCCAGTGATCCGCCGTGCCTGAATACTGGCAGGTTGGGGATGGGGGCCGAGCAATGACTTCCAGCGCGGTGCTATGCGCAGCTGTTCGGCATGCCAGCGCAGTGGCCCGAGTTGATTTGAGTGCTGGGGAATGAGGAACTCGACCTGTTCCAAACTGATTTGCGGGCTAAGCTGGGGCCAGGGTTGCCAGCGAATGTGCGGACCTGAGCCGATGTGGACTGACCAGCCGGTCGCCTCTTCAGCCTGTTGGATCAGAAAGTCACGGACCGTCGGGCGGTCAAGCAGAACATCACTGGCGAGGAAGGTGCCAAGCCCCAGCACGCTGATGAACAACAGCAAGCCGGCCAACCAAGCAGCGAGCTTTGACATCATGGCTGACTCACCTTCGCTGCCAAGGCACAAGCGCAGGGTGAAACCTGATCAGGGTGTTAGCATCAGGCTTTGAGAATGGAGCGGGCGATGGGAATCGAACCCACATTGGAGGCTTGGGAAGCCCCTGTTCTACCATTGAACTACGCCCGCTTGAGGATCGCTTGAAGACTGAAACAGCTGCAAACCAGAGGCGATTGTAGGGGCCTGCGCCCGGATCGGCAAGTGCTCTGCGCCATTGGCCTCAGTCCTCCAGGGCATACATCTGTTCAATCGCGGTGCGGTGACGCTCAAGCACCTGATGTCGCTTGATTTTCAGGGTTGGGGTCAGCAGGCCATTGTCAATCGACCAGGGTTCGAGTGCCAGGGTGACGCGGCGAATTTTGGCATAGCCTGGAAAGTCCTTCAGGGCCTCGCGCAAGCGTGCCAGCATCGCCTTGATCAGGTGCTGGTTCTGCAAGCTGGCCGGGTCATGCGGATCCAGTGTGAACTCGCGCGCCAGGGTGACCCAGAGCGTAGCATTCAGCACCAGTAATGCGCTCAGGTAGGCTTTGCCTTCGCCGATCACCATCACTTGATCGAACAGCGGATCCTGGCCGATGGCCATTTCCATGTCCGCCGGGGGCACCTTCTCACCATTGGACAGTACCAGAATATCCTTCAGTCGTCCGGTGATCTGAAGATGGCGGCCAATCAAGCGCACCTGATCACCCGTATGCAGCCAGCCATCGGCGTCGATTATTGCTGCGGTGGCGGCAGGATTATTCCAATAACCGTGCATCACACTTGGCCCCTTGACTAGCAGCTCATCATAGGGGCCAATGCGCACCTGCACATTGTGCAAGGGTGTGCCGACGGTGTCAGGTCGGTTATTCTCAAGCGAGTTGGCGCTAATGACAGGACTGGTTTCAGTCAGGCCATAGCCCTGAATCAGCGGCAGGCCAAGCCCCACAAACAGCTGGGCGACATTGGTTGGCAGCGGCGCTCCGCCACTGACAGCAACACGAATCTTTCCCCCAAGCCGGTCGAGCACTTTGCGCGCCACCAGATGTCTGAGCCAGGGCCATAGCAGCAGCTGTGGATGCCAGCGGCGGCGACCCTGGGTATGCTCGAAGCTGACCCAGCCCACTTCCGTGGCCCGCTTAAACAGCCAGCGCGCCATAGCCGGGCGGGTGCGGATTTGTTCGTTGAGGCGCTGATAAACACGCTCGAACACTCGCGGCACGGCAATCAGAATGGTTGGGCGAATGGTGTTTAGATCCTCGGCTAGCTGCCCGATGGAACGCGCGTAAGCCACAGTGGAACCCGACATCATTGGCAGATAGTAGCTGGCCATGCGCTCCAGCATGTGCGACAGTGGCAGAAAGGACAGAAAGATGTCCTGCTGATAAACATCCAGCACGTTCAGAGAGGCGCGCGTATTGCTGAGAATATTGTGATGGGTCAGCATCACCCCCTTGGCCTTGCCAGTGGTGCCTGAGGTGTAGACGATGGTCGCTAGTGCATCAGGATCGGCGGAACGCTGCGACCAGCTGACGCCTGCTTGTGGCAGCCACTGGCTGGCAACCACCAGACGCGCATCGGTGGCGGCCAGAGCCTGTGCGTCCTCGGAGGACTCCAGCAACACCACCCGCGTCAGCGGATGTGTAGCGTCGAGGACGTCTGCCAGCCGCTTCCAGCGGTGCAGATCCTGCACTAGCAGAATCCGCACGGCGGCATCGCGCAGCACAAAAGCCGCGTTCTCGGCGCGGTCATCGGTATAGAGCGGAACCGTCACCAGCCCCAATGACAAGGCCGCTTGATCACAGATCACCCAATCCGGACAATTGCGCAGCAGGATCGCGACTCGCTCGCCGGGCTCCAGTGCCTCGCTCAGCAGTGCAGCGCGCCAGCGTGCAACCTGCGCGGCGGTTTCACTCCAGGTCAGACTGTGCCAGGTACTGCTACCGCGATCGAACCAGCGATAGGCCTCGTGCTGGGGTGAGCGACTGACCCGCTGCCAAAAGAGGCCATCGAGTGTCAGCGCCTGTTCGACTGGAATCAGATCTTTTGACCATCGCATCATGATCGGCTTCATGTGTTTGCAGTGACCGGTTCGAAACCACAAGTGACAGCCCGGGATACAACGGAGTCTCCCATGCAGATTCTTCTCAATGGCGCAAGCCACGAACTCAAGCAGAGCGCGACTGTACAGGCGCTAATTGAGCAACAGCAACTTACGGACCGGCGCTTGGCGGTGGAGGTTAATCAGACCCTGGTGCCCCGCAGCCAATTTGCCGAGCATCGGCTCGCCGAGGGCGACAGCGTCGAGATTATCCATGCGGTTGGCGGTGGCTGAGCGCGACGAATTCTTCAAGCGTTAATTCGCGCTACCCTCGATCATGATTTCGGCCAGTTCGTCATAAACGCGGCTCCAAGCACGGCGGGTTTCAGTCGTGAAGCCATCGCCGAGCTGTTCGGCCAGGGTTGCGAGCAGTGCCTCACGCATTTTCGGATAATCTTCGTCCTCAATGCCATAGCCGCTGTGGCGCGCACCCATCATCTTGATCACCCGATCCAGGGATTCCAGATCCTCCAGGGTGGCGACGGCACGGCTGAACATGCGCATCAGCTTCTGCGCCTGCTCGTCCATCTCCCCTTTGAACAGATGGCGCAGCTCCGGGTGATCGCTAAACATGCGCTGATACAGTGCTGCTCCCACCTGCTCAGCCTGCGGTTGCAGTTGCGCCCAGGAGGCGCGCACAAGGGCTTGGTCGTCTGATGTCATAATGAGTCTGTCTCCTGTCGGTTTCGCTCGGCGCACAGCCGGGTCAAGTCCGGCAGTTTACACCCGACTTGGCGCTGCAAGGCTCTGGCTGGTATCCGGTGGGTATTTTTGCGCGTTCGAGTGGTGCGGGTCATCTGGTTTTTTGGCTGATAGGGAATAACGCGGTGCAGGTCCATGGGTTGGGTTGGTAAAGTGGTCGGCAGCATTGCCGGGCTGGTCGTGGCGGATGCGCCCGGTGCCCTGATTGGCGCCGCTTTGGGGCATGGGGTTGACTACGGCCTGCTGTGGCTTGAGCATGGCGCTTTGCTGTCGCGCCGCGAACGCGAACAGGTGCAGGCCGCCTTTCGCACCGCCACCTTCAGCACCATGGGGCATGTGGCCAAGGCCGATGGGCGGGTTTCAGAAGCCGAAATCGCCATGGCTGAAGCAGCCATGACGCGCATGCGGTTTTCGCCGGAAAAACGCCGGCAGGCCATTGCTGATTTCAAGCGTGGTAAGGCCGCCGATTTTGTGCTGGCAGATGCCCTGGCGACCTTCTGGCGCGCCTGCCGTGGCAATGCCAGCCTGCTGGAGATGTTTCTGCGCTTTCAGCTCCAGGCGGCTTATGCCGATGGCTTACCCTCGGCGGCGCAACGCCAGCTATTGCATCAGGTGCGCCGCGCGCTCAGGATCCCAGAACCCGAGTTCCGCCAGCTCGAACAACTGACGCGCGCTGAACGCGCCGGTGCTTCCAGCCGCAATACTGGTCGGGGAAGGAAGAAATCCCGTTCCCAGTCCCAGCCGGACTCCGCAAGCTTGACGCTGGCCCAAGCTTACCGGCTGTTGGGGGTGAAACCCAGTGATACGGATGCGGTTATCAAGCGCGCGTATCGGCAGTTGCGCAGTAAGCATCATCCCGACAAGCTCATTGCCCGTGGCTTGCCGGAAGAAATGCTTAAACTGGCCACCGAGAAAACCCAGCAGATTCGCCAAGCCTATGAGTTGATTCGTCGCGAGCGTGCCACCTGAGGCTAGCGAAGCATGAAATAGCGCACGCGGCCGATGTGCGAGTTGACAGCCGCCGCCGGCCCGACTAAGATGCGCGCTTCCGCTGCACAGCTGTCCTGGCTGTGCAACGTCCTCTCGCCGAGGTGGCGGAATTGGTAGACGCGCATGGTTCAGGTCCATGTGGGCGAAAGCTCGTGGAGGTTCAAGTCCTCTCCTCGGCACCATTTCTCTGCATTGTCACGCATTCCCGTCGCACTTGAAAGTTTCCCCCCTGTATCTAAAAAAAGATCAGGAGCGGCGTCTGTTGGCTGGACATTGCTGGGTTTACAGCAATGAAGTCGATACCGCCCGCTCACCGCTGAAAGGTCTGGAACCGGGCGCGCCGGTCGAGCTGATCGCCCATGGCGGGCGTTGGATCGGCCATGCCTATGCCAACCCCAACTCCTTAATCTGCGCACGCCTGCTGAGCCGTGAGCGGACGCAGCCGCTCAGTCCGGCCTTGCTGCTCAAGCGGTTGCATCAGGCACTGAGCTTGCGCGAGCGATTGTTCCCCCAGCCCTTTTATCGACTGGTCTATGGCGAGAGCGACGGCCTGCCGGGTCTGATCGTTGATCGCTATGGTGACCTGTTGGTGGTACAGATCACCACCGCTGGCATGGAGCGTGAGCGCGGCGAAATTCTCTCTGCACTGGCGCAAGTGCTGCGCCCGCAGCGCATTCTGCTGCGCCACGACACCCCGATGCGCGCGCTGGAAGGCCTATCCCAGTCCGTTGAATGGGCGCTGGGCGAGGATACCGGCGAGGTTACGCTGCGCGAAGGCGAAATCAGCTACCAGATCGATCCCGTGCGCGGCCAAAAAACCGGCTGGTTTTACGATCAGGCGGACAACCGCCTGGGTCTGGCGCGCTTTGGTGTCGGTGCCCGGGTGCTGGATGTGTGCTGCTATCTGGGCGCCTGGGGATTGGCTGCCGCCAGCGCCGGTGCGCAACAATTAAGCTTTGTCGACAGCTCGGCCCAAGCGCTAGAACGCGTCGGTGCTACAGCCGAACGTCATGGGCTGGAATCGCGCATCGTCGATCTATTGCAAGGGGATGCCTTCGATGTGCTGCGGGCCTTGCGCACCGAGCGGCGCGAATTCGATCTGATTATCCTCGATCCTCCGGCCTTTATTAAGCGGCGCAAGGATCAGAAGGAGGGCGAACAGGCCTATCGAAGACTCAACCGACTCGGGCTTGAGCTGTTGGCGCCCGATGGCCTGCTGGTTACCTCATCCTGTTCCCATCATCTCAGTCGCGAACAGTTCCAACGCAGTATCCAGCAGGCGGCGCGCGCGAGTGGCCGGGAGTTGCAGCGGCTGCGCGACAGTGGCCAGGGACCGGATCATCCGATTCACCCGGCCATTGCCGAAACCGCTTACCTTAAAACTGCCGTGCTGCGCGCCCGGCCCAGTGAGCAGCCGAGCCCTGACGACGACAAGGAGTCGGACACCGCTGACTGAGGTTCAGCCGCCACGACCGGCGCGCTTGCGCTCGTGCTCCTTCAGGAAGCGCTTGCGAATGCGAATAGCCGTGGGGGTGATTTCAACCAGCTCATCGTCTTCGATAAACTCAAGCGCCTGCTCCAGTGAGAAGCGCACCGCTGGGGTGAGGAGAATATTCTCGTCCGAGCCGGCGGCGCGGATGTTGGTCAACTGCTTGGCTTTGAGCGGGTTCACAACCAGGTCATTGTCACGGGAGTGAATGCCCACCACCTGGCCTTCATAGACCTCCTCGCCGGGGGCGACCAAAAGCCGGCCGCGATCCTGCAAGTTAAACAGTGCATAGCCGAGCACCTTGCCCTGGCTGTTGGAGATCATGGCGCCATTGCGACGCGGAGCAATGCCACCCTGATTGGCCGGGCCATAGTGATCGAACACATGATGCTTTAAGCCGGTGCCCGAGGTCAGCGACATGAAGGCGGTCTGGAAGCCGATCAGCCCGCGCGAGGGGATTTCATAGTCCAGGCGCACCCGCCCTTTGCCGTCGGGCACCATGTCCTTCAGATCCCCTTTGCGCTCGCCAAGCGCCTGCATAATGGCGCCCTGATTGACTTCATCGACATCGACCGTGAGCTGCTCATAAGGCTCGCAAATCACGCCATCGATCTCGCGAAAGATGACTTCCGGGCGCGACACGGCCATCTCGTAGCCCTCGCGGCGCATGTTCTCCAGCAGAATCGACAGGTGCAATTCGCCCCGTCCAGACACCCGGAATTTTTCCGGATCTGTTCCCTCTTCCACGCGCAAGGCGACATTATGGATGAGTTCGCGCTCCAGACGCTCCTTGAGCTGGCGACTGGTCAGATACTTGCCATCGCGCCCGGCGAAGGGCGAGGTGTTGACCTGAAAGGTCATGGTCACCGTCGGCTCATCGACGGTGAGCGGCGGTAGGGCTTCGACAGCGTCGGGGTCGCACAGGGTGTCGGAGACATTGGGGGCATTCATGCCGGTTAGAGCCACGATGTCTCCGGCCTGGGCCCGCTCCACCTCACTGCGCTCCAGCCCCAGATAGCCATACACCAGTCCCACCTTGGCTCGCTGGCGATCCCCATCGCGCTTGACTACCACTACCTGTTGATTGGGTCGCACATAGCCACGCTGAATACGTCCAACGGCAATGGCGCCGACAAAGCTGGAATAATCGAGCGTTGAAATCTGCATCTGAAAGGGGCCATGCGGATCGACTTTGGGTGCCGGGCAATGCTCGACAATGGCTTCGAACAGAGGCGTCATGTCCCCGTCACGCACATCTTCACTGAGGCCCGCATAGCCATGGATGGCTGATGCATAGACGATGGGGAAGTCAAGCTGTTCGTCGGTCGCGCCCAGGCGATCAAACAGATCAAACACCTGATCAACCACCCAGTTCGGCCGGGCGCCAGGCTTGTCGATCTTGTTGACCACTACGATGGGACGCAAGCCGTGCTGAAACGCCTTGGTGGTAACAAAGCGCGTCTGTGGCATCGGGCCTTCCTGGGCATCGACCAGCAACAGCACCGAATCCACCATGGACAGCACACGCTCAACCTCACCGCCGAAGTCGGCATGTCCGGGAGTATCGACGATATTGATGCGGTAATCCTGACCGTTCAGTGACAGCCGCAGTGCGGTGTTCTTGGACAGAATGGTAATGCCGCGTTCCTTCTCCAGGTCATTCGAGTCCATCACTCGCTCGACCGGGCCAAAGCGTTCCCCCAGGGTGCCGGACTGTTGCAGCAATTTATCGACCAGAGTCGTTTTGCCATGGTCGACATGGGCGATAATCGCAATGTTGCGCAAGCCTTCAATCACTGAACAGTCACTCCAAAAAAATTATTAAAACCGGCACGGCTCGCGGCGCCAGGACGCCGGTAAGAACGTAGGCCAATGTGGGAAAGAACGCCGGGAGCGATGGCGAGTATAGCCGAGTCCATCGATGCCCGTGCGACCGCGTCATCGCGGCTGGCGCGCTAGCGCGCCAGCTTGGGCTCCGGCGTTGGATTCCAGGGGGGCGCCAACCGAAAGCTCTGGCTTGGCGCAAAGCATTCGAACACTTTCTCGAAAAATTGTCTTAACCCCTGCATCTGCCAGTGAAAAGATCGAGTTTCCACAATGCCTGTGGATAACTTTGTGGGTAACAGCTGGTTAAAACCCTGCAAGCCGCAGTGGGACAAGCGGCAAAGCACCTTGGCCGATGCTTGAATGGTAGCTTAAGTTTTTGTTTTAATAAAATTATTGACAAATCAAAAATGATCGGCCTGATCGGTCCTGGCTTGCCGGCAGTGCCTCTTGCCTTGCGCAAAGCCTGTGAATAAGCGCTGGATAACCTGGCAAACGATAGCCACCAACGCTGGGCTGGGATCGCCGCCGCCGGGCACAGGATTCTGCTGAGCGGTGGCGCTGGCTGAAATTATTAGGCGCAATAGTTGACCCTATTGGCCGGAATATTGTAATTTTCCCCGTTCACCGGAGCATGCTGGCGCCGCCTGGATCGCGCGACCGTCGGTTCCACTGATGACTTCATTACTTTGATCGTGTGCCGCCGGCGGCATCTCGGTTCGAGGCGTTGCCCGTTTTCACGCTGGGCAACAGCGGCTCGGAGCACGAGTATGCAGCGGTTGGTGCGGAGGTAGACTCGTGCAGCAAAGGCCCGCGCCTGACTCATCGTCCGAGCAGGCCCCCCCCTCAGATCAGCCCCTGGAGCTGTCTGGTGCGGAAATCGTGATTCAGTCCCTGATCGATCAGGGTGTGGAAACCGTGTTTGGCTACCCTGGCGGCGCGGTGCTGCATATCTACGATGCTCTGTTTCAGCGCAGCGATCAGATTCAGCATATCCTGGTGCGCCATGAGCAGGGCGCCACCCATGCCGCTGACGGCTATGCGCGCGCCAGCGGTCGCTGCGGTGTCTGTCTGGTGACCTCCGGGCCGGGGGCGACCAATGCCGTGACGGGCATTGCCACCGCTTATATGGATTCCATCCCGTTGGTGGTAATCACCGGCCAGGTGCCCACGCCGGTGATTGGCAGTGACGCCTTTCAGGAAGTCGATACCGTCGGCATCACCCGCCCCTGTGTAAAGCACAATTTTCTGGTGAAGCGGCGCGAGGATCTTGCCGCGACCATTGCCAAGGCGTTCTACATCGCCCAGTCCGGGCGCCCGGGCCCGGTGGTGGTGGATGTTCCCAAGGATGTCACCGATCCGGGCATCAAGATTCCCTATCAGTTCCAGCCTGAACTCAAGCTGCGTTCCTATCAGCCGGCCCGCAAAGGCCATCTTGGTCAGATTCGCAAGGCATTGGAGGCCATGCAGGCCGCTGAGCGTCCGGTGTTCTATACCGGCGGTGGCGTCATTCTGGGTAATGCCGCTGCTGCCTTGACCGAGCTGGTACAGGCACTGGGGTACCCGATTACCAGCACCCTGATGGGCTTGGGCGCCTACCCGATGTCCGATGCGCAGTTTATCGGGATGCTCGGCATGCATGGCACCTATGAGGCCAACATGGCGATGCATGAGACGGATTGTCTGATTGCCGTCGGTGCGCGCTTTGATGATCGGGTCACGGGTAAGATTGAACATTTCTGCCCGCATGCCACCATCATCCATATCGACGTAGATCCCTCGTCCATCTCCAAAAATGTGCGGGTGGATATCCCCATTGTCGGCCCGGTCGAGACGGTGTTGGCGGATCTGCTGGGCTTGTTGCGTGAAACTGGCACCCCGGCTGATCGGCCACCCGCCCTCAAGGCTTGGTGGGAGCAGATTGATGCCTGGCGCAAACTTGACTGCATGGGCTATGACCGCGCCAGTGAGTTGATCAAGCCGCAGTTCGCTGTCGAAACACTGCACCGGGTGACCAAGGGTGATCTGTATCTGACCTCCGATGTGGGCCAGCATCAGATGTTTGCCGCGCAGTTCTATCCCTTCGACAAGCCGCGCCGCTGGATCAACTCCGGCGGGCTTGGCACCATGGGCTTCGGTTTACCGGCCGCCGTTGGCGTACAGCTGGCCTATCCGGACGCCCAGGTGGCCTGCATTTCCGGTGAGGCCAGTATTCTGATGTGCATTCAGGAGTTGGCCACCTGCAAGCAGTACGCGCTGCCGATTAAGGTGATCCTGCTGAACAACGGCTACATGGGCATGGTGCGCCAGTGGCAGGAATTTTTCTACGAGAGCCGCTATGCCCACTCCTATGTGGATGCGCTACCGGATTTCGTCGCCCTGGCGGAGAGCTTTGGTCATGTTGGCCTGCGCGTAGAAAAACCGGGCGAGCTGGAGGCTGCCATGCAGGAGGCCTTTGCCATGCGTGATCGCTTTGTTTTCCTCGATGTGGTGGTGGATCCGACCGAAAATGTTTACCCGATGATTGCCGCTGGCAAGGGTCAGCATGAAATGCACCTGCCGCCGACCATGTCGCAGCGTGAACTGGCCTGATTTTTTGAATAGCCCCCTGTCCTGGAAACCGCGATGAGACATATTCTTTCAATGCTGGTCGAGAACGAATCCGGAGCCCTGTCGCGTATTGCCGGCCTGTTCTCCGCCCGCGGGTACAACATCGAGTCGCTGACTGTGGCGCCGACCGATGACCCCTCCCTGTCGCGTATGACATTGGTCACCTCGGGCAACGATGACATTGTCGAGCAGATCAAAAAACAGCTCAACAAACTGATTGATGTGGTTAAGCTGCTTGATCTGTCGGAAGGGCCGCACATTGAGCGCGAGCTGATGATGATCAAGCTGCGCGCACAAGGCACCAATCGCGAGGAGCTGAAACGCCTGACCGACATTTTCCGCGCCAAAATCATTGATGTGACCGAGGCCAGCTATGTGGTGGAGCTGACCGGCACCTCCAGCAAGCTTGACGCCTTCATGCAGGCTGTGCCCGAAGGGCTCATCACCGAGGTGGTGCGTTCCGGTCCCAGTGGCATTGGCCGTGGCGAGAAAGCTTTGTCCTTATAACTCACCCGAATTTCACCCTTCCGCTTCCGAATAGAGAATTCTGACATGGCAATTAATGTGTATTATGACAAAGACGCCGATCTGTCGCTGATTCAGCGCAAATCGGTCGCCATCATCGGCTATGGCTCCCAGGGCCATGCCCACGCCAATAACCTGAAAGAGTCTGGCGTCTCGGTGACCGTGGGTCTGCGCGCCGGCTCAGCCTCAGCTGCCAAGGCGACCAATGCCGGGCTGGAGGTCAAGGAGATTCCCGAAGCCGTTGCCGGTGCCGATGTGGTCATGATCCTGGCGCCCGATGAGCATCAGGCCAAGCTATATCGCGACCAGGTCGCGCCCAACATCAAGCAGGGCGCGGCGCTGGCGTTTGCACACGGATTCAACATTCATTTTGGTCAGATCGAGCCGCGTGCCGATCTCGACGTCATCATGATTGCTCCCAAGGGACCGGGTCACTTGGTGCGCTCCACTTATACTCAGGGCGGCGGTGTGCCCAGCCTGATTGCAGTGCAGCAGGACGCCAGTGGCCAAGCGCGTGCCATTGCCATGGCCTATGCCTCAGCCAATGGTGGCGGGCGTGCCGGCATCATCGAAACCACCTTCCGCGAGGAATGTGAGACTGACCTGTTCGGCGAACAGGTGGTGCTGTGCGGCGGTCTGACGGCGCTGATTCAAAACGGCTTCGAGACGCTAGTTGAAGCCGGCTATGCGCCTGAAATGGCCTACTTCGAGTGTCTGCATGAGGTGAAGCTGATCGTGGATCTGATCTACGAAGGTGGCATCGCCAATATGCGCTATTCGATCTCCAATACTGCCGAGTATGGGGACTTGACACGCGGCCCGCGCATCATTACCGAAGAGACCAAGGCGGAAATGAAGCGCGTGCTTGGTGAAATTCAGAATGGCTCTTTCGCTCGTGAGTTTATCCTGGAAAATCAGGCTGGCGCCTCAGGCATGAAAGCCATGCGACGTCTGAGCCAGGAGCATCAAATCGAAACAGTGGGTGCTCGCCTGCGCGGTATGATGCCCTGGATTCGCGAGAAGCAATTGGTCGATAAGTCCAAGAACTGATCCTCTCAGGCTCAGTGGCAGTCACTGTTTGACTGCCCTGGCCCTGTTCAGGTGCTGACGGGTATCCCCCCGGGCATGCGCTGGCTGGATCTGGCCAGGTTAAAGATTCAGGGTCAAAGATTCAGATCAGTGTCCGGTTCCTGACCCTGGGCAAAATAAGTGGCTAAAAACTCATCCAGACTGAGTCGGTCCTCCGCCTCAATCTGTTTCTGTTTAGCCAGTGATTGCTCGCTTAAGGCTTCCAAGTCTTGCCGGGTTGCCTCCGGCAGCGGCTGATCGCGAAATGCCTGGCGGTGCGTCTCGGTAAGTCGCCGGGCAAAGACGGCAAAACTCTCCCCCTGAGCGCGCATGTCGGCCAGCATGCGGGCCGATGGTGTGCTGTCCGGCTCCCGCACTTTTTCCTGCTGCGCCTGTACGCTCGCCTGATGGGGCCCGCTGGAGACACCATCCAGCAGCGCGGCGACATCCTGCATCTCATGCAGCACTCGCTCGGCCCAGACGCTCAGGCGCACAGGACGATTCTGGTGCTCCAGTTCCAGCCCCGGCTGGCGTCCGCGGTGAGCGGCTACGACTTCATTGGTGTCAATAGCGCGCCGCTCGCGTGCATCAATGCGCGGACTTGAGCGCAACAAGCTGTAAAGCATCAGGGTGGCGAGAAAATGCAGCTGTTCCTGATCGACGCCCAGCGGATGGAAGGCGTTGACATCAACCGAGCGCAGTTCAACATAGCGGATGCCGCGCTGTCTTAAAGCCAGCGTCGGACGCTCCAGGCCGTCGGTGAGCTGTTTGGGGCGTACTGTGCTGTAGTATTCGTTTTCGATCTGCAGAACGTGATCGTTCAGTTGTTCATAACGCCCGGCCACTTTAACCCCGATGGCCTCGTATTGCGGACAGGGGGTTTCAATGCCCCAGGTCAGGCTGCGAACATAGGCATCCAGGCTGTCGTAGCTGGCCTTCATGCCGGTGCCCTCTTCCTGACGGTTCTGATACCCGATATCACCCATGCGTAACGAGGTGCCATAGGGGTAAAAGTAAGTGTTAGCGTCGAAGGATTCGAGATCTCCAGGGTCGCCTTGGATGAAGCTTTTGCACACTGCTGGTGAAGCACCAAACAAATAGGGCACCATCCAGCCAAAGCGCTGTAAATTGCGTACCATGCCCATGTAAGATGCATCGCGAAAGGCGCGCGCATCCCCGGTATCACCCAAGGCCTCTTGAAACCTTGGCCACAGAGGTTCGTGCAAGGACCAGTTAAAGTGCACACCGGCGATGATTTGCATCACCCGTCCATAGCGGTTGCCCAGCCCGCGCCGGTAGATGGTTTTCATCTGCCCGGCGTTGGAGGGACCGTAGTTAGCCAGCGGGATGTTGGCGTTGCCACCCAGCACGCAGGGCATACTTGTCGCCCACAGGCGCTCCGCTCCAATATGGTGATAAACGAACAGATGTAGGGCGTGCAAAAAATCGAGTGCCGCCGCCGGCGTGGCGACAGCCGGGGTGACGAACTCCAACAGTGCTTCGGAAAAGTCCGTGGTGATATAGGGATGGGTGAGCGCCGAACCTAAGGCGGGTGGATGCGGGCTGGCGGCGACGGCGCCATCGGGGGTGACGCGCAAGCCTTCTTTTTCGAGTCCAATCCGGTAGGCATCACGCAGCATCGCAGCGGGCAGGCGCGCGAGTGCCGCGAGCCGCTGCTCGAACAAGGGATCTGGGGTCATTGGCTGTGGCTGTAGTCGATTAATCGCGCATCACCGAGCGTCGCTGCTCCGCGCCACCCTGGCGCTTGATGACATCGGCCAGAATGCGGGCGGCTTCATCGACCTGAATGGCATCAATGACTTCCTGCTGTTTTTCCAGCGCTTCCTCGTCGATGGGATCGGCCTTTTCATCAACAGGCTCAACGCCACGGGTGCGCAGAAAGGCGTTGCGCTCATCTTTCAGTGCCTTGTCGCGGCGTTCAGACTCAAAGCGACGCTCATCTTCGCGCAGTGATACCTTGTTTTGTTTTTCTATTTCGGTCAGCATCCGACCTTGATGGGTCAGCATCTGGAAGCCCGGATCCTTGGCCGTGCGTGCCGCCGAACGCGATCTGAGCCAGTTGAGATCGACGCCGGTGAAGGTTTGATAATCCGCCGGTCGGATGGTACCCCAGGGCAGCGCATTATCGAGCGAACGCTCACCATGGTCATCGCTATCGTAGCCAAGATCGAAGGCAATATCTGGCTCAACTCCCTTGAGTTGGGTACTGCCGCCGCTGATGCGGAAGAATTCCGCCATGGTCAGGCGCAGGCGTCCAAGATCGATGTTGTCGCCTGGCACATAGCGATTCAGATCGATCAGGGTTTGCACGGTTCCCTTACCAAAGGTCGGTTCACCAATCACGATACCGCGGCCATAATCCTGAATGGCGCCGGCAAAAATTTCCGAGGCCGAGGCGCTGTTGCGATCTACAATCACCGCAAGCGGTCCCGAATAGAGCGCATCGGGGTCAGGGTCGGTTTCCACCTCAATCTTGCCGAAAGAGTCCTTGACCTGCACCACCGGGCCTTCCTTGATGAACAGACCGGTCAGAGAGGTGGCTTCGGTCAAGGAGCCGCCACCATTGCCGCGCAGGTCGATCACAATCCCATCAACTCCCTGCTGTTCAAGCTCGGTGACCAGTGTGCGCACATCGCGGGTGGTGCTGCGAAAATTTTTGCGGCCGGCGGATTCGGCGCGGAAATCACGATAAAAGGCCGGGACTTCAATCACTCCGATCTTCACATCCCGGGCATTGTCCGGGCCGTCGATCACATAGGATTTGGCCGCCTGATCCTCCAGCTTAATCTCGTTGCGAACCAGGGATACTTCACGCATGTGCCCACCGCCGGAGAGTCCCGCCTTGGGCAGCAGTTGCAGGCGCACCACGGACCCCTTGGGGCCGCGTATTTTATCGACCACATCTTGTAAGCGCCAACCAATGACATCCTCGAAGTCCCCATCAACGCCCTGGGCAACACCAACGATTTTGTCGCCGGTTTGCACCAGGCCCGATTGACGGGCAGGCCCACCCGGGATAGTGCGCTGAATCACAGTGTATTCATTATCCGCGCGCAATACGGCGCCAATGCCTTCGAGTGAGAGGCGCATGCTGATGTCGAAATTCTCCGAAGTACTCGGCGACATATAGGCCGTATGCGGCTCCAGGCTCTGGGTGTAGGCATTGACGAACGTCTGGAATACATCATCGGCATCAAATTGATGAATGCGCCGACTGATGCCTTCATAGCGTTTACGCAGTTGTTTGCGGATATCGGCATCGTCTTTGTCGGCAAGTTTGAGCGTCAGATAGTCATTTTTAACCCGCTGGCGCCACAGTTGGTTGAGCTCTGCCTCGTTTTGCGGCCAGGGGGCTTCGGCACGATCAAACTGGTACTGCTCAGGCTGTTGAAAATCAAAATTCTGTTGCAGCTGTCCCAGGGCGAATTCGACACGATTGTCGACGCGCATGCGATACACCCGAAAAATATCGAAGGCAACATCGACCCGACCCTGAATCAGCTCATCGTCGAGCTTATTGGCGCTGCCGAGAAAGCGTTTGATATCCCGCTCCAGGAAAAAAGAGCGATTGGGGTCAAGCGCTTCGAAGTAGTGGTGCAGGGCGTCGGTTGCAAAGGCTGGATTGAGCTGAAAATCCCGATAATGGAAGCGCTCCAGCACCTTATTGATGACCACAGCGGTTTTGGTCTGCCGCTCGGTCGGGAACAGGGTCGCGAGACTGACATCCACGGGTCGCGCCACGGCGTTCAGTGTGGTGCCGAGAGCAATCAGCAGTGCCAGGAGCAGGCTGAACGAACGCTTGGGTGGGCAAGGCTGTGGCAGTCGGGCGGCCAGCCAGCCAAGGACTGGTCGAAGCGCGAACTCTTTCATGAGGCGGACTCGTCGTAGTTGTCGCGAAGATGGATGTGTTGGATGCGTTGGCGGGTCTTTGGTTCAAGACCCAGGTTGATCTGTCCGATCCAACACGCTCTTTTCACTAGAGTAACGGCAACAGATAGACAGTTCAATGCAGGTGCGATCAGCGGCGATGCTGGGAATGCGCTTGCCTGAAGCCGGGCCGGATTCAGGCGGGTGTGACGCAACCGGCGAGCCAGCGCATGGCCTCACGGTTGGTCCAGGAGCTTGCCAGCTCCAAGGCTTGGCTGAGGCCGAGCCATTGATAGTGACTGTGCTCCTCGGCATTGAGCCGGATGAGGCGGCGTCCTGGCAGTGCAAGCGCAAACCAATGCTCACGGTTGAAGCAGTGGTTGGCGCGGTAACGCGCACGCCAAGCGGCGATAATCGGAAACAGCCGCGACTGTTGTAAATCAATCAGCTGTCCGCTGCCGAGCAGGCCGGTTTCTTCACGCAGTTCGCGCACGGCGGCCAGACGTGGGCTTTCCCCCGGTTGCAGGCTACCGGTGACGGACTGCCAGAAATGGGCCGGGCGAATGCGCTGCATAAGCAGAAATTCACCCGCCCGGGTAAACACCACCACCAGCACTGAGGCCGGACGTTTGAAGTTGGGCGCTTGCGTTGCCTGGGTCAGGCTTGCCATGATTGCGTTGCTCTTGTGGGCTTGGGGCCAGCGTGGCTCAACTTCAGGTGCTTGAGCGCAGGCGCAACGCCAGCTCTTTGAGCTGCCCCTGATCAACCGAGGCCGGGGCACCGGTGAGCGGACAGGACGCCGCTTGGGTCTTGGGGAAGGCCATCACATCACGAATGGAGGAGCTGGCGGTCATCTGCATCACCAGTCGGTCGAGCCCGAAGGCGATGCCGCCATGCGGCGGACAACCATACTTAAGGGCCGTGAGCAGGAAACCAAAGCGGTCATTGGCATCTTCCTCGCTGATGCGCAGCAGGGAGAAAATCTGTCGCTGCACGTCCTCGCGATGGATACGGATGGAGCCACCACCAAGCTCAGTACCATTGAGAACCAGATCATAGGCGCGCGACTTGCACGCTCCCGGATCGCTTTCCAGAAGGTCAAGCTGATCCTCGCGCGGCGCGGTAAACGGATGATGCAGCGCCTGCCAGTGACCGGTTTTCGGATCCTGGTCAAACATCGGGAAATCGACTACCCACACCGGGTGCCAGCCGTCTTGCGCCAGTCCGCGGTCATGGCCGAGCTTCACCCGCAGCGCACCCAAGGCTTCATTCACCACCCGCGCCTTGTCAGCGCCGAAAAAGATCAGATCGCCATCGACCGCGCCGGTGCGCGCCATCACACCGTCAATGGCGGCGTCGGTGAGGTTTTTCAGGATCGGTGACTGCAAGCCTTCGCGGTTTTTGCCCGCCCAATCGTTGACCTTGATATAGGCCAGTCCGCGCGCGCCGAAAATCCCCACATACTTGGTATAGTCGTCGATCTCCTTGCGTGAGAGCTTGGCACCGCCCGGTACGCGCAGCGCCGCCACCCGACCGTCCGGATCCTGAGCCGGAGTGGCAAACACCTTGAATTCCACTTCTTTCATTAAGTCCTTGAGATCGACTAGCTCCAACGGCACGCGCAAATCGGGCCGGTCGGAGCCGAACCGCTGCATGGCCTCATCGTAAGTCAGGCGCGGGAAGGGATCGGGTAGCTCGGTGTCGAGCACTGTACGGAAGAGTTCGCGCACCATTTGTTCCATCAACCCGGTCAGCTCGGCCTCATCAATGAAGGAGGCTTCAATGTCGAGCTGGGTAAATTCCGGCTGACGATCGGCGCGCAGATCTTCATCGCGAAAACAGCGCGCGATCTGATAGTAGCGATCCATGCCGGACATCATTAACAGCTGCTTGAACAATTGCGGTGACTGGGGCAGGGCATAAAACTCGCCCGGATGCACCCGGCTGGGCACTAGGTAATCGCGTGCACCCTCAGGCGTGGATTTGGTCAGGATCGGGGTTTCGATGTCCAGAAAGCCCTGCTCGTCGAGAAAACGCCGCAGGCGACTGGTGACCTGGGCGCGCGTGCGCAGCCGCTGTTGCATCTCCGGGCGACGCAGGTCGAGGTAGCGATAGCGCAGGCGCAACTCCTCGTTGACATCGGCATGGTATTCGTCGATCTGGATCGGCGGGGTCTCGGCGGCGTTCAGCACCTCAAGTTCGCTGGCCAGGACTTCGATCTCCCCGGTGGGCATCTCGGGGTTGATAGTCCCCTCGGGGCGAGCGCGCACCCGGCCCGCAATCCGCAGCACATATTCGCTGCGCAGGCGTTCAGCCTCGGTGAACATCTCCGCGCGATCCGGGTCAAATACCACCTGAATCAATCCGGTGCGATCACGCAGATCGACGAAAATCACCCCACCATGATCGCGCCGGCGCTGCACCCAGCCGCACAGCGTGATGGTTTGATCGATGAATCCGGCGTCGATGGTGCCGCAATAATGGCTGCGCATGGCTGTCGAAATCCTTGGTCGATGGTCGCAGAACAGAAACCAGCCCAAAGCCGGTTCGGCTCTCTAAGATAAACCGGCTAGCATAGCCATTCGCGCCCATTGAGACAAGTGATGGCGCAGGAGTTTCTAGCGGCGCTGTTCGCCTTTCAGCACGCCCTGTCCAAAGGCAATGCTCAGCAGCAGTCCGTAAACTTTGGCTGGCCAGGGCTTGCGGGACACGCGATCCAACAGGCTTAACACCGGACTGGCGAGCTTGAGCAGGGCGCCCAGGCGGCCAAATCTGCGCTGCACACTGACGCTCCCCATCGACGGCAGACTGAGCAGGTTGGGTTCCAAGGCCAGGAAGGTATGCAAGGATTCACCAATCTGCGCCTGGCGCTTTAGGAAGGTGCGCAGGCTCATCTGGTGACTGTGAACCGCGCGGGCGGCTGGATGATAGATGATGCGCAGTCCCTGTGAGCACAGCCGTAAGCCGAGTTCACAGTCTTCCCAGCCATAAACATCAAAGCGTGGGTCAAAGGGATTGCTGCCAAGCGCCTGACGGTGCAAAGAGATGTTTGAAGTATAGAAGCAGGTGAAGGGCGCTTCGTGCTGCGCTGTGAGCCATTTGTAGCCAAATTGGGCACCATCATAATTGACATGCTCCAGAAAGGGTGTGCTGCGCACCGTGGTTTCATCCCAGGCTGTGAGACCAAGAATAGCCACATCGCCGCTGCGATTATGCCTTTGGTGACCGCGCAGGTGCTCACTGATGAAGTTGGCATCGGGTGTAATGTCATCCCCGAGAAAGAGGATAAGATCGCCCCGCGCCTTTGTAATTCCGTGGTTACGAGCAATGCCCTGTTTCATGTTGGCCTGTTGCACGAGCTGGAAGGCGATAGGTAATGCACCGGATTGATCGCGCCAGCTTGCCACTGCCTTGGCGGTACCGTCGGTGGAGCCATCGTCAACCACGATTACCTCAAAACCGCTCACGGTTTGATTGGCTAGCGCATTGAGTGTGCGCAGTAGCACGGTTTTACGATTGTAACTGGGAATAATGACCGACATGGACTCAGGTCCATAGGTCGGTTGTATTTTGTGCTGTTCGACAAAGACCAGCTCACGCAGAGCACAGCCGAGCAAGCGCGTCTCCTGTTTGGGATAGACTTGCTCCGGCGACCAGAGTGAAGAACGAATCTCAATTTCAAGCAAGCCGTTGTTGTCTGCTTGCGCCGGGAGCTGGAGACGCATCCAGCGCGAACGCGGGTCAAATTCCCAGCGTCGCGCCTCAATACCTGGCTTGGCGTGACTACCGCAACGTACCTCGATCCAGGGCGTCTGCTGGCGATGATCCGTGCCAGGTGTGCGAACGCTGAGCGTCAACTGGCCGCTGGCCTGGGGCGGGAGCCACAGTCGACACCGCGCCAAGCCATTGGTCCAGCGCACGGGCACCGGATCAAGACAGCATGGCAACATGTGCTCGTCCTGCCCAGGGGCAAAGGCATCAAGCGGCGAAGTTTCGGCGGGATACCAGCCGATACCCAGACGGCGACTGATGGTTTCATCGGTGATACAGAGTTTGGGCGAGCGGATGGCGTCGGGTTCCGCCATTGCCGCCGCAGGGAGCGGTAAACAGGGTCCCCAGGGTGGTCGCGACGCGAAGGTCATGAGTCCGGACTCGAAAAAGGCCCGATCATCCATGCAGCGCCGGCGTTGAATGCGCCAGCGCTGCACCAGGGTGCCGGGCAGATGCAGGAGATTCCAGCCCAGAATCAGCGTCATGCTGAGGAACTGCCGGGTTTGCAGCCAGAGGCGCACCAGATCAAACAGCGCATGGGCCAGGCGGCGTGGCTGATAGCACTTGATCAGCGTGCGCAGATTGTGGCGCATGCCGAGGCGGTCGCGGAAGTGACTCGGTTGCAAGGTTGTGGTGGTACCGCCAAAGGCATGACGTACCACCGAGGCAGGACAAACATGCACCTGACCACCTGCGAGCCAGAGGCGCCAACCGAGATCGACATCCTCGTGATACATGAAAAAGGCCGGATCAAAGCCGCCCAGGCGCAGGAAATCCGCCTTGCGCATCAGCATGGCCGCTGCAGTGGGGAACAGCGTCGGAAAAGAAGTCAGCGCGCAGAGTTCCTGCACCCGGGGGTGATCGGTCGAGAAACCAAACAGGCGGTCATAGCTGTAACCCAAGCGGGACATACCACCGCCAAGGGCATTGACGATGTTAGGATGCTCAAGCAGCACCAACTGCGAGCACACCGCCAGGATTGGCGTCGGTTGGGCCGGTTGCTCCAGCGCGTCATTGAGCGGCAGCAGCCAATCAGCGGCCACCTCGGTGTCATTGTTAAGGAAGGCGATTTTGTGCCCTGCAGCGGCCTCCACACCCAACTGATTGGCCCGGCCGAAGCCGAGATTCTCTCCGGCAGCAATCACCTTAACTTGGGGAAAATGCGCAGCCACCCAGGCCAGGCTGTCGTCGCTGGAGCCGTTATCGACTAGGATCAGCTCCACGCCAAAGCGCGGCGCGGCCACCTCCACGGAAGCGGTTAGTGCCGGCAGGCAGGTTTCCAGATGAGCGCGGCCGTTGTAATTGACGACAATCACGGAGATTTCGGGTGTTGAGCCGGCCTGGGGCTTGGGTGTGTCACCCGCATCAGTGGAGATTTTGGTGAGATCGGTGCTGGCGGAATCGGAACTGGTTTCGGCCTGATCAGAGACGCTCTGGGATGGTTGTGCCACTACCGCATACTCAGCGGCGGTGGAGGCGACATCATCCTCGGCTTGGAAGCGGATATCATGGACGCCGACGCCCATTAAGCGCGCTTCCTGATGCCGGCCGGCCTGTTCCGGGCAATGGGTTGAGGAGCGCAGTTCGAGTGGAATGGAGCCCCGCGCATCAGCCTGAGCACTGACACACAATAATTTCCACTCCGTTTTGTTTGAAAAAATAAAGCGCTCTGATTGACGCTCGCCGTTCGGACCAGGAAAACTCAGCTCAAGCCATGGGGCCTCGCCGGTGTATTGGGTTGGTGTGCAGAGTCGCAGCCACACCCAGCCGGTGCGAGACGCCTGGGTTTGCAGCCGACAACGGGCCAGGCCGTTCGTCCAACGGACCGGGATATGTTCGCCACAGGGTGGCAGAAAATCGGCTACTGAGCGGTGCCCTGGAAAGTGCCGCCTAGCGAACTCGGTTGAATACCAACCGCAGCCCAGCATGGCGCTGGCTTCTGCGGTGGCAAGACGCAGAGCGGTTACAGTCGTAGGTGCTGGGCTGGTGTCCGTGCTCGGGCTGGTGTCCGTGCTCGGGCTGGTGTCCGTGCTCGGGCTGGTGTCAGCTGCACCCTTAGCCGGCAGTTCCGGTCCCCAAGGAGGCTGATGTCCGAAGGTCATGAGTCCGGACTCGAAAAAGGCCCGATCATCCATGCAGCGCTGGCGTTGAATGCGCCAGCGCTGCACCAGGGTGCCAGGTAGATGCAGGAGATTCCAGCCCAGAATCAGCGCCATGCTGAGGAACTGCCGGGTTTGCAGCCAGAGACGCACCAGATCGAACAGCGCATGGGCCAGGCGGCGTGGCTGATAGCACTTGATCAGCGTGCGCAGATTGTGGCGCATGCCGAGGCGGTCGCGGAAGTGACTCGGTTGCAAGGTTGTGGTGGTACCGCCAAAGGCATGACGTACCACCGAGGCAGGACAAACATGCACCTGACCACCTGCGAGCCAGAGGCGCCAACCGAGATCGACATCCTCGTGATACATGAAAAAGGCCGGATCAAAGCCGCCCAGGCGCAGGAAATCCGCCTTGCGCATCAGCATGGCCGCTGCAGTGGGGAACAGCGTCGGAAAAGAAGTCAGCGCGCAGAGTTCCTGCACCCGGGGGTGATCGGTCGAGAAACCAAACAGGCGGTCATAGCTGTAACCCAAGCGGGACATACCACCGCCAAGGGCATTGACGATGTTAGGATGCTCAAGCAGCACCAACTGCGAGCACACCGCCAGGATTGGCGTCGGTTGGGCCGGTTGCTCCAGCGCGTCATTGAGCGGCAGCAGCCAATCAGCGGCCACCTCGGTGTCATTGTTAAGGAAGGCGATTTTGTGCCCTGCAGCGGCCTCCACACCCAACTGATTGGCCCGGCCGAAGCCGAGATTCTCTCCGGCAGCAATCACCTTAACTTGGGGAAAATGCGCAGCCACCCAGGCCAGGCTGTCGTCGCTGGAGCCGTTATCGACTAGGATCAGCTCCACGCCAAAGCGCGGCGCGGTCACCTCCACAGAAGCGGTCAGTGCCGGCAGGCAGGTTTCCAGATGAGCGCGGCCATTGTAATTGACGACAATCACAGAGATTTCGGGTTGCAGCATAAGACTTGTTCAGGCGGGCGCCGGTTGACAGGGAAAGGGCGAGATTCGGGAATGGTGCGGGCTGATCGTCACAGCGATCAATGCAGGCTTACATAAGAAGGGTGGCGATGATGCAGGATACATGGCAAGGCATCTGTGGCCAGGGAATCATTGTAATGGAGCGTTATCATAGAGATCAATTACTTGGCGCCTTATCCGGTGTTTGGTTTGCATAAGTGGTTGTTCGGTATTCTCGAACCGTGATTTTGTGGGGAGGCTCAACCCTTGACGACGGATGTTTGTCTGTTACTCGCCACGTACAATGGTGCTTGCTACCTGCGTGAGCAGCTTGACAGCCTGTGTTACCAGAGTTTCCGCGATTGGACCTTGTTGGTGCGCGATGATGGTTCGCGCGATGCAACCCTGGCCATTGTGCGAGAGTATGCCCAGGCTGATCCACGCATTCGCATGATTCACGACCATCGCGGCAATCTGGGTCCGGTGCAAAACTTCCGGGCGCTGTTGGAAAATGCCTGGGCGATGGGTTTTAACTCTATGTTTTTGGTTGATCAGGACGATATTTGGGAGTCGCGCAAGGTTGAACAACAATTGCGCTTGCTTGCTGAGAGCGAACAGGAATATGGGGTAAGCACCCCCATTCTGGTTCATTCGGACTTGCGGGTGGTGAATCGCCGTGCTCGGGTTGTGAGTCCATTCTTTATGAACTATCAAGCGATTCACCATGAATCCCTTGAAGGAATGCGGGTGTTGTTAGTGCAGAATTTTGTGACAGGCTGTACCGTGGCTTTGAATCGACCCGCCTTGCAGTGCGTGCTGCCCATTCCCGATCAGGCGGTGATGCATGATTGGTGGTTGGCGCTGATGGTCGATGCGACCGGGCATATCGTGTTTCTTAATGAGCAGACTGTCAATTATCGTCAGCATCCGGGTAACCGGGTCGGAGCCGTCAGTTTATGGCGAGGCCTGTTGTTGTTACTGAAAAGATTGCATAAAAATCGCAGCCTGGTGCTGGATTTTGTGGCAAGCGTGCGGCAGGCATCGGTAGTGCTCGACCGTTTGCGTACGGAGGGACTGTTTAATCCAGCATCCGAATCCCATCGTTTAGTGCAGAACTACTGTGATCTGTTCACTCAACCAATGCCGTGGCATCTGCGTTTGCAACGGGTGCGCCAGCTGGGCGTGAAGCGACAATTTCTGCCGCGGCGTCTGTTGCTCTATCTCCAGATTGCATGGTTGGGCAATCGCGCCATTCTGCAACCCAGCGGCACGCCAACAACCCGTCGCTAGCTGCTAGGCAAGCCTCGTGTCTTCGTTAATGGTCTCTGTGGTGGTTTATGACTCATCTGAGTCTGACCTGCGTTCCATGCTGGCGTCCCTGGCCAAGGCCGCAGAGGCGGCTGTACAAGCTCGGCTTCTGAGCGAGATCTGTCTATTTCTGGTGGACAATAGCCGCTCAACGCCCGTCACGGGAATGCTCGAACGGCTGCGGCGGGAATGGTCGGCGCCCCTAACCGCGCACACCGAGCTGAGGGTGGAAGTGCTCTCCGGGCATGGCAACCTGGGTTATGGTCGTGGCAACAATCGAGCGCTTAAGCAGGCGGCTGCGGCTTGCTATTGCCTGATTTTGAATCCCGATGTTGAGTTGGAACCGAATGTGCTGGTCGAAGGTATTGGCTATCTGAGGTCACACCCGGCAGTGGCCATGGTGGCGCCGGCTGTTATTGAGGCGGACGGAAGGCTCACCCATCTGTGCAAAGCCTATCCGACAGTGTTTGATCTCTGGCTGCGTGGTTTCGCGCCATCCATGCTCAAGCGCTGGTTTCATCAGCGGCTGGAGCGCTATACCCTGGAATTTTTGTGGGGGTCTGAGGTTCCAGCGGATATTCCCATTGCCAGCGGGAGCTTCATGCTGTGCCAGGGTGCAGCGCTGCGCCAGGTCGGAGGCTTTGATCCGGGTTACTTTCTGTATTTCGAGGATTTCGATCTGTCCCTGAGGATTGCAACCCAGGGGGCCGTGCGCTGGCTGCCCGCCATGCGCATTCGTCATGCAGGCGGGCAGGCCGCACGCAAAGGCGTCTGGCATGTGTGGCAGTTTACCCGCTCAGGTGTGCGCTTTTTCAATCAGCATGGTTGGCACTGGATGTGATGACCCGCCCGGCATTTGCCCGCGTGCTGGGCTGTCAGGGTTGCGAGATGAAAATATCCTGATAGGCGGCGTACATGGATGCGATCAGCACGGGGGACAGAATTAACAGGCCAAGCCCGAAGGGGATGAGCGCGAGCAGCATGAGCAGAGCACTGATCAGGCCATAGATCAGCAAGGGCCACATGTTTTTCAGGCAGCCCATGAAGCTTAATTTCATCGCGGCGATGGCATCCAGGTTGTTGAGCATGACCAGGGCCGGTGCAAACCAATAAGCCATCATCAGAGGAACAACCAAGGCCAGGGCGAGCAGAAGCATCAGCAGCATGTTCGGCCCCAAAGATTGCAGCATTAAATCGGGATTACTTTCAATGGCTTGCGCACTCAAGCCGCTTGTGGCGCTGATGACCGGGCCAAGCATCAGCAGCGCCATGAGTACGCCAATGAGAATGGACCCGAGCAGATACAGGGCGCCAACCCCGATCAGGGGCGCGGTGCGCCTGGAAAAGCCCTCGAACAAGTGGTTGATGCGGAATTCGCCGCCTTGGTGTTGTTCATGCGCACCGACCATCAAGCCCGCCATGAGGATCGGGCCTATCAGTACTGATGCCAGACCGCCGATGAGGGGCACCAGAGCCAACGCAATATTGATCAGAATAAAGATCATCACCGCCCCAATCCAGACCAGCGGCGCCTGTTTGAACAGCGCCCAGCCGGCGCTGATCCAGCCCAGGCCATGGCCTGCCGGCATCCGGGTGGGCTGCGGTGGCATTCCTGGCATTGGACTGTCCGCCGCCGTGGGTGCCGATGCGCTGAGTGGGGAATCTTTCCCCAGGTTTAAGGGGGAGGATGGCGGGGGTTTGCGCTCGGCGGACTGGCCGGCCAGATAGGCCTCCACCAGTACGCCGCAGCTGGTGCAAATACCTTGGTTGATTTTAGTGGCACCGCATTTGGGGCAGACCTGGGGAGCGGCGCCAAAGGGGGTGCCATCGGCCGAGTCGATACGCGTGACCAGTCCGATGTCGGTTAGGACATCGCGGTAATGGGTGGCGGCGGCAGGATCCACCTCCTTCTTGAGGACTTTTTCCTGACCGGAGCGAATTAGCTTGCGTGCCTTGTCCTCAGGCACCTTAAACACAGTGGCGAACTTGATCGCTACCTGTTCCGGATCGACGTTTGGTTGCAAGTCACCGGTAAATACAACGCTGCATAGTTGGTTCATGACAATCCCCTCTGGCCGTGACGACTCGGGTGCGGATTTTACCCGTTGTTTAGGCGGTTAGTTTTTTCATCCAGGCCAGCAGGCCGGGTTCGGATACCCAGAGATCGCGCATGGCTTCGCGATAAAGCCAGGCTTGGTCATCGCTACCGGGAATCACGCGATTCTCGCCGGGTGGCGGGCGTTTGATGCGTTTGCGCATCAGGTAGCGCGGCACCCGCGGCAAACGACCAAAGGCATCATGTAAAACGGCAGCCGCGCGCTCCGTCTGGCCCAGACGGTAGAGCGCGAGCACCTCACCATAGGCCAGCTCGGCGCGGACATCGGTCGGGAAGCGACGCGCCAGGGCGACGGCTTTCTCATTCTCGTGCTGGCGCAGATAGTGGTTCATCAGCTCGGCGCGGATGCCATGGTCATCATCGGGATTGAGCTGGAGCAGTTGTTCGAGCAGGGCGCCGGCGGCTGCGGCCGCGCCTTCCTCGACACGCAACCGGTAGAACCGAAACAGCAGCCGCAACAGGGGGCGATTGCCAGGCACTGACCAAGGCAGCTGATGCGGACCCTGCGTGGAAAGGCTGCGCTCCAAAATGCCCTGGGCACGGTGCAACAGCGGGCGCAGCAGCCGGGTGCGAATCCAGGGCAGGCGGCTTTCGGGATGTTCCTCAATCGCCGTGGCAAGATCATCGAGAATATCCAGGCTGTCGATGGCCTGGGGACGATGATTGAGAAAATTCAGCCAGCCGTTGCTCTCCCAGATATCACCATCATCCAGCGAGCTGAGCTGGGTGGCAAAGGGTTTGGAGGCGGTGAAGCTGCGATGCCAGGCGCGTTCACTGCGTTTTAACAACAGCGGCGTGGTCAGAATGGCCGCCGGGGCATTGGGCACGGTGCCGGGGGGCAGAGGCAGCTCCTGTTCCGGGAACAAGGCCAGTTGTTCGTCGAACAGAATAATCGGATCGCCGCGCAGACGCTCAAAGCTGTACGCTGGCAAGGGGCGCCGGTGATGCGCTTCAATCCAATCGCGCAGGATCACCAGCCGGGGGTCCATGGCCTCGGCATGGGTGGCGGCCAGTGCGTCCTGGGGATCGCTGATGGCGTGGGTCAGGAACTCCAGGGTGCGTGCGGCGCCTAAGCCGGTGCGGCGTAACTTACCGCGCCAGAAACGCGCCCGCTCCCGGGCCAGATCGTCGCGGTGTTGTGCGGCCAGCAGGGTGATTTCGAGCAAGGCATTGGCCGGACTGTCGGGCGCATGGCGTAGTGCCTGCTCAAAGGCGGCATGGGCTTGGTCGAACTGGCCGGCGTCGATGTAGGTGGTGCTCAACCGCTGCCAGGCGGCGGCTTGCAGTTCGCGCCCGCCGGCTTGGGTCACCCGGTGCAGAAAGTTTTGGCGTTTGTTGCGAAACTCCAGCACCTCATAGGCATCGCACAGCATATCGAGTGCGTCCTCATAGCGTGCGTCGAGCTGAGCGAGATCCTGATCAAACAGAGGTTCGAGCAGATGGGCAGCACGCCCGGGACGCTCGTCTTCCAGCCAGCGCTCGGCGACCCGCGCCAGCAGGTGACCGGGGATGGCGTTGTGGTTGAGCGCGCTGGCGAGCGCTTGGTCGTCGAGTTCGTCAAGCAGGAGTTCCCACACCAAGTCTGCGGGCATTTCCGGCAGTTCGCCGGCCTGGGCGCAGCATTCGCCGAAGGGGCGTCCGGAGCCACACAGACAGGGCTGATCCGTCGCTGGTGTGGGCACCGGGCGCAACTGGTAGCCGTATTTGGGCAGAGGGGTAGCGTTCCAGATGGCAATGCCGAGCAGAGCGCCCAGCCGGTTGACTTCATCCGGGGTTAGCTCGTTTTCATCAACCTCAAGGAATTTTGGAATGGCGCCGCGTGCCCAGTCGAGAAAGGGCGATAAATCCTGGTCACGGAAGATTTCCCCGACTGCGGCTAGAATCAGTTCTTCCATGCGTTCGGCGTCCTGACTTTCGCGCTGGATCATCATGACAACCCCCGGTTCACTGCGGCCCTCGCGTCGCGGCCTCATTCTAGCGCGAGAGGCCCCTTGAGTGTCGAGTTTGTTGCCCAAGCCTCTAGGTGCCATGCGATGAAAGACGATCAGGTGCGGATTTTTGTTTCTTCCCCCACCGATGTTGATCATGAGCGCATGATTGTCAAGGATGTCATTGAGCGTCTGGCGCAGGATTATCTGGCCTATTTCCCCCTGCGGGCCATTCTGTGGGAAGAGGAGGCACTGACAGCAGATCGCACCTTCCAGGCCGGACTCACGCAGCCCTCAGAATGTGACATTGTGCTGGTGATTCTGTGGACGCGCCTGGGCTCCCCTCTGCCGGATGATCCCTATCAGGGCATGACGGGCACCGAATGGGAATTCGTCGATGCCGTCGAGAGCTTTCAGGCGCGCGGCCGGCCCGAGGTGCTGGTCTATAAAAAGGCGGCGCCCAAGCTGGTCGATATTACCCATGCCGAGTCAGCACAGGAGGCCATGGCCGACCGCCGCCGGCTGGAGGACTTCTTCCGCGCCCACTTTTTCAATGAAGACCAAACCTTCAGGCGCGCCTTTCGCACCTTTGACAGCGATGCGCAGTTTCGTGAACTGGTCGAGGTGCAGTTGCGCAAGCTACTCAATCGGCGTATCAGCGCCGAACGGCGTACGGCCGCCGGTGAACACCAGTGGCACGGCAGTCCGTTTCGCGCCGGACAGCCGTTTGAACCGAGCGATGAGCGGGTGTTTACTGGGCGCGAGGCAGAACTGCGCGAGCTGATTGAGCGCATCGAAGCGCGTGCCGATTCGGGGGCGGCGTTGGTGCTGCTCAGTGGACCGAGTGGCAGCGGCAAGACCTCATTACTGCGGGCCGGACTGCTACCCAAGCTGACGCGGCCGTTTCGCTTCCAGTCAGTGGCCAGCGTGCGCACCTGTCTGGTCAGTCCCCCGAGCGCTGCTGAGAATCCGCTGGCCACCCTGGCCACCGCCCTCGGTGCCGCGACCTGTCTGGGTGATCCGCTGCGCGGTTTCGGCCTGGATGCCCCCGCGTTGGCAACACTGCTGGCCAGTGATCCAGCGCTGGCGACCCGGCAACTCATTGCGGCACTGCGCGAGGCTGCCCGCACGCAAATGCTGGAGGAACCCGCACGTCTGGCGGTGATGGTTGATCCGCTTGATGCTTTGTTCGCACCACCTGATCATACCCAGGCGACACTGACGACAGATCAGGAGGCCGTCGAACGCCATCTGCAGCACTTTGCTGCGGCGCTGGTGGCGCTGGCGCGCAGCGGTGACTGCTGGGTCATTGTTGCCATGCGCAGCGATGCGCTGTGCCAGCTTGCACGTCTGCCGGCACTGGCTGCGCTGCTTGATGAGTCTGGCTGGCAGCGTCTGGAACCGGTGCCCAGCGCCCGCATTCGCCAGATCATTGAGATTCCAACCCGCATCGCCGGGATTGAACTCGATGCTCAGGTCAGCGGGCCGGGCCACGGGCTGGTCGAACGGATCGAAGCCGAGGCCGACACCCTGCGCCACTGGGCACCACCGCTCCAGGCGCTGCTGCACACCGCTTATCTGAGTGCAGTCGCCACTGCGGGCACCGATCAGGAGCCGGGCCGCCTGAGCATTGAGCCGTGGCGTGCGCCGGGCGGCCTGGCCGGTCAAATGCTCGAACAGGCCGAGGCAGTGTGGCGCGCTGGGCTTGATCCACAAGCGCGCGCCGCCCTGCCTCGGCTGTGCCGGGCGCTGATCAGCCTGGGCCATGAAGGTCAGGCCCTGGCGCGGGCGGGTGATTTGAGGGTGCTGGAGCAGGATCCCTCTACCTGGCGCCTGCTCGCGGCTTTGATCGAGGCGCGCGTGCTAACCGCCGAGGCCGAGTGTGATCCGAGTCGGCGGCTGCGCTGCGAGCATCCCGACTATTCGCTGCGCGCCGCATTGGCGGGTCTTTGGCGCCATGGCCAGCGCAAGCGCTCGGGAGATGCCGCTGCGCCAGCCGGAGAACTGCCAGCGGCCTCTGTCGAAACTGATGACTCGCCTGGTACGCCAGCCATTGACTGGAGTCGCTATGCTGGAGTGGTGCAGGTTAGCCACCCCGTGCTACTCAGTCACTGGGAGCCGATCCGCGCTTGGTTGGGTGACCCTGAGCATCGCGCCCTGCTGCGGTTGCGCGAATCCTTGACTCGGCAGGCACATCTGTGGAAGCGCACTAGTTGTAATCGCGAATATTTGTTCGGCGCTGCCGGCTATGCCGCTGCACAGCGCTTTGCCGCGCGCTTCCCGGATGAACTCGAACCCCTGGAGCGCGAATTTTTGCAGCAAAGCGGTGCCTATCTGGCCTTTGTGCGTCGGCGTAATCTCGGGGTGCGGGCTTTCGGTGTCGTGCTGATTCTGCTGCTGCTGACTGCCAGTACGGCCGCCTGGATTGCCCAGCGCAAGTCGGAGAAAGCCCGGCTGGCCATGCACCAGGTGCAGCTCAAGGAGGCCGATTTGCAGAGTCGTGGCGGCAATACACCACAGGCCGTTGCCAAGGCTCTGGCCGCCGGTGTTGATCTGCCCGCCGAGGCGGTGCGCACCCTGAGCGAGGCCTTCAGTCGCAATCGGCTGCTCGCCATGACGGCCGCGCCCTCGTCCTCGCTGGAGCGGCCCTTACGGCCAGCGGCGAATGCGGCTGGTGACCGGCTGGCCACCTTGCAGCCCGGGCAGGGGGCGCGCTACTGGCGGCTCAGCGCCGGACGTGTTCTGCCTGCCGATCCGCCCGTGCTGAGTGATGGGCGTCTGGGTATCCATTCCCTGGTGATGGCGCTGCCGGACGATCTTGTCTTTGGCATCGCCGAGGCGGGTGTCTATCGGTTGCCGGCCGCTGCCGGAGATCCGCCAAGCTACCCCTGCGGTACTACGGCGGGTGCGGTTGTGGCGCTGGACCCCGCGCGGCAGCGTCTCGCGCTGGCGACTCCCGCAGCGGCGGGGCATCAGGGCGTGTGTGTGCTGGATTTGACCCAGCCGGGTCGCGTGCTCTTTCAGCAAGCCTTGAGCGAGCAAGCCTTGCGCGGCCTGAGCTTCGCACCCGATGGCCAGGCCCTGCTCACGGCCTCGACACTTGGGCGCACCCATCTGATTGATCTGGCCGGGCCGGAGGGCACAGCATCCATCCGTTTGTCGCTGCCGCGCGACGGTCCTCTGGGCCGCCCCTTTAATCAAGCCCGCTTTGATCCCTCGGGACAGCGCATTGGCATCGCGGCGGCTGATGAGCAGGTGCGGTTGTTTGAGCGCGATGGACGGGAGATCGGCGCTCTCAACAGCGCGATGATCGATGGACAGCCGGTGCGGATTCACAATAGCGCGGTGCGGGATCTGGCCTTTGCGCCCGATGGCCGTGCGCTAGTGGCGGTGGATGACGAGGGGCAGGTGGTGCGCTGGTCTCTGACCGATCCACCGCAGGCCGTGGTGCTGGGTCAGCATGAACTTAGTATTGTCAGTGTGGCTGTAGGCGATCCCAATGCGGTGCGCACCCGACAGAATGATGTCGCGCGCGCGCCCAATACGCTGGTGTTGACCGCCTCGCTTGATGGCACCGCGCGGCTGTGGAGCCTGGCCACCGGCAAGCCCTTGGCGGTGTTTGGCCATGATGGCGCACTGAATTGGGCGCGCTTTGCCGACGCGTCGCAGCGTGTGCTGAGTTTCTCGCAACGCGATGCCTCCCTGCGTTTGTGGAGCGTTCAGCCAGTCTCTCGCCTGGCGTTTGAACTCAGGCACGCGGATCCGGCCAACCATGTTTGGCATCTCGACACCACAGCAATGCCGCCCGCCTTGCTGGCCGCCGCTGCGACGGAGCCGTCCGGTCCATCCACTCAGGCGCCAGTACAAGGAGCGGCCAATCCCTTCCTGCTGGCCACCGCCGGCTATGACGGGCAGGTGCAGGTCTGGCGCTATGATCGGGATGGGGAGCCGCCGCATTTAAGCTATCGTTTCGCGCAACAGGAGGAGACGCCGGCAAGCGGAGCTTCGCCCGAAGCGGTGCGTCCGGTGCGCCGGGTGCAGTTTTCGCCATCCGGGCGACGGCTGGCGGCGGCCCGTTTTGATGGCAGCGCGCGGGTGCATGATCTGCTGACCGGACGTTCCTGTCGCCTGCAGGTGATGGCTGCTCACGCAACCCAGGTGGATGCACCGAGCGCTGGCAAGGTTTTTCAGGTGCTCTTTGCCCCCGACGAGCGCTGGTTGTTGACCACCTCAGATGATACAACCCGCCCGGTGCGGCTGTTCGATCCCCGCGTCTGTGTGCCGATTGACGGCATTCCCGTGCTCGAACAGCCCGGCGCGGCAACCGAGGCGGCTGCGGTGCGTCAGCTCGGGGCTGACACCTTGGTGGCGGTTGGTGATGAGGCGGGGGAGGTGCGTCTGTTGCGCGCCAATCCCTCCGGCGCATGGCGCGAACACTGCGCTATGTCAGCCGAAGTGGGGGCGATCAGCGCTCTTGCCATCGCACCGGATGGGCGCACGCTGGCTATTGCCGGTGAGGACAGCCGGCTGGGCATCCTGTCCCTGGAAGCCGAGGGCTGTGGTCGGCTTGAATATGGCAGCGGTCACAGTGATCGGCTCTACAGCGTTGCCTTTTCCCCGGATGGTACGCGGATCCTCACCGCCTCGCTCGATAAAACGGCGCGGCTGTGGACAAGTGCCGGGCAACCGCTGGCGGTTCTGCGCGGCCATCAGGATCGCATTTACAGTGCTTCTTTCAGCCCCGGCGATGGGCGTTGGCTGCTGACGGCTTCGCGTGATGGATCTTTGCGTGTATGGCGTTCGCCGTCTGCCGATGAGCCACCGGGCGTTGTCAGATCGCTGCGTGATTTCCTGCCGTTGCAAGCCGATCTGGGGGGCGCGGCCTTTGCCGGGTTCAGCCCCAGTGGTCGCTATGTTGCCGGAGCTTACTGGGACAATGCCGCGCTTCTGTGGCGCATGTGGCGTGAGGATGACCCGCAGGATGCTAATTTTTTTGCGCGCTGGGGTCAGGATCGTGCCCGACTTGCCTTGCTGAAAGAAGCCTATCGCTTCCGGCGTGATAATCAGGTCAGCGAAACGACTGTACAGACAGAGACCGAGTTGTGATTGGCTGCTTGCTTGATCTAGTCACGCTGACGCAGCCGTTCCCTGTCTATGGGCCGACGTAAGGAGGCCCAACAAGCGGCATCCTGAAGAACTTCCCCTGTAGGTCGGGTTAGCGCAGCCTAACCCGACCTACGGTGCGGCTGTCAGGCACTCGATCAGGAGCAGAATCTCGGCGGACATGCTGTAGGTCAGTCCCTCGGTGTCGGCCAGGGCGGGGTCGCGGCTGCCTTGGCAGATGGCCAGCAGGGGCTGGAGGAAGGGGCGCAGGGCGTTGGGCAGGTCCGGGTGCGCGGCCAGCGCGTTCAGCCGCGCCTCGGCGGTGGCCGGATCACCGGCGAGCAAGGGCTCGCTGACCGCCAGGGCCAGGCGGCCCGAGACGGAGTGGTTCTCGCCGCCATCGCGTCGGTAGGCCAGATAGGCCGCCACGGCCTTGGCGCGGGCATCAAAGGCGGCCGCAGGGTTGCCGGCGTCGGTCTCGATACGGGCGAGGACGCCCCAGGTCTTCCAGGGCTCGGCGGCATGACCGAGCCCTGCCTTGCTCTCGCTGGCCCGGCGCACCTCCCGACGGGCCTCGTCGAGCCGGCCGAGCCGGCGCAGGGTCGCGGCCAGGTTGCTTCTGACGACACCCTCACCGGCCAGATCCTCGATCTCCACATAGCGATCCGCCGCCTGGCGGTACCAGGCCACCGCCTCCTCGGGGCGGTGGAGGACATCGTCGTAGAGATTGCCCAACTGCCCCAGTGTGCTCGCCTGCTTGGCCTTGTCCCCCAGCCGCACCTCGAGCGCCAGCGCCTGCCGATAGGCATCCTCCGCCGCCTCGCCCCGGCCGGCCGCCTGCAGGGCCATGCCGGTCTGGTGCCAGATCACGGCCACGGTGCCCGGCTCGCCCAGTGCCTCGAAGCGCGTCCGGGCCTCCGCGTAGGCCGCCAGGGCCTCGTCGAGGCGGCCCTGCAGGAGCCGTACCGTGCCGAGCTGGCCCTTGCCTGCCGCGACATCCCGCTCGGCACCGCGCTGCTCATCAAGCCGGATGCCCCCCTCATAGGCCGCCGCCGCCTCGTCTAGCCGGCCCAGGTTGCGCAGACAGTCGCCGCGCTCGGTGAGACAGATCGAGGCCATGCGCTCGGCGGCCCGGTTGGACCGCTCCCGGGCGATGGTCTCGAAGCCCTGCCGGGCCTGCGCCAGCAGCGGCAGGGCGGGCTCGGCGGCGCCGGCCGTCTGCAGCACCCGGGCGAGCAGCCACTGGGCTCCGGCCAGGTCGTAGTCGGCCCCTGGGTAGGCCGCCGGTCCGGCCGCCAGAGCCCCGTCCAGCAAGGCCCGGGCGCCGTCGAGGGCGGCCTGGAGCTGACCGGCCGCCAGTTGCTGCTCGATGCGGGTACGCTGGGCCTCGAAGGCCGCATGGCTGGCGCCGTGGCCCTGGGCGCCCAGCGCCTGCGCCGCCGTGTCCCGGGCGCGGGCCAGGCGCTCCTGCAGGCGCGGTCGGCCGAGCCACTGGAAGAGCTGATGCAGCGCGCTGGTCAGATCGATGACGGACTCCGGGTCCCCGGCGGCCTCGACCCGCTCCAGCAGGGCCAGCAAGTTGGCCAGCTCCAACACCGTCAGGGTCGCGGCCAGCTCGGTGTTTTGGCTCCGCTGCTGCTTCAGGAAGGCGACATACTCCCCCATGGCCTGCTGCCAGCGCGCCTCGAGATCCGCCCACGCCGGCGCGTCCAGCTCGCGCAGCAGGTAGGGACAGAGCGCCGGGTTGAGGGCCAGGTGGTTGTAGGGGCCGGCGGTGGCGAGTCCGGTGTCGATCAGGGCCTGGGCCAGGTCGGCGACCTCGGTCTGCTCCCAGCCCATCATGGCGCGCAGCAGGCCGAGGTGGACACCGCCCTGAAAGACCCCCAGCACCCGCACCCGCTCGCGCTGCTCCGGGCTCAGCCGGGCCAGTGACAGGGCGACGCTGGCATAGAGCGACTGCTCGCGCTGGCCGGGCCAGCGGCGCTCCATCTCCTCCATCAGCGCGACCAGCCGCTCGCGGGTGGCCTCGACGCCTTGGGCGCGGAGGCTCGGGGCGAGCAGGGCCAGGGTGCGGGCGTGGCCCTGGACGCTGTCGATCAGCGCCTGGATGGCCTCGGTCCGGGCGTCGGGGAGACCGCTGCCTTCCTGACCCAGGACCTTCTCGATCAAGGTGATGGCGTCCGCGTTCGCGAGCCGGTGCAGCTCGCGGCGGTTGCGGGCGTGGTCGAAGGGGGCCGGGAGCGGCTCGCGGCTGGTGAGCAGCAGCCGGGTCTGGCCCGTGTCGAGCAGCCCATGGGCCAGGGCGAGGATGGCCTCGAGGGTGTCGCGGGTCTCCCGGACCAGGGTCTCGGGGGCCTGGGCGTCGAGGCTTCCGGGCAGCAGGGATTCCAGGTTGTCGAGCACGATGAGCGTGCGCTGCTCGCGCAGGACGCGCTCGATGGGTTGGCGTGCCTTGGCGATGTCCTCGAAGGCGGTGACGCTGTAGTTCGGCACGAGCTGGCGCCCGAGCGTGTCGAGCACGGCCTCGACCCTCAGGTGCTGCTCGACCGAGACGAAGGCGATGCGCGCGACCGCGCCGGTGCGCAGCCGCCAGCGGGCCAGTTCGCAGGCCAGGGCGGTCTTGCCCTCGCCGCCCTGGCCTCGGATCAGTGCCCAGCGCTCGCTGTGCAGCAGGCGCTCGAGGGCCAGCAGCTCGCGCGAGCGGCCGATGAAGCCGGTCTGGGGCGGGTCCGGCAGGTCGCCGAGGCGGCGGGCGAGGTCGTCGCGAATGGCCTCGAGCGTGCGCGGCGCTGGCGTGCGGGTAAAGAGTCGAGGGTCGTCCTGCTCCTGATAGAGCACGGGGACGAACCAGTCCTGCAGCCGCAACTGTCCGGCGCCGAAGACCTGTCCACGGGCGTCGTCGTCCTTCAGGGTGCGCTGGCCTTCGAGCATGGCGTCGCCGATGCGCTGTCCGGCGGCCAGGGCCGCGTAGAAGGGCGTGACGAAGCGTCGGGCCGTCTCGACCAGCACCGAGTGTGTCATGGCGACGACACCGGCGACGCCGACCTGGAGCAGCGCGCTGGCGACGGACTCGGTGGCGTCCTCGGCCTGGGCGGTCTGGCAGGCCTCGAGGAAGACCAGCGGGATGCGGTGGTCGCGCAGCAGCGGCCCGAGGTCGTCGGTGTAGCTGGTGCGGTGGCCGCGCCGCTCCAGCTGGGCGAGGTCGGCCGGGTCCTCGAAGCAGAGTCCGCCCAGTCCTTTCTGGCGGTCGTAGACCCCGTGGCCGTCGAAGTGGATAACGTGGACGGGCTCGCCCCGCTCGCGGGCGCTGTCCAGTGCCTCGCGCAGGGCCGGCAGGGTCGGCGGTTGCAGGATGCTCAGCTCGACCAGACCGCCCAGGTGCTCGATGGCCTCCACCAGCGGCAGGGCCGAGACGCGGTGATCGATGTAGCCGCAGGCGTCGTCCTCGGGCCGCGGGCTGACCAGCAGGATGCGGATCGGCGGGTCCAGCGGTGGGCGGTCGTAGCCCCGGGTGCTCGGCAGGCGGCGGCGCACGCGGGTGGGCCGGGCGCCCTGGAACAGGAATCCCTGCCCGTCGTTCAGCAACTCCCAGGGCAGGCCGAGCAGGGCGGTCGCGGCCTCCTGGGCCTCCCGTTGCTCGGCCTCGTTGGTGCCGGCCAGGGTTGCGGCGTCCACCTGCACGGAGAAGCGCCGGGCGGCGTTGGCGCTGACGCCGTTCCAGGCGGTCAGCACGTTGGCGGTCTGCCCGCTGGGCATGGCCGCCTGGTAGAGCTGCTGGCCCCACTTGACCAGATCCTGCTCGACCTCTCTGGCGCGCGCCTGGTAGGGCTCGCCCGGCCAGAGTGGGTATTTCTCCAGATACCAGGCCAGCTCATCGGCCTCGATCGGACCGATGGGGGCGACCAGGCGCCAGTCCTGCTGGCTGCGCACCTCGCGGGCGCCGGTCTGCGCCGGCTGGTAGACCAGCCGAGCGCGGGCCTGGGCGCGGCGGATATTCTTGTCGTCGACCTGGAAGCCGAGATCGGAGAGCTCCAGGACCAGGTCTTCGAGGGGCCGCTCGTCCTGCTGAGCCACGGGTTCGATGTCGGCGATCAGCTCTCGGCCCAGGGCAGCCAGGATCTTCGGCAGGGCCTCGGCGATGCCGTCGGGGGCGCTGGACAGCGGGATGTAGGCGGGCGCGGCACCAAAGTATCCTGAGAAGGCCCCGAGCTTGGTGCCGTCCAAGGTGAGCGGGATGACCCGGTATTGGTCCGCGCCTTTCTCCTGCTGGACGTCCAAAGCGAGCGTCAGCTCGGCACAGACCCAGTCGGATTGGAAGGCATCCGGGCTGATCAGGACCAGGAAGGCATCCGCGTTACGGATCGCCAGTTCGATCTCAGGATGGAGCCGATCGCCGCCGACCAGCTCGCGAGAGTCGATCCAGACCTGGATCCCGTTCAGTTCCAGGACGCGCTGCAGCGCACGGACCTGATCGTCGTCTTCTGTAGCGTGAGAGATGAAGAGCCGCATCCTGCCGTTCCTGTGCGCCGATGGGGGCTCTATTCTTGGCCATTCGTAACGAAAAAGGCAACTACGGATCGTCTTTGCATAGGTTACCCAAGTTGCAACCTTGATGGTTCGGCGTCCATCGGAGTTTGCTAGCGTACAACGACTGGCGAGGAACCCCGATGGACACACAGATTATATTCGTATACTGCCTTTGTGACGATCTATTGAAAGCACTCGGGTCATCGTGAACCTGGCCTCAGAGTGCTTGCGGATCGGGGATAAAGCGCAGCACGGCGCTGTTGATGCAGTAACGCTTGCCGCTTGGTGCCGGGCCGTCATTGAAGACATGACCCAGGTGAATGCCAGAGCTTGCACTGCGCACCTCGGTGCGACTCATGCCGTGGCTTAAGTCCTGGTGCATGGTCACAGCGCCTGCGATGGGTTGAAAGAAACTGGGCCAGCCGGTGCCGCTTTTGAACTTCGCGTCACTGCGAAACAGCGGAGCGCCGGTGACCGGATCAACATAGGTGCCGGGGCGGTGATTGTCGAGCAGCGAGCCGCTGTACGGTGCTTCGGTGCCCTTGCCGTAAGCGATCTCAAAGGCTTCTGGGCTCAGGGTTTGCTTGGCAAGCCACCGCCAGAAGCGGTCCGCATCGCCGGTATAGCCGGTGTAACGCGCGCTTTCCTTGCCTTGTTCAAATAGCACGATGGTTGGAGTGGCCCACAGGGGTTCTGATAGCACCCAGTCTGTGGGTGGCTGCGTCGACAGGGTGCGGCGCACAGGAACTGGCGCTGACCAGTGGGCCAAGATTTCCTGGTTAAATAGCACACAGTAACCGCAGTCTGGTGCCTCAAAGGCGATTAACTGCCGGGTGGTGGACAGTTCGCTGCCGACCAGAGGCTTGCGCTCAGCATCAGCCGGCGGGCTGTGTGTTGGTGTTGATGCCGAGGCTAGGGTATCTGGGTACTTGACGCCGGTACCGCCCAACCCGCAGTAACCCTTGGGATTTTTTTGTAAATAATCCTGATGCTGGGCCTCGGCGGGGTAGAAGGTGTTCAGTGGTGCGATCTCGGTGGTGATGGCTCCGTAGCCAGCGGCGCTCAGGGCGTCCTGATAGATGGCCTTGGTGCGTCGTGCGACAGCTTCCTGGGCTGCTGAGTTGAAGTAAATGGCGCTGCGATAATTGGAGCCACGGTCATTGCCCTGGCGATTACCCTGGGTGGGGTCATGGTTTTCCCAAAAACCAATCAGAATCGCCTCCAGGCTGGTTTTGCCTGGGTTGAAGCTGACCTGTACCACTTCTGCGTGATTGCGCAGCTGGCCCCGGCGCTCGTCGCGCAGAATTTGTTGGTAGCCGGGGTTGGGCCGCTCACCGCCGGCATAGCCGCTGACAACATCGGTGACGCCTGGCAGTTCAGACATGCGCTTCTCGGCTCCCCAGAAGCATCCCATCCCCAGAACAATGCGCTCCTGATCAGGATTAAGCGGCTGGGCCAGGGATTGTCCTGAGGCCAGCAGCAGGGATCCCAGGCCAAATGCGCTGATCAGTGCCATGACGCGGCTTGCCAAGCCTTTGCCAAGGCGGCCGGGTGGTGGTTCGGTGCGGTGATTATTGGTCATCGGGGAAAATCCTCATCAGTGACAGGCCTTAGCCATTAAGGCTGGCTCTGTATCAGATGCGAACCCTCTGGCCAAAGCCAAGGGGGTGCAAGAATCACCGGTTCAGTCGCGCCTGAAACAGCGCAAATGGGATTCTGGCTCGCACTACTTCAGGTTAGGGTTTATTCTTAAAGAATTATCCCGGGGCTGCTGCGGCAGCCGAATACCCTGATGCGCTTCTGGTGTTGGATACTGGCTCAAGGCTAACGGATGGCCTTGACACAGACCAATCCCGATGATTGGACGCTAACGAAAAAATGTCAACAACATCAAATCAATTAAGTCAGAAAAGTGTTCTCGTAGTCGATGATTATGCTGAAATGCGTAACGTACTGCGTGCTATCCTGCGCTCATTGGAGATCAGCAACTTTGAGCTGGCCTCCAACGGCAATGAGGCGCTGACAATTATCAGGAAGCGCCGCCCCGATATCATTCTGTGTGATTACAACCTTGGCGACGGCAAGGACGGCCAGCAGGTGCTTGAAGAGGCGCGTGATCGGCAGCTGATTGGGGTCGAAACCATTTTTGTCATGCTGACGGCGGAAAACACCCGCGAGATGGTTATGGCTGCGGTGGAGCATATTCCCGACAGTTTTCTAACCAAGCCATTCACTGCAGAGTTGCTGAAAACCCGGCTCGAAAAGCTCATTCAGCGCAAAGCCAGGCTCTCTAAAGTTGATCAGGCGCTGCTGGCAAAAAATTACACCGGCGCCATTAACGGGCTGAATTCCCTGCTGGCCGATAAACCCAAAAATCGCCTGGAACTGCTCAAGATCAAGGCCGAGGCTTTGATTAGTGCAAATCATCTGGAGGAGGCGCGCAAAGTCTACCAAGGCGTTTGCGACGAGCGGGATGTGCGTTGGGCCAGGATTGGCCTGGGTAATGTGCACTTGTTGAAAAAGGAGTATCCAAAAGCTGAGGAAATTCTGCGCGGACTGATCAGCGAAGATCCTGCCATCATCCATGCCTACGATTTGCTTGCCAAGGTATTGCTGGCTGAGGGGCGTCTGGAAGACGCCGAAACAATTCTCGAACAGGCGGCGGAGTTATCACCACGTGGCTTGAAGCGGCAGGTGATGCTCGCCGAGCTGGCGTTTAAGGAAGGCGATACCGAGTCGGCGGAGAAGTGGTTCAGAAACGCCGTCAAGCTGGCGAAACATTCCCACCACAACCATCCTGCGATTTACGGCGGGCTAGCGCTGTCCCTCACTGCCAATGGCAAGCACCCCGAAGCCGTGAAGGTTGCGCATGAACTCTCACGCAATTTTGTTGGACATTCAGAGGTCGAGTTTTATCGCGCTACGGCGACGGCGATGATTAAAGCCAACCAGGGCGAATTGAAAGAAGCTGCTGCCGCCTTGGCGATCGCCGAACTGGAACGGGATGCGGTCAGCGGCGCGCGTGCCTCTCAGCTGGGACTGGAGATGATTGGTGTCTACGCCAAGCTTGGACAGCGTGAAAAAGCCGAGGCAATCCTGCACAATGCCATCGCCAACAACCACGATGATGAGGGTGTGCTCAAGCAGATCAAACAGATCTGCGAGAACGCCGGCCTGGAAGAAACCGACGAAAAACAGGTCAACCAAATTCGCCAAGAAGTCATTAAAGTCAACAATGCCGGGGTGCGCCTGATCAAAGAGGGCAACTATGAAGCGGCGATCAAAATGCTGCGTGACGCAGCAGACAAACTGCCCGGCAATAAGACTGTGAGCCTCAATACAGCCAAAGCGCTCATCATGAAGATGGAACAGCAAGGGGTACAGGCTGATGATTTGCACTTACTGCGTGACTACATTGAGCAGGTGCGCATCGTGGCCCCGGACGACTGGCGCCTGGCCGATGTATCCTCGCGCTTGCAGCGACTCATGGCAAATAAGGAGAAAGTCTGAATTATGGCGATGGATTTTTCCGACATGCTGGCATCGTCGATTCATGACATCAAAAACTCTTTGAGTCTGATATCGACCACCCTGTCCGGGATGATTGATAATCCCAAAAACACCTTTGCTGATACCCATCAGGCGACGCTGCTTCAGCATCAAGTGCAGCGTGTTAACCACAATCTGATGCAGTTGCTATCGCTGTATAAGCTCGGCGAAGGTGCGTTATCGATCGATATTGATGAGCAGAATGTCGAGGATCTGTTTATCGAATGTTTGGCCAACAATCAGACCATCTGCCAAGCACTGGGCGTTACCCTCAGCTATGAATGCGATCCGATGCTGAATGGCTTTTTTGATCTCGAAATGATTCGCAGCGTCATTGACAGCACCATTGGCAATGCGCAACGCTACTGCAAGGCGCGTATTCAACTCTCGGCTCGCGAGGAAGACGGTTTTCTTGTGATTCGTGTTGAGGACGATGGGGAAGGTTTTCCCGCAGCCTTTCTGCATCACGGCACTGCCGATGAGCATCTGACCCTGGATCAGCCGCGTGCCACCGGGCGTACCCGTCTCGGCTTGATCTTTGCCGAAAAAATCTGCGATCTGCATCGTTCCGGGGAGCGTAAAGGCCATATTGACGTGAAAAACAACTGCGGCGGTCTGCCGGGGGGTTGTTTTGAACTGTGGTTACCCTAAACCCAACAACCTGTCATCCTGAGTTATGCACCGCCTTTGCCGTATTAGAATGCTCACCCTCGCGCGACTCACCGTCGCCCTGGCGCTGTTGTTTGGTCCTTTGTCCGTGGTCGCTAGCAGCGATCTGCGCATGCTGATTGATGTGTCCGGCAGTATGCGCCAAAACGATCCACAAAACCTGCGCGTTCCCGCCTTGCGGCTGGTCAGCGAGTTGTTGCCACTCGACAACCAGGCCGGTGTGTGGCTGTTTGCCAATGCCCCGCAACCTCTGGTGGCGCCTGGTGTCGTTGATGAGGCTTGGAAGCAGCGCACCCGCGGGCAGTTGCGCCGCATCCACTCCAACGGCAACTACACCAATATCGAAAGCGCCATCAATGCCGCGCTGGAAGGCTGGTCATCGCCCCCGGCGGCTGACGAAGAGCGCTACCTGATTCTGCTCACCGATGGTTTGGTTGATGTTCCCGATGTTGCGGGCGAAAACAGCGATGCCGCCTCACGCCAGCGCATTCTGGACAGCACCATTCCCCGCCTGCAAGACCTGCAGGTCAAAACCAATGTGGTGGCACTTTCCGATCAGGTCGATGCAGCACTGGTCGAGGCTTTGACCCAGCAAACCGGCGGCTGGCTTGAAGTGGCTGAAGACTCCGAGGCCCTGCAGCGCGCGTTTTTGCGCATGCTGGAGCAGTCCGCACCCCCGACCACTGTTCCGATCGAAGGCAACCGCTTTACCATTGACACTGGTGTGCGTGAGTTCACCTTGCTGGCTTTTCACGCCCCTGGCGAGCCGGTGTCTCTGATCACCCCGGATGGCAAGACCATCACCGCCGGGCGTATTCCGCTGGCTGGGGCGATGAGCGTCTCCTGGAATGACGGACAGGATTACGATCTGGTCACCATCACGGCTCCCACGCCGGGCGAATGGGAGTTACAGGGCAGTCTGGATCCGGACAACCGGGTCGCGGTCATGACGGATCTTGGTCTGGCAATGGAACCGCTGCCAAATTCAATTCCTACTCAGGCCAACTTCGTTCTGGAGCTCTGGCCTACCGAGCAGGGTTCTCCGATCAAGCTCAAGGACTTCCTAAATCTCGCCAGCGCCAAGGTCGAATTTAACGTTACAGCCCAGCACACGGAAACCAGCGCCAGCTCTGATCCGGCCGCAGCACCCCAAGGATTCAATCAGCAGGGATCCGCTCAGAGCGCAGCGGGCAGCCTGCCGTTAGCCGCACCTTCGGCAACGATTCCAGCGCTGGCGCTGATGTTGCCGCTCGATCCGAACACCCTGACCTATCGCATGGATGTTCAGTCCGGCACTCTCATGCCTGGTACCTACCGAGTGCGCGCGCTGCTCGAAAGCCCGACCTTCAAGCGTCAGATCACCCGCAGCCTACGGGTCACCGGCAACCCGCTCAAAATCAGCTATCAGCCCGACATGCCACCACCGGGGGAGCTGGGCGATGCGCAACTTGGCGTACAGCTGGAGTTCGATTCCAAGCTAATCAGACCCGGCAGCCTGTTTGGCTATCTGCGTCTCGAAGGGCCGGAGGGCAATGATTCTGTACTGGAATTCAATGCGCTGAGCCGGGATTCGACCCACTATGAGATACCCATCACTCGGGCCGGTGCTTACAGCGCCAGCGCGCGTCTGCGGGCCGAAACCGTGGCTGGCGAGGCGCTGATTTTGGAGTCGCCCAGGGAAAGCTTCCTGTTCGATTTTCGCGACGGTCGTCCGCCGAAAACAGCCAATAAGGGCGCGACGGACGAGATTTCCTGGCCGCTGCTGGCCGCAGTAGTGGGTGGTGGCACCCTCGCGTTTGCGGCGTTGATCGGCCTGGTGCTGCTGATCACCCGGGCGCCTTCCGCAACAACAAATAAAAAGGCGAAAAAAAAAGGCCAATCCAGCGACGACACAGCAGACGATGACGATGACGATGAAGGGGAGGCCCTGACATGACGACGCTTGAACTGGCCAGCTTGATCATGTCCGCCGAGTTCGCGTTGGCCTCAGCGGTGATTCTGTTCGTGGTGCGTCGCCGTCAGCGCCGCGCAGCAGCGGATCAGCACAGCCAAACGGCTGATCTCAAGAGTACCGTCCAGGGTGAACTTCCATCACGACGCGAATCCCTGACCAAGCTCTTTCAGTCCAATGCGCAGCTCAAGGGTCGCAAGCTGACCACCACTGTGGATACCTTCTTGGCACGCGAGCAGGCCTTTTACGACGCCATGCTGAATATCCATTTGAATGAGAATGGCAAATCGCTGCGCGATATTCCCGATGAATTACGCAAGGTGCTGAGTCCCTGGGCGGAACTTCAGGCCAACACCAACCAGGAAGTGACTGCCTTGGGTGATCTGCGTACTGAGAATGCCGAACTGGGCGAACAGTTGCAGCACAATAAAGAGGTCATCGAGCGCCTGCTTGAGGAGTATAACGCCACCTTCAACCGCTTCCAGAAAAGCGATGATGATGATGACAATAACAAAGGCGCTGAAGCCGATGCAGAGGAAGCGGCGCCGGCTGTTGATGAGCCTGAGGAAGAGGGCATGCTGGCACCGCCACTCCCCGAGGCTGATGACGACGACAGCCAGCCCGTGCAGCTGCTTGATGCCGTTCCCGACGACAGCGACGAGGAAATGATTATCACCGAAGCCGATGAGGGGGATGAACTCGCTGACCTGTTTGACTCCCGTTCCTGATCATCTGATCAATTGCGCCAATACGCGGGCAGGAACAGAATCAACAGGGTAAAAATTTCCAGGCGCCCGGCCAGCATACTAAAGACGCCCAGCCACTTGACCACCGGGTCCATGGTGGTAAAGGTCGCGGACACCTCGCCCAAGCCAGGGCCCAGCAGATTGATGGTTGCCACCACGGCACCAAAGGCGGTTTCCAGATCCAGCCCCGCCGCCATCATGGCGACGGTGAGCATGAGTGCGGTCACGATATAGAGCACATAAAAGCCCCATACCGAAAAGAGCACGTCATCGCGTACCGGCCGTTTGCCGATCTTCACCATCGCCATGGCTTGCGGATGGGCCAACTGAAACAGCTGCCGCACGCCGAGCTTGGCCAACAGCATCACCCGCAGCACTTTAAGCCCCCCGGCGGTTGAGCCACCGCAGCCGCCGACAAAGGCGAGAATTACCAGAATCAGTGGAATATGCAGCGGCCAGTCGGCAAAGGTCGCGGTACTGTAGCCTGTCCCGGTCAGCACCGAGGCGGACTGAAAGGCGGCGTAACGCAGGGCACCCCAGGCTCCACTCCATTCGTTATTCCAGTTGCCGCTGAAGCCCCCGGTCCACCAGAGGCTGAGCGCCACCAGTCCAGCGCCACCGGCGAAAATCAGCCCATAAGCTCGCACTTCCGGATCGGTGAAATAAATGCGCAGATCAAGCTTGCGCCAAGCGATAAAGTGCACTACAAAGTTCACGCCACCAATGATCATAAACACAATCGCAATGACTTCAATGGTGGCACTGTCGAAATGGCTGAAGCTGGCGTCATGGGTGGAAAAGCCACCAGTCGCGACTGTGGTAAAGGCGTGACCAATCGCGTCAAAGGTATTCATGCCGGCCAGCCAGTACAGCAGGGCGCACAGCAGCGTTAGTCCCACATAAAGCAACCATAGGGCGCGCGCTGTCTCGGCAATGCGTGGGGTTGGCTTTTCATATTTGGCCACACCCGAGGCCTCGGCACGATAGAGCTGCATGCCCCCCACGCCCATCAGTGGCAAGATAGCCACCGCCAGCACGATAATCCCCATGCCACCCAGCCATTGAATCTGCTGGCGATGATAGAGGATCGACTGGGGCAGGGCATCGAGTCCGACGATCACCGTCGCCCCGGTGGTGGTAAATCCGGAGATGGACTCAAAGACCGCATCAGTCAGACTCAGATGCAGCCCAAGGACAAAGGGCAGTGCGCCCACCAAACCAAGGACGACCCAGAATAGGGTGACAATCAGAAAGCCCTCGCGCACCGAGACCCCGCTCTTGACCCCCAGGTTAAACACCCACAGCAGAGCGCCGGTGACTACGGTGATTAACAGTGACAGGCCGAACACTCCCCACTGACCGTCTGCATAGAGCAGCGATACGCCCAGCGATGGGACGAACCCCAGGCTGTAGAACATCAACAGAATGCCGAACAGCCGCAGAATCGCGCGCCAATGCATCTAAAAATCCGGTTTGTCAGTCATGCCGGTCGGCGGCAGATGGTTTGGTCTCGCGGCGCAGATGACGCTTGGTGTGGTGCAGCGCAAACCAGGTGAATCCGGCAATGACCGGGACCGCCAGCGCCAGTCCCAGCGTGGGGTTAATTGGATAGCCGGCGGTTGACAGCCCTTTGAGCACATAGCCCAGCAGCCCCGCGCCATAGTAACTGATGGCAATCACCGACAACCCCTCAACGGTTTCCTGTAACCGCAGCTGCAAGTGTGCGCGCTTGTCCATCGAATGCAGCAAGCTGCGATTTTGCTCTTGCAGGCTCAGCTCGACCCGCGCCCGGAGCAGTGCAATCAGCCGCCCGGCCCGCTCGGCCAGGCGCTGCTGGCGCTCACCGGTGGAGACGCAGGTGGCAATGGCCGGCGCCAGACGTGCCTCCAGAAACTCGGTGAAGGTCTGCAAGCCTTCAATCCGCTGCTGACGCATTTGTGCCAAGCGCTGCTCGACGATGCGGTAATAGGCACCGGAGGCCTCGAAACGATAGGAGGTCTGTGCGGCGACCGACTCGATTTCGGTTGCCAGCGCCGTCAGCTCGGCCAGCAGGGTGCGCTCATCGGGCAGATTCGCGTCCTCCGCAGCGGCACCATTGGAACCATCGGCACCATCCCGAAGCGAACTCGAGCGGGCAATGGCCTTGGCAACCTTGGTCAGGCGCTGGTCGGCATCGCTTAACAGGGTGTTGGCGCGGCGCGCCAGCGGCAAGCCGAGCAGCGCCATGGTGCGATAGGCGTTGATCTCCAGCACCCGCTTGACCAGACGCCCGGCCTGAGCATCGGACAAACTGATGTCCCGCAGCAGGATATAGCTGTGGCCATCGTCGTGGATGCGCATATCCGAATAGGCTAGGCCGACACCGCCTACTACGCGGGAACCAACGACCGGATTGCCGCTGAACAGAGCCATCAGGGCATGGGTATCGCGTTGCGGAGCATCGCGCGCTTCCAGCGCCAGTACCACCGAGCTGATGACCTCACCGGGCATTTCATGCAACCAGTCGGCGGGCAGATCATCGAGCGGACTGCGCGCAAAGGGGTCGCTGACATCCTCCTCACTGGCAAAGCTGTAGCTGACAAACTCCGTGTGCCGCTCCCAGCGCAGATGCAGCACTCCAAGCTTGGCATAGTGATATTGTCCGAATTGCTCTGGCACCGGCGCGCCGAAATGCTCCAGCAGTCGCTTAAGATGGGCCTCGTTGCGTCCGCTGCCGCGCTCTCCGCACAGGGAGGCGAGGTGCGCGACCCGTGCCGGGGCGCGCAGCGGCTCGAAGGTACGCGCGTGCAGCTCTTCGGTCAGGGCGTGGCGCAGAGGGTGATCACGAAACGGGGCAGACATGCAAGGACTCTGGGTTAGAGGATGGATGCGGTTGGCGCGAAACCATTATCGCGTGAATCACTGGCGCCTGTAACCGTTGAAGCGCCCCCAAAACAGATAGATCAGCATCAGGATGACCGCTACCACCGCGAAACCGGCCACCCAGGGGTTGATCTGATGCGTGATCTGGTAGATCTGCGGCAAATGCTCGCGCAGGTAAAAGATGCCAAAGCCCCAGACGCTGACGTAACAGAGGGCACCGGCGACATTAAAGGCCATAAACACCGCCAGGCGCATTTGCAGCGCACCTGCGACCAGACCGTTTAACTGACGCAGCCCGTCAAAAAAGCGCGCGAACAAAATCAGGCTGCCACCATAGCGCTCGAACAGTCGGGCAATGCTGGCCTCATGCGCGGCATTCACCGGCAGCCGGCGCAAGAGCGCGGTGCCACCAAAACGCCCGATCACATAGCCCAGGGTATTGCCCAGCACGGCGGCCAGGGTCGCGCAACCGAGCACCAAATAGATGTTCAGCCGTCCTTCAGCGGCTTCGAGCGCCGAGGCCATCATCAGGGTTTGTCCCGGCGCCGGCAAGCCAAAGCCTTCCACCAGCATGGCGACAAAGGCAGCCGCATACCCATAGCGATCCACCAGCGGGCTGACATCATGCACCGCCGCTGCCAGCTTTTTGCCCACATCGGTGCTGGCATGATGTACCCAGGACGGATGTGCTTCGCTGTCGGTGGCGCCAGCCAGCACCGGCAGCAGAAGCAGCAGTGACAATACCAGCAAGCGCGCCATCCGGGGCACGTGCGAATTTATGTTCAGTATGGGTTGGGTGAGCATCATGTGATAACCTTTTATACACAAATAGTTGGATTTTTAAGAGCACATTTGCTCCCGGGGCCTGATTTCCGCAATACTACCCGCACTTGATCAGCCCCGCATTTCGATCAACCCCACATCGATCAACCAGGAGTAACTCTGTCCATGCCAAGCCGCCTGGCCCAGCAGATACGCATCAAACGCGGTCTGTCACTGCCAATCACCGGTGCCGCCGATCAAAGCCGCGCAATCGAGCCCGCACCTGCGGTCACCCGCGTTGCGATCAGTGGCTACGATGTGCTGCGTCCGCGCCGCATGCCGGAAGTGCTGGTGCAACCCGGCGACCGCGTCAAGCTCGGCCAGCCGCTGTCGCGTGGCAAGGCCTATCCCGATGTGCTGTGCACCTCGCCCGGTGCCGGCGTGGTCGAAGCGGTGCATCGTGGCCCGCGCCGCCTGCTCGAATCTGTGGTGATTCGCCTGGATGCGCAGTCGCCGGATGACGTTGAAGACGCTGTGACTTTCAATCGCTACTCGCGCGAAGAGCTGGCGGTCCTGAATGCCAATCAGGTGCGCGAGAACCTGCTCGTCTCCGGCGCCTGGTTGTCCCTGCGCACCCGGCCTTTCAGTCGGGTGCCGGCACCAGACAGCCACCCGGCCGCGCTCTTCATCACCGCGATGGATACCCGCCCGCTGGCCCCCGATCCGGCGCTCTTCATCCATGAGGCTGCCGAGGATTTCGCCGATGGCGTGCTGGTGCTCTCCAAGCTGACCCAGGGGCCGGTGTATCTTTGTACCGCTCCCGATCAGACGTTCAAGTTACCACCCGAGCCGCGCGTGCGGCAGGTGGAGTTTGCCGGTCCCCATCCCGCCGGACTGGTGGGCACCCATATTCATTTTCTGCATCCGGCTAGCTTGGAGCGGCGCGTCTGGCACATCGGCTATCAGGATTGCATCGCTATTGGTCGCTTGTTTAAGACCGGCGTAATTCATCCCGAGCGGGTCATCAGCTTGGCTGGCCCCATGGTGGCACGCCCGCGCGTGATCCGCACGCGCTTTGGCGCCAGTACCAATGAACTGGTGACCGGAGCCCTGAACAGCGAACGCGAAGCGCGCGTTATCGCCGGCTCAGCGCTGGACGGACGCCCGGCGGTCGGGCACAGCGCCTTCCTCGGGCGCTTCCACAACCAGGTCACCGTGCTGTCCGAGTACCGGGAACGCGAATGGCTCGGCTGGCTGGTCCCGGGTGCCAACAAGTTCTCGGCGCAGAATGTCTATCTCGGCGCACTGCGCGAGAAGGCTGATTTCGCACTTAACACCAACCTGAACGGCAGTCCGCGCGCCTTGGTGCCCATTGGCACCTATGAGCGCGTCATGCCGCTCGACATCCTGCCGACCCTGCTGTTGCGGGCGTTGGTGGTCGATGATGTCGAGACGGCACAAACCCTCGGCGCTCTGGAGCTGGACGAAGAAGACCTGGCGCTGTGCAGCTATGTCGATGTTGGCAAACACGATTTCGGCCCCATGCTGCGCCGCAACCTCAACACGATCTGGCGGGAGCTGCAATGAGCAAAGCTTTGCGACGTTTCCTCGACCGCCATGAGCGGCATTTTCTGCGCGGCGGGCGCTTCGAGAAATTCGGCGCCCTGTTTGAGATGGTGGACACCTTCTTGTTCACCCCCTCAACGGTCACCGCGCACGCGCCGCATGTGCGCGATGCCATTGACCTCAAACGGGTGATGATTTTCGTCTGGCTGGCGGTGCTGCCCTGTGCGCTCTTTGGCATGTACAACGTCGGCTTGCAGGCCAACAGCGCTATGGCCACCATGGGCCTCACCGAGGTTGAGGGCTGGCGCGGCGTGCTAATCGGTTGGCTTGGTGCCGGCGGCTGCGATCCTCACAGTGTCTGGGACAATTTCTGGCACGGATTCGCCTACTTCCTGCCCATCTATGCCGTCACTATGGCTGCGGGTGGCTTTTGGGAAGTGCTGTTTGCCATGGTGCGCAATCATGAGGTGAACGAGGGCTTTTTTGTCAGCTCCATTCTGTTTGCGCTTACCCTGCCGCCCACCATTCCGCTGTGGCAGGTGGCGTTGGGCATCTCCTTCGGCATTGTGATTGGCAAGGAAGTGTTTGGCGGTACCGGCAAAAACTTCCTTAATCCGGCTTTGGTCGGGCGTGCCTTTTTGTTCTTTGCCTATCCGGCGCAGATTTCCGGCGACGCGGTTTGGACGGCAGTCGATGGCTTCAGCGGTGCCACGCCCCTGACGCTCGCCGCCAGCGGTGGCGTAGATGCCATCACTGCCGCTGGCATCAGCTGGTGGGATGCCTTCTTCGGCACCATCCAGGGTGCGGTCGGCAGCACCTCCACCCTGATGATCCTGATCGGCGCCGCCTTCCTGCTGTTCACCCGGGTCGCCTCTTGGCGCATCATGGCTGGGGTGCTGCTGGGGATGGTGGTGTCCACCCTGGTGTTTAACCTGCTCCCGAGTGACAGCAATCCCGCCATGGCCGTGCCCTGGTACTGGCATCTGGTGTTAGGCGGCTATGCCTTTGGACTGGTTTATATGGCCACCGATCCGGTGTCCGCCTCCATGACTGATACTGGCAAATGGCTCTATGGGGCGCTGATCGGGTTGATGACGGCCATGATCCGGGTACTGAATCCCGCCTATCCGGAGGGCATTATGCTGGCGATTCTGTTCGGTAATTTATTCGCGCCACTAATCGACTGGTTTGTGGTGCAGGCCAATGTGCGCAGGAGGGCTAAGCGCCATGTCGGCTGATACTTGGAACGCCGCTGTGCGCGACTGGCTGACCCGGCTGTTTGCGCGTCCCAATGAGGATCCGCTCAAAACCGTCGCTGTTGCGCTGATCCTGTGCCTGGCCTGCTCGGTGGTGGTTTCGGCCGCCGCCGTGGGGCTGAGGCCGCTGCAAGAGCGCAATGCCAGCCTGGCGCTCAAGCGCGAGATTCTGCGTGTCGCCGGCCTGGATAAGCCCGGTCAGGATGTCGAGCGCGCCTTTAAGGCCATTGAAGTGCGCTTGGTGGATCTGGACTCCGGTGACTATGTGGATGCTCCCGATCCCATGAGTTATTCCTACCGCGACGCGGCCAATGATCCCAGCGCCAGCATCGCACTGGGCGAGCAGGATATCGCCGGTATCCGGCGGCGGCCGCAGCAGATGCCGGTGTATTTGGTGCGCAGCCAGGAGGCCATCGAAACCGTGATTTTACCGGTGTATGGCTATGGGCTGTGGTCCACTATGTACGGGCTGGTGGCGCTTTATCCAGATGGGCGCCGGGCCAAGGCGCTCACCTTCTATGAACAGCGTGAAACGGCCGGGCTTGGCGGCGAAGTGGCCAACCCGCAATGGCAGGCTAAGTGGCAGGACAAGACGCTGATCAGCCCGGACGGCACACCCGTGATTCGCGTCGTCAAGGGCAGCGTCGATCCCAGTGCCGCCAATGCCGATCAGCGTGTCGATGGCCTCTCGGGCGCCACCCTGACCACGAACGGCGTCACGCATCTGATGCAGTTCTGGCTCGGCTCCCAGGGGTTCGGCCCCTATCTCGAACACCTGCGCGCCTGTACCCTGGCCGACGCCAACCACCAGGCGGAGGGTTAAGTCAATGGATGCCAGCCAACGCAAACTGCTGATTGCGCCCATCGTCGATAACAACCCCATTACGCTGCAAATTCTGGGTATTTGCTCAGCGCTGGCGGTGACCACCAAGGTGGCGCCGGCTATTACCATGAGCCTGGCGCTGACCTTTGTGCTGGTCGGCTCCAACCTGATTGTCAGTTTGATCCGCCAGCACATGCCGTCGAGCATTCGCATCATCATTCAGATGACCATCATCGCCTCACTGGTCATTCTGGTTGATCAGGTGCTCAAGGCCTTTGCTTATGAACTCTCCAAGCAGCTCTCGGTGTTTGTTGGACTCATTATTACCAACTGTATCGTGCTTGGACGAGCCGAGGCCTTTGCCTCCAAGAATCCACCCTGGCCCAGCGTGCTGGATGCCCTCGGGCACAGCGTTGGCTACAGCGTCATTCTGATTTCAGTCGGTGCCATTCGCGAGCTGTTCGGCTCCGGCAGTCTGCTGGGCGTGCAGATCATGCCGCTCACCAGCGCTGGCGGTTGGTACGAAGCCAATGGTCTGATGCTGCTGGCTCCTGGTGCTTTCTTCATTATCGGTTTGATGATCTGGGGGCTGCGCACCTGGAAACCCGAGCAGTTGGAGAAGCCTGACTACCGCATTCACATCGTCCATCGCACCGAGGTGCTCTAGCCGATATGATCGAGCACTATCTATCCCTGCTGTTTAAGGCCGTCTTCGTTGAGAATCTGGCCCTGTCGTTTTTCCTTGGCATGTGCACCTTTCTGGCGGTGTCCAAGCGCATCTCCACCGCGCTTGGGCTGGGTATTGCCGTGGTGTTCGTGCAGACCATCACGGTGCCGGCCAATTATTTGATCAATGAGTATCTGCTGCGCGACGGGGCACTGGCCTGGGCTGGGCTGGGCAGCGTCGATCTGAGCTTTCTGGGGCTCATCACCTATATTGGTGTGATCGCGGCTATGGTGCAGATTCTGGAGATGATTCTGGATCGCTACTTCCCCGCTCTGCATGCGACCCTTGGCATTTTCCTGCCGCTGATCACCGTCAACTGCGCCATTCTCGGTGGCTCGCTCTTTATGGTTGAGCGTGGCTATGATCTGGGCGAAAGCCTGGTGTACGGGTTTGGCAGCGGACTGGGCTGGGCGCTGGCCATTGTGCTGCTGGCCGGCATCCGCGAAAAACTCAAATACAGCGATGTGCCAGCCGGTCTGCAAGGGCTTGGCATTACTTTTATCACCACCGGACTCATGGCCATGGCCTTTATGTCCTTCTCGGGTATTCAGCTCTAGCCTCATGTTGGATGTCACCCTCGGAATTCTCGTTTTCACCGCCGTTGTCCTGCTGCTGGTCGCGGTTATTCTTGGTGCTCGCAGTCGCTTGGTTCCCAGCGGCTCGGTGACCATTGACATTAACGAAGAGCGCGCGATCAGCGCGCGGCCCGGCAACAAGTTGCTCGGTGCCCTGGCCGATGTGGGACTTTTCGTCTCCTCAGCCTGCGGCGGCGGTGGCACCTGTGGCCAGTGCCGGGTGCGGGTGCTCGAAGGCGGTGGTGAACTGCTGCCGACCGAATCGAGCCTGATCAGCAAGCGCGAAGCGGCCGAAGGCTATCGTCTGGCCTGCCAACTGGGCATCAAGCAGGATCTACGCATTGAGCTGCCGCGCGAGGTCTTTGGGGTCAAAAAGTGGGACTGCCGGGTGCGTTCCAACCGAAGCGTTTCGACCTTCATCAAAGAGCTGGTGCTGGAACTGCCGGCTGGCGAGCAAATGGACTTTCGCGCCGGTGGTTATATTCAGATCGAATGTCCGCCCTACCGCACGCCCTTCCGCGACTTTGATATCCCGGACGCTTATCGCGCCGACTGGGATCGCTTCGACCTGTGGCGCTATGCAGCGGAGAGTAAAGAGCCCGCCATGCGCGCCTACTCCATGGCCAATTATCCCGGCGAACAGGGCATTGTGATGCTCAATGTGCGCATCGCCACGCCGCCGCCAAACAAGGCGAATGTGCCGCCGGGTATTATGTCGAGCTACATTTTCAGCCTGAAAGCCGGTGACCGAGTGATGGTGTCCGGTCCCTTTGGCGAGTTCTTCGCCAAGGAAACCGACGCCGAGATGATTTTTGTCGGCGGCGGGGCGGGTATGGCGCCGATGCGCAGCCATATTTTCGATCAGCTCAAGCGGCTGGATTCCAAGCGTAATATCAGCTTCTGGTATGGCGCGCGCAGCAAGCGCGAAATCTTCTATCAGGAGGACTTTGATCAGCTGGCCGCCGAGCACCCTAACTTCAACTGGAATATTGCGCTTTCAGACCCGCAGCCCGAAGACAACTGGGAAGGGCCTACTGGCTTTATTCATCAGGTGCTCTTTGATCACTACCTGAGCCAGCATCCGGCACCGGAAGATTGCGAATATTACATGTGTGGCCCACCGATGATGACGGCTGCTGTGATTGGCATGCTCAAGCATTTGGGCGTCGAGGATGACAACATCCTGCTGGATAACTTTGGCGGCTAACCCCGGGATCCGTTCATGATCGAGTTTTTTGCCGCCGTCTTAATCTTCCTGCTTGCCTTCCTGGGCATGGCTGTCGGCGTGCTGCGCGGCACCCGGGGAATCACTGGCAGCTGCGGTGGCCTGGCCCATTTGCCCGGCATTCACTCCGATTGCGGCGGCGCCTGTCGTGCCTCGGGTACGCCCTGCCAGCGTCGCTCCAGCACCGATTCCTGAGAATAACACCCAAAGGATAACAAGAACCTTACCCAGCCCGCTGGGGCCACCGCTGATAAGAGGATAACGCCATGCTTGAGACTCGGACCGCGAAACAAATTATGTCGCAGCGGCTGGTGACCTTCCGCGCCGACATGGATGTGCTTGAAGCCGTGCGCACCCTGATCGACAAGCGCATTTCCGGCGCTCCGGTGCTCGATCAACTCGGCAACCTGGTTGGCATGCTCACCGAGCGCGACTGCCTGAAGGTGGCGCTGGATGCCAGCTACTATCGCGAGAGTGGCGGCAAGGTGGAAAGTTTCATGACCACCGATGTGATTGCTGTGAACGCTGAAACCCCGGCGGTTGAAATCGCGCAACGCTTTGCCAACAGCCATTTGCGCCGCCTGCCGGTGACGGAGGGCGGGCGCCTGATCGGCATTATCAGCCGTCGCGATGTGCTGCGGCAGCTTGAGGCCAGCTGGCAGCCGGATGCCAACCGTGCCTGAGACATCGGGTGCGAACTGAAATTCAGCGGTCCACAACCTGAAAGTGCCCAATTAACCGCCTGATTAGTGTGGTATTCTAGGCGGTCGCGAAACGTAGGATCGCAGCTGGTTCTAGCTCAGAACCAAACAATAAATTATTTCAGTATATAATAATACTCTCTTGCACTGCGGCTCGCGGCCGTACCTAACACCAAAACAGTACTGAGGAAACATCCCGATGGCATTAGACCAATCCTCCCGTTACGCCGATCTCAGCCTGAAAGAAGACGAGCTGATTGCCGCTGGCAAGCATATTCTGTGTGCGTATAAAATGAAGCCGCAGCCTGGCCACGGTTATCTGGAGTCGGCTGCGCACTTCGCCGCTGAGTCCTCGACCGGCACCAATGTGGAAGTCTCCACCACCGACGATTACACCAAGAACTTCGACGCCATCGTCTATCACATTGATGAGGCGAACGAGGAAATGCGCATCGCCTATCCGATCGATCTGTTCGATCGTAACGTGATCGATGGCCGCATGATGCTGGTGTCCTTCCTCACCCTGACCATCGGCAACAACCAGGGCATGGGCGACATTGAACACGCCCAGATGTATGATTTCTTCATGCCGCCGCGCGCCATCCAGTTGTTCGATGGTCCCGCCAAGGACATCTCCGACATGTGGCGCATGCTCGGTCGCCCGGTGGTCGATGGCGGCTACATTGCCGGCACCATCATCAAGCCCAAGCTCGGTCTGCGCCCGGAACCCTTCGCGGCGGCAGCCTATCAGTTCTGGCTCGGCGGCGATTTCATCAAAAACGACGAGCCCCAGGGCAACCAGGTGTTCTGTCCGGCCAAGAAGGTCTATCCGCTGGTTTATGATTCCATGAAACGGGCGATGGACGAAACCGGTCAGGCCAAGCTGTTTTCGGCCAACATCACCGCCGACGATCACTTCGAGATGTGCGCGCGAGCCGATTTCATCCTCGAAGCCTTCGGTCCAGATGCCGACAAGGTGGCCTTCCTGGTCGATGGCTATGTCGGCGGCCCCGGCATGGTCACTACCGCCCGTCGCCAATATCCCGGCCAATATCTGCACTATCACCGTGCCGGTCACGGCGCCGTGACCTCGCCGAACTCCAAGCGCGGCTACACCGCCTACGTGCTGGCCAAGATGTCGCGTCTGCAGGGCGCCTCGGGCATCCATGTCGGCACCATGGGCTACGGCAAGATGGAAGGTAGCAAGGATGACCGTAACATCGCCTACATAATCGAGCGTGATAGCTACACCGGCCCGGCTTACCATCAGGAATGGTACGGCATGAAGCCTACCACCCCGATCATCTCTGGTGGCATGAACGCCTTGCGCCTGCCCGGCTTCTTTGAGAACCTCGGCCACGGCAACGTGATCAATACCGCCGGCGGCGGCGCCTATGGTCACATCGACAGCCCGGCCGCTGGCGCTCTGTCGCTGCGCCAGGCCTACGAATGCTGGAAAGCCGGCGCCGATCCCATCGAGTGGGCCAAGGAGCACCAGGAATTCGCCCGCGCCTTCGAGTCCTTCCCGCACGATGCCGATGCGCTCTATCCCGGCTGGCGCGACAAGCTGGGTGCGGCGGCGCATAAGTAAGCGACGCCCCAACACGATTGACGCCCCCGTATTGACGGGGGCGATCACTGTGGTTCTCTATCTAATGGTATGAATCAACAACAGCTATTACAGGAGCTTTCGTCTTTGCCTCCGATTGCATAACAGGAAGTTGCTGATTTTATTGTTTTTTAAAACAAAATTATACGCAAGCGCCAGTATTCAAAACCGAGTCGCCGCCCATTGAGGAAGAACCTTTTGCCGGCATGTGGGAGCAGCGCATCGATTTAATGGACAGCTCAGCCTAGGGCAGGAAAGTGTGTTAACGCGAGTGGGGCTGAGCATTGTCCTCACTAGTCATCGTCGATACGAACATCTTGATTGATACCGGGATGGGTATTGATTTCACCGAGATGCATCCTTGCTAGCAGCGGTTGAACAAATAAGGCTCGATATTTCAAGAAACACCGAGGCGAAAAAGAAGTCGCTGCTTGGTCAATTTCTTACGCCAGAAAGAACTGCGACCTTCATGGCTGGGCTTTTTCCTGACTCCGGCGGATTCTGTCGATTGCTGGACGCTGGAGCTGGAATTGGTTCTTTATCTGCTGCTTTCCTGGAAAAGTGGAGAAATGGTGGGTTTCATTTCCGAGGTGTTGAGCTGGATGCTTTCGAAATTGATCGCACCTTACATCCTCATTTAGCTCAAACCTTTGTTAAGTACCGTGATCACGGTGATTTCATCGCTAATATCAGAGATGATGACTTCATCCATGCCGCGACTGAGGCACTTTCGGGTGATCTTTTCTCTCAACCACTCGAGTGCTATACGCACGCAATTCTCAACCCTCCTTACAAGAAAATGAGCAGCCGTTCGGCGCATCGGTTGGCTCTGCGGCGTGTCGGTATTGAGACGGTCAATCTGTATTCCGCCTTTGTTGCCTTAGCCGTGGCTATGACCGTCCCAGCTGGGCAGATCGTGGCTATCATCCCGCGCAGCTTCTGCAACGGACCGTATTATCGACCGTTCCGCAAGTTTATCCTTGACCGTGCTGCCATTCGGCATATGCATCTGTTCGAGTCCCGCTGTCAGGCGTTCAAGGACGACGCGGTTCTGCAGGAGAACATCATCATTGGTTTAGAGCGTTGCGGGCAGCAGGGTCTCGTGACCGTTTCGACTTCATCCAATGATACCTTCTCCGATCTTGTGACCCATGAACACCCGTATGAGCGGATCGTTTTCCCGGATGATCCTGAGCGATTTATTCACGTCCCCAGCTCTCCGGAGAAAAATGCCCTTGAGCAATCTCCGGCAATCCGCTACACCTTGGGTGACTTAGGGCTAAAGGTATCGACTGGACCCGTGGTGGATTTCCGACTAAAACCGTACCTGCGGGGCATGCCGGAACCGGGTACCGTGCCCTTGCTTTACCCGGTTCATTTCAGCAGCAGCGGCACGACATGGCCCATTGATAGCAAGAAGAAACCTAACGCGATTGTACGCGACGCTGACACGGAAAAGTGGCTTTACCCGAGCGGATTCTACTGTGTGGTGCGGCGCTTCTCATCCAAGGAAGAAAGGCACCGGATTGTCGCAAGCGTCGTTGAACCTGTGGCATTTGGTGATGCGCCCATGCTGGGTTTCGAAAACCACCTCAATCTGTTCCATGAGAACAAACACGGCTTGCCCGAGCGGCTGGCTCGTGGGCTATCCGTGTTCCTGAACACGAGTGCCGTTGATGACAGTTTCCGGCGCTACAATGGGCATACGCAGGTCAATGCAACCGACCTTAAGCGGATGAAATACCCGAATCGTGAAATACTGATTGAGCTTGGCGACTGGGTTATGCAGCAAGGAGAACTCACGCAGACGGAGATTGATGCAAAACTTGCGGCTTTAGTCGAATGAAGGGCAAGAACGACCACATCAAGGCCGCACATCAAATCATCATGTCGTTGGGCCTGCCAAGGGCGCAACAAAATGAGCGTTCCGCCCTGTGCCTGCTAGCCCTGTTGAATCTCACGCCTGAACAGGCATGGGCTGATGCGGAAAGCCCGCTTGTGGGCATCACGCCCATCATGGACTGGTCACGGCAGCACTATGACAAAGAATACGCGCCAAACACCCGCGAGACGTTCCGCCGTCAGACCATGCATCAGTTCTGCGACGCGGGTATTGCCTTGTATAACCCTGACAAACCTGACCGTCCGGTGAACAGCCCCAAGGCTGTCTATCAGATAGAACCCGCTGCACTGGCTCTGATGCGCACCTTCGGGGCGCCCACATGGCATGGTATGCTAGCAGCCTATCTGGCTGAGCGTGAGACGCTGATAGACCGCTACGCCAAGGCGCGCGAGCAGAACCGCGTTCCGGTTGAGGTTGCTCTGGGGAAGACGATCACCCTCAGTCCTGGCCAGCATAGCGAGCTAATCCGTGCGATTATTGAGGACTTCGCTCCGCGCTTTGCGCAGGGCAGTCTGCTGGTCTATGTCGGTGACACCGGCGACAAGTGGGGTTACTTCGACTCTGCTCTGCTGACCGAGCTGGGTGTCGATGTGGAGTCACACGGCAAGATGCCCGATGTGGTGTTGCACGACAGGACAAAAAACTGGCTGCTCTTGGTGGAGTCCGTCACCAGCCACGGACCGGTCGATGGCAAGCGGCACGCCGAGCTTGCCACGCTATTTTCCGGGGCGACTGCCGGACTGGTCTATGTTACAGCCTTTCCGGACCGAGTAATCATGGGCCGCTACCTTGGTGAAATCGCCTGGGAAACTGAAGTTTGGGTCGCTGATGCGCCGTCGCACTTGATTCATTTCGACGGCGAGCGTTTTCTTGGGCCATACCATGACGCCTAATTGGCAACCTTAATTGCAACAGAAACACAGAACATGACCGACCACGCCCAATACCTGATCCAGCAAGAACCCTTCTACCAACCCCTGCACCAGGAAGTGCAACTCTACCAGGCCGCCTGGGACGAGCGCCTGCCGGTGATGATCAAGGGGCCGACTGGGTGCGGCAAATCGCGCTTTGTCGAATACATGGCCTGGACGCTCGGGCGCCCGCTGATCACCGTCGCCTGCAACGAGGACATGACCGCCTCCGACCTGGTCGGGCGCTACCTACTCGACGCCAACGGCACCCGCTGGCTCGACGGCCCCCTGACCACCGCCGCGCGTATCGGCGCCATCTGCTATCTGGATGAAATCGTCGAAGCGCGTCAGGATACCACCGTGGTGATCCATCCCCTCACCGATCATCGCCGCACCCTGCCGCTGGATAAGAAAGGCGAACTGGTGCGCGCCCACGCCGACTTTCAGCTGGTGATCTCCTACAACCCCGGCTATCAGTCGCTGATGAAGGATCTCAAACAATCGACCAAGCAACGCTTTGCCGCGCTGCACTTCGATTATGCCGACCCCGACACCGAAGCGGGCATCATCGCCCGCGAGACCGGTCTGGCCCAGGAACAAGCCCTGTCCCTGGTCAAGATCGCCGCCACCGCGCGCAACCTCAAAGGTCACGGTCTTGATGAAGGCATCTCCACCCGGCTGCTGGTCTATGCCGCGCGCCTGATCAAGCGCGCCATCCCCCCGCGCCTGGCTGGCCGCATGGCCTTGGTCGATCCCATCACCGACGATGCCGAGATCCGCGCCACCCTTTACCACGCCATCGACGCCGTCTTTGGCACCGACTGAGCCTGAGCCGGAGCCGCGATGAGCGACCTCGACGCGCGCCTGCCCGCCTATCGCCAGCGGCTGGCGTGCAACTTCCCCCAGATCGAACCCATCTTCGCCGACTGTCTGCGCGATGCCGAAGCGCGGCTGTCCGAACAAGGCCTGGCCGACTATCTCGACGGCGCCGCCATGGTGTGCATGATCGGACGTGGCGTTGAGCCGGTGCTGGTTTATCTCCAGGAACTACCGCGCATCGCCGAGCGCCTGGGCGAAGACAGCCTGGAACTGGTCGCGCGCAGCGTCTGGCGCCTGTCGCGCACCCCTAATGGTGCCGCCATTCCGGTGTTCATGCAGAGCATCACCGGGGTGACCGCGCGCCTGGGCAGCTATGAGCTGTTCGAGCAAACCATCGACCTGCTGATGGACTTTGCCCGCCGCACCAGCGCCTCGATCCACAACAACCAATCCGCCACCCTGCCCAGTCCCAGCCTGCCCCTGCTGCTCGAGCGCCTGCCGCAACTGCTTGGCGTGCTGTCATTGAGCGGCCTGCGCCACTGGATCGACTACGGACTGAAGCACTTTCTCACCCACCCCGAGCGCCAAAAGGACTACTTTAGCCTGCAAACGCCCGACAGCCGCGCCGTCCTCCAGCGCGAGCGCCACGGCACCCTGCTGGTCGATCACGAACGCCCGCTGGAACTCTACCTGCGCGCCCTGTGGCGGGACGCCGACCTGCTGATTCCTTACTCCACCGCCTTCGATCAACTCCGTAAGCCAACCCCCTATTACGACGCCCTCGGCATCCGCCTGCCCGATGCCTACGACGCACGCGCCGGCATCAGCGGTCTCGACCGCTATCGCGCTGTGCTGGCGCACATCGCTGCCCACCGGCGCTGGAGTGGCTCCATCATCGCCGACAACTACAGCCCCTTTCAGCGCCTGGCGATTGATGTGTTCGAGGACTGCCGCGTCGAGCACTTGGCCATCCAGGAGTATCCTGGCCTGCGCCCGCTGTGGCAGGCCTTGCATCCTCAGCCCGCTGAGGACGCCTGCGATCCCGAGCAACAGGCGTGCATTCGCCATCGCTTGGCGCTGTTCTCACGCGCGGTGCTCGATCCCGCGCACGGCTACCGCAACCCGGATCTGCTGGAGTTCCTCGAACGCTTCCACGCCATGCTGGCCCAGCCCAGTCACAGCAGCGAAGACGCCGCCGCGCTGGCCATCGCCTTCATCGCCCGCACCCGGCGTCAGTCCGATCTCTCACCCCAGGTATTTTTCACCGACACCGAAGTCGATTACCGCGACGACAATCGCCACCTGTGGCGTTACATCGAAAGCGGCGACGAGGAAGAATCTTTTGACGAACCCCCGCGCCGCAGCGTCGAAGAACCGGATCGGCTGCCCCCGCGCCACTACCCGGAATGGGATTATCAGGGCCGCCACTACCGCCCCGACTGGGTGAGCCTGTATGAGAGCCTGCATCCCGCCGGTGAGGCCGCCCAGATCGACCAACTGCTCGCCCACCATGCCGGCCTGGCCAAGCGCCTGCACCAACTGCTGGAACGACTCAAACCCCAGCTCGCGGTGCGTCAACGCTACCAGGAAGACGGCAGTGAGCTGGATCTCGACATCGCCATCCGCGCCCTGACCGACCTGCGCTCCGGTTACACCCCCGACCCGCGCATCAACATGAGCCACCGCACCGACGGGCGCGACATCGCCGTCACCCTGCTGCTGGATCTGTCGGAATCCATCAAGCAAACCCCCGCAGGCTGTTCCCAAAGCATCCTTGAGTTGAGTCAGGCGGCCGTCGCCCTGCTCGGCTGGGCCATTGAAGCCCTGGGCGATGAATTCGCCATCGGTGGCTTCTCCTCCAACACCCGCCACGAAGTGCGCTATCTGCACATCAAAGGCTTCAGCGAACCCTGGGGCGTGCCGGTCAAGGCGCGCTTGGCAGCGATGCAGGCCGGCTGGTCCACCCGCATGGGCGCCGCCCTGCGCCATGCCGGGCACAGTCTGTCACGGCGCGCGGCGGATAAGAAACTGCTGTTGATCCTCAGCGATGGCGAGCCGGCGGATATTGACGAGACCGATCCGCAGCGGTTGATCGAAGATGCGCGCAAGGCGGTGCAGGAATTGAGTGGGGCGGGCATCTACAGCTATTGCATCAATCTCGATCCCCATGCTGATGACTATGTCGGCACCATCTTTGGGCAGCATTACAGCGTCATTGATCGTGTGGAACGTCTGCCGGAGCGCTTGACGCAGTTGTTTGTGGCTTTGACGCGGTAGGGTGTTCGTAACATCGAGATAAAATCGTGGGTAGTACCCCGTACGGCGAGCAGATCTTTGGTGTTCTGCTTGATCGCCTCGGCCGATGGGGTCTGCGTCTCGCGCTGGACGCGGTTTGGAGTTGGAGCTAGACTCTAGTCTTATAAAAAATGCGCGATAGTGTATTATTATCTCATGGAAAGCACCATGAGTACAGGCAAGGCGGCGAAGCGGCTGGGTGTTTCGGTCAAGACATTGCAGCGCTGGGAGCGCGAGGGGCGTCTCATTCCCGTGGCGCGCACCGACAGCAATCGTCGTCTTTACACCGAGGCCCAGTGGCGAGCGTTCATCGGATGGCGACAGACGCCCGAGTGTCCAGCGCGAATAGTGGCCTATTGCCGAGTCTCATCGGCCGCACAGAAGCCAGACCTGGCTAACCAGCACCGGGTGCTGGAAGCGTTTGTTGTGGCGAGAGGTTTAGCGAACGTCGAATTCGTCGAAGACGTGGGAAGCGGCTTGAACTTCAAGCGCCAGCGTTTTTTGGCACTGATGGATGAGATCGGGCAGCGGAGCATCAACACCCTGATCCTCGCCCACAAAGACCGGCTGACGCGCTTTGGGTTCGAGTGGTTCGAGCATTACGCCAAGACACACGGCTGCGAAATCCTGGTACTGAATCAAGAAAGGCTTTCGCCCGAACAGGAGCTGGTGCAGGACTTGATGACCATCGTGGATGGTTTTTCGTCGCGGTTGTATGGATTGCGAAACGTTCGCAAAACGCTCAACGAGGCACTTGGAAAACATCAGGACAACGTCGAATGAAAGTCACGCGGATTTTGCGCGCCAAGCGCCCGAACAAGGGCAAGGTCGCCGCGTTGCGCGAGCAAGCGCGACGGCTTGGGTCGGTGCGCACCGAGGTGTGGCAGCGATTTGGGTCTGTTGGTGGTGTGGGCGTTTCGGATCGCCAGATTCGCGATCGCTGGCTGAAGGAAGGCCGCCGCTTCCCGGTCTCGGCCAATGCTTGGAAGGAAACCTTGCGCGATGCCAAGGGCGACATCACCGCCAACATGGAGTCGGCCAAGGTCAAGGCGCGCCGCTGCATCTGGCGTCACACCCAGGATCAGGCTGAGCAAAAACGCCTGTTCACCGCGCTCAAGCGCAACGAATGGACAAGCGATCCCTACCTGTGCCGGATCATGCGTCGGGACTGGGCGCGCGGGCACAATCACACCCACAACCAGATCATCGTCCGCTCAGACAACTACACCACCTTCCAGTGCGGCGGACGCGCCTGGATCAAGATTCCCGGCCTCATCAAAGGCACTCGCATCGCCATCCCGCTCAACACCACCGCCGAGCCGACCGGCACCCTGCGGATTATCATCAAAAACGATGATCGCATCGAAATCCATACCACCATTGAGGTCGAGATCACCCAGGATTGCGGCACGCGCACCCTGGGCATCGACAAAGGCTACTCCGAGGTGCTGGTCGATTCCGATGGCGACCACCACGGCCCCGAGCTGGGCGCGGTGCTGACCAAGCAATCCGACACGCTCAAAGCCAAGTATCAGCGCCGATCCAAACTGCGCGCGCTCGCCAATAACACCCGTAACCCACGCAAGCGCGAGCACATTCGCCGCTTCAACCTCGGGCGCAAGACGCTGAATCGGCAGATAGACAAAACCCATGCGCGCATTCGCGACCTGGTGTTCCAGTCGGTTCACAAGGTCGTCGACAAAGCCGCTGTGATCGCGGCGGAAGATCTCACCGCCCCGATGGCGGGCAAGTCCTTCGGCAAGCACGTCAATCGTCGGCTGGCAAGCTGGACGAAAGGCGTCATTGCCGAAGCACTTGACAGTGTTTCAAGCCGTCGAGGTTCGACGGTCGTTCTGGTCAATCCGGCCTACACATCGCAAATGGATTCCCGCAACGGAGGCCTGCTGGGCCGCCGCCAAGGGGATCGGTTTCACTGTTTCGACGGGGTTGTGTTGCAGGCGGATCAGAACGCTGCGCAAAACGTGCTGGCACGGTTGTCCGACCCGGACATCGAGCGGTTCACGCCGTATCGAGCCGTGAAAGCGATCTTGCAAGCACGGACTGAGCGCCTGCGGTTGGGACTGCTCAACCAGGACTCCAGTTGCTCGCCCGGACAAAATCGGGTGCTATCAACGGAGAGCGAATTACCGAATGAGCACTTTCGAGTATGAAATTCGGAGCAGAAACAGGCCGCCTATGTCGCGAGCTGAAGTCTTAAGTCTGAGGCCTGAAGCCTGAAGCCAACTCATGAACATCCGATTCATTGCAGCAGGAGCGTATTGACGTGAAATTTACCCTGGAATCCTTCCGCCAATGGCCGAACCGGCGGGTTACCCTGCTGGGGATGTCCGGCGTTGGCAAGACTTATCTCTCAGGCCTGCTGCGCCGGCACGACTGGTTTCACTACTCGGGTGACTATCGCATTGGCACCCGCTATCTTGATGAGCCGATTCTGGATTTGATCAAAAGCCAGGCCATGCAGGTGCCCTTTTTGCGTGATCTGCTGCGCCGCGACTGGATTGCGATCAAAAACAATATCAAGGTCTCGGATCTGGGGCCGGTGTTGAGCTTTGTCGGGCAACTGGGCGATCCGGACAAGGGCGGCATGGGTCTGAAGGAGTTCACCCGCCGCCAGGCGTTGTACCGCGAGGCTGAGATTCAGGCGATGCGCGATGTGCCAAGCTTCATCGACAAGGCGCAGGAAATCTATGGCTATCAGCACTTCGTCAACGATGTGGGCGGCAGTCTGTGCGAACTTGATGAGCCGGACATTATCGAGCGCTTGGCACGCCACACCCTGATTCTCTACATCCAGGTGCCGGAAGAGGACGAGATCAAGCTCATTCAGCGCGCCCAAGCCGATCCCAAGCCGCTGTATCTGCGCCCGGATTTTCTGCTCTCGGCGGTCAAGGACTATCGGGCTGAGCACCAACTGGACTATGTAGCGGATATTGATCCCAACGATTTCACTCGTTGGGTGTTTCCGCGCCTGTTCCATTCCCGAGTGCCACGCTACGAAGCCATCGCCCGCCCGCATGGCTATACCGTAACCTCCAAGGAGGTAGCCCAGGTGCGCGACGAGCAGGACTTTATCGAACTGCTGGCCACGGCCATTGCCCGCAAAGAGACCCAGCCCAACACCGAGCCTGATGCAACCCAGCCGACTTGAGGACGCTGCCCATGCCGCTTGTTGCCCAAAACGATTTACCGGCCTACGAACGCCTGCGCGCTGAGGGACAGAACATTGTGCCCGGTGACCGGGCCGTGCAGCAGGATATTCGCGAGCTGCACATCGGACTGCTGAACATGATGCCAGACGCCGCCCTGCGTGCGACCGAGCGGCAGTTTCTGCGCCTGATCGGCCAGAGCAATCAGATCGCGCAGTTCTACGTCCACCCGTTCTCACTCGACGGACTCAAGCGCTCGGATCAGGCGCGTGCCTATATCGAGCGCTACTACGAGCCCTTTGAGCAGATTCGTAACGAAGGACTCGATGCGCTGATCGTGACCGGCGCTAATGTAACCGAACCCAATCTGGCCGATGAACCCTTTTGGGAGCCGCTGATCGAAGTGATGGATTGGGCCAGCGAACGGGTCACTTCAACGCTCTGTTCCTGTTTGGCGACCCATGCGGTGATGCAGTTCCGTTACGGACAGCGTCGCCAGCGCTTGCCGGACAAGCGCTGGGGCGTTTACGCGCATCGCGTCGTCGAACGGCAGCATCCGCTGGTCAGCAGCGTGAACACGCTCTTTGATGTGCCACATTCGCGCTTCAATGAAGTCACAAGCCAGCAGTTTCAGGCCGCTGGTTGCCATGTGCTGGTTGAGAGCCACGCGGCCGGGGTGCATCTGGCCGTCAGCGATGACGGCTTCCGGCTGGTAATGTTCCAGGGGCACCCGGAGTACGACCTCATTTCCCTGCTCAAGGAATACAAGCGTGAAGTGGGGCGCTATATCAGTGGTGCGCGCAAGGACTACCCGCCGTTTCCGGAGAATTTCTTCAACCCAAAGGCGAAGGCCATTTTGGAAGAGCATCGCAATCTTGTGGATCGCCACCTGGATCGTGGGCGTCCGGCACCAGAGTTTCCCGAAGCACGTATTGCTGCCGGACTGGATAATACCTGGCATGACAGTGCTGAAGGTGTCATGGGCAACTGGATGGGGCTTATCTATCACACCACGCACAGCGATCGGCGCATCCCCTTTATGGACGATGTAGATCCAAACGATCCGCTGCGCTACCGCAGCAGCTGATCATCGGTCATCAAGCTGTTTGCACCGCGCGTGAGGCACATTACCCGTTTTTGTTCCGCGAGGTGCGCGATTGTTGTTTTTCGCAAAAAGCTGTCTCTTTTCCACAACAAAACACGGTTTTTCAGCATCTTGGACCGCAGGCCAGACGGAGACTGTGATTCCTGTAGCAGTTTGCGGTTTTCTCCGGTTGTCAAGCGCACAGATCCAGACTAAACTTAGGGCCAAGAGACAAAACTGTTGCCTCGATAAAACATCGTCAGTTTTCGCACCTAGGGTTTGTCCGGATCGGGTTTTCCCCAGATGTGCCAGCTCGCGCGCTGATGCTGAAGGAAACGATACGACGACGGATGAAGAGGCCGTTTTAATCGACACACTTTGCTGAAAACTATCCAGGATCAAATTTTATGTACAACGAGCAGCAACAGGTCGTCCGCTACAAATGGAATCAACCGGCCGGTTCCGGTTTTCGGCTGCGCTACGACGCCATCGACCCCGAGCACAGTTACCACGTCGAGGAATGCGACAACCATATCGTGATGGACGATTGGGGCTGCGCCGATCTCGATGAAGCACTTAGCGTACTCAATCAGCATTTCGACATCAATATCACCGAAGAGCGCCATCGGGTATCAGCCAGACTGCTGAACTAAAAGCAAACGGCAGTCGCACGAAACCAAAAAAGGCCGCGCATTTGCGCGGCCTTTTTTGTGTGTCACGTCACGAGTCGATCATGCCGGTCATGCGAGCCTTGAATAGAGTGATTTCGGAGTCAGGATAATAAATTCATAACGTGCAAAAGTAATGACATCCTTGTCGCGCAAGAGCTGAGGCTCATCAGTCACTTTTGTGTGATTTACCATAGTACCATTGGTAGATCGATGATCGCGCAGCAAATACCCCTCAGGCTTGATTTCAATAATGGCATGCCGCTTGGAAACGGCAAAATCCACCATCACCAAATCATTATCGTACCCACGGCCAATGGTGAATACATTCGCCTTGGATGCATTGCTATCTTTCACCAGAGGATAGATGGCATTATGCAGACCAGGTGTTTCATCATCCGCTTCAGCATTTTCCTGGATCAGCATGAAGGTTTCGTTGGCCTCTTCTTCATCCACGCGCTCTTCCAAATTAATCCCTTTAATAGCAGCACCGACCAGTACCGGGCGTTGACACAAAAATTCCGAAAAGCGAGCTGCGCTACCCATTAACTTAACTTTCTTTAATATCTTTAAAGCCACTCGCCCCGAAGTCGTGAGGTGACTTTGAACTGTAGGCATGCCGGGCATGGGCTCGACCTCATACAAAGTGCCAACAAAAGAGCGCAGGCTTTGGAGGATAGCATAGTTTGAAGGCCGGCAGGCTGGTCTTCTGATGAACCAGAGCGGGCGCGGGATGAGCACGGCGATCTGGCGACTCTCCCATACACCCGGTCTGCGCGCTGAACTCGCCTCAAGGACGTACGTTTTTAAGGCGGGACGCATAACCGGCTTGATTGAAAAAGCGCCCGCTTTGGCGCTATATTTGTAGCCGACACTATCTAGGAGCGACTATGGACACGATCTACGCCGATTACTCCATTAGCATGTCCGAATTCAAACGCAACCCGGCGCAGGTTCTATGTACTGCCGGCGAGAAGCCAGTGGCGGTGCTTAGTCACAACCGCCCGGCCTTTTACATAATCACGCCAAAGCTTTTCGCGGCTATGGTAGAAGATCTGGTCGACCACGATCTGGTAGAGGTGGTACGTAACCGTCTGGCTTACGAAGACGAGGCCATTGAGGTCGATATTGACAAAATCTGACATTGATCAGGACACCTCCACCCGGTACCGGCTCAAATTTGTGCCGCCGGCACTGGCCGAATGGGAGGCGCTGGATGGTAGCATCAAGGAACCGCTTCGTAAGGCGCTCAAGAAACGTCTGGAGCAGCCGCACGTACCCGGTTCAGAGTTACATGGCAGCTTGCAGGGCTGCTACAAAATCAAGCTGCGAAAACTCGGCTGGCGTCTCGTCTATCGCGTGAAGGACGATGTACTGATCGTCATGGTGATGGCGGTGGCCAAGCGCGAAGATAGCATCGCTTATCGGCTTGCCGTCGAACGCTTGGCTTCGGATCAGCACTGATGGGTTAAGTCAGGCTGGACGAGTAACCGGCCAGATTGGACGTCTACGCGGCCCCTCTCCCCAACCCCTCTCTTGCGAGGGGAGAGGGGCTAGGATGAGCGACCGCTCACTCCACCGTCACGCTCTTGGCAAGGTTGCGGGGCATGTCGACGTCGTTGCCCAGCCGGATGGCGATTTCCATCGCCAGCAGTTGCACCACCACCAGCATCTCGAAGAACTCGAGCATAGGGTGACCGTAGGAGCGAATCTGGATGATGTCGTCGGCGAGTTCGAAGTATTCGGTGGTGATGGCGATGATCGTGGCATCGCGCGCGGAGAGTTCTTCGACGTTGCTCTTGACCTTCTCGTAGAGGGTGCTGCGGGCCATCAGGGCGATGGTGAACAGCTCGGCGTCGGCTAGGGCGATGGGGCCGTGCTTCATCTCGCCGGCGGGGTAGCCTTCGGCGTGCAAGTAGCTGATCTCCTTCAGCTTGAGGGCGCCTTCCAGGGCCAGGGGGTAGAAGAGATCGCGGCCGATGAAGAAGAAGCCGTGGCCGTGCAGATAGCGCTTGGAGAGCCGGTGCAGACGCTCATGCACCCGGGGTTGCACCTGCATCACGTTCAAGACCGCGCGCAGGGCGCTCAGCTCGCGGGCGTGGCGTTCGCCGCTGAGCACCGCGCGCTCTTGCCCCCAGTACAGGGCCAGCAGCCAGAGGGTGAGCACCTGCGCGGAGAAGGCCTTGGTGGAGGCCACGCCCTTCTCGATGCCGGCGCGCAGCAGCAGGGTGCGCTCGGCCTCGCGCACGATGGAGCTGTTGTCCACATTGCACAGCGCCAGCGTCGAGAGCCCCTGCGCCTTGGCCAGCTTGATCGCTTCCAGGGTGTCGGCGGTCTCGCCGGACTGGGAAATCACCACGAATAGACCGTTCGGGTCCAACACCGGCTCGCGATAGCGGAACTCGCTGGCAATCTCCACCCGCGCTGGCACTCGCGCCAGGCGCTCGAGCAGGTAGCTGCCGGTGAGCGCGGCATGGTAGCTGGTGCCACAGGCGCAGAGGGTGACCGATGCGATGGGCCGCAGCCAGTCGGCGTCCAGCTCATCAAGCAGCACCGCCTGCTTGCTCAGGCGTCCGGTGAGGATGTCCGCCAGCACCCGCGGCTGCTCGTAGATCTCCTTCTCCATGAAGTAGCGATAGCCTTCCTTGCGCGCCGCCAGGCTGCTGGCCGGCAGCGGCTTGGGCGCGAGCACTGCGGGCGAGCCGTCGGCGCCGAACAGGGTCAAGCCCTCAGGCGTCGCCACGCCCCAGTGGCCGTCTTCCAGATACAGCGTCTGGCTGCAGACGCCGACCAAGGGCGCATCGGAGGAGGCGAAGTGACAGCCATCCTCGGCGAAGCCCAGCTGCAGCGGGGAGCCCTTGCGGGCGAAGAAGATCCGGCCTGGCGCGGTCTCGCTGATCAGCAGAATGGCATAGGCGCCGTGCAGCGTGTCGAGCGTGGCGCGGAAGGCGGCCAGTGCGGGATCAATGGCCGGATCATCCGTGGCCGACGAGGACTCGACACGCTGATTCGGGGTGGACTCGGCCTGCGCGGCGAGGTGACGCTCGAACAGATGAACAATCACCTCGCTATCGGTCTGGCTTAGGAACGGCGTCTCGACCGCTTCACGCAGCGCGACGTAGTTTTCGATGATGCCGTTGTGCACCACCTGGCTGTGGGTGAGCCCGTGGGGATGGGCATTGGCCTCGGTGGGCTTGCCGTGGGTGGCCCAACGAGTGTGGCCGATGGCAGTGACCGGGCCGCTCGATTCATAGTCGCCGAGCTTGGTGGCGAGATTGTCGAGCTTGCCGACGGTCTTGAAGCAGCGCAGCCCGTCGGGTTGCAGCACGGCGAGGCCGGCGGAGTCGTAGCCGCGATATTCCAGCTCGCGCAGGCCGTTGAACAGCCGCACGACCGCAGGTTGATTGCCAATGTAACCAACGATGCCGCACATACTTCAATCCCTCTTTTGAGAACCCGTCACCGATCCCGCGTCCGTCACGCGGCATTGGGCGCTGAGCGCGGAAAGTTTGTGGTCAGGTGCCGCGACCGCGCGCACGAAGCCGCGCACCTGCGCCGCCTTTCCGGCCTGCTCTGGCGGCAGGGTAAAGCGGTGCGCAGGCGAAGGCTCATACCAGCGCATCTGGGTTTTCTTGCCCTCCACCAAGAGGTAGAACGCCCATTCAAGCTCACCGTCCAGCACGCTGGGCAACAGATCGCAATGCGCGTTGGTCTGATCCAGTTCTGCTTCGGCATAGACACGCAGCGGCACGGCCAGAATCTGGCGCAGTTCCGCCTCGGTGAGGCGGTGTTCCAGCCACTCGTGGTTGGCCGTCTCATCATCAGCGCCCCGCGAAGCCGAGAGCAATACCTCATCTCCCTGCCTGATCGCTGGGATCGGCAGAAACAGGCGTCTCCCCGGGCTGGATGTCTGTGCGAGGCGTTGACCATTGACCGCGAGCACAGCGGTCCAGCTCAGGCAACGGCCATCGCCCAGCGGCTCCTCGCCGGTTTGGATCAACAGGTCCAGTCGCTCGGGCTGAACCCGCACAGCCAGCGACGCAGACGCCGGCAGTACCTCCTGAAGCGTCAAAGTGCAATCCACGAGTGTCGCTTGTGTACCGCGAGGCTCGAACACTGGCGGTTGGTCAGCCAACGAAAAGCTCCACCAGTGATGCACCGCCCCGGTGGACTCAACCCGCAGGGTACAAGATCCGCGCGAGCCAGGCACCTTTGATTCCCTCTTTGATTCCCTGGAGCTTAACGCGGTAGTGGATAATCATGCATCGCCGAGTTCGATGATCACTTCACCGACTTCAAGCGCTGCCTGTGCATCCTCGAAGACGCGCAACAGAACCTCGCGAAGGCGCCGATTCGTCAGGTTGCCACAGGTCACCCAGAGCAATCGCGGCGGCGGACCTTGTTGCGACACGAGGTCGACGAAGTCGCTGTCTTTGCTGATCAGCACCACATCGCCGTCAGCGCGGGCAATATTGAAAATCTCTAAATCCTCGGCATCCTGCAAGCCAAGGAAACGCAACGACTTCGCCTCAACGCCAAAGCGCTCAGTCAGCCAGGGTGCCAGCCCTGGTGGCAATTGCGCGTCGATCCAAAAGATCACCTGATTATTTACGAATCTCAGCCTGCGAGTGCTGAGACGGCGCATACTGAGGCCATCGCAAGTTTCTGGAGAAGCGCTGATGGCACAAAACCCGATCCAATTTCAGAAGGGCTTGAGCTTGCAG
>NZ_NRRS01000013.1 GCF_016583795.1 Rhabdochromatium marinum | reverse complement strand
AACGATTGCTACCCAAACATATCCACAGCGTGACCGCTGCCGGTTTTGAACTCAAGACAGCATTCTTTATCCTGGCCTGTAGCCTCAATTTCCTTTTCTGAATCAGCCAAGGTGGCAACTTGGGTTAAAATAGATATCCAGATTGTGAAAATAACGGAAGTTAAGGCGGCGTTACGGCATCCTTGGTGTGGATCCACTGTTTCAAAAAGTTTTTTTGATCGCTCGGGAAGAAAAGTATTATATTTATAATCAATTAGTTACGGATCACGGAAATTCTAAGAGAACCAAAAGACCCAACCACTGGAACCCAACCCATGCACCAGAGATCTGAGCCACCATGCTGACCTGTTGTTTTTCCCCTCATTCAAATCTGCTCTTTTCTAGGCCAATCTGGCCTTTTTAAGCGCATCGTTGAGGGTGCAGGGTAAGGTCTACGAGACCTACGTTGGACAGGTGATGACACCCACGAATGAACGCCAGTTTGCGGCTCTGTCGATGGTCTTTAAGGAACGGCATGGAGATTTGACCATGACGCGTGAGGCCATCATGACAAGCCCGTTCAACATTCCCGAGGCAAACATAACCCCTTTACGGGAGATGATTCAGAAATGAACACCAATTTCGTTTTCGTGCTGGACACTGATCGGCAGCCCTTGTCGCCCTGTCATCCGGCACGCGCACGGGAACTTCTGCGCAAAGGACAAGCAGCGGTGCTGCGGCGGTTTCCGTTCACCATCATCCTCAAGCAGACGGTTCCTGACGCGTCTCCGGCCCTCTGCCAAGTCAAGCTCGACCCTGGTTCAAAGACCACGGGTATTGCGCTGGTGCAAGGCGATAAGGTCGTTTGGGGCGGTGAATTGCATCACCGTGGCGCATTGATTCGCAAGACACTGGACAGCCGCCGCGCGTCCCGCCGACTGCGCCGTTCTCGGTTGCGCTACCGCGCGCCCCGCTTCCTGAACCGGGTGCGGGCAACAGGTTGGCTTGCGCCAAGCCTTCAGCATCGGGTTCAAACGACGATGACCTGGGTCAACCGCCTGATGCGTTTTGCGCCCGTCGGCGAGCTGACGCAAGAGCTGGTCCGGTTCGACATGCAGAAGATGAACAACCCCGAAATCTCCGGTATCGAGTACCAACAAGGCGAGCTGATGGGTTTCGAGGTCAAGGAATACTTGCTCGAAAAATGGGGCCGGACGTGCGCTTATTGCGGTACCGAAGGCGTTCCATTGGAGGTTGAACACATCCGCCCGCGCAGCACAGGCGGCTCGGATCGCGTCTCCAATCTGACGCTGGCCTGTACCAAGTGCAACCAGAAAAAAGGCCAGCGACCCGTCGAAGCATTCTTGGCAAAGAAGCCTGAATTGCTCAAGAACATCCTCGCCAAAACCAAGGCTCCCTTGCGAGACGCGGCGGCGGTCAACTCAACCCGCTGGGCGCTGTTCCATCAGCTGAACGCCACCGGCCTGCCGGTCACGGTCGGCACCGGTGGGCAAACCAAATTCAACCGCAAACAACTCGGCTGGAGCAAAGCACACTGGCTTGATGCGGCCGCAGTTGGCACGGTTAGCGCCTTGAGGCTCGTCACGGATCGCCCATTGAGCATCACCGCCAAGGGCCAGGGCGGGCGGAAGAAAGCCGTGCTCGACAAGTACGGCTACCCGAAGCAACACCGCAGCCTAAAACCGATCCACGGTTGGCGTTCAGGCGACATCGCGCGTTGTGAAGGTAAAACCGGGCGCATCTCGCCACGCGTCAAAGGCGGCTTTGAAATGCGCCCGTTCGACGGCGGGAAGCCGTTCAGCCGCCCAATGCGAACCTTTCAGCCGCTGCATAGGAATGACGGTTATGCCTACGGCACCACAGAAAAGTGCAGATAGTAGAGATTATCCGAAACAAACCGGAGCCGCTCGACATCCCTGGCAGGCCACCCGCCTGGCGCTGGGTCTGCTCATAGCGCTGGCTGTCACCGATCTGAGCGCTGAGCCCTATCAGTTGCCCGATTTTGGCAGCTCGGCCGATACTGTGCTGTCCCTGGCCGATCAGCGTGCGTTGGCGCGCGCTTTCATGAAAAGCGTGCGCAAGGCCCTGCCAGTCATCGAAGATCCGGTGCTGGAGGACTATATCCAGGCGCTGGGGCAGGAACTGGTGCAAAAAAGCGATCAGACTGGCCACTATCACTTCTTTCTGATCGATCAGGCCGCTGTGAACGCCTTTGCCGGTCCTTCAGGACAGATCGGCGTTTTTGCTGGACTGGTGCTGGCGGCTGAAACCGAAAGCGAGCTGGCCGCCGTGCTGGCGCATGAGATCGCCCATGTCAGCCAAAAGCATCTGCTGCGCTCGTTTGAGGCGCAAAAGCGCCTGGCGATGCCAGCCACCGCCTTGCTGATTGCCGCGGCCTTGCTCGGTGCTCAGGTGGATGCGCAGGCGGGTATGGCCGCCATGGCCGGTATCCAGGCCATGGCGGTGCAAAGCCAGATTAATTTCACCCGCGACAATGAGAAGGAAGCCGACCGCATCGGTATCGAAATTCTGGCCGAAGCCGGGCACAATCCCTTCGCAATGCCGGGCTTTTTCGAGAGCCTGGGCCGCAGCAGCCGTTATTATGACAACAGTGCGCCGGAGTTTCTGCGCACCCACCCGGTCACCACCAGCCGCATTGCCGATGCGCTGGCACGCGCCGAGGGCTATGGGCTGCGCCAGCGCCCGGACAGCCTGGGCTTTCATCTCGCTCGCGCCAATCTGCGCGAGCGCAGCTATAGCGGAGCGCAGCGGGCGGTGGAACACTTTGAATCCACGCTAAAGCAAGGCCGTTATCGTCACGAGCTGGCTGAGCGTTACGGCTATGCGCTGGCGCTGTTGCGAGCCGGCCGTCTGGAGGCCGCACGGCAGCAGGTCACCCGGCTGCTGAAAGCGCATCCCGGCCGGGTTGAGTTCCTGGTGCTGGAGGCCAACATTGACCGCAGCAACGGCCAGCTTGAGCGCGCCCTGCGCCACCTCAAGAGCGCCTATGGTCTGAACCCTGACAGCTGGCCTCTGGCCCAAGCCTATGGACAAGCGCTGCTGCAAGCCGGACAAGCCAAAGCTGCGCTGGCGGCCCTGGAAGCCTTCCATCGCCGCCGCCCCTCGGTCACCCAGGTGTATGGCTTACTGGCCGACGCCGCCGGACGCTCCAAGCAGCCGGCCAAGACCTTTGGCTATCGGGCCGAGGAACTCTATTACCAGGGCGACCTGGAGCCGGCGATTCGCCAACTGGAGCGTGCCGTGCGGGTGGCGAATGTCGAGTATCATTTGGCTTCCAAGTTGCAGGCCCGGCTGGATGTGCTGCGTGAGGAGCAGGCGTCTGCAAAGAAAAAATGGTCGCGCGGGAGCGATTGATCCCCAACTGTCAGGGTTTGCGCCGCTTGCAGAAGCTGTTGACTCAGGTAAGCTTGGCTGCGAGAAATAACCATTCATGGTTGGCTGCGGTCGTTGCACCGACCAGATTTCACCACGGTGTGTTTAGGAGAGAGTCCATGATTGATGAAAAACCCCAGCTTGAGACAGAACAGCTTGATGCCGCCCGTCGCAGAGTTCTGCAAGGGTCCCTGGGCGCTGGAGCCATGGGTTTGGCTGTCGGCGCGGGCCTGTTGTCGCCGCAAGCGCTGCTGGCCGCCTGGCCTGAGGCCGCATTCAAGGCCAAGGATCAAGCTGCCGCACTCAGCGAGCTGCTCGGCTCTGATGCGGTTGAAACCAGCGATGCCATTAACATCAAGGCTCCGGACATTGCCGAAAATGGTGCTGTCGTGCCGGTCACGGTTTCCACCGATCTCGAAGGCGTAAAAACCATCACAATTTTTGCTATGGGCAACCAGGCTCCACTGATAGCATCCTTTGAGCTGGCTGAACAGGCCGCGCCCTTCGTATCGACACGTATCAAAATGGCCAAGACAGCCGATGTAGTCGCGGTCGTACAGACTCAGGACGGGCTGCTCAGCAATTCCAAGGAAGTCAAGGTCACCATTGGCGGCTGCGGCGGCTAAGTACCCTTAGTGCAGCCGTCACGGCATCCCTGTTAATCGGGTCAATCTGCACACGGCATGGCCCGGAACCAAGATCAGACAAGCGACGAGAACTGAACGCTCGCGCCAGAGGTAAGCAACAATGGCCAGTAATATTAAAATTCGCGCAAAGGTAAAAAACGGTGAAACCACCGTAAAATCCCTGATGAGTCACGAGATGGAAACCGGAATGCGCAAGGATAAAAAAACCGGCGAATTGATTCCAGCGCACTTTATTCAGGAAGTCACCGGTAAGTGGAATGACACCGTGGTGATGAAGGCGCTGTGGAGCGGTGGCGTCTCCAAAAACCCCTACCTGTCGTTTAAGTTCAATGGCGGCGAACCCGGTGACACCATCGAGATTGCTTGGGTTGATAACAAAGGCAACACGGATAGTGCCACAGCCGAGATTTCCTGACTGCCAGCCAAGCAGGGATTGTCGCGCAGATTTTCGCCGGCTCATTGATTGTTGTACAAACTGGCAGATTGCGCATTTGCAACGATTGCGCTTCGGTGAACGTGCGACAATCCCGCTTCACTCCTTACCAAAGCCCCATTGGGGAAGCGTATGAACCCCAAGAAACATATTGATGCCTTTCTGTCGGGCTTATTCAGCTATGTTGAGAAACTGGTGCTGCTCCTGGTTGGGGGCTTGGCGTTGGTTGGTATTGGACAGATTCTGCTGGCAATCTACGTATCCGAAGCCAAGGAAATTCGGCTCGAAGATCTGTTGCAGATGTTTATTTTCATTGAAATTATGGCGATGGCGAATGTTTACTTCCAGCATCACGAGGTGCCTTTTACCTTTCCGATGTTTATTGCCATCACCGCCTTATCACGCTTGATTGTGTTGCAGGGCAAGGATATTCAACCCGAAACGCTACTCTATCAAGGGGGCGCAGTCTTGCTGGTTTCATGCGCCATTCTGGTGATTCGTTATAGCCAGCGTTACCTGATTCCGCCGGAGAGTTCCGAGATGCATCCAGGCAATGTTGAACGGCATTGACTGTAATGCTTGAGCAACACTCGGATTGAGTCATACTCGAATTCATTGTCACTATGCCACGACAAGCAAGCCAGGAACCGCAAGCGGCCCAGCCACCTGCGCCTAAATCTGTGCCGTCTGATCCAGTGCAGTCTGAATCAGTAGACCCCCCCCCCACAGCAGCCCAGCAGAACACGCTCAGTTCCAGCGAACAGGTTGCACGGCTGCTGCTTGAAGCGGCCGTGGTGACTCCGAAGCAGATGCAGCACGCCAATCGCGTGCGCAACAAACTCGGTGAGGACTACCCGCTGACCCGGGTGCTCACCGAACTCAAATACCTCGACCCGGCCCAACTGCGCTCCACGCTGCGCGAACAGGGTGCGCACATCCACCTCGGCGATGTGATGGTTGAACTTGGCTACCTGAGACCCCGTGATCTGCGCGCAGCGCTGGAGGCGCAGTCGGAACCCGACTACCAGGGCAAACGCCTGGGCGAAATTCTGCTCGATATGGGGCTCATTACCGAGCAGCGGCTGATTGAGGTGCTGGCGGATCAGCTGGATTTTGTGGTTGAAACGCCGAACTTCACCCAGATTGATCCGGAACTGCTCAAGCTAGTGAGTCCCGACTGGTGCCGACGTCTGTGCGCCATTCCGTTGCGACGCGAGGCCGACGGCGTGCTGGTCGCCTTTGCTGATCCACTGGATTCATCGGGGCGGCACGGTGCGGAAGCGGCCTTTGGTCGCGTGGTGCCAGCTATTGCTATCAGTCGCGCCATTACCGAGGCCATTAACGCCTTTGAGGCGAGCCGCACCCATGCCAAACAGCGTAAGAGTCCCGCCAGCGAGAGCGATGTCACGCGCCAAGTGGATAGCTTGATTATCAGCGCGCTGGAAAAAGGCGCCAGTGATATGCATATCGAACCGCTGCGCCATGTTCTGCGAGTACGCTTTCGCATCGACGGCGTGCTCATGCAGGTACGTGAGATTGATCGCGAGCTGGCACCGGCGATTGCCAGCCGTTTGAAAGTGCTGGCCAAGGCCGATATTGCCGAGCGGCGCCGCCATCAGGATGGCGGCTTCCGCTTCGATGATCCGGTTTCCGGTCGTCGTTGCGATATACGCGCCTCCTTTTATGCCACGGTGTTTGGCGAGAAGGTCGTCCTGCGCCTGCTCAGCCGCAAGGCTGAACTGCTCGATATTAATCAATCCGGCATCGCCCCACGGATGCTGGAGCGTTTCATCGATCATGCGCTGGAATTGCCCAGCGGGGTAATTTTGGTGACCGGGCCGACCGGCTCTGGCAAGACCACGACCCTGTATGGCTGTGTTAACCAGCTCAATGACATGGAAACCAGCATCGCGACAGCGGAGGATCCGGTCGAATATGTCATTGACGGCATTGCCCAATGCAACGTCAACGCCAAGATCAATCTTACGTTTGCTGAGACTTTGCGTGCCTTGATGCGCCAAGATCCGGACGTGATCGTATTGGGTGAGATTCGCGACAAGTTTTCCGCCGAGTCGGCCATACAGGCGGCCCTGACCGGCCATAAGGTGCTCTCGACCTTCCATACGGAAGATAGCATTGGTGCCCTGCTGCGCCTGATGAACATGGAGATCGAAACCTTTTTGATCGCATCGACAGTCTCCGCTGTTCTGGCCCAACGCCTGCTGCGCAAGGTCTGCGATCATTGTGCCGAACGCTATCAGCCGACGCCGCACGACCTGCAACGCATTGGCTGGACCCAGAGCGATCTCGCTGGCGGCGAATTCCTGCTTGGACGCGGTTGCCGAAATTGCCATTTCACCGGCTATGCCGGCCGGGTGGGTGTCTTTGAGTTACTGTTACCCAACGATGCCCTCCGGGATGCCGTGCTCAACCGTCAATCCTCGGCCCAGATGCGGCGCATCAGTGTCGAGTCCGCGGGGCTGGTGAGCCTGATGGAAGACGGCCTGGCCAAGGCCGCACAGGGACTGACCACCATCAAGGAAGTGCTCGGCAAGCTGCCGCGCGTTGGCCGTCCCCGGTCCTATCGCGAAATCCTCGCTATGGTTGGCGCTGTCAACGGCTAGGGCCCCTGTAGCTGATCGAACAACGAGCTTTAACCATGAGTAAAAAGTCCTTAAAGGAGCTGATTGACGAGCGTTTTGATGTCGATAGCCAACAATTGCCAGTATTTAATCGCGTGGCATTGGAATTGCAGCAGCTCAAGACCTCCGAGACGGCGACCATGCAGCAGGTAACCGATCTAATCATGAAGGATCAGGCCTTGACCAGCCGGATTTTGCAGGTAGCGAATTCCTCCTTCTATGGTGGCCTTAGGCAGGTGGACACACTCAGCGGCGCGGTGTTGCGGTTGGGGATTAACAAGGTCGCCAGTTTAGCCATGATGGCCTCGCAACTGCTGGCCTATCAGTCCAAACTGCCCACCACGGCCCAGCGTATGTCCAATCTGTGGCAACGGGCTTATGTATGTGCCAGTGGTGCGCGCTGGATAGCCGAGCAGTTCGGACGGCGCGACGAGGCGGAAACAGCGTTTTTGTGCGGATTGCTGCATGATATCGGCGAGCTGTTTCTGCTCAAGGTGCTCGATAGTTTGTCAGAAGACAGCAGCGTATCAGTAACCATCACCGATATTCTGATCGATGAAATTCTTGAAGCCATGCACAATGAGATCGGTTGTCGCCTGATGCTCAAGTGGGAATTGCCCAAGCACTTTGCACTGATCGCGCAAAACCATCACCAGGAAGCGTTTGACGAAGCGGATTCTATTATGGCCATGGTTCGGCTACTCGATCTGGTGTGTCAAAAGATGGGTGTCGGGCAGGACGCCACCCCGGACATCGTGCTGGGAGCCACGTTGGAGGCTCAGGTGTTGGGTCTGAAAGAGATCCAGCTCGCGCAGCTTGAGGTCATGATTGAGGATTTAGTCAACGAAGCGATTACGATGCATCATTAGGTGGGGCTTGTTTTTTCATGCGTTTGTTGTTCATGCCGCTTGTACGTCACCAGTGGCCCTGGCTGCTACTGGCACTCTTGTGCGCCATCGCAGCCGCAACCACCGTTGGGTTAACCGCTTGGTTGCAGTTGTCGCCTTGTCATCTGTGCATTTTTCAGCGTCTTTTGCTAATGCTAATGGCGCCGCTGGCGCTCTTGGCCGTGCTGCGCGCGCCCTGGGGAACCCTGGCTGGTAGCGCTTTTTCTCTCCTGGCCCTGACGGGTGCCGTGACCGCTGCTTATCAAAGCTGGCTGCAACTGCAGCCGCCCGGAAGCATTTCCTGCGTGGGGGCCGATATGGGTCCCATTGAGCGGCTGGTCGAATGGCTCGGCGGCTTGTGGCCAACACTGTTTATGGCCGGCGGTTTTTGTGAAGACCGCGAACTGGTGATCCTAGGGCTCTCGCTGGCCAACTGGGCCCTGGTGCTTTATCTTAGTGTACTGGCGTTGGCGATTTGGCACCTGCAATTGACGCGCGCCCAGCATGACTCAACCACTGGCCCACTCAACTGAAGACCAAGCGATAGGAGGATCTCTGCATGGCCTTATCGCGCCGGCATTTCAACCGTCACCTGTTGGCAGCACTCGGCAGTACCCTGCTACCCGTGACCTGGAGCGCGCAGGCATCAGACGATGATGTGCGCGAGGGGCACGAATGGCGCGCTATCACGCCGCCGCAACCTGGCGATGAAGACGGCCAGATCGAGGTGCTGGAATTCTTTTCCTATGGCTGCTCGCATTGCGCGCACCTCAACCCGCTAATCAAAGACTGGGCAGCCAAGCTTCCAGAGGATGTCAGCTTCCGTCGCGTACCCGAGACCTTCGGGCGCGCAGCCTGGGAGAATCTGGCGCGACTCTACTATGCGCTGGAATTCAGCCAAGCACTTGACCGGCTCGATCAAGCGGTTTTCGATGCTGTCACCCAGGAACGCATCGCCCTGTACCAGCCGCGCAAGATGCTCGATTGGCTCCAGCAGCAGGGGGTCGATCCCGCATCCTTCGAGGACATCTTCAACGGCTTTGCGGTGGAAACCAAGGTGGCACGCGCCAAAGCCCTCAGCGAAGATTATCAGGTCAAAGCCGTTCCCATGATCGCCGTCGGTGGGCGCTACGCCGTGTTGAACAACGGCGCGAAAAACTATGGAGCCCTGCTGACCATTGCCGAGCGACTGATTGACAAGGCGCGCCAGCGACCACCACCCGCATGATAAATGCCGATATCGACATCACCGAGCAAGACGCGGCCAACACGGCCGCCTTGATCCAGGAACGCACCTTCCTGCAGCATATCATTGACGGTATTGACAACCCGATTATGGTCATCGCGCAGGATTATCGCCTGATTCGCATGAACCAGGCCGCCAAGCGGCAAGCGCGTGAACGCAAACGTCCACTCCAGTCGTTACATTGTTATGAGCTTCTATATGGTAGTGACAAGCCCTGTTCCGAGCTGGGTCGGGAGTGTCCGTTGGCCGAGGTTTTTGCCCAAGGCTGTTCGACCAAGGTGGTACACCTGATCGAGGAGCCAGGCACCGAACAGAGCTATGAACTCTCCGCTAGTCCATTACGCGACGATCAGGACCGGATTTTTGGCATCATCGAGATCGCTCACGATATCTCCGAGCAACTGGTCATCGCCGCCGAACTGAGACGCAGTGAGCTCATTGTATTACGTCTGTCACAGTACGATCTGCTGACCAGCCTGCCCAACCGCTTGCTGTTCGCGGATCGCCTGAGTGAAGGCCTTGCCGAGGCGCGCCGGCACCAGGCCCGTTTGGCAGTGATGATTGTCGATCTTGATCGCTTCAAGCAGATCAACGACTGCTTTGACCACCAGGATGGTGATGAGATCCTCAAAGCCGTGGCCGGGCGCTTGCAGCAGCTGGTCGGTGAACATGAAACCCTGGCCCGGCTCGGCGGCGATGAGTTCGGCCTGATCCCGGCGCCCTTCCAGACCAAGGACGAGCCGGCCCGTTTTGCTGAGCGCATCCATGAAGCGCTGCAACCACCGTTCATCCTGCACGGTCAGCGGGTGCTGGTCGGGGCCAGCATCGGGATTGCCCTGTATCCGGATCAGGGCCACACGGCGGACGATCTGCTGCGCAAGGCCGATGCCGCGCTCTACTCAGCCAAAGCCGAGGGCGGCAAGACGGCGCACTTTTTCACCGAGCAACTCACAACTGCCGCCCGCGACCGCCTGGTGCTGGAAGCCAGTCTGCAAGAGGCTCTGGAACGCGATGAGTTTGAACTCTATTACCAACCGCAGATTGATCTGCGCATTGGGCAGCTCTACGGCATTGAAGCTCTGGTGCGCTGGCGGCACCCCGAACGCGGGCTAGTCTCGCCGGTCACCTTTATTCCGCTTGCCGAGGAGTCTGGCCTGATCAACCCGCTGGGCGACTGGGGATTGCGCACCGCCTGCCAACAGATGCAAGCTTGGCGCGTCGCCGGTGTGGTGGCGCCGACGACCTCCATATCCGTGAATTTGTCTACACGTCAGTTTGAACAACGCGATCTGGCGCAAAAAATCATCAATATCCTGGAGCAATCCGAGCTGGCTCCCGAGGTGCTGGAGATCGAAATCACCGAATCTACCGTCATGCAGTCGCCGCACCGCTCGATTGACTGTTTGCATCTGTTGCGTCAGGCGGGGATCAGGGTGGCCGTGGATGACTTCGGCACCGGCTATTCCTCCATGAGCTACCTCAAGCGCCTGCCGCTGACCAAGCTCAAGATCGACCGCTCGTTTGTGTCGGACATTCCCGAGGATCTCAACGATGCGGCCATTGTGCGGGCTATTATCGCACTCGGCACCAGCCTGTCACTGGAGCTGCTGGCCGAGGGGATCGAAACTCAGGAACAGCAGGCGTTTCTGCTCAATGAAGGGTGTTCGCTCGGACAGGGCTATCTGTTCGCTAAGCCGCTGCCGGCCGAAGATTTCGTGCACTTCGCCACCCGCATTGGCCAAGCCAGCAGTCCGGCTGGCGGCCCGGCAGGGGAGCAAGCCACCCAGGTTTAACCGGGCACGCGACCGAGCCGGTCGCGGCAAAGATTATCCAATTGTCATGGTGCGCTCGGGCTGAGTTGCGCAACAATACACTGGAGCGCGCGTCCGTTGCTGCCAGTCGGATAAAAAGCGTTGATATCGCTGGCAAAGGTCGCCTGATCAATCTCGCCGGCAGCGAGCTTGCTGGCCTCGTCGATGAAATACGTATCCTCGTTGTTGATGTCAAGCAGGTAGTTGATCGGCTGATCGCCGATGTTGAGCGTCCCGCAGTTGGCGTCAAGTTGATTCAAAAAGGCGTTGGATTTTGGCCCCTCAGGGGCGATCAGACCGTTGCCGCAACTGCTCAGCATCAGGCTCAGCGCCAGGCTGACAAGGCCGGCGGCGAGGAGCGCGAACAATTTCGCGTATTGATTGGGCATGTTGTGGATTCCTCTTTAAGTTTGGGTGATGAAGCCTGGTATCCTAAGCGATATGAGGTCGCGACTACAGTGCGACAGCAGACAAGCACGCTCAGAATATTGTTTTAATGTGCATTCCCCATAGGTCAAATCATGTCTTCAGAACCCCTGAAAATTGTTGTCATCGGCGGCTCAGCCGCCGGTCCCAAGGCGGCGGCCAAGGCGCGGCGCACGGATGAATTCGCCGAGATCACGCTGATCCAACGCGATCCTGATCTGTCAATGGCCTCCTGCGGCTATCCCTACTATATCGGCGGTACCTTTGATGACCGCAATCTGCTGGTCTGTAGCCCCGCCGGAGTGCCGCGTGATCCGAAGTTTTTCGACAAGGCCAAGCGAATCCATGCACTGGTGCGCACTGAAGCCGTCAGCATCGACCGCGAGCACAAAACCGTCACCTATCGGCATCTCGACAGCGGCCACCAAGACAGCATTGCTTACGACCGTCTCGTATTGGCCACAGGTGCAGCGCCCCTGCGCCCGGCGGCGCCCGGTGCCGACCTCGAAGGCGTGCTCGCCCTGCATTCCCTGGCCGATGCCGATGCTCTGCGTGCGGTTCGCGATCAGGGCCAGGTGACCCGGGCCATTATTGTCGGCGGCGGCCTGATCGGTTTTGAAGTCTGCGAGGCACTGCGACTGGCTGGCATTGAAACCACCATCATCGAAAAAACCCCCCAGGTGCTGCCCTTCCTGGACCCGGATCTGGCTCGGCTGGTTGTCAATCACACCCGTACCCAGGGAGCCGACATCATTACCGGCAATGGCGTGGCGGAGTTTCTCGGTGAGGAGGGGCGGCTCACCGGTGTGAAACTTGATAATGGCACCGAACTGCCGGCGCAGTTGGCGGTCATTTCCGTCGGGGTGCGCCCCAGCATCGCGCTGGCGCAGGCAGCCGGTCTCGAGATCGGCGAGCAGGGCGGCCTGCTGGTCAATGAATTTATGCAGACCTCTGACCCAGACATTTATGCCGCCGGTGACTGCGTGGAATGCACCTCTATGATCACCCAGGCGCAAAATCGCGCGCCCTACGGCGATCTGGCCAATTTGCAGGGGCGCGTGGTGGGGCAGAATGTCATCGAACCAGGCAGCGCGCGCTTCCCTGGCAACATACAGACCGGCATTTGCAAAATTTTCGATTACACCGTGGGCGTCACCGGTTTGTCCGCCAGCGCTGCGCATGCCGCTGGCCTGGATGTCGAAACCGTGCTCATCTCCGGGCTGGATATCCCCATGTTCATGCACGGCCAACTGCTGATCAGTAAGCTGGTGGCCGAGCGCGGCAGCGAACGCATTCTGGGATTTCAATGCATTGGGCCGGGCGATGTCAGCAAACGGGTGGCGGTCATGGCCACTGCCATCACCGGCAAGCTGACCGTCAGTGATATGGTCAATGCCGACCTACCGTATGCACCGCCTTATTCCCTGGCGCTTGATCATGTCATTGTCGCCGCGCATGCGATGGAGAACAAACTCAAGGGCCGCATGCACGGTCTCTCAGTCAGCGAGGTGAAGCGTAAGGTCGATGCCGGCGAGGATGTGTTTATTCTCGATACCCGCAATCCGGAGGAGTTCGAGGAAATGCGCCTGGGGATTGGCGAAACCCTGATTCCACAGGGCGCCCTGCGCGACCGGCTCAACGAGCTCCCGCAGGATAAGGACAAGGAGATTGTGCTGTACTGCAAAATTTCCCTGCGCGGCTACGAGTGCGCCGCCATCCTGCAAGCCCACGGCTGGCGCAATGTGAAAGTGATGGAAGGCGGACTGGTGGCCTGGCCTTATCCACGCGAAAAATAGCTGGCATTTGTCACTGGACCTCGGGACGGGAATCGACTAGCCTTATGCGCCATTTCAGTACGGCGATTTCCGGCCGTTTACGTTTAATTGAGTTGATGACAGCAAAGCTCTACATTCAGACCCAGGGCTGCCAGATGAATGCCTACGATTCCGCACGCATTGCGGATTTGTTGCACGCATCCCACGGCATGATCCGGGTCGAAACCCCCGAGGACGCCGATGTCCTGGTGCTCAACACCTGTTCCATCCGCGAGAAAGCTCAGGAGAAAGTCTTTTCCCTGCTCGGGCGCTGGCGCCCGCTCAAGGTGGCACGACCGCATCTGCTGATCGGCGTGGGTGGCTGTGTCGCCAGCCAGGAAGGCGAAGCGTTGCGCGCCCGTGCCCCCTTCGTCGATCTGATCTTCGGCCCCCAAACGCTGCACCGCCTGCCCGCAATGCTGGATGCTGCGCGGGCACGAGCGCGCACGCTCCCCCAGATCGACATCTCCTTCCCGGAGATTGAGAAATTCGATCACCTGCCCCCGCCGCGCGCCACCGGCCCCAGTGCCGGGGTGGCGGTCATGGAAGGCTGCTCGAAATTCTGCACCTACTGCGTGGTGCCCTATACCCGCGGCCCCGAAGTTAGTCGCCCCTTCGACGATGTCATCGCTGAAGTGACTGGCCTGGCCGAACAGGGCGTGCGCGAGGTCAATCTGCTTGGGCAAAATGTCAATGCCTATTGCGGCACCATGGATGACGGCGAAGCGGCTGATCTGGCTTTGCTTATTCATGCAGTCGCCGCCATCGACGGCATTGAGCGGATTCGCTTCACCACTTCACATCCGGTCGAGTTCTCCGAGGCGCTGATTGAGGCCTATGCCGAGGTGCCGGAGCTGGTGGATTTCCTGCACCTGCCGGTACAGAGCGGCTCAGACCGCATCCTGACACGGATGCAGCGCGGCCACAGCGTCAGCGCGTATCGCGACATCGTGCGCCGCCTGCGCGCCGTGCGTCCAAACATCAGCCTATCATCGGATTTTATTGTTGGCTTCCCCGGCGAAACCGAGGCCGACTTCGAAGCCACCCTCCAGCTCATTGAGGACATCGGCTTTGATCAATCCTTCAGCTTCCTGTTCAGCCCCCGTCCCGGCACGCCAGCGGCCGGTTACCCGGACAGCACGCCGCAGGCGGTGAAACAGCAGCGCTTGGAGCGCCTGCAACGCCTGATCAATGCCCAGGCCCAGGCCATCAGCCAGTCCATGGTCGGCAGTGTGCAACGCATCCTGCTGGAGCATCCGTCCCGACGCAATCCGGCCCAGCTAAGCGGACGCACCGAAAACAACCGGGTGGTGAATCTTGATGCGCCCGCTGAGCGCCTCGGCTCCTTCATGCAGGTGCGCATCACCGAAGCGCTGCCCAACTCGCTGCGCGCTCTGGCGCTGGAACAGCCCCTGCCAATCAGGGTCGCGCCCCGCGCGGCCAGTACGCTTTGAGCAGTCCCGCCGCGCGTGCCCCTGCCGACAGTCTCGATTTCGAGCTGACCCCCGAGGACAATGTCCGCCTGGCTAATCTGTGCGGCCAGTTCGATCAGCATCTGCGCCTGATCGAGCGACGCCTGGGGATCGAAATCAACAACCGGGGGGGGCAGTTCCGGCTGATTGGCCAGGCCGAGATTCTGCCGCTGGGCGAACAGTTGTTGCGCGATCTCTATGCGCTGACTGACACTGAAGTCCTGACCCCTGAACTTTTGCACCTGCATCTCCAGCCGTCCAGTGTCGAGGCGGCCCGCGCCAGCGCCGAGTTGCCGGAGGTTCTCATCAAAACCAAGCGCGGCCTGATCCGTGCGCGAGGGGCCAGCCAGCAGGAATATTTGCACGCCATTTTGCGGCATGACATTAGCTTCGGCATCGGCCCGGCCGGCACCGGCAAGACCTATCTAGCTGTGGCCAGCGCGGTCGAGGCGCTGGAGACCGAGCGGGTGCGCCGCCTGCTGCTGGTGCGCCCAGCGGTCGAGGCCGGCGAGCGCCTGGGTTTTTTGCCCGGCGATCTGGCACAAAAAATCGACCCCTATCTGCGTCCGCTCTATGATGCGCTCTTTGAGATGATCGGCTTCGAGCGGGTCAGCAAGCTCATTGAGCGCAATGTCATTGAGGTTGCGCCCCTGGCCTACATGCGCGGGCGCACGTTGAATGATGCCTTTATTATTCTCGACGAAGCTCAGAACACCACCCCCAAGCAGATGAAGATGTTTCTGACCCGCATTGGCTTCGGCTCCAGGGCGGTGGTCACGGGCGATGTCACCCAGATCGACCTGCCGCATGGTCAGCCCTCGGGATTGCGGCACGCCATTGAGGTGCTGCGCGCGGTGAACGGCATCAGCTTTACTTTTTTCACCTCACGCGATGTGGTGCGTCATGCGCTGGTGCAGCGTATCGTCAACGCCTACGATGATCATGATCAGCAGAATGCCAGTACAGTCGCTGATGCCTCTTCAAAACTCCGTGCTTGAACCACCGCCGCCTGCCATGCCAATCGCCGTCGAATTATCCTCCAGGACCGAGCCGCCGCTGGTGCTGGACCTGCAATTTGCGACCATCGCACCGCGCCCCATCCAGCAGGCACTGGAGAACTGGGCTCGGGCCGCGCTCGCCGCCGTCGATGGCGCACCCGAGCTGGCTGAAATCACTATCCGCATTGTGGATGAACCCGAAAGCGCCGAGCTGAATCAGCACTATCGCGGGCGTTCGGGGCCGACCAATGTGCTGTCCTTCCCTTTTGAGCCGCCGCCCGGCGTACCCATCAGCGGCTTCCTGGGGGATCTGGTCATCTGCGCGCCAGTGGTGATCCGCGAAGCCGAGGCGCAGGGCAAGCCGGTGGCGGCACACTGGGCGCACATGGTAGTGCATGGCATCCTGCATCTGCTCGGCTATGATCATCTCGACGCCACACAAGCCGAACAAATGGAGGCGCTGGAAACCCGCATTCTAATCGGGTTAGGATTTGCCGCGCCGTATGAATTCAGCCATGGGGAGTCAGGCAACAGCGTCGATGGCCAATGACCGATCGTGTCGCGGCCCAGCACCAAGCGGCTGGCGCAAGCGCTTGTGCCGGCTGCTTGGTGGCGAGCCGCGCGATAAAAACCAACTGCTGGAAATTCTCAGAGACGCCGAGCGCCGCGTATTGCTCGACCGCGACGGTCTGAGCATGATCGAAGGCGTGCTCCAGGTCTCGGATCTGCGCGCCGAGGATATTATGATTCCGCGCGCCGAGATGGTCACTGTACGGCGTGATGCCGCACTGGAAGACATTTTCGCTGTCGCCGTGGAGTCCTCACATTCGCGCTTTCCGGTCACTGGCGAAGACAAGGGCGAAGTGCTCGGCATTCTGCTGGCCAAGGATTTGCTCGCCTATTGCAGCCGCGCCAACACGCGTCCGTTTAACATTCGCGATCACCTGCGTAGCGCAATCTTTGTGCCCGAGAGCAAGCGCTTGAATGTGCTACTTAAGGAATTCCGCAGCAGTCGTAATCACATGGCCATTGTGGTGGACGAATACGGCGCCGCCGCCGGCCTGGCCACCATTGAGGATGTGTTGGAGCAGATTGTCGGCGAGATCGAGGATGAGCACGACTTCGACGAAGGTGCCTTCATCTTCAAGCGTGGCAAGGGCGAATACACCGTTAAGGCGCGTACCAGCATTGAGGATTTCAATGACTACTTTGGCAGCGAGTTGAGCAGCGAGGATGTTGACACCATCGGCGGCCTGGTGGTGCATGCGCTGGGCAAGCTGCCGGTGCGCGGCGAGCGGATCGAAGTCGAGGGCTTTCGTTTCACCGTGTTGCGTGCCGACAGTCGCCGTGTGCATCTGATGAGCGTTCGGGCCTCCACAGCCGTCGAGCGCGGCGGTGATCAGTCCGGCAGCCGGTCAAGATAACGCGTACCCCCCAACTGCTTCATCTGCTGGCGAATCCAGCGCATGCGACGTTGAACCCGCGCCGATGACGCTTCATCGAGCCGGTACAACATGGGATTGGGCAGCACAGCGGCCAGACGCGCCGCCTGCGCCGGGCTGATGGCGATGGCCGGCCGGTCAAAATAACGCCAACTGGCGGCACCGACTCCGAAGGTGTCAGGGCTGAACTGAGCAATGTTCAGATAGAGCTCCAGAATGCGCGTTTTCGGCAGCCATGTCTCCAGCAGCAGCGTAAACCAGGCCTCAAACAGCTTGCGCATATAATCCCGCCCGCCCCACAGAAACAGATTTTTGGCGGTTTGCTGGCTGATGGTGCTGGCACCGCGCAGGCGTCCGCCCTCGCGAAAGCTGTTCCAGGCATCCTGAAGTTCGACCAGATCAAAGCCATGATGACTGGGGAAGCGTTGATCCTCAGCGGCGATCACGGCCAGTTTCAGTGGCGCGGCGATGGCATCCCAGTCTGTCCACTGGTAGTGAAGCGCGGGCGATGCCTCGCCGGCCAGACGCTGGGTCAGCCAATGTTGCAGCATAAAGGCTGACGTGGGTGGATTGACCCAGCGCAAGGCACCCACCGCCAGGATCGAGAGCACCAGACAGCACGCCAGCAGCCAGGCGAGCCGCCACGCCCAGCGCGTGATCAGGGAGCGCTGCGGCTGGCGTCCGCTCGTTGTGACTGAGGCGCCAGCAGAGGTTGAGCGCTTGCGTTTGCGTCCTGTAGGTGTCACCGCCATCGGATACCTTACCATTCGGTAATCTTTTCGCACGTTGCTGTTAAGGCCAAGCCGTTTAAGCTTCCAAGCTCAAAGCTGGGCTTGCCAGGGGGCGGCTCAAGCACCCGCAAACCTGTCACGGCGAGCCGTCAATGGTGGATGATGCAAGCAAGCGCCGGCGTGTTGGCCGAGGACTGCACCGGGCACTGCTGCTGCTAGTCTGTCTGGCCGGGATTCTTGTCACGGCTTTATTGCTCAATGAGCAGTGGCAGCGTCGTGAACCCATTGCAGCCATCCCCGCCGTGGTGCGGGTCGAGCCGGCGGAGTATCAACAGCGCCAGCGGCAGTTTGTCACAACCGCCAGCCTGACCGCTCTGCGCTTTGTTAAGGTAGCTCAGGTCGCCTGGCCGACCTGGCCTGATCAGCCCAACCAGCGCTGGTGGCAGGCAGCCGAAACCTGGCTGACCCAGGTCGCGGCCAACGGCCGGCTGGTACAGCCAGCCTATCGGCCGAGCGCCGGGCCGGATGCGGTGCAGAGTCGTTCGCTGCCCCATCAGATGCCGGATCAGGCGCCGAATTAACGATCAAAATTAACTCTCAAGCGGTGTGACCCAACGCTGAGGACAGCCAACCATGATTTCGACGGGAGATTTTGCATGAATGCAACGCATAGCCCAAGTGCTTCGACACCACCGGGCGCCCCCGATCTGAGCAAGGGCACGCCTGTCGCCGCCGCGCAGGCACCCACGGATCTGGCGGAGACCGCTGCCGCCTTTGCCGAGCTGCGCCGGCAGTTGCGCGCGCGTATTCTCGGGCAGGAGGGCCTGGTCGAGCGCCTGCTGATCGCGCTGCTGGCCTCGGGGCATCTGCTGGTAGAAGGCGCCCCCGGGCTGGCCAAGACCTCGGCTATTCAGGCGCTGGCAGCGCGCATCGCCGGCGACTTCCAGCGCGTGCAGTTTACGCCTGATCTGCTGCCGGGCGACCTGACCGGCACCGATATCTATCGCCCGGAGACCGGCGAATTTCACTTCCAGCGTGGCCCGCTGTTTCACAATCTGATTCTGGCCGACGAGGTCAACCGCGCTCCGGCCAAGGTGCAGTCGGCGCTGCTCGAAGCCATGGGTGAGCGCCAGATTACTGTCGGCGGACGCACCTATCCGCTGCCAGAACCCTTTCTGGTCATGGCCACGCAAAACCCCATTGAGCAGGAAGGCACCTATCCGCTGCCGGAAGCGCAACTCGACCGCTTTTTGATGCATGTGCGGGTCGATTACCCGGATCCGCGCGTCGAACGCCAGATTCTGGCCATTGCCCGCGCCGAGATCAGCGGACGCGCGCACGGTGAGCCGGCCCCGACGCCGCTGGTCAGTCGTGAGCAGATTTTTGCCGCCCGCGATCAGGTCATGACGCTACACATGGCGGATAATCTGGAGGAATACCTGGTGCAACTGGTGCTGGCCACCCGCGATCCGGCGCCTTACGACCGCGAATTGGCGCGCCTGGTCGATTATGGCGCTAGCCCGCGTGCCACCATTGCGCTCGACCGCTGCGCCCGCGCCTGCGCCTGGTTGCGCGGCAGCGACTATGTGACGCCCGAGGATATTCACAGTGTTGTCTTCGACGTGCTGCGCCATCGTGTGCTGATGAGCTATGCCGCCGAGGCCGAAGGCGTCACGGTGGATCGCTTTGTGGCGGAACTGATTAAGCATGTCCCGCTTATCTAAGTCCTCGACCAAGGACTCATCCGGCTGGAGACGTTGCCCATGACTGCGACCGCAACTGCCACTGCAACGGCGCCTGATGCTGACTGGCGGGTGGATGCTACTGACCTGATCGCTCTGCGCTCGCGCGCGGCGCGGCTCAGCACCAAGCCGCCGCGTGCCAGCCGCTCGGTGTTGGCAGGCCAGCATCAGTCGCGGTTTCGCGGACGCGGCATGGACTATCGCGAGTCGCGCCACTATCAGGCCGGAGATGACATCCGCAACATGGACTGGCGCATCACAGCGCGCGCCGGACATGCCCATGTCAAGGTGTTCGATGAGGAGCGCGAGCGTCCGGTGGTGGTGGTGGCCGACTTCGGCCCCAGCATGTTCTTTGCCAGCCGGGGCGCCTTCAAGTCTGTGATGGCCGCGCGCCTGGCAGCCCTCATTGGCTGGTCGACCATCAGTCGCGGCGACCGCATCGGCGCCTTGCTGTTTGATGGCCAGCATCGCGAGATCGCGCCAGCGGGCGGTCGGCGTGGGCAAATGCGGCTGATTCGTGCCTTGGTGGCCGCGGGCGATCCGAATCTGGGCCTGGCCGCCCATGAGGCACCGGCCGGGGAACTGAACCGCGCGCTGGCGCGGCTGCGCCATGTCATTCGCCCCGGCAGCCTGGTGTGGTTACTGTCCGATTTCGCCAGCGCCGATGCCGAGACCGAACGCCATCTGAGTCAGCTGCGGGTGCATAACACCGTGCTAGCGGTTGAAATCCTCGATGCGCTTGAGCTGGCCCCGCCGCCGCCGGGACGCTACCGCATCAGCGACGGGCGCCGCTCCGGCCTGCTCGACACCCTCAGCCGTGGACTGCGCAACGATTATCAACGAGTACTCGCAGAACAACGCGCCCAGATACGCGCACGCCTGGAGCGCTGCGGCCTGCGATTGCACGGCTGCCTGACCCATGAGGATCCAGCTACGGTGGTTACGCACGCCCTGAGCCGCAACAGTACTCCTGCTGCCAGATCCCGGGAGGCGGTGGCATGAAAGCGGCGTTGGCAATTCTGACAAGTCTGGCCTCAGTCGCACTGGCCCCAGTCGCATCCGCTGCGGCGCCCCAAGCGCTGCCAGTCGCTGCGTCCCAGGCACTACCAGCTGGGCTGAACCTGCGCGACATCCATGAACCGGCCCTGCCATCGCTGTGGCCACCGGCGCCTGGCTGGTGGCTGCTAGCACTCATGCTCCTGACGCTGCTGATTGGACTCAGTCGCGTGCTGTGGCGCCAGTGGCAGCAGCGCCGGCTGCGCGCCCGGGTGCTGCGCGAGCTGGCCGCCCTGCCGGCCACCGATGATTGCCAAGCATTGATTGCCGGAGTGTCGGCACTGCTCAAACGCGTGGCGCTGCGGCGTTTCCCGCGCGAGCAGGTCGCGGATCTGACCGGAACGCCCTGGCTGGAATTTCTCGATCACACCGGCGGGGGTGGGCAATTCGCCGATGGTGCCGGCCAAGTGCTGGCGCAGGGCCCCTATGCACTGGCGCCCCCCTGTGACGGCCCGGCACTGCGGGCATTAGCACGCACCTGGCTGACGAAAAATTTATGAATCGCGACGATCCGCAACGCCTGGAGCCCTCGGAATGACCTTTGGCTTTGCTCACCTGTGGGCCTTTGTGGCCTTACCCTTACCACTGTTGGTTTATCTCTTTCTGCCACGCGCACCGGCGCTGGAAGGAGCGGCACTGCGGGTGCCTTTTTACGCCACGCTGATGCAGGGGCGTGCGAGCCAGGGCACCTCCGCTCCGGCGAGCCTGCGACTGTGGCTGGCGCTGCTAATCTGGCTGCTGCTGGTGATCGCAGCCGCCCGACCCCAATGGATCGGCGCACCGATTCCTCTGCCATTGGCCGGGCGCGATCTCATGCTGGCGGTGGATATTTCCGGCTCCATGGTGGAAGAAGACATGGTCATCGGCGCGCGCGTCACCGACCGCCTAACAGCCGTGAAAGCGGTGGCGGGTGATTTTATCGAGCGCCGCGCCGGGGATCGCATCGGCTTAATCCTGTTTGGTCAGCAGGCCTATTTGCAAACCCCGCTGACCTTTGATCGCGAAACAGCGCGCACGCTTTTGTTTGAAGCCGCCATCGGCCTAGCCGGCAAGGATACCGCCATTGGCGATGCCATCGGCCTGGCGGTGAAGCGCTTGCGCGATCAGCCCGCCGAGCAGCGAGTGCTGATTCTGCTGACCGACGGCGCCAACACCGCCGGAGCCATCACGCCCGAGAAGGCCGCCGAACTGGCCGCCGAGGCCGGCGTGCGTATCTACACCATTGGCGTTGGCGCCGATCCGCGCGGTCCCTTCGGAATGTCCCTGGGACGCAATCCGCTGGATGAACGCACCCTCAAACAGATCGCTGAGCAAACCGGCGGACGCTATTTCCGCGCCCGCGACCTGCGCGAATTGCAATCCATCTATGCCCTGCTCGACGAACTGGAACCAGTTGAATCCCAGCAGGAAGGGTTCCGCCCAGTGGCCGAATTGTTCGCCTGGCCGCTCGGTGCTGCATTGGTGCTGAGCGCCCTGGTTGCCGTGGGGCGTGCCTCCGGATCGCTGCGCAGTGCCTTCAATGAATAGGGGATATGGATCGGGATCGGGATCGGAATCGGGTTCAAACGATTTGTGCATGTTTTAGTGGGTTTCAACCATGAGCGATTTTCATTTCCTGAATCCCTGGTGGCTGCTCGCGCTGGTGCCACTGGCGCCGCTGCTGTGGCTGAGTGCGACGAGCACGGGTGATAACAGCGCCTGGCGACGGGTGATTGACCCTCGCCTGTTGCCGGTGCTGACCATTGAGCCGCAGGCGCTGAATCGCCTGACGACCCGTTTGCCTTTCATCCTGCTGGGACTGGCCTGGTTGATCGCGGTGGTGGCGCTGGCCAATCCAACCATCGAGCGCAAGCCGGTGCCGACCTTCAGCGGCGGTGTTGCGCGCGTGGTGGTGCTGGATCTGTCCCGCTCCATGCTGGCCACGGATCTGACACCGACCCGCTTGGCGCGAGCACGCTACAAGGTGGCGGATATTCTCGCTCAGGTCAAAGACGGCAGCGTCGGCCTCATTGCCTTTGCCGGTGACGCCTTCACGGTCGCGCCGCTGACGCAGGATGCCGCGACCATCACCGCCATGCTCGACGCCTTGCAACCGGAGATTATGCCGGTCGACGGCAGCCGTCCTGATCTGGCGCTAGAACGGGCTGGCGCCCTGCTGAAGCAAGCCGGTGCCACGCACGGCGAGGTGGTGCTGATCACCGATGATGCCGGCGATGAACGCGCGCTGGCAGCGGCCCGGGCTTTGCAAGCCGCCGGTCATCGCCTGGCGGTAATTGGCGTCGGCTCTGAGCAAGGCGCACCGGTGCCCGGCATCCGTCGTGCCGAGGGGCCAGTCATTAGCCGGCTGGATACTCAAGCCCTGCGCGCGCTGGCACGCGCTGGCGCTGGAGCCTATGCGCCCCTAACCTCCAATGATGAGGATCTGAACGCTACCCTGGGTGCAGGTGATCCTGGGCGCGCGCTTCCGGCCGAGCTGACCGACAACCAAGCCCAGGCCTGGTATCCGCTCGGCCCCTGGATTGCGCTGGCACTGCTGCCGCTGGCGGCCCTGGCCTTTCGGCGTGGCTGGCTGCTGGCCGCCCTGCCACTGTTGGTTGCGCCGCTGTTGCTAGGAACACCAGCGCCGGCCCAGGCATTCGGCTGGAAAGATCTGTGGCAGCGCCCGGATCAACAATCCGCTCAGGCTCTGGCGCAGGGAGATGTCGAGCGCGCCCGCGCGCTGGCGCCCGATCCCCAGCGTCGCGGCACAGCTGCCTATCGTGCTGGCGATTATCAAGCCGCCGCTGAGAATTTCGCGGCTGGAAATACGGCCACTGACCACTACAATCGCGGCAATGCCCTGGCCCGAGCCGGCGCGCTTGAAGATGCCCTGGCGGCTTATGAAGAGACACTGGCGTTGCAGGCGGATCATGAGGATGCGCGCTACAATCACGAACAGGTTAAAAAATTGCTGGAACAGCAGCAAAAACAACAGGAACAGCAAAATCAGGATGGTCAGTCAGGCGAGGATTCTTCTGAACAGACTCAGGACCAACAGGGTCAGGAGCAAAATCAGGACAATTCATCGGCGGACGACGCGCAGCAACAGGAGTCGTCCGGCTCCTCTTCAGAGGATAATCAGGCTGCGGACAGCGGTGAACAGAATCCCCAGGCATCCCAGAATGACGAATCCTCGGCTGAGGAATCAGCCGAGCAGCAAAACGCCCAGCCTTCGGATCAGTCATCACAGTCGCCTTCTGGTGACGAGCACGAATCAGACAATCAAGACTCAGCGCGTGATGACCAGGCCGCACCGGCACGCGATCAGCAAGCCGAACAGCAAGCGGCTGAGGACTACCGCGAGGCTGCTGCTGCCGCGCAGTCGGATGACTCTGAACCTGAGGCTGATCAGACGCCCGCATCAGCCGCCGCCTCTGCGGACTCCGAGGGTACACCTGAGGAGCAGGAAGCCCGCGCGGCCGCCGAGCAATGGCTGAGACGCATTCCGGATGACCCGGCCGGTCTACTGCGACGCAAATTCCTTTATCAATACAGCCAGCGCGTCGGCCCGGAACAAAATGTCGCAGCCGGGAAACCCTGGTAAGCAAAGCGGCTGACTGGAGGCGATAAGACCATGATGAGGCAAGCCATGCACCACCGAACAGGATGTGTACTCCTGCTGATCCTGACATTGATGTGCCCACTGCTGGCCAACGCCGCTGTCACGGCCACGCTTGACCGCCAGCAGCTCTATGAGAGCGAAGTACTGACCCTGAGCATTGAGGCCAGTGGCCTGGGACAGACTGCTGAACCGGATTTGACCCCGCTGGAACAGGATTTCGACATCCTGGGCACCAGTCGCGGTTCGCAGATCAGCATTATCAATGGCCGCTCCAGCAGTAGTCAGCAATGGCGCATCAGCCTCAAGCCCCGACGCCTGGGTGAGCTGCGCATTCCAGCGCTCAGTGTTGGTGCCGAGCGCACCCAGCCGCTGTCGGTGCAGGTGAGCGAGACGCCCGAGGGTGCGCTTGGCCACCCCGGTGACGATGTCTTCGTCGAGCTGACGCTGGAACGACCCGAAGGGGTGAGCGCCGATGATCCGGTGATGGTGCAGCAGCAATTGCCGCTGGTGGTGCGCCTGTATAGCGCGCAGCCGCTGCGCGGCGGCAGTCTGAGCGATCCGCGTGCCGAGGGCGCGGTGTTGGAGCGTCTGGGAGCGGATCGGCGCTATAGCAGCCGCCGCGACGGGCGCGACTATCAGGTCATTGAACGGCGCTATAGCCTGAGCCCGGAGCACAGTGGCACTCTACGCATTCCGCCGGTGATATTCGAAGGTGAGCTGATGACTGGCGCCGGTCGTGGCTCGGGGGCTGGGGCTGGCGCCGGTACGCAGCGCTCGCGCCTGGATCGGATGTTTCAGGATTTTCCCTTTGCGACGGATTTTACCAGCGGTCCGCTGTCGCTGTTTGAGTCTGGGCAGCCGGTGCGTGCCCAAAGTCGCGCGCTAACGCTACAAGTCAAGGCGCGACCGGAGGATTTCAGCGGTCAGCACTGGCTGCCGGCCGAGGCGCTCAGTGTCGAAGACTCCTGGGCTCAGCAACCACCCGCGTTGCGCGTGGGTGAGCCGGTGACCCGCACCCTGACGCTAGTTGCCAAGGGGCTGGCCGGCAGCCAGATCCCGGATGTGAACATGCGCATTCCCGCTGCGGTGCGCAGCTATCGCGAGCCGACCAAGAAGGAAACCCGCACCGATGGGCAGGCGGTCTACGCGGTCAGCAAGCAGTCAATGACGCTGATTCCCACGCAGGCTGGTTCCTTGCAGCTGCCCGAGCTGCATGTGCGCTGGTGGGATATCAAGGCCGAGCGTGAGCGTGAGACACGAGTGCCGGCGCTGAATCTGACTGTCGCTGCTGGCGCACCGCCGCCGGCAACCAAGGCGCCGACATCGCCTGCTGCGGCGGCCGCCGCGCCATCCGATGCCACTGCATCGGCAGATCAGCCAGCGCCGCAAAGCACCACCAATGTAGCAGCAGCACCCGACACCAATAGTAGCCAAAGCACCAGCGGCCAAAGTACTAGCGCTTCCAATGCGAATATTAGACTGATTCTGGGCGCCCTGATCGGACTACTGGTATTGGCTGCCGCCGGGGTTGGAGCGATCATGATCGCCAGAAAAAAGGGCTTGATTCAGCCGCGCCTGAGCCAAACGGCTGCATCCGCCGCGCCACCGCCGCGTCAGAGCGCCCTGCGCGAAGCCGTGCGGCAAGCGGCCGACCAGCATGATGCGCCCGGCACTGCCGAGGCGCTGCTGGCGCTGGCGCGCACGCGCTGGCCCGATGATCCGCCGCTGAATCTCGCCATGCTGGCGCGACGCTTGGGACGCACTGCGCCATTAGACGCGACAGTCGAAGCCGCGCAAAGCGCTCTTGCGGAGTTGGAGCGCGCGCTCTATGCCCCTTCGGGGGCTGGCTGGTCGGGGCAGGGATTCTGGGATCAGGTGCGCGGCGCGCTGACACAGGCCGGGGAACAAAGCACCGAAGAGGACGCAGCCAGCGTCCTGGCGCCACTGTATCCTCAGCGAAACTAGCGCTGGGCTTGGCGCAGGACTACTGAACCTCGGTATCACCGATGCCGGCGCCTTCGGCCATCCGCTTGAGTTCAGCCAGCTCCTGCACCGACAGCACATGGTTGATAGCGAGGATGATCACGAAGATATCCTCCACCCGTCCCATCGACTGGATGAAGTCGGTGCTGATGTCCGAGCCGAAGGTGGGGGCCGGTCTGACATTCTCACGCGGAATATCCAGAATATTTTTGACCTCATCGACCAGCATGCCAAACACATAGCTGCTGCGATTGAGTACCACCTCAACCACCACGATGCAACTGCGCTTGGACAGGGTTGCGGCACCACGATTCAGGCGCGCAGCCAAATCAACAATGGGTACCACATTGCCACGCAGGTTGATGACACCACGGATATATTCCGGCGTCATGGGCACCTGGGTAATCCGTGGCGTTTCGATGATTTCCTGTACCGCATTGATGGGCATCGCCAGCCATTCTTCCGCGACCGAGAAAGTCAGGTACTGGTTGGCTTCATCCGCGCTGTCGGTCGCGGCACTGCGTGGCTGTTGGGATGCTATTGCCTCAGTCATCAGGGTCTCCGCCTAAAAGCGTTCGAAGTCTTGTGAATGCATGTCGTCATCATCGCCATCCAGGCCGAAGTTCCCCGAGCTCCGACGACGAGATTTGGCGACCTTGGGGCTGGTGTGGCGGCCGGTACTGCCACCAGGCGAGCGTCGTGCCTTGTCTGACACCGGCCTGCCCTGCGACACTTTGAAGAAGCTCATGGTTTCCTGCAACTGCGCCGCCTGTCCGCTGAGTTCTTCGGCGGTCGCGGCCAGCTCTTCGGATGAGGACGCATTCTGCTGCGTGGCCTTGTCGAGCTGGCCCATAGCATCGCTGATTTGCCCGATACCCGAGGCCTGATCGCCGCAGGCCGAGGTGATCTCTGCAATCAGGTCGGCGGTTTTAATGATGTTTGGCACCATGTGCTTCAGCACCCGCCCGGCCTCCTCGGCGATGGACAGGCTGTTGGTGGCGAGCTGGTTGATGTCCTGCGCCGTCACGCCGCTGTTTTCAGCCAGCTTGCGCACCTCGGCGGCCACCACGGTGAAGCCTTTGCCATGCTCTGCGGCGCGTGCCGCCTCAATAGCTGCGTTGAGTGCAAGCAGATTGGTTTTGTAAGCAATCTCCTCAATCATACCGATTTTGCTGGCGATCGCCTTCATCGCACTGACCGTGCGCGTAACGGCCTCACCACCGATACGCGCTTCCTCGGCCGAGCTTTTGGCGATGCCGTTGGTGGTGCACCCGTGCTCGGTATTCTGCTGCACTGAGGCATTGAGTTCCTCAATGCTGGCGGTGGTTTCCTCAACACTGGCGGCTTGTTCAGTGGCGCTCTGACTGAGCGCCTGGGCGGTGGAGCTGACCTCGCTGGAGGCGGAGCTGAGGTTATCGGCGCCGACCAGCACCTCGCCGACAATCTCGCGCAGTTGCTCGACCAGCACATGCATGGCGGTCAGCATGGCGCCGATTTCATCCTTGCGCTCTGAACTGACATCGGCGCGCAGATCGCCAGCCGCAACCTTCTGAATAAACTGAACAGCCTCCACCAGTGGCTTGCTCAGACTGCGTGCAACCGAGATCGCCAGCACGATCACCAGGACGATAAAAAGACCCGTCAGCCAGGTCGTGGTGCGGATCAGACGCCAAACCGGTGCCATGACCTCGGCGCGATCAATTTCTGCCAACAGCGCCCAGGTGATGCCGGCGACAGTGATCGGGGTAAAGCTCGACAACACGGGGTTGCCATTATAGTCGATGACAATCCGGGTGCCGGTCTCACCGGCCAGGGCGGCACGGCTGGCCGCAGTATCGACGCCATTGTTGGCGACCGTGCCGGCAAAGGAGGCGGACACCGTGCGATTTTCGGGGTCGAGGAAGGAATCTGAGCGCATGCGCTTATCCGGGCCGACCAGATAGGTCTCGCCCGTTTTGCCCATGCCACTGCGTTGCTGCATGATGGCGTTAATGGGTTGCAACGGCAATTGCAGGGCTACCACCATCTCGATCTTGTTGTTGCGCTTTAAAGGAAGGGCGATAAAAGCCGCCGCTCCGTTGGAAGGCGCGTAGCGGGCAAAATCGGCCAGACCAAAGGAGCCGGTGCGCAGAACCTCGCGTGTCAGTTCAGCCAGATTGGAATCGTGAAATTCTCCGTCGATCAGATTGGTGCCATAGTCGGACTCCTTGGCCACCGTGTAGAACACCTGCCCATCCGGGTGAATCAACAAGAGATCATAGTAACCGTATTGCTCGATATAGCGCGCGAAGATGTCCTGCTGTTCGCCGGGGGCGCGTTCGGTGAGGGCTGCCTCCAGATTCTTTTTGGTAACGATGGCCCAATCCAGCCCCGGGATGTCCAGGGGGCCGGCCTGGATGAGTACGGGCTGACCGCTGCTGTCAGTATAAATGTCCTGTACCAAATCCCCTTGCAACGCCTGCCTGATATAGGGGGTATCAATGGGAGCGCCGATGACATAGCGCCCCTGGCCCATGGTGAGCATGTCGCTGCGAAACGCACGCTTGCCGTCCTGCTGGCCCACCAGATAGGTCTCACCCGTTTCGCCCATGCCGGTGCGAGTCTGGACAGCCTGGTTCAGCTGCTGCGCACTGAGGGGAATGGCAACAAAGCCGCTAGCGCCCCGACCAGCCGCAGACACCCTGGCGACGACAAAGGCGGTCTGGGCATTGTCCGCGCTGGGGTCGGGGCGGAAGTCGGCGCAGGTCAGGCTCAGGCTTGGGTCATTACGGAGTTGCTCAACGCCAGCGGCAAGTGCGCCCAGCGCCGGTTGTCCGACGCGCGCCGGGCTGGCCAGCGTATAGAGCACTCGCCCGGAGGTGTCGAGCAGCAGCAGGTCAGTCCAGCCAAACGCTTGCGCCGTTACCTCCAACAGCTCGTGCTGCGTCACCGGCGGCGGTGTCTGTAGGCTGCGAGCTTCGGTGGGGCGAACATTCGTGGCGCGCAGGTCGGTGCCCAGCACCTGATTCAGGACCTCGCTGCGCGTTCGGCCCAGCTCAGGGTCCAGTTCATAACCCGGCTCATCGACCGACGCCTGAGCCTGATCCGGATTCGGATTGGATAGCTGATGTGGCGGTTGATGCGACCGGGTGGCTAAAGCAGCCAAGGCGGCGGACAGACGTTTGTCGGCTGCGAAACCGGCAAGCTCGGTGCGCCAGCGGTGCATAATGCGCTCGATCTGGCCGCGTTTTTCATCATGTACGATGGCCAGACCAGCGACCGCATCGGCCTGAATTTTCCTGATTACATCAGCCAGGACACCGATGTCAGCCTCCCGCTCGGAAAAATAACGTTCGATCTGCCCTTTTTTGATACTACGCACGGCTTCGAGCCGGGCATTGGTTTCCTTCAGCAAAGCATTTTGCGCAGACTGCACACTCTGCAAGCTGACCAGTATCAGGGGAACCAGGCTGGAAAGCAGCATCAGCCCGATCAGTTTGGGTTGCAGACGGATGTTTTTCAGGTTCAGCATGGCATGGGTCCGGATTGACGGCCTGATATCTCTGCCCCAGCTCAAGTCTGCGAGTCATGACGCAACGCGGGAGCGAGCCGTACAGATTCAGAGCTTGTGCACCCCAAGCCTAGCAAACCCGAGCCATTCAGATGCAGATTATCGCGGCGTTGCACCAAGCTTTGTACCCATGGCGGTCAGCGGTGCGCTCAGCGCAACCCCTTGACCGGCTGATGCCATCCAGCTAAACTTCGCGGTTCACATCGGTTTGGTGCGTGCGCGCGACTGTCGAGCAATCCCGCACCACCGGCCGGGCACAAGATTCTATTGAGGTCAGCCGCCATGTCTCGAGTCTGTCAGGTTACCGGCAAGCGTCCGCTGTCCGGTAATAACGTTTCCCACGCTCATAACAAAACCCGACGTCGTTTTTTGCCGAATCTGCGCTATCACAGATTCTGGATGGACGCTGAAAAGCGCTGGGTGCGTCTGCGTGTTAGCACCAAAGGGATGCGCATTATCGATAAAAAGGGCATTGAGTCCGTCGTTGCCGAGTTGCGCGCGCGCGGCGAGAACATCTAAGCCTTTTTCCCATTCAGCCTATCAGGGGCTTTAAGATCCCAGGAGATTCAGCATGGCCAAGGCAGCACGAGACAAAATCCGCCTTAATTCCAGCGCCGGTACGGGTCATTTTTACACGACCACCAAAAATAAGCGCAATCAGCCAGGCAAGATGGAAATCAAGAAGTACGATCCCGTCGTACGTCAGCATGTGATGTACAAGGAAGGCAAGATTAAATAGCCTATCCTGGTATCGGCTTGGTGCGCACAGCTGTGCCAGGCCAAGCCCCAGCTTTGATTTGCTGCGGGCATCCACGCTCTAAAAGCCCCCTCCAGCCTGCTGGCTCCAGCAGCCAGTTCCAGAGTCACGCACTCGCGTAATGATCGCAGCATGGAAAGGGTTCTGGAAGTTAAGGCACTGAGCCGTCAGTTTGGCGCGCGCCAAGCGTTGCGGGATTTGCATCTGCACCTGGAGCGCGGCGACATTCTGGGCTTGCTTGGCCCCAATGGCGCCGGCAAGACCACCTGCCTACAACTGCTGGCCGGTCAACTAGCCCCCGATCAGGGCTGCATTCGTATCTGTGGCCATGATCTGTTGCGCGCCCCCCGGGCCGCCAAACAGCAGCTTGGCTATCTGCCCGAACGCCCGCCATTGTATCCCGATCTGCACCTGCATGACTATCTGTGCTATTGCGCTCGTCTACACGGATTGCGCGCGGCGGCGTTGCGCGCAGCGGTCGATGAGGTAATCGCTGAATGTGGTCTGGAGTCCGTGCGCCAGCGTCTGCTGGGACATCTGTCAAAAGGCTATCGCCAGCGCGTCGGCCTTGCACAGGCTCTGCTGCATAATCCAGCACTGTTACTGCTCGATGAGCCGGGTGATGGGCTTGATCCCTTGCAAAGCCAGGAGCTGCGCGCGCTGATTCGCCGCCGTGCGGAACGCGGCTGCGCGGTTATTTTCTCCAGCCACCGACTCGATGAGGTGCAGCATCTGTGCAAGGCCGTACTCATCCTGCGCGAGGGCCAGACGCTGTATCAGGGAGCCCCGCAAGGGCCAGCAGGAACTGCCCCGGCAACGCCTGCGGCCAGCGTTGCGCTGCGAGTACGCCTAGTGCCACCGAGTCGCCCGGCCGCGCTGGCAGCATTGGAGCCAGTGGCCAGTGCCGAAGCGCTGGACGATGGTCGCATGCGGCTGCACTTGCATCCGGGCACCAGCCCGGCGCAGCTCAGCCGCATGCTGGTCGAGCGTGGCTTTGGCTTGGCCGAGCTGGGTCCCGAGCCGAATGATCTGGAACGGCTGTTCCTGAGCGGCTTTGGCGTGCGCGACCGCGCCGCCTGAGGACGAACGCCATGCTGTGGGTGATCGCCCGACGCGAGAGTCTGACGTTATTTCAAACCGGGCTGCTGTGGCTGCTGCTGGCCGCCTGCGCGCTGATTCTCGGCTGGGTTTTTCTGACCGTGCTGGATCCTTTCGTCGGAGTTGACAGCGACCGGCTGGAAACCCTGTCAATCAACGCCCTCAATCTGCGTCTGGTACGGGAACTTTTTGGTGCTGCCTCAGTGCTGGTGCTGCTGATTGCTCCACTGCTGGCCAGCCGCCTGCTGAGCAGCGAATGGCGCGACGGGCGCTATGCGCTGCTGGCTGCCGCACCGTTGCGGCCGCTGGACATTCTGCTCGGCAAATGGCTGGCGCTGGCGCTGGTGCTGCTCGCCTTGTGCGCTCTGCCTGGATGTCTGTGCCTGGCGCTCGCCTTGCTGGGTGCGCCGGTGGATCTCGGGCTCTGCCTGTCCGCGACCCTGGGACTCTGGCTGCTGGGTCTGTTGTTTGCTGCCGTGGGGCTCTTTGCCGCCAGCCTCAGCGCCCAGCCGGGAGCAGCGACCGTGATCGCCTATGGGCTGCTGATTCTACTGTCGGTGATCAACCGCACCGACACCGCCGGCATGCAGGCGCTGGAACTGTTCGACTGGCTGTCCTGGGGCCAGCATCTGTTTTGGTTCCTAATCGGCGCAGTACGCCTGAGCGATCTTGGTTACTTTGTGCTGCTCAGCGCCGGCTTTCTGGCCCTGGCTGAACGCCGCTTGGCGAATCGACCCTACCAATGAGCGCCCCCGCACCGCCGTCACCGGATTCAGGTTGCACTGCCGTTACCGCCACCCCCAGCGCCACCCCCAATGGGCTTCGCTCGGCGCAGTGGCAGGCCCTCGGACGACGCCTGGCTGATCTCGTCTATGTGCTCCTGCTGATGGCTGTGGTGGTACTGGCCGGCTGGCATTTAGCGCGGCATGACATCTACTGGGACTGGTCGAGCGCCGGGCGCAATGGCTTGAGTCGCGAAAGTCTGGACGTACTGGCCGGACTGGAGGCGCCCCTGAAGCTGCGCGTTTTTGTCGCCTCGGACCATCCGCTGGCGCGGGAGATCGAACAGGTGCTGATGCGCTATCGCCGCGCCAGCGATCAGGTGCAGGTGGAGTATATCGACCCAATCCACGCGCCTGAGCAGGCGCGACACTTTGATGTGCAACGCCTTGGTCAACTGGTGCTGGAGTATCAGGGACGGCGCGAAAGCCTGATCCGGCTCGACGAAGCCGCCCTGACCAATGCCATCGCGCGCCTAAGCCTGACGCAGGCTCCCTGGATCGCCATTCTGGAAGGACATGGCGAGCGCAGTCCCAGCGGCGGGACCGGTCGCGATATTGGCCGCTTGGCGCGCTGGCTTGAGCAACGCGGATTTCGCCTGCAACAGGTCGATCTCGCGCGCCTGAGCCGCATCCCCTCCAACACTGCCGTGCTGCTGCTCAGTACCCCGGTCATTGAGTTGTTTCCCGGCGAAGTCGAAGCCCTGATCGAATATGTTGCCACCGGTGGCAATCTGTTGTGGCTGCTCGACCCTGGCGACTGGCAGGGCTATGAACCGCTGGCGCAAGCGTTGGGTATCAGCCGCCTGCCAGGGCAGATCGTCGATGCCAGCGGAGACGCCTTTGATGTCGAGACGCCCAGTGTGGTGGTAATCAGCGACTGGCCGGAGCATCCGCTGTGGCAGGGGCTGAGCGCACCAGCCTTCTTTCCCGGCACGCTGGCTTTTGCATCTGGCATGGCGCCTGCCTGGCAGTCGATCACCACCCTGCACAGCAGCGAACAAAGCTGGAATGAGACTGGCCCCATCCGTGGTCAGATCACGCGCGATGCATCACGCGACGAAGCGCCGGGACCACTGACCTTTGCCCAGATCCTGACGCGCCCAGTGCCCAATGCTCTGCGTGCCGGTGGTGCCGCTGCAATGGACAGTAGCGCTCTGGGTGAGCAGCGCCTGGTGCTGATCGGCGATGGGGATTTCCTCAGCAACGCAGCTCTGGAACGCGGCGCCAACCGCGCGCTGGGCCTGCGTCTGCTGCGCTGGCTCAGTGGCGTCGAACTCATGCTAACCAATACCCAAAATACCGAACCACCGCTGTCCCTGACCCCAGAGCGCGCCTTCGCACTCAGCCTGTTTGCGCTGGTGATGCTACCCTGCGGCTTGCTGACGCTGGCGGTATTGACCCACTGGCGGCGCCGCCATGCCTGATCAAGGAGACCATGCATGAAGGAACGCTGGCTGATCAATGGGGTGCTGCTGCTGATTTGCGCACTGCTGCTGTGGCTCACGCGCTGGCAGCCCGCGCCACCGCCGGGACTGGCGGCTCGGGTCGGTTTGACGCCCACTGAAGTCACTCATATCCGGCTGCGCCATGGTGATCGCCCAGCGCTGGTCCTTGAGACCAGCCCGACCGGCTGGATGCTGCGCGCGCCACAGCGCGGACCTGTCACCCCGGCCATGAGTGAACGCATTGATGCGCTGCTGCGGGCACCAGCCAATCCGGCCTTTACTCTGAGCGACCTAAGCGATCCGACCGATCTGAGCGGGCGCGAGGCACGCGCCACCAAGCTGGCAGAGCTGGGGCTGGATAATCCCTGGTTCGTGCTGGAGTTGAATGACCGGCGCTTGGACGCCGGCAGCGCCGAACCGATTGACCGACGCCGTTATCTGCGCGCCGGCCATGACATCCTGCTGATCGACGATCGTTGGCTGCTGCCGCTGCTGGCAGCGCCAGCGGCCTATCTGTCCGCCCCCGAGCCGACTGGCACGACGGCAACTCCGACGCTTACCGACGAATCGCGCCCCCATGCCCGAACTCCCTGAAGTCGAAACCACGTTACGCGGCATTGCCCCGGCGCTAACAGGGCAACGCATTCAGCGTCTGCTGGTCCGCGATCGACGCCTGCGTCAGCCGGTATCGAACGAGACCGAAGCACTGCTGCCGGGACAGCGCATTTTGCACCTGCACCGCCGCGCCAAATACCTGCTGCTGACGCTTGAGGAAGGCGCTGTGCTGATCCATCTGGGCATGTCCGGCAGCCTGCGCCTGACTCCCGTAATTACGGACTATCGAAAGCACGATCATATTGATTTGCTGCTGGAATCCGGCCTCAGTCTGCGGCTGCACGATCCGCGCCGCTTTGGCCTGTTCCAATGGATCCCCACCCCAGTCACGTCACATCCCCTACTCGCCAACCTGGGCCCCGAACCACTGTCCGAAGCCTGCGACGGTGATTATTTGTACCGGGTTGCGCGCAAGCGGCACCTGGCAGTGAAAAACCTGATTATGGACAGTCGCGTGCTGGTCGGCGTTGGTAACATCTACGCCAACGAAGCGCTGTTTCTATCCGGCATCCATCCCGCACAGGCCGCTGGAAGCATCAGCCAAGCACGCTATCAACGTCTGGCCATTGCAATCAAACAAGTGCTCAGTGCCGCCATCGAACAGGGCGGCACCACCCTGCGGGATTTTCTGCGCGAAGATGGCCATCCTGGCTATTTTGCCCAATCCCTGCATGTCTACAACCGCGCCGACAAACCCTGCCATCAGTGCGCAACCCCGATAGAAGTCCTGCGCATCGGCCAGCGCTCCAGCTTCTATTGTCCCGTCTGTCAAAGTGAAACCACCCCGGATTGCCTCCCTGGAGCGCGCACAGGAATGAGCGAACCATGAGGTCACCACCGGCGTTTATTTGGATTCGGCCGCGATCATGGCGCGGACGATATCGGGGACGCGCATATGCGCGCGCCAGTCGAGGCGCTCAGCCGCCTTGCCGGGATCGGCCTGGCTGCGTGGCAGGTCGGTGGGGCGAAACAGACTTTGATCGACCTGTACATGATCGCGCCAGTCGAGATCAAGCGCAGCGAAGGTTTCGGCAATGAAGTCACTGAGACTGCATGAATGGCCGGTGGCAATGACATAGTCATCCGGCTCATCCTGCTGCAGCATCCGCCACATGGCATCAATATATTCGGGCGCCCAACCCCAGTCACGAATGATGTCCGTGTTGCCGATGCTTAAGTGTTCGTCCGAGCCAGCGGCAATGCGGCAGGCGGTGGCGATGATTTTGCGGGTCACGAAGCGCGCCGGGCGTAGCGGGGATTCGTGGTTAAACAGAATCCCCGAGCAGGCAAACAGATTGTAGGCTTCTCGGTAGTTGGCAACCTGCCAGAAGGCGGCGGCTTTGGCGACGGCATAGGGACTGCGCGGGCGAAAGGGCGTGGTTTCGGTGGCTGGGATGGCGCCGGTGTTACCGAAGCACTCACTGGAGGACGCGTTGTAGAAACGAATCGGGCGCCCAACAAAGCGGGCTCTGTTACGTTTGGTGTGGGTAGCGAGGTTTAAACACATTTAGTTAAACTGACAGCTTAGCACACGCGGGATTGTCGAAGGGTGATGCGGGCAGATTGGTCAGTTTGCCCGCAATCAGATAAGCCATGGTGATCAGATGCTTTGTCGTTCCGTAGCCACGTGCCTTGGCTTTGGCGGCTTGGATCTGGCCATTGACGGCCTCGACGCGGCCGTTGGTGAGACGCGAATCGAAGGCGTTGAGCACTCCGTTCCAATGGTCCTTGATGGTCTGTGCGACCTTCTTCATCGGCTCGAGCCGGCAGCGACGCGCCCAACTGACCCAGGACGTCAGCAAGGGCTCGGCCTGCTCACGCGAGGGGGCGGAACGGAAAATCTCGCGCAGTGCTTCCTTGATGCGCCAGGCGCGGTGGGTTTTGAGATTGAGCTTTTTCAGGTCATAGAGCTGTGCGCCATCGCGAGGACTCCATTGCTGTTTGTCCTTCAGCCACAGGTAGCGGGTGCGCTTGAGCGCGGGCCTCGGTTTTCACCTCCGCGCGGCGCACCTCATCGACGGCCTTGTTGACCAGTTGAATGATATGAAACTCATCGAAGGTAATCTCCGCCCACGGCAGCTCGGTCTCGACGCCCTTGCGATAGCTTGCCGCCATGTCCATGCAGACCGCACGGATGTTCTCCGCACACCCGCCATGGGCTTCAAGATCATCGGCGAAGCGCCCAATCACCTCGGCTTTGCGTCCCTCGGTGGCGAAGACCAACCGTTCAGCCTCCAAGTCATGGACCACCGTGATGTAGTCATGTCCGCGCCGGGCGGCCGTTTCATCAAGGCCGAGGTCCTTGACCTGAGATTGATCATCCAACGCCCGCGCGGCCTCGACATAGAAGTCGAGCACCCGCCAAATTCGCATATCACTGACGTGCAGCAATTGCGCCACCTGCGCCACCGGCATGGCCTTGGCAAAGGTGACGATCAGCGCCTCCATCAGCTGGGTGAAACCACTGTTGGCACGCGCCCAAGGCACCTGCACCTGCGCGGTCTTGCCACAACTGGCACAACGCACCCGCGGCACCTTGGCCTGCAAGTAGGCTTCATACTGAAAGAAGTTCAGATGACGCCACTGGCGTTTCTCGGTGTCATGCACCGGTTGATGCGCGGCCCCGCAGTGCGGGCAGGCAAAGCGCGCCCCGCGCCGATAGCCAAGCTCCAACTCCAGGCGCCCGGTGGCGGGATCAAAGCGCACGTCCTTCACGGACCAGGGAGTGGACAAGCCAAGCGCGGCAGAGAACAGCGACGTCGGTTCCATCATCAAACCTCCGAGGCCTATGGATATGTGGACGCGTCCTGCGGACCGGCCCAAGCCCTACGGGGCGTGTGGACAACCCCGGTATCGCACCGCTTAAGCACCGAGGCAATCCTCGCAAACCGGCGGGCGGTGCGCTTCCGGGGTTGCCCACACTCTCGGGCCTTGCGCCCACATACCCACAGGCCCTACTACAAAATGGATGAAAATTTTCGCGGAAAGATGGTGCCAGGCGCTGGGTTTGTAAACGGGAAACCCATAGAAAACGTAAGAGGACCACAAAGCGCAGTGCTTCGAGCAGATTCAGGGTGCCAAGATTGATACTTTCATGCGTTTCTGCCGGCTGCTGAAACGACAAGCCGACCGAGCTCTGCCCGGCGAGATTGTAGATCTCGTCCGGCTCGGCCTGGATGATGCCGTTCAGTGTGCTGCGAAAGTCATTGATAGCTAAAGAGATGCAGTCCACCTGGTCGCGGATGCCCAAGCGGCTGAGATTGCCGAAACTCGACAGTTCGGCATCCCGCGAGCTGCCGATGACCTGATAGCCTTTCTCCAGCAACCGCTGGGCGAGGTGTAACCGTTTAGCCCCCCTGCCTTTTGGGCGCTTTTGGCAGGCAACCTTCTGATTCTTCGTTGCTGCCGGAGGGGGGCTAAACGCATACGGCAAGGTAGGCGCCGTCCTGTCCGGAGACGCCAAGAATGAGCGCGCGTTTCATGCTGAACCTTGAATGAGGTGAACCTAATTTGAGTAATAGCAGAGGCATTAATCGCTTTGGCTTGTCGTTGCGAATCCGCTGCGTCCCCCATCTCCTTGAATTTTACTGTCTGAAGACAAAGTTATGCAGCTTTATACGGACACCGGTAGCTTTATTCATGTCGTCGTGCGACTACCCAGGGCTGATGAAAACTGGCTGGGTCAGTGCTAGACTGACCGATTAACCCTAGGGTTAGTGTTAATTTTAACCATCTCGAACACAAGACAGCCATGCGTCTTCCTCATTTGCTTCCTCACCACGGCCACCAGAAGCCTGAAAACGAACTGCGCGACATTCTTAAGCTCAGCCGCAATTCCTTTGTGGTGGCTGGTGTCTTTAGCATGTTTATCAACCTGTTGATGCTCACCCCGGCCATTTACATGCTCCAGCTCTACGACCGGGTGCTGGGGAGCAACAGCCTATCGACGCTGCTGATGCTTACGCTGCTGGTGTTGGGCCTGTTTCTGATTATGGGCATACTGGAGGCGCTGCGCTCACGCATTCTGGTGCGGGTAAGCGCGCGCATGGATGTGCTAATGAGTCAGCGGCTGTTCGACGCCATGTTCGATGCGAATCTGCGCGGACGCGGGCCGGGGGCGCAACCGATTGAGGATCTGACCAGTCTGCGCCAATTTATGACCGGCAATGCGCTGTTTGGTTTTTTCGACGCCCCCTGGATGCCGATCTATATTGCAGTACTCTATCTGGTGCATCCCTGGATTGGTACCCTGGCCATTGGCGGCGCCCTCATTCTGATTGCAGTGGCGGTGGCTAACAATTTATCCACTCAAAAGCCACTGGCGAAAGCCAATGGCCTGGCGATTACCGGACGCAATTTCATCAACGGCAATCTGCGCAATGCCGAGGCGCTCGAAGCCATGGGCATGCGCGATAATATTCGCCAGCGCTGGATGAAGCAACATAATGAACTGCTCAGCCTGCAAGCCGTCGCCAGTGATCGCGCGGGTGGCTTATCGAGCCTGAGTAAGACGCTACGCATCGCCTTGCAGTCCATGACCCTAGGCCTGGGTGCTTACCTGGCGGTGCAACAAGAGATTACCCCAGGCATGATGATTGCCGGGTCGATCATCCTGGGTCGGGCACTGGCCCCCATCGACCTGCTGATCGGCAGCTGGAAGGGCTTTCTGGCAGCACGGCAATCCTATCGGCGCCTGGGCGATTTGCTGGCAGCGATTCCAGCCCATCAGCGCGCCATGAGCCTGCCAGCCCCGGACGGGCGTCTGACGGTCGAAAACGTGGTGGCCGCACCGCCGGGAGCACAATTCCCGGTGCTGCGCGGCGTGCGTTTCGATGTCGAGCCAGGTGATGTGGTTGGTATTATCGGCCCGAGTGCGGCAGGTAAGTCAACTCTAGCGCGGGTAATGCTGGGTGTGTGGCCCCTAGCGTCGGGCAAAGTACGTCTGAGCGGAGCCGACATTAGCCAGTGGAACCGCGACGAACTGGGGCCCTATGTGGGCTATCTGCCCCAGGATATCGAGCTTTTTGCCGGTACTGTGGGCGAGAATATCGCCCGCTTTGGTGAGGTCAATGCTGAAAAGGTGGTCACTGCCGCCAAGCGCGCCCAGGTGCATGAGATGATTCTGCGCCTGCCGCAGGGCTATGACACCCCAATTGGCGAAGCCGGTTCGGTACTTTCGGGCGGACAACGCCAGCGCATTGGCTTGGCGCGCGCCATGTATGGCAATCCGGTGCTGGTGGTACTCGACGAGCCGAATTCCAATTTGGATGACCAGGGTGAGGCGGCGCTAGTAAAGGCTATCGGGGAGCTCAAAGCCGGAGGCACATCGGTATTGCTGATTACCCACCGGCTGAATATTTTGAACAGTGTTGATAAGGTGGTTGTCTTACGCGAGGGGCTAGTCGAGGCCTTTGGCTCGCGCGAGAAAGTGCTGGCGCAGTTTGCACGACCAACCCCCGTGGCGCCACGACCTGCATTGCAGGCACGGCAGCAGGCGGCGGGCTGATCGCAGCACGATTTTCGCCGCCCAGGTGCGCTGTATTTTCCAGCGGCCTAATCCCTCTTAACGCCTAAGACGGACATCCGTCACTTGAGCCAATTATGGATATCAATGTTACTCCCCACCGGATCGAATCCGGTGCAGACATCCAGGTGCCAACCGATGACAAGCCGATCTGGATCGCCGGCCTGCTGGTGCTGGTGCTGGGTTTCGGTGCCTTTGCCGTGTGGGCTTCGGTAGCACCCATTAACGGCGCGGCCGTGGCGCCTGGCGTGCTGGCGGTGGAGTCTACCCGCAAGACGGTTCAGCACTTCGAGGGCGGCATTGTCAAAGAGATCCTGGTGCATGAAGGGGATTCCGTCCAGAAAGGGCAGGTACTGGTGCGCCTCGACGACACCGAGGCCAGCGCCCAGCTGCAAATTGTCCGCACTGAGTATCTTGGCCTGCTCGCACGCATGGCGCGCTTGAAGGCTGAGCGCGATGGTGAAGAAAGCATTGATTTTCCACAAAAACTGCTCAAGGCGCGCGAAGATCCCCGTATCAAAGAAGCCATCGACGGCGAAAAGCAGGTCTTTGCAGCCCGGCGCAAGGCGCTGCAGGGTGAACAGGACGTACTGCGGCAACGCATCGTGCAGCTTGAGGAGCAGATTCGCGGGCTCGAAGCCCAAGCGGCCACTAAGCAGAAGCGTATCGACCTGTATCAGGAAGAAATCGACGGGCTGAAAGCCTTGTTCAAGAAGGGGCTGGGTGACAAAAGCCGGTTGCGTGAATGGGAGCGCATGGTGGCGGAACTCGAAGGCGAGCGCGCCGAGCACCAGGCCTCCATCGCCGCCACCCGGGTGCGCATCAATGAGACGGAATTGCAGATTGTGCAGCTGGACCGGAAACAGAATACTGAAGTCAGCAGCGAACTGCGCGATGTCGAAACGCGCCTTAGCGATCTCAGCGAGCGTCAGCGGGCACTGAAAAAGACGTTGGAGCGCACAGAGATCTTCGCACCGGTCTCGGGTAGCGTCGTCTCGGTGAATTTGCATACCATCGGCGGTGTGGTGCGCTCTGGTGAACCCCTGCTCGATATTGTTCCCATGAATGAGAATCTGATTGTCGAGGCACAGGTCAAGCCGATGGATATTGATCGGGTGTTTCCCGGCCTGGATGCCGATCTGCGCATGAGCGCGTTCAACCAGCGGACTACGCCCGTTATTCCAGGTAAGGTGCTGACGGTTTCAGCCGACACCCTGACCGACGAGCGCACTGGCATGTCCTATTATCTTGCCCGGGTAAAGGTCAAGCCCGAGGGGATGGAGCTTCTTGAAGGGAAAACGCTGCAACCGGGCATGCCGGTAACGGTCATGATCATTACGGGGGAGCGCACCTTTATTGAATATCTGATGAAGCCCATCACGGATATTTTCGCAACCGCTTTCAAGGAAAGCTAAGTTACTCGGCACGAATATGAGCGATAACCAACGACTGATTATTTTCGACACCACCCTGCGCGATGGTGAGCAAAGCCCCGGCGCCTCCATGACCAAAGATGAGAAGGTGCGCATCGCCCGCGCGCTTGAAAAGCTCCGCGTTGATGTCATCGAGGCCGGCTTTCCGATTGCAAGCCCCGGAGATTTCGAGGCAGTCAAGGCGGTAGCGGAAACCATCAAGGATTCAACCGTCTGCGCGCTGGCACGGGCACTGGACAAGGATATTGACCGCGCCGGTGAAGCGCTGCGCAATGCCACCTCAGGGCGCATTCATACCTTCATCGCCACCTCGCCGATCCACATGGAAAAGAAGCTGCGCATGACGCCAGATCAGGTCGTCGAGCAGGCGGTGCATGCAGTTAAGCGTGCGCGGCAGTACACCGATGATGTGGAATTCTCCCCCGAGGATGCTGGGCGTTCGGACATTGATTTTCTGTGCCGCATCCTTGAGGCGGTGATCGATGCCGGCGCACGCACGCTGAATATCCCCGACACCGTTGGCTATGCCATTCCACATCAGTTTGGTCAGACCATCGCGACCCTGCGCGAACGGATTCCCAATGCCGACAAGGCAATCTTCTCGGTACATTGTCACAATGACCTCGGGTTGGCGGTGGCTAACTCCCTGACAGCGGTACGCAATGGCGCACGCCAGGTTGAGTGCACCATCAATGGATTGGGCGAGCGTGCCGGCAACGCATCGCTTGAAGAAGTGGTGATGACAGTCAAAGTACGCCAGGATCTGTTCGACTGCCAGACCGGCATCGACAGCACCCAGATCGTTCCCTGCTCGCGGCTGGTCTCCAGCATTACCGGCTTTCCAATTCAGCCGAACAAGGCCATCGTCGGTGCCAATGCTTTTGCGCATGAGTCTGGCATTCATCAGGACGGGGTGCTCAAACACCGCGAAACCTACGAAATCATGCGCGCCCAGGATGTTGGCTGGAACGAAAACCGCATGGTGCTCGGCAAGCATTCGGGCCGCAACGCCTTTCGCATGCGCTTGCTGGAACTGGGCGTGTCCTTTGACTCTGATGAAGAACTTAACGCCGCCTTCAGCCGCTTCAAAGATCTGGCCGACAAGAAGCACGAAATTTTCGATGAAGACCTGCAAGCCCTGGTCACGGATGCCACGCTGGATGCCACCAATGAACGGCTCAAGCTGAGTTCCATGCGAGTCTGTTCGGAGACAGGTGAGATTCCCCAAGCGCAGATTACCCTGGTGTTAGACGGAGAGGAAATCCAGGGCACCGCCAGTGGTGGCGGCCCGGTGGATGCCACGTTCAAGGCCATCGAATCCGTTATTGATACCCAGACTACGCTCAAGCTGTATTCGGTCAATGCGATCACCAGCGGCACCGATGCGCTTGGCGAGGTCACGGTACGGCTTGAGAAGGGTGGGCGCATCGCCAACGGCCAGGGCGCGGATACCGACATTGTCATCGCTTCGGCCAAGGCTTATATCAACGCAGTGAACAAGATCCTGCAACCACGCAAGCGCGAACATCCGCAGCAGGGCGACGTCTGAGTCTTTCCGGTCAGCGCAGCGCTCAACCGCCTCAGAACATCATGGAGCGAGCCCGCAGCCGCCAGTATCTCAAAGCCATGGGCGTGGTCCTGTGGCGCCAACGCGGCACGGACGCCGATGCCATGAGCGTGGCTGTTGAGAATGACTGGGCATTGGAAGACGCAGCAGCCCCGTCGTCTCCTCACTTTGTAGCCAACACCAGCGATGTACGTGCGCCACAGCATCCAGCCAATGAGCAGGGCAGTGGCCCAAGGGTGCAACCCAACACTCAGTCAGCCAAGTCCACCAGCTCCAGCGCTCACGCAGGTATTGCGGCGGCGCGGGCAGCACTCTTACAGGGCGCTCCCGCCTCGCCGCGCACCACTACTCCAGCCAAGCCTCCGGCATCCACGCCACCAGCCGCTTCTCAAACAGGCGTCAAGCCTAAACAGAACACCTCAGCCACCAATCAACCCCCAGCAACACCCGTCACAGACCTGGATTGGCCGGCACTCGAAAGTGCCGTCGCCAACTGTCAGGCCTGTCAACTCTGCACCCGACGCAACCGCACCGTCTTTGGCAGCGGTGACCGCCAAGCCAGCCTGATGCTGGTTGGTGAGGCGCCGGGAGCGGATGAGGATCGCCAGGGCGAACCATTCGTCGGCAATGCCGGTCAATTGTTGACGCGCATGCTAACAGCCATCGAGCTGCCCCGCGAACAGGTCTATATCGGCAACATTATCAAGTGTCGCCCGCCCTATAACCGCGATCCGCAACCGGAAGAAATCGCCGCCTGTCGCGCCTTTATCGAGCGGCAGATTGAACTTGTTGAACCGCACCTGCTGGTCTGTCTGGGGCGCATTGCGGCACAGGCGCTATTACAGACCAGCGCCTCCCTGCGCGATTTACGTGGGCGCTGGCACTCATTCGGCCCCAGCCAGATCCCGGTGCTGGTCACCTATCACCCCTCTTACTACCTGCGTTCCCCAACCGAGAAGGCGCGTGGCTGGGATGATTTACAGCAGATTGCGCGGCGCTTGCGGAAACTGCCGCACTAAACCGTCATTTTTGAACACAAAAAGGAGAAGAATACCGTGACCACCGACACCGCCGCTGAAGACGCTGGATTGAATGCCGAGGCACTGACCTATCATGCCGAGCCCAAGCCCGGCAAAATCGCCACCGAAATTACCAAGCCGGCCAGCACTCAGCATCAACTCGCTTTGGCCTATACCCCCGGTGTCGCTGAGCCGGTGCGGCGCATTCATACCGACCCGGCCGAGGCCTACCGCTACACCAACAAGGGCAATCTGGTGGCGGTGATCACCGACGGCACCGCCGTGCTGGGTCTGGGTAATGTTGGCGCTCTGGCCGGCAAGCCGGTCATGGAAGGCAAGGCGGTGTTGTTTAAGCGTTTCGCTGATATTGATTGCTTCGATATCGAAGTCAAGGCCGATACTCCTGATGAGTTTATCGACACCGTGGCGCACATCGCGCCCACCTTTGGTGGGATCAATCTGGAAGACATTGCCGCGCCGCATTGCTTCGACATTGAACGACGCCTAATTGAGCGCCTGGACATTCCGGTGTTTCACGACGACCAGCATGGCACCGCCATTATTATTGCCGCCGGCCTGCTCAATGCGTTGGAATTGCAGGGCAAAACCCTGAGTGATGCCAAGATCGTCATCCTCGGTGCCGGCGCCGCCGGCATCGCGGCCATTCATCTGCTGCTGAGCCTCGGCGCGCACATTGGGAACATCTTTACCCTCGATCGCCAAGGCGTGATCCATCCCGATCGTAAGGATCTCAATCCGTTCAAGGCCGAGATTGCCAACCCGACCGACAAGCGCACCCTGAGCGATGCCATGCAGGGAGCCGATGTCTTCATCGGCGTCTCCGGTCCCGATCTGATCAGCGATGCTATGCTGGCCTCCATGGCGCCCAAACCCATTGTGTTTGCGCTGTCCAATCCGATTCCGGAAATTCGCCCCAGCCAGGCATTCAAGGTGCGCAATGATCTGATCATGGCGACCGGTCGCTCGGATTATCCCAATCAGGTCAACAATGTGCTCGGCTTTCCCTTCATTTTTCGCGGTGCGCTCGATGTGCGTGCCTCGCGTATCAATCAGGAGATGCAGATCGCGGCGGTGGAAGCCCTGCGCAGCCTGGCGCGCGAACCCGTGCCGGCGGAAGTGCTGCAAGCCTATGACCTCAAAGCACTGGAATTCGGTCCTGATTACATCATCCCCAAACCCTTCGACCCGCGTCTGGGTGAACGAGTGCCAGCCGCCGTGGCTCAGGCCGCCATTGCTAGCGGGGTGGCGGCAGTGAGCTAACGTCTAACCGAGCAGAGGGTCAAGATGCAACGATGGACAGCCCCCGACGGATGCCCCGAGTGAGTCATGGCCTGCTCGCCCTGCTGTGCGCTGGGCTAACCGGCGCCGCAGGTCTGTCGGTGCCGGAATCTGCCGCAGGCCGTGAGGCCATGAGACTCGCCAATGTGCGAGATCAAGAGCCTGAACCCCAGTCACTGGAATCCCAAATCCTTGGTGTGCTTGCTGACGCCACAGAGATTGCCACCAAAACGCGCATGAATGCCGACTATGTGCCTGGCATTGTCACCATTCTGCGACGCGAAGAGATGCTGGCCCTGGGGGTTCGAACGGTCGCTGAGGCTTTAACTCTGGTACCAGGAGTTACGGTGAATCTGCGTAATGATGGTCGCAGAAAAACATCGTTTCGCGGCCTGGATAATGGCAATGTTGATGTCGGCGTCATGATTGACTCTGTGCCATTAAATACAGGAGCCACCGGAAACGCGAGTTACTTTGAGCTGCCTATCATGCAGGTGGATCGCATTGAGGTCATCCGCGGACCCGGTTCAGCACTGTATGGTGAATCCGCATTTGCTGGTTTAATCAACATCATCACCAGCGCACAACCGCAGCTTCATCTGCGCTATGGCGAGGATGGCACCACCGAAGCCGGTGCGGTCTACCGCTTCGACGCCCCTGAACGCGATCTGTCGGTCAGGCTGAATCTGGCCGGCTGGAACACTCGCGGTGCCGACCTGTGGGTCGAAAGCGATGTGCTCGATAGGGTCGGACTGACCAGCGTTTCCAATGCCCCCGGCCCGGTGGATAACGGCCGTGACTATGGCTTCGCCCAACTCAAAGTCGAGGCCGCCCAGGCGTCGCTGTTTGCTCAGTATCAGTCGATTCACCAGGATCCGTTTTTTGGTGTCAGCGGGGTGCTTCCGGTGGCAAGATCCAAAACAGACGGTTTGGATACCACCCAATGGGTCGTCCAAGGCGAGATCAATTTTTCGCCTCGGGAACATCTAAATGGTGCTCTGACACTGTACTGGAACCAGAGAACCACCGATTTAGACCAATGTTTCCGGCCTCCCGGAGCGCCTGCCATACCAGGTGTTAGTCCAGCACTACCGGATGGCTTGGACGCCGAGCGCTATATCGCATCCCAACGCACCGAGGCCGATGCCTTCCTGGAATGGACCGGCTGGTTGCATCACCGCTGGCGCGTCGAACTGAGCATGGCCAAAGAGAAGGTGCTCGACACCTGGCGCGCCTATAACATGGATATCTTCACTTTAGAACCCCTGCCGGTCATGAAGCGCTATTCCGGGGAATACGCACCGCTCGATCCGGATGCCTGGCGCAGCATCCATAGCCTGGTCCTCCAGGATGAATGGTCCATCCTTGCAAATCTCGATCTAACCTTTGGTGCGCGATACGATCATTACAGCGACGTTCGGGACAGTTTTTCTCCTCGACTGGCGGCTGTGTGGCGGCTGAATGACCGGCACTTGGTTAAAGCGCAAGTCGCCGGCGCCTTCTTCCCACCCTCGCTGTTTCAGCGTACCTATGTTCCCATGCCTCCGGCCGAGCAGGAATATCCTGACAGCCCGCAACAGGTACGCACATCCGAGCTTGGTTACATTTTTCGCCAATCCGACACCGTTGCCCGCCTGACGCTCTATTATTCCGAGCTATTTGATGTCATCGTGTCTACTCCGGATGCCATCCTGAACCGCGGCAAAGAGCGTTTGCAAGGCGTCGAATTGGAATGGGAGCAGCGACTCTGGCGCAACCTGAAGATCGAGGCCAACCTGAGCTATGCGGACACCCTAAACAAAGAAACCAATGCTCCTATCCCTAATTCCACTCAGTGGCTTGGTAATCTCGCTGTCTTCTACTATCCCCGCAAAGACCTGCTACTGACCGGGCGTTGGCGCTATGTCGGTGAGCGGGCACGCGACCCGCTGGATACGCGGACCGACCCTCTGAGTGGCTACAACGATCTCTCCCTGACCCTGAATTGGTTTAATCTTGGCGCCAAAGGACTAACGCTGCGCGCTGGTGCAACCAATCTGCTCAATGCCTCCATTCGCTCACCAGCGCCGATGGACACTTACGAGCAGGATTACCCGGTCATGGAAAGCCGTGCATTTTGGGCACAGATTTCTTACACTCTTCCCTAAAGGCGGTTCGCACAGCCGTCGCAATACCACAAGTGTCTGCAAGCTTTCGACAGGATGTTCTATAAAGCGTGCTCTATTTGTCGCCTTTGTCGCCTATAAGATGCCTTTTTGTGTATTCAGCCAGCGTGCTGCTGCATAGCGCATTGCATGCTTCATGTGATCGGATGACAGCCATGATGCGGCTGATCATCCTGTTGGTACTGCTTGGAGGCGGGCTGATGGCCAGCGGACAGCATGTGTTGGCCGCCAGCGCCAGTGAACAGCGCCGGGTTGAAATTGGCCTGAAAATCTTTCGCGCCACCCTAGCGGCGGATCAGCAACTCAGCCGCAAGCTTGACCCGCAGCAGCATCTGCTGATTGTGCTCTTTTATGGCCATGAGGCCTCAGCTGCTAAGCGCTATCGACAGCATCTTGCCCAACCCGGCGGGCTGCTGAAGTATTCCCTGCATATCGTGCTCAGTAATAACCCGACCCTGTCGGAGTTTTCCACCACGCCGCCAGCGGCCATCTTCATCACCGAACCACGGCTCCCATTGGCAACCTTGCAACGACTACAAAGTTTCAGCATCCGCCATAATTGCCTGTTGTTTTCTCCGTTCGAGGCCGATGTTAAACGGGGTGTCGCCGCTGGATTATTCATCGGCGCCCGGGTCGAGCCTTACGTCAACGCCAAAGCTCTACAAGCGAGCGGACTAGAGCTGCAAAATTTTTTCCTGAGTATTGCCAAACAGCTGGACTCGGAGCTGTGACTCAAGCCGACACAGCCAGCATCAGCATCCGTTGGCGACAGTGGTATCCAGCTCCGGAAGCCCCGGCAGCACTAGCTCCTGCTCATGCAGCACCCCAGCCAGCGTGGCGATATCGGTGCTCAGCGGGCGATCGCCCTCCAGACTGGCCGCATGAAACCGCTGTCGAGTTCTGGCCGACCACTGGTCAAGAAGGGAGTCAGAGCGCCATTGAGCCGCTCATCAGTGACCCGGGCAATATTCGTCGTGCAGCAACAACCGCCACTGACAGCCCGCCTTGGCTTGGTAGGCGATGGCGTTGACGATGAGGCGCCAGTCGGCCGGTGGACGCCCAGGCCCGCCAGGAACCTTGTTCGATCCCCCTCGCCAGAAAACTCATCGGCTATCCTCATGAGCTGGAAGCGTCTCGGACTTTGTTCCAAAGACTTTGACCCTTGATCGAAAGGGGAATTAGGCTTTCAGACAGCTTCTAATATAGATATCGGTTGACATGACTTCAAGAGATTCAGCATAGGGATGGCGTATACAACACCAGGGCAGGGAGTGCAGGCGAACGGGCACTCCAATATCGCCAACCAACGCATAAACCAGCTGCATCGCTGGATCAACCTGGCCTTCCTGCTGTTGGCGCTGGGGCTCGCCACCCTGGCGCTGAGCTATTGGCATTTCGCCCTCGAACCCGGCTTGCGGCAGGATGCCCAGGATCGGGCCGATCTCATGGCACAGGCACAGGCTGAGCGTTTGGCCGAGCGCTTGCAGGCCGCAGAACGTCAGCAGCGACCGGATCGGCTCACTAACGCCCTGGATGAAATCCTGAGCTTTACCAACCGCAACCACGACACGCCCTTTTTCGTGCGCGTGGAACTGGAACTGGCTCCCAACACTGCGCTGTTAGGTGGCGCCACCCCGAGTGATGACCGCACGTCCACTGCCAGGCTCCAGGCCGGTTCAGCAGACTGCCACAATTGCTTTCGCACCGAAATTCCTTTGTTGGATCCGCGCGATTTTCACCTGATCGGCATCGGACACTTCTGGATCAACGATCGCCTGTTTCAGCAACTGCGCCAGAATGTCCGCACCCACCTGCTGAGCCAGGCAGTGCTGGGCGGCATCCTGCTGCTGCTGGCCTGGATTGCCGTGCTAAACCTGACCAGGCAGATCCAGCGCCAGAGCGCACGCCGCCAGCAGGCCGAACGCGCTTTGCAACACAATCAGGCGCGCTATCAGCGTCTGCTTGACAATCTCTCGGGCTACTTCGTCTATGCGCGCTCGATTGATGGCCGCATCAATTTTGTTAGCGACTCGGTGCAGCAGGTGCTGGGGTATACGCCGGCCGCATTCCGCCAACAGTTCCACGACCGGCCGCTTGACCTGTTCAACCAGCTGGATTTGGCGCAGGCATCTGACCCGGTTGCGTCCAATCGCGTGCGTCTCGCCCTGCGCGATCAGGACGGAAACCTGCACCATCTTGAATGCTCCGAAACACCGTCGCCGGATGCCAGCGCCGCCGAAGCCATCGAAGGCATCGAAGGCATCGCGCGTGATGTTACCGCCCAGCAGGCGCTGGAAGACTCCCTGCGCGAGGCCAAGGAGCAGGCTGAGCGTGCCAACCGCGCCAAGAGTGCCTTTCTCGCCAATATCAGCCATGAAATCCGCACCCCCATGGCTGGTATTGTCGGCCTGACGCAACTACTGCTGAAACAGGAGACAGAGCCGCGTCTGACGCAACACTTGCAGCAGATTCTGGCCTCAGGGCACTATCTGCTGACCATCCTGAACGACATCCTGGATATCTCCAAGATGGAAGCCGGCAAGGTGGCGCTGGAGCAGAAACCCTTTGTGCTGGAGCAGGTCTTCACGCAACTGGTGAGCCTGACCGCCATTCGCGCCGAGGAAAAGGCGCTGGAATTCGTGCTGGCCGTTGGCCCCGGCATCCCCAAGCAGCTGTGCGGCGATGCGACCCGACTGGGGCAGATTCTGCTTAATCTGACCAATAACGCGATTAAGTTCACCAAGCGCGGGCATGTGCTGGTCTGTGTCGAGCGCCTGCGCGCCACAGACCAGAGTATTATGTTGCGCTTTGCGGTCGAGGACACCGGAATTGGTATTAACCCTCAGGATCGGCGGCGCCTGTTTGAGCCTTTCACGCAGCTCGATGATCCGCGCCGCCCGCATCATATTGGCAGTGGCGCCGGCACCGGTCTGGGGCTGGCCATCAGTCGGCACCTGGTCGAGCAAATGGGCGGCCGGCTTGCTGTTGACAGCACCCCTGAGCACGGCAGCCGTTTCAGTTTCACCGCTGAGCTGAGTCTCCCGGCCGCAACAGCACCAGAGGCGACGCCTGACTTCACACCGGAAGCGCCCCCCGCAGTGACCTCGGGCGCTGCACGCCAGGCCCGACGACAGCTGTCCATCCTGCTGCTGGTAGCACATCCGCTGACACAGTGCATCCTGGCGGATCTGCTGAGCGAAGCCGGCTACCGGGTCACTCTGACCGACACAGCCGCGCAAGCACGCCATCAGCTTGATGCCGCCAGCCAGCGTGGCCAAGCCTACCAGGTGCTGCTGCTCGATGCGGCCTGCGGGTTCGATAGCCTTGACTCGATGGACAACCTGGCCGCCAGTGCCCCGGCTGTTGTCCTGATAACGGGCTATGGTGCACGCGCCCACCCGCAGCCCAGCACCCGCATTGATGCACACCTGCTGAAGCCCGTGCATCGCACGGCACTGCTGGAAGCCATCACGCAGGCACTGGGTCGAACTGAGCACGTGGTAACCACCGCATCCAGCCCGGCGCAAACCAAAGCCGCGGCATCTTTCCCGCCGAGCACCCGGGTGCTGCTGGCCGAGGATCACGCCCTGAATCGCGACATCGCCACTCAATTCCTCCGAGCTCAGGGGCTTGAAGTGGAAGCCGTTGCCGATGGCTACGCGGTACTCGAGCGCCTCGAACAGCCGCATACCTTTGACGCCGTGCTGATGGACATCCAGATGCCGGGTCTGAACGGCATTGAAACCACGCAACGGCTGCGGGCCGATCCGCGCTGGGCCGAGCTGCCGGTGATTGCCATTACCGCCTATGCCATGATTGGCGATGCTGAGCACTTCCGCGCTGCTGGCATGAATGACTGTCTGAGCAAACCCATCGACGAAGCTCAGCTCCAGGCGGTCTTGCGCCGCTGGCTGCCACACAGCAGCAACTCGGAGGACTCTGCCTCTCTTAGCGCATTCCCCGACGCATCATCCAACGCAATCACCCACTTTGCTCGCACCCATCAGCCCCAACTGGCGAAGATTCGTGCGGCCCTCGCGCAAGGCTATGCGGCCGATGCCATTGCCATCGCGCACCGGGTCAGAACGGCGGCGCAGGACATTGAGGCTCTGAGCATTGCCAAAGCCGCTCATGCGCTTCAGCAGGCCATCGCCCGCAACCAGCCGTATGAAGAACCCTTGCAGCGGCTCGAAGCGGCGCTGCAAGTATCCTGAGCACGACGCTCATCCGGCACGAGTACCACCACCATCATGCAGTCCCCGCTTAGCATTCAAGATCAACTCATCGCGCCTGGCACGCGCGCACTGGTCGATCTTGCGCTCCCAAAACTCAACTCCCACACCCTGCTTTCCATGCCTGTGCATCTGGTGCATGGCAAAAAGGAAGGGCCCTGCCTGTTCGTTTCAGCCGCCATTCATGGCGATGAACTCAATGGTGTGGAGATCATTCGCCGGCTGCTGGAAACCAAGGCCCTGCAACATCTGGCGGGCACCTTGATTGCGGTGCCAGTGGTAAACGTCTATGGTTTGATTCATCAGTCGCGGTATCTGCCGGATCGGCGCGATCTCAATCGCAGCTTTCCCGGCTCCGCATCCGGCTCACTGGCCGGGCGGGTGGCCCATGTTTTCATGGAAGAAATCGTGCGTCGTGCCACCCATGGTATCGACTTGCATACCGGCGCCATTCACCGCACCAATCTGCCGCAGATCCGCGCCAATCTCGATGACCCGGACACCGAGCGGCTGGCGCGCGCTTTCGGCGTCCCGGTGCTGCTGAACTCAACCCTGCGCGACGGCTCACTGCGTGAAGCGGCCACGACCCTGGGCATCCGCATGCTACTTTACGAAGCCGGCGAGGGGTTGCGCTTTGATGAATTCTGTATTCGGGCCGGCCTGAGTGGAGTGCTGAATGTCATGCGCGAACTGGGGATGTTGCGGCGCTCACGCCGGCAGACGCATGAAACCGCGCCCTTCGTGGCCCGCTCCAGCACCTGGGTGCGCGCTTCCGAAAGCGGTCTGCTGCGCACGCTGGTTCCGCTCGGCGCCAGGGTACAGCGCGGTGACAGGCTCGGCATCATCAGCGATCCCTCCACCGGCACACAGCATCCGGTCAGCGCGCAAGCGCGCGGTGTGGTGATTGGCCGGATTCAGATCCCCACCGTACATGAAGGGGATGCGGTATACCATATCGCGCGCTTTCGCGACGATCACGAAGATGTTGCCGAAGGCGTGGAGGCGTTTCAGCAGGAATGCCTGGACGATGCCGCGATTCTGGACCCGCCAATTGTGTGAGTCCTCAGACCGCCAAGCCACTCACCCGCTCGACACGGCAGGCCAAGGCCTCACCCAGCACCACCTCGCTGCCATAGAGCAGGGTAAAGCGGCTGCTGGCACGGGTGATGGCGGTGTAGAGCAGCTCGCGCGTCAGCACCGGATTGGAGTGATCCGGCAGCACCAGCGCAGCATGGTCAAACTCCGAGCCCTGTGATTTATGCACCGTCATGGCAAACACCGTCTCGACGGCCTGCAAACGGCTGGGCAGAATCCAGCGCACCCCGCCTTCAACGGTGGGAAAGGCGACGCGCAGCATCGGCTGGCGGCTGGCGCTTGATGCCCCCTTGTCCCCAGGGCGCGGCACCGCCAGGGTGACGCCAATGTCGCCGTTCATCAGATTCAGCCCATAATCATTCCGCGTGACCAGCACCGGACGCCCGGGAAACCACTGGCCGCCCGCCAGTGCACCGGATTGGCCGGAACCGGGCTCACCGGAACGGGGCGCACCGGAACTGGATTCGCCGAGGCCGGCCGGGCTCGCATGGCCCGGTGGCTGAGCCGCCCGCAAGGTGCGCAAAATAAATTGATTCAGCCCTTCGACACCCCAGGGACCGGCACGCAAGGCGGTGAGCAACTGAAACCCCTTGCGTGCCTCCAGCACCTCGGCCGCCCAGGCCTCCAGCACCTCGGGCGGCGCGCCAGGTTCAGGAGCACGACAGCGCATGACCTCAAGATAGCTGTTCGGGCCGCCATAGCCAGCCCAGACCAACTCAGCCAGTGCCAAGGCATCGGGCGTTGGCAGTGGCACGGCTTGGATGCACCCCAGGCTGGCATCGGTGGTGGTAGCCTCGCGCTGGAACAACTGTTGCACGGCATGCAGGCGCGCGGGCGCCTCAGTCTGGTTAACCAAGGCTGCCAGGGCGCCAATGCCACCTTGCGGATTAAAGCGGTGGCTGTTGCGCAGCATCACGATCGCCTGCGCTCGCAGAGGGCCGTGCGGATCGATAAAGTGGGTTGGAAGGCGCCAGCCGGTCACCTGCTCCAACCAGTCAACCGTGGTCGGTCGATAATGCACCTGGGCGGCGCCCTGGCACAGATCGCCGAGCACAGCCCCCGCTTCGACCGAGCTGAGCTGATCCTTGTCGCCGAGCAAAATCAGGCGCGCGTCCGCAGGCATGGCATCCAGCAAATTGGCCATCATCTCAACATCCACCATTGAGGCCTCATCCACCACCACCAGATCGGCTGGCAGTGGTTGGGCGGCATGATGGCGAAAATGACGGCTGCCGGGAATGGCACCCAGCAATCGATGCAGCGTCTTCACCCGGGTCGGTTGAGCCTCCGGGGTAGCAAAGGCTTCGGGTAGATGACGCCGTTGATCGGTGATGGATTCGTTCAGGCGCGCCGCCGCCTTGCCCGTCGGCGCAGCCAGCTCAATGCGCAGCGGCGGCTGTCCCGCAGGAACCAGCGCTTGCAGCACCGCGAGCAGGCGCACCACCGTGGTGGTCTTGCCGGTGCCAGGACCGCCGGTGATGATAAAAAAGTTGTGCCGGGTCGCCAGTGCGCAGGCAATACGCTGCCAGTCCAACGTGTCGGAAGGGTGAAACAAGCGGTCGAGCTGCTGGCGCAAGGCGGCGACATCAACCGTTCGCACGTGCTGGAGACGTTGCTCCAGCCCGTGCCGGATGCGCTGCTCGTATTGCCAGTAGCGGCGCAGATAGAGCAGTGGCCGGTCAGCCTGGCCAGCCAGCACCAGTGGACGTGCATCCGCATCCTGATCCGCATCGGCGATGGGTTTGGTGGTGGGTGGCAGGCGTTGGTCGTTGATACAGGCGCTTGCGGCCAGGCGTTCGGCCCAGACCGTTGCGCTGCCCAGCCCCTGCAAACGCTCGCGCAGGGACTGACGCACGCTATCAAGCAACTCTGGACTGGTCGCAGGCTGGTCGCGCAAAGGCCCCAGCACCGCATCCGGTGCCGCAAGCGTCGCCGCGAGATCCAGACACACATGACCATGGCCATTACGCTCGCTGGTCAGCGCCACGGCCAGCAACACGGCTTCATCCTGCACCGGGCCACGCGTAGCGATGAAACGCGTCAGCGCCAGATCCAGCGGCCGCAACGCGCCAACCGTGACCCAGTCAGCAAAGCTTTGCTGCCAAGCAGGCATGGCATCTGGCGATAGATGGGACGGGGTGGCGGGGTATGGAGTCATGCCATCACTTCCGGCGTCACCGCTGTAGCCGCTATAGCCGCTGTAGTAGAAGCGGCACTGCCGCCGGCAAAGAGTTGATCCAATCCTTCGATCAGTGCACGCGGCGGTCGGTTGGTGAAGAGTCCCTGGGTGGTGGCGCTGGCGCCGCGCAGGAAGACACAGACCGCGCCACCGATGTGGCGGTCATACGCATAATCCGGCAGACGGGCACTCAGCAGCCGGTGCAGGGCGAGCAGATAGAGCAGATATTGCAGATCATAGCGATGATGCAGGATGGCCATGCGCATGGCCGTTGCGCTGTAGGCACTATCTTCGGTGCCGAGCCAGTTGGATTTCCAGTCCAGCACATAAAAGCGCCCTTGATGCTCAAAGACCAGGTCGATGAAGCCTTTCAGCAGACCATTGAGCATCCCGGCGCGCAGTTGCGGGCGCTCTGCGCCCGGCAGACAATGCTGCCGAATCAGCGCATCGAGCTGGCGAATGCTGACACCCCGGGTTTGAATCCAGAACTCCATCTCGACCTGCACCTGATTGGGCGTTAAGTCAGTAAGCCTTAGCTCTGGCGCCGATAGCTCTGGCGCCGCCGCATCGGCCGGTGGCAGGGTCAAGCCATGCAGTGACCAGGACTGTGTGAGCAAGGCGCCGAGCCAGTCGTTCAGCGGATCGATCCACTGATGCAGCCCGCGCAGAGCGCAGCGGCGCGCCAGCATATCGCGCCGCGATGCTGAATGGGCAGCAGCGGTGGCAAAACCACCCGGCTCCGCCCGTCCGGCCCATTCAAGCAGGCCGTGCAGAAAGGTGCCAAAGCGGCTGCCACGCGGGAAGTCATGCAGGGGAGGGGATTCCCCGCCTACCTGAGTCACCTCGGAGGATTCAAGCCTGGATTCCTCCAGGGCTGTCTCCTGCTTGGCAGTCTCGGCATCCAGCGGCCAGACAGGGTCATCGGACGGAGTCCCGGGGAACATGCGACGGCTGGCTGTCATGCCCAGGCTCAGGGCCGAGTAGCTTGAAATCCACCAAGGCGCGAAAGGCTGATGCGCGGGCACGCGGGCCGGCGCCAAGGTGGTGTCGGCAACGGCCATGAGTACCTGTTCATCCGCCGGCGGGGCTGGCACCAACGCCATGGCATCACAGGCCTGGCTGAGTTGTTCCAAACACTGATACACCGCCGCGCTGGTCGGGAACCTCTGACCTCCGTTAAGGACATGGCCGACGGCGCAGTGCTCCAGCTGCGGGCTGTTACTGGTGCCGCTGCGCAGTGGTGCGATACCCAACCAGAGGCCATGGCTAGCGCGGGTCATGGCGACATAGAGCAGGCGCATATCCTCGCTCAGGCGCGCCTCCTCCGCCTGTTTCCAGGCTTCGGGAAAGGCCTTTTGGCCCGCTACTTCGATGGTGCGCCCCAGCGCGCCCTGGTGGGAACAGGCGCTCGCATCGGGCCGATAGGAGACGGAACGCACCTTGCCATTGATTGCGCGCCAGCTACAGATAAAGGGCAGCAGTACCAGCGGGTATTCCAGTCCCTTGGATTTATGAATGGTCACCACCTGTACCAGCTCCGCATCGCTCTCCAGGCGTACGATGGATTCGTCATTGGATTCACTCTGGCCGAGATGCTCGCCCAGATGCCGAATCAGCGCCTGTTCGCCATCCATCTGCGTGGCCGCCCGCTGCAGCCACTCAGCCAGATGCAGCACATTGGTCAGACGCCGCTCGCCCTCCGGATGCGCCAGCAGGCGCGCGGGCAGCTGCTGCTCGTGCATCAGCCGATGCAGCGCCGCCAGCACACCCTGGTGCTGCCACAGCTGGCGATAGCGGCGAAAGCACTCCAGTTGCGCCTCCCAGGCCAGCTCGTCGCCTTGCCAGTCGGCGAAGTGGTGCAGCGGTATATCCAGAGTGTTGGTGCCCAGCGCGGCGCGCACCAGGCTTTCGTTGTTGGGCTCGGCGCATGCCTGGAGCCACTGATGCACGTCCATGGCTTCTGTGGTATTGAACACCGACTCACGATCCGAGACATAGACGCTGTTGACCTGGCGCGCCGCCAGTGCCTGCCGCATGGTCGCGGCCTCGGTGCCGGTGCGCACCAGAATGGCGATGTCGCGTGGGCGCAGCGGCCGGAATGCCGACGACTGGCAACAGCGAAAGCCGGTGTGGCCCGCGCGAGCGCCGTGCAGCCAGCGCACGATCTCGGCCGCCGCCACCTCAGCCATGGTGTGGCGATAGGCCGTGCTCCCAACCGGCGTCTGGTCCGCGTTCTCCAGCCACCACAGCGTCATCGCCGACGCGGGCTCATTCTGGATTAGCAGTTGCTCGGCCTGCCCACGCGCGCTGGCCTCAAGATAGGGAATCTCATGAAAGCGAAAGGCACCGCGCGGGTGCTGTTCGGCGTGCAGGAACCAATGGTTGCAGGCCTCAACCAGCGCCTCTGTGGAGCGATAGTTTGTTTCCAGTGTATAGAGCGGCCCCTGTGACCGTTGCCGTGCGGCCAGATAGGCGTGAATATCCGCCCCGCGAAAGCCATAGATGGCTTGCTTGGGATCGCCAATCAGGATCAGCCCAGTGCGGGGGGCTGAGTCTGAATCTGGGCTTACATCTGGGGTCGGGGTATAGACACGATCAAAGATGCGGTATTGCAGTGGATCGGTGTCCTGAAACTCATCAATGAGGGCCACGGGAAATTGGCGGCGCAGGGTCGCGGCCAGAGTGTCCGCCCGCGTTTGCTCGGCGGTCGCGGTCGGATTCAGCGCAGCATCGAGATCCCGCAGCAGGTCATTAAAGCCCATCTCCGCGCGTTGACCCAGGCGGCGTGGCAGTTCCTCTGTGAGCCAGTGAGCGGCATGAGCGAGCAACTGGGATTCGAGCGGTGGAGCCGATGTCTCCGCGCTGTCGGCCGCCTGCTGAAGCTCCGCCTGCCAGGTGGCAATGGCCTCAAAGGCGACATGCGGGCGGACCTGCTGCACCTTGGCGCCTTTTTTGAACGCGAAAGCACCCTGGGCGAAGTTGTGGATCGTCTTCGGCGCCGGCTCACCCTCGGACCAGGCGGCCAGCTCGTCGAGTAACGCCTGAAACTTCTCCGGGGTGGTGCTGCGATGTTTGGTGCCATTGAGATGCGGGCGCAGTTCCAGCAGCTGGCTTTCCACCGCTTGGCGGTGTTGCTTCCATTGCGCGCGCGCTTGGTCTTCGCAGGCGGCTGCCGCCTCAAAGCGCTGGCGTTGCTGGCAGGCGATATCCAGAGGCGCGCGCAGATCATCGCACTGCACCGGCGTGCCGCCGTGGGAAATGCGCGCCTCCTGATGCGCCAGCCAATCGCTCAGCTTGGTTTTCAGCGCGGCCGGGGAGGCGACACATTCGCGAATGCAGGCCGACTGTTGTGCAGACAGCGGGTAGAAATGCTGGCGCCAGTAGTCACGCAGTGCCTCATCCAGCAGCTCGGACTGATCCGTCACCAGCTCGCGCTGAAACAGTCCCCGAGTGGCGAACGCATGTTCCTGCAACATGCGCTGACAAAACCCATGGATGGTCGCGATCATGGCCTCATCCATCCAGTCGGCCGCTTGGCGCAAACGCCGGGCGCAGCCGGGCCAGTCATCGAGCGGATAATCCGCGCGCAGTTGTTGCAGCATGGGATCAGCCGCTGCCGTGCCGGTAACAGTCGCAAAACAGTCGGCGGCTTCAACCAGCCGGGCACGAATGCGCGCGTGCAGCTCCTTGGTGGCGGCATCGGTGAAGGTCACCACCAGAATCTCCGGCGGCGTCAGGGGGCGGTCGAAGGCGTTGCCATGCAGGCCATGCCCGAGCACCAGCCGGATGTAGAGCAGCGCCAGGGTAAAGGTCTTGCCAGTCCCGGCGCTGGCCTCAATCAATCGCCGGCCATGCAGCGGAAAGTTTAACGGATCGAGTGTGCTCTGGTGCTGAGTGTGCTGGGCCTTCATGAGCGGGATCTCTAATCCAACAGCGGTTGATACAGCTGTGTGGCCAGCGTTGTGAAGCGCTGATCGGCCACCAGATCGTCATAACTCGGCCAGAAGCGCTGATAGCCAGGATGTTCGCTGTTTTCGCCGCTGAGCTGATAGCCGTCACCTTCATAGGCGATACGAGCACTTGGCTTGGCTTTGGAGTTTGCGGCGGTGCGCAGAAACGCCAGAGCGGTTTTACAGGCCAGAGGCAAGGGCTCGGTGAGTCCCTGGCCATAGATGTGCAGCAGTGTCAGCAGATGCGCGCGTGCGTCCTTCCAGTCCATGGGTGGCAGTTCAATGTCGCTCAACGGGCCGAGCAGCCGGGTGTGAGTTGGGCCCTGGTGTTGAGCCGCCAGGTGTGCCGGCCAATGCCGCACCAGGTTGTACACCTTGGACTGGCCGGCTTGGTTACCGTCATCCAGCTGGCTGGCTTGCAGCACCAGGCGCAGACGCTCATGCTTGGCATTGACGCGGATGGGGCTGGTGAAGGCATCGGGGTTATCTTCCAGCACCAGCTGATCCAGCGTCAGTCGCAGCCGCTGGTCGGCCGGGGTCGCGGCGCTGCCAAGACGCTGCGGGTAGTCCCGTAACAGCGCCTGATAGCAGGCGAGGGGGGGCTCAAGCGTCTCGTGGAGCTGGGCTTTCCAGAGTTCATCAAAGGGTGGCAGGGGCAGCTCACCGGCACCGGCGCGGCGCTGAATGGCCTGATTGAGCAAGGCCGCTGCACTGACCTCCGCCTGGCCCGGCGCGGCCAGGCGGCGAATGCAATCCTGCAAGATGGCGTCATACAAGGCCCAACGCCCCAAACCATCGAGATCGAATGGCTCCTCATCGTCGCTTTGTTCGACGTCCTGCCCCAAATGCACGCCTAGACGCTGACTGTAGAAAGTTTTGAGCGGATAGCGCAAAAACCGCCCCAGATCGGCGCAGCGAATGGGCGCCTCCAACTGGGGCGGGGCAAGCGCCGGGGGCGATGCTGCGCGCGCGGCATCAGGAGCCGTCAGTTGTGACCATTCACGGGCATAGGTAAAGAGTCCGGAATTGTGCTGAGGATCCGATGGCGGCAGAAAATACTGGCGACTAAAGGGTTGCAGTGGATGCTCGGTGCTGAGCGCCTGCAATAATTGCTGGCCGTCCTGCCCAGCCGGGGTTCCGGCACTGGCCAGCCGCCAGCCGGCGGCGATATGGTCGCGCAACTGGCTGACCAGCACCGAGGGCGGGCGCTCGCTGTTGTCGCGCAGGCTGCGCCCGACCCAGCTGATCACCAGGCGCTCGCGCGCTGACAACAGTGCCTCCAGAAACAGATAGCGGTCGTCCTCACGGCGCGAGCGGTCGCCAGGGCGATAGTCGCCGACCATCAGATCGAAGTCGGCCTGACGTCGCATGCGCGGGTAGTCACCATCGTTCATGCCCAGCAGCCAGATCTGCCGGAAGGGGACGGCGCGCATGGGCATCAGGGTGGCAAAGTTGACCGCCCCGGCCAAAAAGCGTCGGCTCAAGCTCGGCTCATCCAGGCCGGCGAGCAGTGGCACACGCACCACCTCCAGGGGCAGGCATTCGTCTATCAGGCCGCCACGCGCGCAGTCGAACGTCCATTGTTCGAGTTGGTCGCGCACCTGAGTCAGGTGCTGTTCATCGGCGTCTCCAACAGGACAGAAAAAATCATCCAACAGCGTGGTAAGAGTTTCGCTCCACTGCATCGGCGTGCGTGACACCTGCAACAGCTGCCAACTGTGCGACAGGCGCTCCAGCAGTTCGGCCAGCGGGCCAATCAGTGCCGCATCCAGCCCGGCGACTTCATCATAAGGCTCCACCCCCTGCCAGGCTGCGCTGGTGCCGCTGGCCACACCAAGCAGCATGCGTTCCAGGCCAAAATGCCAGGTGTTTTGCTGCAGCTTGGCCGGCAGGTGGAAGCCGTGCTCACGATGCTCGGCATCCAGTCCCCAGCGCACGCGCGCGCCGGTGATCCAGTGCCGCAAGGCCGGCAGATCGGCCTCATCCAGCCCAAAGCGGGCGCGCAGGGCCGGAATATCGAGCAGATCCAGCACCTCGGTGACGGTGCAGCGGGCCTGCGGCAGTTGCAGCAGCCGCTCGAAGCCCAGCAGCAGCGGACTGTGCTGACGCGGCCCCTGATCAGACAGACTAAAGGGAATAAAGCGCCGGTCATTCCGTGCCAGACGGCCAAACACCGCCTCAACATGAGGCGTATAGGTTTCGATGTCCGGCACCATCACCAGAATATCGCGCGGCGCCAGTGGCTGCCCGGCGGCATCCGCAGCGGCAAAGGCTGCCAGCAACTGATCATGCAGGATTTCAACTTCCCGCTGAGGGCCATGCGCCATCAAAAAGCGCACACTTTGATCTTTGTCAGGATCGATCTGGGTTTGAAAAGCGCGTCTTTCCTCCAGAGGGCGCAGTTCCAGGATGTCATCCTGCACCTGTTGCAGCAGGGTTGCCGGGCTGTCTGTGTCCTCGAACAGATCAATAGACAGGTCGTGCTTGCTAAAGGCGGCTTCGTAGGTGTCGCGTTGATCCAGGGCATCCAGCAGGCGGATGTAATCGCGTCCCTGCTTGCCCCAAGCGGCCAGCAGCGGATGTCCGTGCAAATGCAGGGTATTTTCATCCACATCCTCTGGCACCTTGCGCGCTTTGTCGCGCCGATAGGCGGTACGAAACAGCTCGCGTCCTTCGATGATATCGCCCCAGTAATGCCGGCAGGGGTTATGTACAAAGAGCATGACCTGGCTGACGGATGAGATGGCATGCAGGACTTCAATGATCTGGCGCGGCAGTGCCGAGACGCCAAAGACGATGACACGCCGTGGCAACGTGGGTGGGCGGCCCTGCTTGGGCAGAACGGTGGCAGCCTGCAGAAAGCGCTGATGAATCTCGGCACGGCTGCTCTCACCCACCAGCGGTGATTTCGCGGCCACTGCCGAGGCTGATACTGGGGAGTCCGCACGACAGTCCTGTTGCAGACGCCGCCACAGCAGCGGCTGCCAACGCTGCCATGCCGGTAAAGCTTCGCGGTTGCCGTCTGGGCGAATCAAGACATCCTCGCCGCGCGCCCAGGCCTCCAGCCAGTCGGCGCGATAGACCTGATACTGGTCGAACAGATCGGCCAGACGCTCGGCGAGCTGATGCCGACGACGCGGATCCCGATCCGTCCTTAGAAACCCCCGCAGCGCAGCGAGCCAGCTGTTCTGTTCCGGCCCCTCGGCCAAGGCATCGAGATCGCCCAGCAGCCGATACAGCCGCCAGGTCAACGGCGCCTTGTCGTAAGCTGACGCATGCGGCAAATGTCCCAACACCGCCCGATAGCTTTGCCAAACAAAGCTCGCCGGCAGCATCAGCTTCACAGCCGCCGCAATGCCCCAGCCGCCCTGACCACCCGGCTCCAACGGCGCCGCCAACGCCAACTTGAGCCACTGACCGATGCCATTGCTCTGCACCAGAATCACTTCATTCTCAAGCGGGCGCAACGGATACGCTTGCACCCAGGCGGTCATCACATCACTCAAGGCCTCCAGGCAATTGCCCTGAATGAGCATAAAACCGGGTTGCAGCTCGGCGGTTGTATTCATGTGTTATCCAGCGGCTGCGACTGCCAGCGATAATACTCCGCTGGCGGTCCCTGGCAGAGCTGACAGTTGGCACAGCCGCTGCCGCAGTCAATGCGCTCGACCCGGCCCTTGCGTATCCAGACAGTACACAGGTCTCTGGCCACCTCGGGCGTCACGCGCAGATGCAGGGCAATGTCGCTCAGGCTGGCAAACGGACGCTCGCGCAGATAGGCTCGCAGCTCAGTCAGCATCGGCAGGCGGTCACACGGGTTATCATCACACGGGCGTTTTTTGCACAGCCGCGTCAGCTCCCGGCTCGCGCCCCCGTCGCGCCCAGATGCGCAAGCCAATGAAGACCACAATCAGCGCGAGCACGCCCGCAGCAATCCAGCTGCCCGACCACCAGGGATGGCGCGCGAAGGTAGCGGTCTGATAGAACAAGGTCGCCGTGATATAGGCAATCCCCGTGGTCCAGGCCGCCACGAAGGCCGCCCAGGCGCCACCAGCCTCACGCACGATGGCCCCGATGGTGGCGATGCAAGGGAAATACAGCAACACAAACAACAGATAGGCAAAGGCACCGGCGCGCCCATCAAAGCGGGCCTCCATGGCACCAAAGGCACCAGCAGAGACACCTGGGTCGCTTGCGGCCTCATCCAGGCTGCCAAGTCCCAGCGGATCGGTCAGACTGCCCAGGGCCTCGCCGAGATTGGCCGGAATGGTGGCCAGAGCCTGGCTCAGAGCCGCCAGCAGATGATAAGGGGCGGCCGCATCCGTATCCCCGGGCGAGGCATCAACCGCCAGTTGCCCATAGACAGTATCCAGAGTGCCAACAATGACTTCCTTGGCCAGCACGCCCGAGACAATCCCCAGCACTGCCGGCCAGTTGTCCGTTTCAATGCCCATAGGTGCAAACAGCGGCGTGGTCAGGCGGCTCGCGGCACTGAGCACCGAGGCATCGCTGTCCGTCTCGCCAAGGCTGCCATCGGTTCCGATAGCGCCCAGCAGATTCAGCACCACTACCATGACCACAATGATGCGCCCGGCCTCGCGCAGGAACAGCCGCACCCGATCCCAGGTGCGCAGCAGCACCCCGCGCAATGTGGGCAGATGGTAGGGCGGCAGCTCCATCATGAAGCCGGTGCTGCTGCCAGCAAGCAGGGTGCGCTTCATGATCAACCCGGTGAGCAGGGCCACGGCAATGCCGGTCAGATAGAGCGCAAAAACCACGTTTTGTCCTGAATGGGGAAAAAAGGCGGCCGCGAACAGCACATACACCGGCAGCCGCGCGCCGCAGGACATGAAGGGATTCATCAGAATGGTCAGCTTGCGCTCGCGCTCATTCTCCAGCGTGCGCGTGGCCATGACCGCTGGCACATTGCAGCCAAAGCCCACAATCAGCGGTACGAAAGCCTTGCCCGGCAGCCCGATGGAACGCATAAAACGATCCATCACAAAGGCCGCGCGCGCCATGTAGCCGGAATCTTCCAGCGCCGAGAGAAAAATATACAGGCTGGCAATCACCGGAATAAAGGTGGCCACCACCGTCAGGCCGCCACCAATCCCATCCGCCAGCAGCAGCCGCAGCACATCCGGGGTCTCGAAGCGATTCAGCAGCGTACCCAAGCCATCGACGAACAGCGCCGCTGCAACGCCATCGAAAAAGTCGATAAAGGCGCCACCGATGTTGATGGTGAAGACAAACATCAGGTACATCACCAACAGAAACAGCGGTACCCCCCACAAGCGGCTCAGCACCACCCGGTCGATGGCATCCGACAGCGTGCCGCCCGCCTGCCCGCGACAGCGCTGCACCCGCGCCGCCAGCGCATGGGCATGACCGAAACGCGAATCGGCAATATAGATGTCCGGCTCCTCGCCGGAGCGCTCGGCAATGGCGGCGCGCCAGTGCGCCGCCAGCGCCCGCACCGAGCTGTCCACCTGGGCGACGGCAAAGGCGTCGTCTTCCAGCAGCTTGAGTGCCAGCCAGCGCGCATTGGGTGGAAGATCATCCGGTGCGTGGGTTTTGTCCGCCTGAATGGCCGCGCTGAGCGCCGCTACGCCTTGTTCAACGCACTCATCCTGCGCCAGGCCGAAGCCGGCTGACTCCTGCCCACAGGCCACTGCCAGCGCGCGCGCACTCAGTTCCGTCAGTCCCTCCTTGCTGACAGCCACCACCGGCACCACCGGACAACCCAGCTCGCGCGCTAGTGCGGCCGCATCGATCTCCAGGCCCCGACGCCGGGCGAGATCCATCATGTTGAGCGCAATCACGATGGGCACGCCCATCTCCAGCAGCTGTACACTCATGTACAGATTGCGCTCGAGATTGGTTGCATCCACCACATTGACGATCACATCCGCCTCACGCGAGAGCAGATAATCGCGCGCGACCTGCTCATCGAGTGAGCTGGCATCGAGCGAATAAATCCCCGGCAGATCGATCACCCGCACCGCGCGACCATCGAGTTCGCAGCGCCCTTCCTTGCGCTCCACCGTCACCCCCGGCCAGTTGCCAGTGGTCTGGCGGATGCCGGTCAGGGCATTAAACAGCGCCGATTTACCGCAATTGGGATTGCCGGCCAAGGCCAAGGTGAGTGGTCGATCCGGTGCGGCGGCGCTGTCCGAGCCATTCGCCCCGGTTTCCTGTCGCTTGATGCCGCGCGTCTGCTCCGATATCTTGGAATGCCTACCCATGATGTTAATCCGACGGCTCGGCCTCGCGCTCGCCGGTGGCGACCGGGTCAAGGCGTTCAATGCGCAGTTTCTCCACGATTCCGCCGCCCAGCGCCACACGAGACGGGCCAATGGAGACCACCCGACCCCGACCGCGATGATGCTCCACCCGCAGCTCAGTGCCCAGGCGCACCCCCAGCGCCAGCAGGCGCCGGTTGAGTTCACGGCCGCCATCAATACCAATGACGCGCCCTCGGGCGCCGAGCGGCAGATCGGTCAGATGCGTCGGGGGAAGACAGGAAGCGAGCGTGTTTTCTTGGTTCATGGGCAGGATTCTATGCCAGGCCGGCAACCGTATCAGGAATCAATATCAATTAAGATCCGTACCTGACAGTATCAAGTGACGGATCGGCTGGAGTCGTGCTTAAAACTGCTTGACGCGAATGTTCAGCGTCTGGATGCGGTAGGCAATCTGGCGCGGTGTCATGCCAAGCAGGCGTGCAGCCTTGGCCTGCACCCAGCCGGCCTGTTCCAGCGCGGCAATCACCCGTTCGCGCTCGTCAAGCTCGGGGTCTTGCAGGTCGAGCGTCGGAGTCGGTGCGGGTGTATCCGCGCCGGGTTCGAGCCGCAGGCCGGTGAGGTCGATCACATCGCGGTCGATCACCCCGGTCTCGCTCATCACAGCGGCACGTTCCATGCAGTTTTCCAGCTCGCGCACATTGCCAGGCCAGTCATAGCGCATCAGCGCGCGCACCGCCGAGTCGGTGATCTCCAGCGTGCGCCCCTGATTCTTACCGATTTTTGCCGCCAGAAAGCGTGCCAGATCGGGAATGTCCTCCAGGCGCTCGCACAGGGCCGGCATATAGATCGGCATGACGTTGAGTCGGTAGTAGAGATCCTCGCGAAACTGACCGGCTTTGACTTCCTGTTCCAGGTTGCGATTGGTCGCCGCGATGACCCGCACATCGACCTTAAGCGTGCGGCTGCCGCCGACGCGCTCGAACTCGCCTTCCTGGAGTACGCGCAGCAATTTGGCCTGAAAGACCGCACTGATTTCGCCAATTTCGTCCAGAAACAGGGTGCCGCCGTCGGCCTGCTCGAAACGCCCCTTGCGCAGACCGCTGGCACCAGTGAAGGCGCCTTTTTCATGGCCGAACAGTTCGGATTCCAGCAGAGTGTCCGGCAGCGCGGCGCAGTTGAGCTTGACGAAGGTGCCGCGTGCGCGCGGGGAGTTGTAATGAATGGCGCTGGCGATCAGCTCCTTGCCGGTGCCGGATTCGCCACGGATCAGTACCGTAGTATTCCATTTGGCGACCTGACGCACCTGGTCAAAGACCACCCGCATGCGTTGGGTGTGGCCGATGATGTTCTCGAAGCCATGCGCGCCCTTCAGATGCCGACGCAGTTTGTCGCGTTCTTCGCGCAGGGCGCTCTGCTCGGCGGCCACGGTGCGCGCCAGTCGCACGGCCTGGCCAATTAGATTGGCGACCATCTCCAGAAAGCGCGCGCGTTCCTCGAGCAATCCATCGCGCTCCGGTGGCTGCACAGCCAGCACCCCGATGGCACCCTCCTCACCCAAGCGGACCGGCACGCCGATAAACGGCAGATCGCGATCATACAAACTGAGGCGATCAAGAAAGCGCGGCTCATCGGCGACTCGGGGCAGAATCCACGGCTCATCTGTTTCCAGAATGCGCCCGAGCACCCCCTCACCTGGACGGTAGCGAATGGACTCAAACGGCTCGGTAATATCGCCATGCAGGGCGTTTAGCTGTAACTCGCCGCTGTCTTCGTCCATTAGACATACAATGCCGAGTTCCAATCCGCCGCGTTCATGCAGCGTCTTCAACAGTGCGCGCAGGGTTTCGTGCAGGTCGAGCGAACGACTCAGCACCCGGCTCACATCGAACAGGGTCTCAAGCTGGGATTCGAGATGAGCCAGGCGCCCGCGCATGGGCGAATCCCCGGCGCTGGTTTGCGATCGTTTTTCCACCACGGTGGCTGTCTTACTCCTGTGACGGGACGTGGCTCAGGATCACTTTGATCCGGCAGCCCTCATGGAAAGCCTCATCAATCTCAATGGTGCCGCCATGCTGATTCACAATCTCCTGGGCTAAAGCAAGCCCCATACCCGCGCGCCCGCGCCGGCGCCGCCAACCGATGAAAAAGGGCTCGAACGCCTTGAGGCGATGCGCGGCGGGCAGCCCGGGGCCATTGTCCTGCACAATCACCTCGACGGAATCCTCCAGCGTGCGCGTGGACAGATGCAGCTCACGCTGCGCGCGCCGGCTTTCATGCAGCGCTTGCAAGGCGTTGTCGATCAAGTATTTGAACAGCGAGCGCAGCGGATTGCGATGTCCGGACAGCTCCGGTAACTGCAAGGCCGGCTGCCAGTCCACCACCACACCGGCCGCCAGCAGCCGATCCGTTTCCAACTCCAAGACATGACGCAGCAACTCGTTGACATTGACCATGGCGCCAGCTTCCAGGGACTCACTCGGCAGCGCCGCGCGCAGATTCGCCAGGGCTTTCTCGCTGGCTGCACTGATTTGGCGCAGATGATCAACAAAGACCGCCAGCTCGCCGTCCTGATCGCCAAACATGGCGGTGGCGGCACGAATCAGGTTCAGAGGCTGTTCGATCTGATAGCTGGCCGCCGCCAGCGCCTCACGCACGCCCTCGGTGAGCTGTTGCTCGGCCAGACGGGCGCGTAAATGCTCCAGATGGGCGCGTTCGATTTCGCGGCGGCGCGCGGTGACTTCATTCGCCAGCAGCAGCAGGCGATGCTCAGCGGCGTCTGCCGCACCGAAATAGCCGCGCGCGCTGGCGTCGGATTCATTCACCGCCACCCCGGAGCAGGAAAACCAGCGCGGCGCGCTGGCACCCGGCAGCAGCAGGCTGATTTCGACATCCTTGAAGCCATCGCCATGCAGCACCCGTTCGAGCGGGTCGAATCCGGCCTGCTCAATGAGCGCCTGGCATAACCGCTGTACTGGCTCCTCGCCACGCAGATCGCCCAGCAGCTTTTTATACTCCATGTTATCAAGCAGCACCCGACCCTGGGTATCCAGCAAGGCGACCAGCACTGGCGCAGCATTCAGTACCGCCTCGATGCGGGTCTTTTGCGCGCGCAAATCCATTTTCAGCTGATGCTGACTGGTCAGATCACGGTGCATGCCGAGGAAAAAGCGAATCTTACCGCTGGCATCCAGCACCGGAGCAATCATCAGTTCAGCTAGATAATCCCCGCCGCCCTTGGCACGATTGACCAGGATGCCCTTCCAGGTTTGTTTGTTCTGAATGGTGCCCCACAACTCCTTATAGATAGAGCTCGGCGTGGCATTATTCGACAAAATCGACTCATTGCAGCCGATGACTTCATCGCGACTGTATTCGGTCAGCTGCTCGAAAGCCGCGTTGACATAGAGAATATTAGCCTTGTCATCGGTAATGGAGATGGCCACTGGCGCCTGTTCCACCGCCTCGAAATACAGACGCGGCGGCAGCGGCTCGTTGGGATCGCCCACCATCAGCGTAAGCACCTGCAATACTTCGGGCGGCGTATTAGCCGGTGGCTGCGCCAGGAAGCGCCCAATGGCGCTTGAGAGCGCATGCGTTTGCTCCGACACGGGTACTCGCTTAGCGGGGGCGAAATCTTCTACAGCCACGGGTGGGCTCCTAAGGGTGCATCGTTACATGGGTGCGGTCTCTGGCTGTCGCAAGACGCATGCCGCGCCACCTCCAGGCCAGCATTAGTATCCTATCGCATACAAAACTTATTATGTAAGGAATGAGTCAGCATCATGCGTTTTCCCTACGGTCTCGCCAACTTCCAGGCCATCGTCGAAGAAGGCTATCTGCAAGAAGACGCCATCGCCTCATTTCGATCCCTGCTGGCCGCCATCACTGAGACCCCCCACCGGCTGTACCTGCTGATCGACGAATACGACAACTTCGCCAACGAGGTGCTGGTCAGCCACCAGCAGGGCGAAGGTCGCTATCAGGAATTGGTTGGCGGCGAGGGCGCCATCAAGACCCTGTTCAAAGCGGTCAAGGATGCCGCCGAGGGACGCGGCCTGGATCGGGTGTTCATCACTGGGGTATCGCCGCTGGTGCTAGCGGATATCACCAGCGGCTACAACGTGGTCGAAGACATCTCCAGCGAGCCGGACTACGCCGACCTATGCGGTTTCCACGAGGAAGAATGCCACATTGTCCTCCCTCGAACCCGAGGGCGGGCAGATCTACAACCCGACCCTGGCGCTGTATTTCTTCAAACATCTGACCGAGCGGTGCGCCTACCCTCGGGCGATGCTGGACAACAATCTGACCATGGATCGCAACCGCATCGAATACATCGCCCGTCTGCCCCACGGCGAGGATCTGGTAACCGCCGCCCTGGATTCCACACACCCCATCACCATTGACGACCTGGAGCAGCGCTTCGGCGTCGAACGCATGCTCCACGCCCCACAGACCCACGGCTTCCTCGCTTCCCTGCTGTATTTCTTCGGCGTGCTCACCTACAGCGGTCGCGACCCGCTGGGCAATCTGCAACTGAGTATTCCCAACCTGGTGGTGCGCAAGCTCTACATCGAGCGCATCCAGGAAGCCCTGTTGCCGGGCTACGACCTGGATCGCGAACGGCGCGCCGTCAGCGAGCGCTTCTACGCGGCGGGCGAGCTGGAACCCCTGTGCGACTTCATTGAGCAACGCTATCTGCCAGCGTTCGATAACCGCGATCTGCGCTGGTCCAACGAGCTGGTGGTCAAGACCGCTTTCCTGATCACCCTGTTCAACGACATCGCCTACATCATGGACTCGGAGACCGCCATCGCGCGGGGCTATTGCGACCTGTCGCTGATCGTGCGCCCGGATCGGCGCCAATACGCCCTGCTGGATCACCTGATCGAATTCAAACACCTGAAAATCAGTGACCTGCCCGACCTCGACAGCACGACGCTGGCGACCATGCCAAGGGAAGCGCTGCGCGCACGCCCCGAAGTGGCGCGCCTGCTAAGCGAGGCGCAGACTCAGCTCACCGGCTACCGCCAGACGCTGGAGGGCCTTTACGGAGACAAGCTCAAACTGCGCACCCATGCCTTGGTCTGCATTGGGCCTTGATCATCCCTCGGTCCAAAACCAACGATTTCAGTAGGTGATCAGCGCGAGGCACGGGGCGGCAGGAGTCCGGGAAAGGCGTAGTCTTGGAGGTGCAACCCAACCCAAGGACAGCGCCGATGCCCGAAGAAGCTCCTGCCAAGACCAACTCTAGCGCAAATCGCTCTTCCACGCCGATGCATGATCGCCGCCGTCGTGCCGAACGGCTCGTGGCCGTGGCTGAAGCTGAGCAGAGCGGGCAAAGTCAACGTGAGGCGGCGCTGAGTGCGGGTGTGGCACGCAGCACGCTGCGCCATTGGACGGGGCGTCAAGCGATTAAGGCTCCGGCTGGATTGGCGCGGTTTGTCGAGACGCCTGAGGGCGTGGTCTGGCTGAGCCGGGTTGAGAGTGCGGCGCACTGGTGCATTGGGGAGCGCGCGGGAGCGGGTATTCGGGTGATCGTTGAGTTTTTGGAACTCAGTGGCCTGTCGGCGTTCATCGCTCAGCAATTCCCGCTGACCTCTGTGGCGAGCGGTTGCGATGGCCCCGATCCGCCGTTGAAAATCAACCGGCACGCGAACACCTCGCGACAAAGAAGCGCTGTGGTACGCCCGGCTTGTTCTCACCCTC
>NZ_NRRS01000012.1 GCF_016583795.1 Rhabdochromatium marinum | reverse complement strand
TTGAGCAAGTGCTTGAACGCATGCCTTGGCCGGCTTGGCCGGCTCGACGACGACCTCGACCGGCAAAGCGCCCCTACCTGATGCCTGTGGCGGCTTAGCAACAATGGACCAAGGCATGATCAAGGCCCCACATCTCGACGGGCTAGAAGCCACCCGGCGCATCCGCCGCGCTGAGCGCCAGGCCCATGCCAACCGGCAAGTAGCCATCATTGCCATGACCGCGCATGCGCTGGCCACGGATCGCGAGCACAGCCTGGCCGCTGGTATGAACGATCATCTGATCAAACCTGTCGACCCGGCTAGCCTGGTGGGAATGCTTAAACGCTGGCTGCCGCCGACCCCGGTAGCGCCAGCGGATGATTCCGCCCCCGACAGCCCCACGACTGGCCCCCAGACCTGCCCTCAACCCGGCACAGCCGTTCTGCCCGCGCGCACTGCCCGCCCTTTGACCTGCACGCCGCCCGCGACCGCTGTAATGGCAACCAGCAGCTGTTGCGCCGGCTGATTCTGACCTTCGCCGAGCGCTTCGCCGGCACCGAGGACGAGCTGCGCGTCGCCCTGGCCAGCGGCGATCTCCAAAGCGTGCTGGAGCGCCTGCACTCACTCAAGAGCAATGCCGCCGCCCTGGAACTCACCGAGCTGGCCAGCACTGCCGCCACCCTGGAGCAGGCCCTCTGCGCGCAACAGAGCGCAGCAGACGCTAGCGATGAGGCACTCACCGACAGCGCCTCGGAATTCACGCGCTTGTATCAACACCTGGCCGCCGCCCTCAGCGCCACCGAGGCGCTGCGCAGTTGGTCGCCAGCGGAACCCCCAGCATCGGAACCAGCATCGGAACCAACGCCAGAACCAGACCCAGCGCCAGCCCCACAACCGGCCTCCCAAGCCGCATCCGAGCCTCCAGCCGCCTCAGGCCATCTACCGCCCCGCCTGGCGAAGCTGCGCACCGAGTTGCGCACCAACCGGCTCAGTGCCCGACAGACCTTCGCGGCGCTGCGCCCCGAGCTCGCCCCAGGCTGCGATCCTGAAACGCTCGATGCCCTAGCGGCCGCGCTCAATGCGCTGGACTTTCCGCGCGCACAGGCCATACTGGACAGCGTCCAGAATGTCGCCGAGAAGCTTGTATGAATCCGCCCCGCATTCTGATCGTCGATGATGAGACCAGCAACATTGAGCTGATTGCCGAGATTTTCACCGAGGATCACGAAGTCCTTTTCGCTACCGATGGCATCAAAGCCCTGGAGCTGGCCACCACCACCGACCCGGATTTGATTCTGCTTGATGTCATGCTGCCCGGTTTGGATGGCTTTGAGATCTGTACGCGCCTCAAAGCCGAGCCGCACGTCAGCGCAATTCCAGTGATTTTTATTACCGGGCGCGACGACACCGCCACCGAAACCCGCGGGCTGGCGCTGGGGGCCGTGGACTACATCACCAAGCCCATCAACCCGCAGATCGTGCGCATGCGGGTCAGCAATCACATTGAACTCAAACGTGCCCGCGACCGCCTGACCCAGCTGGCCACCACCGACGGCCTGACTGGACTGGCCAATCGCCGCCGCTTCGACGAGGTGCTGGAGTGCGAAGTGCAACGCCATCGACGCAGCAGCGCGCCCCTGACGGTGCTGATGCTCGACATTGACCACTTCAAGCTCTACAACGACACCTATGGGCATCTGCGCGGCGATGACTGCCTGCGTGCCATTGCCCGCACCATTGAAGAAGCGCTGTTGCGCACCACCGATCTGGCCGCCCGCTACGGCGGTGAGGAATTCGCCTGCATCCTGCCTAACACTGGCACAAGTGCTGCTGTCACGGCCATTGCCGAACGTATTCGCACCCAGGTCATGGCACTAAAAATTCCGCACGAAACGTCCCCCACCGCTGCCTATGTCACCGTCAGCCTTGGTCTGACCACGCATTACTGCACCGCCAGCACTCAACCCCAGCAGCTCACCGCCATTGCGGACAAACAGTTGTATGTAGCCAAGGCCGAGGGACGCAACCGCTATGCACTTGATGGCTTGGTTGTTGAGCCGCTGCATGGCCGCCCCCACCTGCCATCCCAGATCAGGTGAGTTTTCACCATCCACTGAAGACACAGGAGTTGCCGGCCATGTCACGCCAAGCGCGCATTCGCAGCCAATTGACCGCACAGATGCAGCCTGAACATCTTGAGGTGCTTGATGAGAGCCATCAGCATGCGGTGCCGCCAGGGGCCGAGTCGCATTTCAAGCTGGTGATTGTCAGCGATGCCTTCACCGGGCAGACGCTCATCAAACGCCATCGGACCGTCAATGAGCTGCTGCGCACGGAATTTGAGCAGGGGCTGCATGCCGCAGCCATCCATGCCTTCACACCAGCGGAGTGGCAGGAGAAAGGCGCCCAGGCGCCGGCTTCGCCCAAGTGCCGGGGTGGCTCAAAGGCGAAGCTTGGCGCGGCGGCTTAGGCGGCTGGCGGGTTAAAATACTCGCGTGTGAGCTTGAAGACGATGGGGCTCAGCAACAGCAAGGCAACCAGGTTGGGAATGGCCATCAGGGCATTCAGAGTGTCGGCCACCAGCCAGATGAAATCCAGGCTCAGATAGGCACCGACCGGGATGGCCGCGACCCAGAGCACGCGGAAGGGCACAATGGCGCGCACGCCGAACAGATACTCGACACAGCGCTCGCCGTAGACACTCCAACCCAGCACCGTGGTGAAGGCGAACAGCGCCAGTCCCAGACTGACGATGTAGGCACCGGCACCGGGCAGCTCATTGCCAAAAGCAACGGCTGACAGCTCGGCGCCGCTCTCGCCGCCGCTCCAGGCACCGGAGGTCACGATCACTAGACCGGTGATAGTGCAAATGATGATGGTATCGATGAAGGTTCCGAGCATGGCCACAGTGCCCTGGCGCACGCAGTTGTCAGTCTGGGCGGCCGCATGTGCGATGGGCGCGCTGCCCAGGCCAGCCTCGTTGGAGAAAATACCGCGCGCCACCCCCATCTGGATCGCGAGCATGATCGAAGCGCCGGCAAAGCCGCCAACGCCAGCGGTGGGCGTGAATGCCGCCTGTACGATGGTGCGAAGGGCGGCTGGAATCTCTGCGGCATTAAGCCCGAGCACCACCAAGCCGCTGAGCAGATAGGCAATGGCCATGAAGGGCACCAGCTTGCCCGCCACCTGCGCAATCCAACGGATACCGCCGATCAGCACCAGCCCGACTAGCACGGCCATGCCGATGCCGGTCCACAGCGGCGGCACATTGAATTTCACTTCCAGCGCGTGCGCCACCGAATTGGCCTGTACGGTGTTGCCGATACCAAAACCGGCCAGGGCACCAAAAATCGCAAAAGCCACGGCCAGCCACATCCAGCGTTTACCCAGGCCGTTGCGGATGTAGTACATGGGTCCACCGACGTGGTTGTTGTGCTCATCGACTTCGCGATAACGCACCGCGAGCACCGCCTCGGCATACTTGGTGGCCATGCCAACCAGCGCGGTGATCCACATCCAGAACAGCGCCCCAGGTCCGCCAACCGCGATAGCGGTGCCAACACCGGCGATGTTGCCGGTGCCGACGGTGGCCGAGAGCGAGGTCATCAGCGCATTGAATGCACTAATATCACCCTGCCCGTTCCCTTTCCGCCCGCGCCACAGCATGCGAAAGCCATAGCCAAGCCGCCGAATGGGCATCGCCCGCAGGCCAACGGACAGATACAGCCCGGTGCCAAGAATCAGCACCAACATCGGCGGCCCCCAGAGCAGACCGTTCGCGACCCCGATCCAGTCCTCGATTTGTTCCATCTGCGCTTCCCCCGTCTTACAGCAGAAAGCGCGCTAGTCTAGCGGCCCGGCTTGCGACTTGTCATGGCTAAATTGTTATAACGCGCCTGCACGTCGGCCGCGCGGTCGCGCTCGGCCAGGCGGGCGAGCTTCTCGCCAATGCGGGTTTCCAGGCCACGCGCCACCGGCTGATAGTAGTGGCGCGATGCCAGAGGCTCGGGAAAATAGCACTCGCCGGCGGCGTAGGCGTCGGGCTCGTCGTGGGCATAGCGGTAGTCGGCGCCCTTGCCGAGGGTCTTGAGCAGCTCAGTCGGCGCATTGCACAGATGCGCCGGCACTGGCAGCGAGCCCTGCGCGCGCGCATCGGCCTGGGCCTGCTTCCAGGCCAGATAAACGGCGTTGCTCTTGGGGGCACAGGCGAGATAGACCGTTGCCTGCGCCAGTGCCAGCTCGCCCTCCGGGCTACCAAGGCGCTGCATGGACTCCCAGGCATTCAGGGCCAGCTCCAGTGCGCGCGGATCGGCATTGCCGATGTCTTCGCTGGCGATGCGCACCAGACGCCGCGCCAGGTAGAGCGGATCGCAGCCGCCGTCGATCATGCGCGCCAGCCAGTAAAGGGCGGCGTCGGGTGCCGAACCGCGCACGGATTTATGCAGCGCGGAGATTTGATCGTAGAAGGTATCGCCACCCTTATCGAAACGGCGCGCACCCGCATCCAGCACCGCCTCGACCACAGAAGTGCTGATCGATGCGCCCGTCGCGCCGGTTTCTTCCGCGTCGAGCCACTGCGCGGCCAGCTCCAACAGGCTGAGCGCGCGGCGCGCATCGCCATCGGCAACCCGCGCGAGCTGCTGACAGGCCTCGGGTTCAATGGTAAGGCCCAGCTGACCAAGCCCCCGCTCAGTATCAGTCAGAGCCCGCCGGATCAGGGTTTCAAGTGCTTCAGCCGCCATGGCCTCCAGCACATAGACCCGCGCACGCGACAGCAGCGCATTGTTCAGTGCAAAGGAGGGATTTTCAGTGGTCGCACCGATGAAGGTCAGGGTGCCGTCCTCAACATGCGGCAAAAAGGCATCCTGTTGCGCCTTGTTGAAACGATGTACCTCATCGATAAACAGCAAGGTCGCCTGAGGCACCAACCCCTGGCGCAGCGCTTGGGCCTCGGCGACCGCTTCGCGCACGTCCTTGACGCCTGCGAGCACAGCCGAGAGCTGAATAAAATGCGCCTGGGCGGCACTCGCAACCAGCCGCGCCAGGGTGGTCTTGCCGGTGCCGGGCGGCCCCCAGAGGATCATTGAATGCAAATGCCCGGAGGCAAGCGCCTGATGCAGGGGACGCCCCGGGGCAAGTAGCTGGGGTTGCCCCAGGCAGTCCTCGAAGCGCTGCGGGCGCATGCGCTCGGCCAGGGGCACCACTGGAGGGGTCAAGCCGGTTAATCCATTTGCAGGAAATCACCGCCGGTTGATTGTTTGAACTCAAAGAGCGTGTCGTCGAGCGACGGATTGCGCTGGATATTGGTGAAAATAAAGCGTGTGAGCTGCCCGAAGCGGTCTTCCATCAGCAGGGTGTCGAGCTGAGCGTCGCGAAAACCGATGCGCAAGCGCACCACCTGGGAGTCCTTGGATTTTGGCTCCAGTTCCACCCAGGCACGCCCGTCGTTGCGCTCCAGCGGACGCAGCACAAAGAAGGTTTCGACCGGCGCATCGCTAACCAATAACTGCGCCGGCGTTCCTTCCAGGGCCGCCTTCTGCGAACGATGGCTGACCTGGTCGAGTTCGGTATCCTGCAAGTAAACGCGCTTGCCATCGGCGATAATCAGTTGTTCACTTGGCGTGTCGTATTCCCAGCGAAAACGTCCGGGACGGTGCAGATAAAGCCGCCCGGCCGACTCAAACGACTGCTCGCCCTGGGCGCCCGACATCAGGGTGATCTGGCGAAAATCAGCGCTCAGGCTGTTCAGTCCCTGGAGATAGTCCTTCAGGATGGTGACCGGATCGGGCGCCGAATCGCCGTCCGATGCGGCCCAGAGGCTAACGGGAAGCAGCAGCGCGGCCAGCAGCGCCAGCACAGCGGTGGTGCGTACTCTGTTGAATGTCATCACCTGATGTTAGTCCATGGTTTGGCGGTTGTTCTGTGGCCCAGGCACCTGACACTGACCCAGGCGCGGCCTGCCTCTCTGCACTCGTGCATCTTAACTGTCGGGCTTTGGGGGTGGCGCCAGCACTTCGCGATTGCCGTTGGTCTCAGCCGGACCCACCACACCGATGCGCTCCATTTCCTCGATCATGCGTGCCGCCCGGTTATAGCCGATTTTCAGGCGTCGCTGCACGCCGGAAATGGAGGCACGGCGCGTCTCGGCCACAATCTGCACCGCCTCATCAAAAAGCGCATCCTGTTCTTCAACATCGCCACCGCTGCTGTTCCCACCGCCAGAGCCACCCCGAGGCTCGGGATCAATGCCGGCGAGGAAATCGGACGACTCGGTCACATTGATATCGATGAACTCCGGTGCTCCGAAGGCCTTGAGATAATCGACCACCTTATGCACCTCGCGATCATCAACAAAGGCGCCGTGGACCCGCTGCGGAATGCTGTTGCCGGGTGGCATGTACAGCATGTCGCCATGGCCGAGCAGCTGTTCAGCGCCCATCTGATCCAGAATGGTACGCGAGTCCACCCGCGAGGACACCTTAAATGCCAGACGCGTCGGTACATTGGCCTTGATCAGGCCGGTCAGCACATCGACCGACGGACGCTGGGTCGCGAGCAACAGATGAATGCCCGAGGCGCGCGCTTTCTGCGCCAGACGCACAATGAGTTCCTCCACCTTTTTGCCAACCACCATCATCATGTCGGCCAGCTCATCGATGATCACCACAATGTAGGGCAGATGGCTCAGGGTGGGCGGTGGCGCATCCGGATCATCCGAGGGCTGGGCGGTGGGATCAATGATGGCCTCGCCAGCATCCGCAGCTTGCTTGATGAGCTTGTTGTAGCCAGCAATATTGCGCACCTTGAGTTCCGCCATCAGCCGATAGCGCCGTTCCATTTCAGCGACGCACCAGCGCAGGGTATTGGCGGCTTCCTTCATGTCGGTCACCACCGGGGTGAGCAGATGCGGGATGCCGTTATAGACCGACAGCTCGAGCATTTTGGGATCGACCATGATCAGGCGCACATCCTTGGGCTCGGACTTGTAGATCAGACTCAGAATCATGGCATTGATGGCCACCGATTTACCCGAACCGGTGGTGCCAGCGATCAGCGCATGTGGCATGGCGGCCAGATCCGCCACCACCGGCTGGCCGCCAATGTCGGTGCCCAAGCCGATGGTCAGCGTCGATGTTTGCTGGCGATACGCCTCAGAGCTCAACACCTCGCTGAGCACCACCATGTCGCGGCTGTCGTTGGGAATTTCCAGTCCGATGACCGATTTGCCGGGGATGATTTCCACCACCCGCACGCTGACCTTGGACAGCGCCCGGGCAATATCCCGCGCCAACCCGGTGATCTTGGAGGCTTTGACCCCGGCGGCCAGTTCCAGTTCGAACAGCGCCACCACCGGCCCCGGCTGCACAGCCACCACCTCGGCTACCACGCCATAGTCGGCCAGACGTGCTTCAACCTCGCATGACAGGGCTTCGAGTTGATCGGGCGTATAGCCGCGTCGCCCGGGGCGTGGCTGATCGAGCAGTTCGAGCGGGGGGCGCGTGGAGTCGCCCGGACGCGGGCGTGGCAGATAAATGTTCGACTCAGGCGCCGCCGAGCGATACACCGGACGCGGCGCATCGGGGGCCGCCTCGAATTTAGGTGCTGGGGGCACGCGGTGCTCGGCGACAGGTTCCTCAGCTGGGTCATCAATGATTTCCTCGTCGAAATCCGCCACCGGCTCCCGAGAGGATTCTGAGTCTGGCTCCTCGGTCCATTCCGAGTCCGACGCGGCGAAATCCTCGGATTCGAGCTCGGGCTCCATGTCTTCAGCATCGATTGCAGGCGGTCCGAAGTCATCATCCAGTTCATCAACGTCCAGCTTATCGGCATCCAGCTCATCGGCGTCGAGCGCATCTGACCAGCGCTCACGCGACCAGGCGCTGGGCTCAGCCTCCGGCTCAGCTCGCGATAACCGCTGCGGTTCAGCTGTTCTGATCGATCTGACCGGCTCGGCCTCGCCGTCGATCACTCCCAGATCACCAAAAGTCGGATCCTCGGTGCCCCGCGCGGGCGTCTGGCGCGCATGCCGGTAAAAACCGCTATTGGTGCCATCATCGGCTGTCGGAGCCGGCTCCTGCGGTGCGACAGGCGCGTGGACCTCCCGTTTGCTCCAGGCGGCCACCAGCAGCCCAGCCAACCAAAGTGCGAGCTCACCGACACTGTCCACCACCGACAAGGGCGAGGTGCCCGTCATCAGGGAAACCCCGATCAGCAGCAGCACCAAGAGCACAAACAGCTGCCCGGCCGCGCCGAACAGACTCAGCGTCCAGTCAGCCCCCAGGCGCCCGAGACCGCCGCCCAGCCCAGTCGGCAGCCACGCGAGCAGTGCATCGAACTGCGCACTGGCCAGGGCGGTGGCTGCGACCAGGGTCAGCCCCACACCGAGCCAGTGCAGGGCCAGACGCAGCAGCTTGGTTTCAGGCTCCAAATCACGACACTGGAAGAGCACAAAGGCGCTGGCTACCAGTACCAGAGGGATCAGATAGGCAAGAAAGCCAAACAGAAAGAAGGTGACATCCGCAAACCAGGCACCGGCACGCCCGGCGGCATTGGTCACCTGGGCATCAGGCCCAACATAGGACCAGCCGGGATCGGCTGGCGTATAAGTGGCGAGTGACAGCGCCAGAAACGCGGCCACAGCTACCAGGACCCACACGAAAGCTTCGCGCACAACTCGCTCAAGGTAGTCACTAATTGTAAATTCTCTGGTTCGAGTTGCCTGCATAACGATCCTCCGATTAGTTATGTTTATTATACTCTTATCAGAGATTTTTCGTGCAGTTTCGTAAAACTTTTTTCAGTATCAAACGGCTGAAGCCCACTCAGACGCGCTTTACCGCCTCGCGGCCGGACCTTAAACTGAGCGCTTTGCTGCGCGCAGACCGCATGTCCACCAGGCGGTTGATCGGTCGCGCGCTCCACCAAGCCTGCCAACCCGCGCTGGCCAAGCCGAATGAGTGATTTAGGATGAGCGACACCATGACCGAGACCAAACACTGCCGACTGCTAATCCTGGGATCAGGTCCGGCCGGCTATACAGCGGCCGTCTACGCCGCCCGCGCCAACCTGCACCCGGTGCTGATCACCGGTATGGAACAGGGCGGCCAGCTCATGACCACCACGGAGGTTGATAACTGGCCCGGCGACCAGGACGGGGTACTGGGACCTGATCTTATGGAGCGGATGCGCAAACATGCCGAGCGCTTCGAGACCGAGATTTTATTTGACCACATCTCGGCGGTGGATTTCTCCAAGCGCCCGCTCGAACTGACCGGTGACAACGGACGTTACAGTTGCGATGCGCTGATCATCAGCACTGGCGCCAGCGCCCGCTATCTCGGTCTGCCCTCGGAACAGGCGTTTCGCGGTCGCGGCGTGTCGGCCTGCGCGACCTGTGATGGGTTCTTCTATCGCGGACAAACAGTCGCCGTGATCGGTGGCGGCAACACGGCTGTGGAAGAAGCGCTTTACCTGTCAAATATCGCTGCCGAGGTAGTGGTGGTGCATCGCCGCGATGCCTTGCGGGCAGAAAAAATCCTTCAGCACAAGTTGCTGGACAAGGCCGCCAACGGTAATGTGCGCATCGAATGGAATCACGTCCTTGATGAAGTCCTGGGCGACAACAGCGGCGTCACCGGCATGCGCATCAAGCAGGTGCACAGCGGTGAGACCAAGGACATCGACCTGCATGGCGTTTTCATCGCCATTGGGCATCAGCCCAACACCCAGATCTTTGCCGACCAGCTTGAAATGACCGATGGCTACATCCGCGTGCAGGGCGGTGCGGATGGCAACGCGACGGCCACCTCGGTGCCGGGCGTCTTCGCTGCCGGCGATGTGATGGATCATGTTTATCGCCAGGCCATCACCTCGGCCGGCAGCGGCTGCATGGCCGCGCTTGATGCGGAAAAATTCCTTGATGCCCAAGAGGTCTGAGCCACCGGCGGCCCATGCTTGCAGCTGTGGCCGCATGTGAAGCGGGACGAGCGCACACGGCATTTCTGCCATCATGATGAACCTCCAGGTCCACTCCGCCATTGCCTCGATTCCCGCCCCCGCTTGGAATCGACTGGCGGGTGCGGATGCGCCCTTTCTGCGCCATGAATTCCTCGCCGCCATGGAGCGTCATGGCTGTGTTGGCGAGCGCTTTGGCTGGATTCCCCAGCACCTGGCACTCTACGACACGCATGGGACACTGGTCGCCGCCGCACCGGCGTATTTGAAGTTCAATTCCTACGGGGAGTTTGTTTTCGACTGGAGCTGGGCCGATGCCTATCAGCGCGCTGGAGAAAGCTACTACCCCAAGCTGGTGATCGCCTCGCCCTACACCCCGGCAACCGGCCCCCGGCTGCTCACGCTACCCGGCCCCGAGCGTGAATCCCTGGCGCGAGCGCTGATTGCGGGTGCCCGTCAACTGGCGGACAAACTGAACCTCTCGGGTGCGCACTGGCTGTTTGGCAGTGCGGAAGAACTGGCCTGGCAAGAGGCCGACGGCTATCTGGCGCGCTTGGGCTGTCAGTTTCACTGGCACAATCAGGGATATGCGGATTTTACTCAGCTGCTTGAGCAGTTCACAGCGGAAAAACGCAAAAAAATCAAGCGTGAGCGCCGCCGCGTTACTGAGGCTGGTGTGCGTCTGCGCCGGCTGCGTGGCGATCAGGTCAGTGAAGCCGATTGGGTGCTGTTTCATGGTCTGTATGAAGACACCTTCGATAAGCGCGGCGGCCTCCCAACCCTAAGTCTCGCGTTCTTTCAGGACATCGCCCAGAGCATGGGGGAGCAACTGCTGTTGGTGCTGGCCGATTTCCGCGACCAGACCGTCGCAGCGGCCTTTTGCCTGGTCGGGGCACGCACGCTGTATGGACGTCACTGGGGTTGCTCGGCGGACTTCCATAGCCTGCACTTTGAAGCCTGTTATTATCAGGGTCTGGAGCATTGCATCCACACAGGTCTGACGCGTTTCGAACCGGGTGCCCAGGGCGAGCACAAGCTCGCGCGCGGCTTTCTGCCCACCGCCACCTGGTCAGCCCACTGGATCGCCGACTCGCGTTTTCGCCAACCCATTGCCCGCTTTCTGGAGCACGAGCGCGCCGCCATGCAGGAGTATCTCACCGACATGCAGCAGCACAGCCCCTACAAGCATCCACCCCAGCCCGCTTCTGAGCCTTAGATGCGGCGCCCGCGCACTCAACCCTTTCTGCTGTCACCGAACGACCCCAGCGGCGCGTTTCCGCGCGTCGATCAGGCGCTGCGCGACCCCGACGGGCTGCTAGCCATCGGCGGTGATCTGAGCGTGCGACGCCTGATCAATGCTTACCGCCACGGCATCTTTCCCTGGTACAACCAGGGCGACCCCATTCTGTGGTGGTCACCCGATCCCCGCACCCTGTTGTTTCCCGAGCATTTGCACATCTCCCGCAGTCTGCGCAAAGCACTGCGCAAGCGCCGGTTTTGCCTGACCATGGATCGCGACTTTCCGCAGGTGATTAACACCTGTGCCAGCATCAACCGCCACGGCGAGTATGGCACCTGGCTGCTGCCGGAGATGATTCGCGCCTATCGGGCGCTGAATATTCGTGGCATTGCGCATTCAGTCGAGGTCTGGGAGCAGGATCAGCTGGTAGGTGGACTCTATGGCGTCGCGGTGGGCCGGGCCTTTTTTGGTGAATCCATGTTCTCGCGCGCGACCAATGCGTCGAAGATTGCGCTGGTGTACCTGTGCCAGCGCCTGGCGCAGTGGGGATTTGGGTTCATCGACTGTCAGGTCGTCACCGAGCATCTGCTCAGCATGGGCGCGCGCCCGGTCGCGCGGGCCCAATTCATCGAATTGCTTGAAGGCTGCCGCGATCAACCCGGCCGGGAGACCTCCTGGGATGATGGCGGCTTTCACGATCCTGAGTTGCCGACCGATGAGGAGCAGCCGTCATCATGACTTCCGAGGTGCATACCCACAAGAACCTGCAACTCTATCTCACCAGTCGCCACGACTGCTCCTATCTGCCGGGGCAGGATGCGCGCACCCTGTTCGTCGATCCCAATCTGCGCATTGATCGCAACCATGCCAACTGGCTGCAACAGATTGGGTTTCGCCGCAGCGGGCGCTTCTTCTACCGCCCCGCCTGTCACGTCTGCCAGCAATGCGTACCCGTGCGCGTGCCGGTGGCAGACTTTCAGCCCAATCGCTCACAACGGCGCAATCTGCGCCGCAATCAGGACATAGAGTTCATCGCCCGCACGCCGAGCTTTGATCAGGAGCACTATGAGCTGTACCGCCACTATATTCTCTCCCGGCATGGTGACGGTGACATGGCTGAGGATCTCACCCCGGACAGCTATCGGCGCTTTCTGCTCGCGCCCTGGGCCGGACAAAGCCGGCTGCTGGAAATGCGCGCACATGGCCAGCTGATTGGCGTGGCGGTAAGCGATTGTCTCACGGACGGCTTCTCGGCGGTCTATACCTTTTTCGATCCCGCACAGGGCGCGCGCGCACCCGGCACCTTTGCAGTACTTAGCCAGATTCGTCAGGCGCAACAACTGGGGCTCAAGTATCTGTATCTCGGCTATTGGATTGCCGAGAGCAAAAAAATGGCCTACAAGGAGAAGTTTCGCCCCATTGAAGCCTGGAACGGTCAATGCTGGCAGCGCTTTGACGCAGGCGTCTCGCTGCGCTGACCCTTTGCAGACGCCAGCGCATCGACACAGACACCCGGTCTGGCTGTGCTATAATCTGGCGGTTTTACGGAGCGGGCTTTTCTTGACCGGCTCCGACCAGATTCATGCTTGACAACAGACTTTCCCCACCTGATCCATGGCAAAAGAAGACGTCATCCAAATGGAAGGCACGGTCGTTGAGACCCTGCCCAATACAGTATTTCGCGTTGAACTCGAAAATGGGCATGTTGTGACTGCGCACATTTCCGGAAAAATGCGCAAACACTACATTCGCATTTTAACCGGCGACAAGGTTACGGTTGAACTGACCCCTTATGACTTGACCAAGGGACGCATTACCTATCGAGTGCGCTAGCCGCTAGCCGGCCGGCCCATCAGGCCGCAACCGATTCTCCTGCGTAGCTCAGTGCCAGGTTGCCATCCTCGCCCACGCTGACCCGAACCCGACCGCCGCTTGCCAGCTCGCCGAACAACAGCTCGCTTGCCAGTGGCTTTTTGATGTGGTTTTGGATCACGCGAGCCATGGGGCGCGCGCCCATCTGGCGGTCGTAGCCCTGTTCGGCGATCCACGCGCGTGCGGCTTCTTCGACCACCAACTCGACCTTCTTTTCGAGCAACTGCTGCTCCAGCTCGAAAATAAACTTGTTCACCACATTGGCGACCGTCTCGGGCGCCAGATGGGCAAACTGCACCACGGCATCAAGGCGATTGCGGAATTCTGGCGAGAAAAAGCGCTTGAGCGCCTCCATGCCATCGCTGGAATGGTCCTGCTCGGAAAAGCCAATCGAACGGCGGCTGGTCTCCTCGGCACCAGCATTGGTGGTCATCACCAGCACCACATTGCGGAAATCCGCCTTGCGGCCATTGTTGTCGGTAAGCGTGCCGTGATCCATGACCTGCAACAGCAGATTAAACACATCCGGGTGAGCTTTTTCGATCTCATCAAGCAGCAGCACCGCATGCGGATGCTTGGTGACCTGCTCGGTCAGCAGCCCGCCCTGGTCGAAGCCAACATAGCCCGGTGGCGCCCCGATCAGACGCGACACCGTATGCCGTTCCATGTACTCCGACATATCAAAACGAATCAGCTCCATACTGAGCACGCGCGCGAGCTGGCGCGTGACCTCGGTCTTGCCGACGCCGGTTGGGCCGGTAAAGAGGAAGGAGCCAATGGGTTTTTCCTCAGCTCCCAGCCCGGAGCGATTCATGCGGATCGCTGAGGTCATGACATCAATGGCTTCGTCCTGACCGTAGACCACCATCTTCAGGTCACGATCCAGGTTGCGCAGTGATTCGGTATCCGACAGGCTGACCTTCTTGGGCGGAATGCGCGCCATCTTGGAGACAATGTTCTCGATATCGGTGACATCAATGCGCTTTTTGCGCTTGGCCTGCGGGCGCAGCTGCACATGGGCCCCGGCCTCATCAATGACATCAATGGCTTTGTCGGGCAGATGCCGGTCATTCATAAACTTGGCCGACAGCTCGGCTGCGGCGCGCAAGGCGGTCTGGGTGTAATTGACTTGGTGATGGGCCTCGAAGCGCGATTTCAAGCCCTTGAGGATTTCAACCGTCTCTTCCACCGTGGGCTCGTTGATATCGATTTTCTGGAAGCGCCGCGCCAGGGCACGGTCTTTCTCGAAAATGCCGCGGAATTCCTGGTAAGTGGTCGAGCCAATACAGCGCAGATCCCCTGAGGCGAGCATCGGTTTGATCAGGTTGGAAGCGTCCATCACCCCACCCGAGGCGGCTCCGGCGCCGATCACGGTATGGATCTCGTCGATGAACAGCACCGCATCCGGGCGCTTCTTCAGCTCCGCCAGTACGGCTTTCAGACGCTTTTCAAAATCGCCCCGGTATTTGGTGCCTGCGACCAGCGCCCCGAGATCGAGTGCGTAAACCGTGGCATCGGCCAATACCTCGGGTACCTCGCCATCGACAATTTTTTTCGCCAACCCCTCGGCAATCGCAGTTTTGCCGACACCGGCCTCGCCCACCAGCAATGGGTTGTTTTTGCGGCGCCGACACAGGATCTGTACCGTGCGTTCCACTTCCTGCACGCGACCAATTAGCGGATCAATACGACCCTGGCGTGCCAGATCGTTGAGATCGGTTGCAAAGCTGCGTAGCGGACTGGAGGTTTCGCGCTCATCGCTGCGTCCTTCCTCGCCATCACCGGCGATGTCGGCGCCCTGGTCTTCGCCGGGCACCTTGGAGATGCCGTGGGAGATGTAATTGACCACATCAAGGCGCGAGACATCCTGCTGATTGAGCAAAAACACCGCCTGGGAGTCCTGTTCGCTGAAGAGCGCGACCAGCACATTGGCGCCGGTGACCTCTTTTTTGCCCGAGGATTGCACATGAAACACCGCACGCTGCAAGACGCGCTGAAAGCCCAGGGTCGGCTGGGTTTCGCGTCCATCGCGCCCGCCAAGCAGTGGCGTGGTTTCCTCGATAAACAGGCTGATATCATGGCGCAGCTGATCGCCATCGGCCCCGCAGGCACGCAGCACCTTGGCAGCGGAGGGGTTATCCAGCAGACCCAGGAGCAGATGTTCCACGGTCATGTATTCATGGCGCTTCTCGCGTGCCTGCTTAAAGGCGCCGTTCAGAGTGAGTTCGAGCTCTTTGCTTAACATCTGATAGACCCGATGCGTTGCGGTTGATTGAGCACCTCAGTGACCGTGGCCAAGTGGGATTCGCGGTCATCCTGACTGATGCGCGGGCGCGGGGCCATGATCGCCGGATACAGGGCCATGATGCTAGGAAGCGGTCATGGAGTCAAAGCATCCTGGCGAAAATTTCTGCTGATTTTCTGCTTAAGCCTCTTCCATGGTACACATTAATGGATGCTGATTGGAGCGCGCATGGTCATTGACTTGCGCCACCTTGGTTTCAGCGATATCCCGGGTGAAAACGCCACAAACACCAACGCCGCGGGTATGCACATGGAGCATGATCTGCGTGGCCTTCTCGCGCGTCATCCCAAAGAAGGTCTCCAGCACATGCACCACGAATTCCATGGGCGTGAAATCATCATTGAGCAGCAACACCTTGTAGCGCGGTGGCTGCTTCAGCTTGGGCTTGGCTTCCTGAAGCGACAGCCCGGCGCCATGATCGTCAATCAGATCATCATCGTCCGGGGTGTGATCGCTGGCGTACCATTCGCTCATGCTTGTGGGGATCGTTCTGCTCAACATCCTGAATTCAGACAGTCTGTGGCTGGTGCGATAATACCTGGGTTTAAGCGCTGAAATGCACAATTGGGGATTGCCATCGGAAAAATACAGGGCTGTTCGCCTCGCATCCAGCAGCCCCAATACAATTTGAACTCGCGAGTCAACTTACTATACTTAGGGTTCGGATCCGCCGAATTCCAGCATCATCGGCGACCGATCGGCTGCCAAGCCAAACAATAACAACAATTCCACCAAAACCAAGGGCGACGTCCGTCGTAAAGGAGCGAGAAGATGACCAAGGGGACTGTAAAGTGGTTCAACAATGCCAAGGGCTATGGCTTTGTCAAGCCCGAGGATCGCGAGGAAGATGTGTTTGTTCACTTCTCCTCCATCAGCATGGAGGGTTACAAAACCCTGCGCGAAGGTCAGCGCGTCCAGTTTGAAATCACCCAGGGCCCAAAAGGCTTACATGCTGCACATGTGCAGCAGGAGTGCTGAGATCCATTCGTCACCCGCAGGCGTGCGGGTTCCAGCACCTCCACAGGCGGCCTGAGAACCCGCACCCACCGCATCTGAGAATTGAATTACCCAGCCTATTATCTGGCATCCATGTGCGCGATCACCGCCTCACCAAAGTCGGAGCAACTGAGTTTGGTCGCCCCCGTCATCAGGCGTTCAAGATCGTAGGTCACCGTTTTGGCGCGGATCGCACCTTCAATGCCGGCGATGATCCGATCCGCCGCTTCACTCCAACCCAGATGACGCAGCAACATTTCACCTGACAACAGCAGTGAGCTGGGATTGACCTGATCCTTGCCAGCGTACTTGGGGGCCGTGCCATGCGTCGCCTCAAACATGGCCACCTGATCGGACAGGTTCGCCCCCGGCGCCATGCCAATACCACCGACCTGAGCGGCCAGGGCATCCGAGATGTAGTCGCCGTTCAGATTCAGAGTTGCAATCACATCATATTCCTTGGGCCGCAGCAGAATCTGCTGCAAAAAGGCATCGGCAATCACATCCTTGATGATAATCTCCTCACCAGTCTGCGGATGTTTGAAGCTGCACCAGGGTCCACCGTCAATTTCAGTGGCACCAAACTCGCGCTTAGCCAGCTCATAGCCCCAGGTCTTGAAGGCTCCCTCGGTGAACTTCATGATGTTGCCCTTGTGCACCAAGGTCACCGAGCGACGATGATTATCAATGGCGTACTGAATCGCCTTGCGCACCAGACGCTCGGTTCCTTCCGATGACACCGGCTTGATGCCAATGCCGGAGGTGCCTGGGAAGCGGATTTTCTTCACTCCCAGTTCATCCTGCAAAAAGCCGATCAGCCGCTCAGCCTCGGGCGATCCGGCCGCCCACTCGATGCCCGCATAGATGTCCTCGGAGTTCTCGCGGAAGATCACCATATCCGTGTGCTCGGGTTCGCGCAGCGGACTGGGCGTGCCATCGAAGTAACGCACCGGGCGCAGGCAGACGTAGAGATCCAACTCTTGGCGCAAACTGACATTCAGCGAGCGAATCCCGCCTCCCACTGGGGTGGTCAGAGGACCTTTGATCGAAACTACAAAATCGCGCACCGCCGTGAAGGTTTCCTCCGGCAGCCAGTGATCAGCACCGTATTCACGGGTGGCCTTTTCACCGGCGTAAATTTCCATCCACACCAGTTTGCGTTGACCGCCATAGGCTTTGGCCACCGCCGCATCGAGTACCTTGCGCATCACCGGGGTAATGTCGATCCCGATGCCATCACCTTCGATGAAGGGGATAATCGGCTGATCGGGAACCTGGAGGGCGCCATTAGCTGCGACCGTGATTTTCTCGCCTTCTGTGGGCACCTGTATCTTTGCGTAAGTCATAGTCTTCTCGTGATCGTATGGTGATTGTGTGAGTAATCAATCAATATGCTCGCGCCGCCCAAGCAACACCATCTCCGGCAGACACCCCGAACAACTGGTCAGCACGCCGCTGATTCGCTGCAATTTCCACCAGATCAAAGGCGTTGCGATACCAGAACGCAGTACCCTCAGGCACCTCGCAAAAGGTTCGCGCCGCTTGGATTGACTGACTCCCCACCGGGGTTTCAATGCAGAGACTGTGATCCGGATCGGCCTCATCCGCCTCCAGGCCAGTAATCAGGTTGCCATAGTGATCGACATACAGAATGCACGCTGAGGTCAGAGGCCAATCCGCCCCCTGCATCTGATCCGGCATGCAGCGCTGGCATGGTAACGGCAGCCGCCCCTGGGTCAAGGTCAGCGCAATGGGAAGAAACACATCACGCCCGTGAAAGCTCTCGGAAAGCTGCTCTGGGCGCCAGTCGATGCGCCATAGCGCATAATCGGCCGCATTATTGCCAACCACTGCTTCACAGCGACGCAGCAGTGGCACAAAGAGGCCATTGTCAGGGCCGACAAACCAGTTCGAGCCAATGCGCAGGGCCAGGGCAGCGCGTGCGCCACCAACACCAGGATCCACGACGCATAAATAGAGCGTGCCATCTGGCATGCGGCGTATCAGTGCCGGGAGCCAATAGGCCGCCAAATCCGGGCGAAAGGCTGGCAAATCCGCCACCAGATTGATCAGGGGCAGCGCAGGCGCCTGAGCGGACGCCAATAATTGGAGCTGTCCGACATAGGGGCCAGGCCCAAAATCTGTGATGAGTGCAATACGCTCAGGACAAGGATGCTTCAGTGCATCCAGAGGAGCGGTTGGCATGGCCAATGGCATGACACAAAAAAGCCGGGCTTAGGGCCCGGCTGTCACGATCCTGGTCGAACACGTCTGAGTGACTGTAACCCAGCCCATGCGCTCATGCTCGTGCGGCTTTGAAATCAATCAGCCGTCGGGCTCACGCCGCCTCAGCCTCATCCGGCACCGGGCGATCCACCAGTTCGACATAGGCCATGGGGGCTGCGTCGCCGGTACGATAGCCACATTTAATGATGCGCAGATAGCCACCGGGCCGGCTCTCGTAGCGCGGTCCCAGCTCGGTGAAAAGCTTGGCAACCATGGCCTTGTCGCGCAACCGCGCGAACGCCAGACGCCGGGCATGCACACTGTCCTGCTTGGCCAAGGTAATCAGCGGCTCGGCCACACGCCGCAGCTCTTTTGCCTTGGGCAAGGTTGTTTTAATCAGTTCATGCTGGAACAGCGAGCTTGCCATATTGCGGAACATCGCATGGCGATGAGCACTGCTCCGATTGAGTTTCCTTCCTGCTTTGCGATGACGCATGGTCCAAACCTCGACAACTCGCCTTACTTAACCATCAATTCTTCAACATTATCCGGCGGCCAGCGCTCCAGGCGCATGCCAAGGGATAAGCCACGGGTAGCCAGCACGTCCTTGATCTCGGTCAGGGACTTCTTGCCCAAATTGGGCGTTTTCAACAGCTCAACCTCGGTACGCTGGATCAGATCACCGATCAGGTAGATATTCTCCGCCTTCAGGCAATTCGCTGAGCGAACCGTCAGTTCCAGCTCATCGACCGGGCGCACCAGCATGGGATCAATGCCGACCTCTTCGGCCATCTCCTGCTCGCTGTCATCGCTGACGCCGGAGTCCTCAAGCTCGACAAAGAAGGACAACTGATCATGCAGAATCTGTGCCGCACGCTCAATCGCCGCCTTCGGCTCAATGGTGCCATTGGTCTCAATGTCGATCACCAGCCGATCCAAATCGGTGCGCTGCTCGACACGTGCGGCCTGCACTTCAATGGCGACACGTACCACCGGGCTGAAGGAGGCATCCAGCGGCAAACTGCCCAGCGGGCGGCTTTCTCCACCTTCGACCTCGCGCACGCTGGCGGGCTCGTAACCGCGTCCGCGCCGCACTGTCAGCGTCATGCTCAGCTCGGTATCATCGGTCAGATGCGCAATCTCGAGCTCCGGATTGGCCAGCTCGGCGCTGTGATCCAGTTCGATATCAGCGGCGGTCACCGAGCCAGGCCCGGTCTTGCGCAGCGTAAAGGTCGCCTCATCGCGCCCTTGCAGCGACACAGCCAATTGTTTTAGGTTGAGCAGAATCTCCAGCACATCCTCTTGCACGCCTTCGATGGTCGAATACTCATGCAAAATGCCTTGAATCTCGACCTCCGTAACCGCATAGCCGTCCATAGACGACAGCAGGATGCGCCGCAGCGCATTACCGAGCGTATGGCCGAAGCCTCGCTCAAGCGGCTCAAGAGAAACTTTTGCGCGACGCCGGCCGCCTTCAACCGCGTCGACGGTGACGATGCGCGGTTTCAGGAATCCACTGGCAACATCGGACATGAAATAGCCTCTTCGTCAGTGCGTTACTTTGAGTACAGCTCAACGATCAAAGATTCGTTGATATCCGCCGGCAAGTCCGCACGTTCCGGAATCCGCTTAAAAACGCCTTTGAATCCCTTGGTATCGACTTCGACCCAATCCGGGAGACCGGCGCCCTCGGCCAATGCCAGGGCGCTTTGAACGCGCACCTGCTGCTTAGCCTTCTCGCGGATTTCAATCTCGTCCTCAGTGCTCACGCGGTAGGACGGAATATTGACTGTGCGGCCATTCACCAGCACTGACTTATGACTCACCAGCTGCCGTGCTTCGGCGCGGGTGGCGCCAAACCCCATGCGATAGACGACATTGTCAAGACGCTGCTCCAGCAACTGCAACAGATTTTCGCCGGTCGCGCCTTTAATGCGTGCCGCTGTCTTATAGTAATTGCGGAACTGGCGTTCCATCACGCCATAAATGCGGCGCACTTTCTGCTTCTCACGCAACTGCAAACCGTAGTCCGACAGGCGCCGCCGGCGATCTGCCGCCTGCCCTGGCATCTTCTCCAGATTGCATTTCTGATCCAGCGGACGCGTCCGGCTCTTGAGGCCGAGATCGGTGCCTTCGCGACGCGCCAGTTTACAAGTTGGTCCGGTATACCTAGCCATGGTGCTAACCTTCCTCTTCAGACACGCCGTTTCTTGGGCGGACGACAACCGTTGTGCGGAATGGGCGTCACATCGGTGATGCTAGTCACCTTAAAGCCCGCGCTGTTCAGCGCCCGCACGGCGGATTCACGCCCTGGCCCGGGACCCTTAACATTGACATCAAGGTTCTTGATGCCAAACTCCTTGGCCGCCTGCCCGGCACGACTGGCCGCAACCTGGGCCGCGAAGGGCGTGCTCTTGCGTGATCCGCGAAAACCTGACCCCCCGGAGGTGGCCCAGGTCAGAGCATTGCCCTGGCGATCAGTAATGGTAATGATCGTGTTGTTGAAGGAGGCATGGACATGCGCGATGCCATCCGCCACCTGCTTCTTAACTTTCTTTTTGGTGCGTACCTGCTTAGCCATTGGCGTGCAATACTCGCGATAATCCGAACATAAAAAGTGACTCTGTCAACCGAACCCAAACAGCTTGAGAGCCCCTAACGCATTAGGGACTCCGGCGAAACGGCCAGAGCGCAATGAATTGATTCATTCCCGCCGCACGGTGACTTGATGTTGCAAGCTAATCCCGTGCAAGCCGATCTCGTGGTTGGCACGAAATCAGCGCTTAATCGGCCGACGTGGCCCCTTGCGCGTGCGGGCATTGGTGCGCGTGCGCTGTCCGCGCAACGGCAAACCGCGCCGATGGCGAATCCCCCGGTTACACCCGAGATCCATCAGGCGTTTGATGTTCATTGAGATTTCCCGGCGAAGATCACCTTCGACCGAGTATTTGGCGACTTCACCACGCAGACGCTCGACTTCTTCTTCGGTCAAACTCTGAATTTTGGCTTGCTCGGGAACCTTCGCGGCCGCGCAGATCTTTGACGACAGGGTCGGTCCAATGCCGTAAATCGATCTCAACGCGATTACCGCGTGCTTCCGATCAGGGATGTTGACACCGGCAATACGGGCCATGGGCGTTCAGCTCCTTAAAAATCTTGTGCTACGCTTATGCTACACAACACGACTGCTACACAGCCTGACGCGTAAGCGATTCAAAGTAATTATTCGGTCGGTGGCTCAATCCGAACGTCCGCCGGCTTTGTGATCCACTCACCGGACAGCAAACGAACCAGAATACCAAGGTATTCCTGATCCGTCAATGTCATCCTGCCCCAGCCGGGCGCTCTACCCTTGCCGCTGTTTGTGGCGCGGGTCCTTACAGATCACGCGCACCGTTCCGTTGCGCTTGATCATCTTGCAATGACGGCAAATTTTCTTCACCGAAGCACGCACTTTCATCGTTATCTCCACTTCAATACATCGTAGAAAGACATCCGCACCTCAGCGCATCATGCCCCCAGGCGCTTTCAGGTTGGCTTTCTTCATTAAGCCTTCGTACTGGTGCGACATCAGATGTGCCTGCACCTGCGCCATGAAATCCATCACCACCACCACAACGATCAGCAACGAGGTTCCACCAAAGTAGAAAGGTACATTCCAACCGACAATCAGGAACTCCGGCAGCAGACAGACCGCTGTAATGTAAAGCGCACCGGCAGCTGTCAGACGCGTCATGACACTGTCAATGTAGCGTGCGGTCTGTTCACCCGGGCGAATCCCGGGGATAAAGGCTCCGGAGCGCTTCAGGTTGTCAGCCGTATCCTTGGCATTGAATACCAGCGCGGTGTAAAAGAAACAGAAGAAAATGATCGCGGCTGAGTACGCCAATACATAGATCGGCTCACCAGGGGACAGCTTGCTGGTGATATCTGCAACCCAGCGAAAATTTTCTGACTGGCCAAACCACTGCCCCAGCGTCCCTGGAAACAGGATGATGCTGGAAGCAAAAATCGGTGGAATCACGCCGGCCATGTTGAGTTTCAGTGGCAAATGGGTGCTCTGCGCCGCAGTCATCTTGCGCCCCTGCTGACGTCGGGCGTAGTTCACGGTAATTCGTCGCTGACCACGTTCCACAAAGACCACAAAGGCCGTTACCAGCAACGCCAAGCCAAAGAGTGCCAGCACGGCCAGGGCATTCATCTCACCGGTGCGCACCAGCTCCAGCGTGCCACCCACGGCAGCCGGCAAGCCGGCGACGATACCGGCGAAAATGATCAGCGAAATGCCATTGCCAATGCCGCGTTCGGTGATTTGCTCGCCGAGCCACATCAGGAACATGGTCCCTGTCACCAGCGACACCGCCGAAGTAAAGACAAAACCATAGCCTTGAGTCACCACAATGGCCGAACCGCCGGCGGTTTGCCCCTGAAGCGCAATGGAAATACCAATGGCCTGAAAGCTCGCCAACACCACAGTGCCATAGCGGGTGTACTGGGTGATTTTGCGTCGCCCGGATTCACCTTCCTTCTTCAGCTGCTCCAGCTGCGGAATGACCGCCGACATCAGCTGCATGATGATGCTGGCCGAGATGTACGGCATGATGCCCAGTGCCAGAATACTGGCCCGCTGCAGGGCGCCTCCCGAGAACATGTTGAACATGTCCAGAATCGAGCCTTGGTTCTGATCAAACAGAATCGCCAGCGCCTCGGGATTCACCCCCGGGACGGGAATGAAGGTCCCGATGCGGTAGACCAGCAAAGCGCCAAGCACAAACAGCAGGCGCTGACGCAACTCGGTGAGCCGCCCCATGCCGCCGAATGTCTGCATGACCGATCCGCTATTACGCGCCATTACCTATGCCCGTTCTGAGTAGAATGTGCCCAACTGAGCTGCACCCCAGTGGAATCCGTTAAATCAAGGAAATCAGCCGCTAGTCCTCAATGGAACCGCCGGCCGCTTCAATCGCTGCCCGCGCACCCTTGGTTACCGGCAAGCCTTTCAGCCGCACGGACTTGTTGACCGACCCTGATAGCACGACCTTGACCTGCCGCACCGAGCGGTTAATCAGGCCTGCGGCGCGCAGTGCAGCGAGATCAATGGTGTCGCTCTCGACACGGTTTAACTCACTGGTGCGAATTTCATCCGACACCCGAGCTTTGCGCGAGCGAAAACCCACCTTGGGCAAGCGACGCTGCAACGGCATCTGACCGCCTTCAAAGCCGACCTTATGAAAGCCACCCGTGCGCGACTTCTGGCCCTTGTGGCCACGACCGCAGGTCTTGCCCAAGCCACTGCCGATCCCGCGCCCGACCCGCTTGGCCCGGGCGGTGCGGCTTGGCTGTAAATCATTGAGACGCATTTGATTATTCCTCAACCAGCTGGACCATATAGGCCACTTGGTTCAGCATACCCCGGGTCGCCGGCGTATCCTCCAGTTCAACTACCTGGTGCATACGACGGATGCCCATGCCACGCACGCAGGCCTGGTGGCGCTTCAAACGCCCGTGCATGCTGCGCACTAGCTTGACTTTCATTGTCTTCTTGGACATGACTTACCCCAGAATCTCTTCGACCGTCTTGCCGCGCTTGGCTGCAACTGTTTCCGCGTCGGTCATGTCCTTGAGGCCCTTAATGGTCGCCTGCACGACATTGACTGGATTGTTACTGCCAATGCACTTAGCCAGTACGTTCTGAACCCCCAGCACCTCGAACACCGCACGCATCGCGCCACCGGCAATGATGCCGGTACCTTCCGAAGCCGGCTGCATAAACACATGAGCCGCGCCATGATGACCGAGCATCGGGTACTGGAGCGTGGTGCCCTTCAGCTTGATCTCGACCATGTTCTTGCGCGCAGACTCCATGGCTTTCTGGATAGCCACCGGCACCTCGCGCGCCTTGCCCGTGCCATAGCCCACGCGACCCTTGCCATCACCGACCACAGTCAGCGCGCCGAAGCCAAAGACCCGGCCTCCTTTCACGACCTTTGCGACCCGGTTGACGGAAATCAGTTTCTCAAGAAACTCGTCGCCTTCCGGCTTTTGGTTGTAGCTCGCCATCAGTATTTCCTGGAATGTATTAGGCTCATCCGCGATTGCTTAGAACCGCAGCCCGTTCTCGCGCGCGGCATCCGCCAGCGCCTTGACACGGCCGTGGTACTTGAATCCGGAGCGATCAAAGGCCACTTTCTCAACACCAGCGGCCTTGGCGCGTTCAGCGATCAGTTGCCCGACACGCGCGGCGGCCTTGGTGTTGCCTGAGTAGCCCTCGGCACTCTCGCGCAGTGTTTTTTCAACCGTTGAGGCGCAGGCAACCACCTGACCACCATTGGGAGCGATAACCTGAGCGTACATGTGCCGCGGCGAACGATGAATGCACAACCGATAGACCCGCAACTCGCTGATCTTGGCGCGGGAGCGCATGGCTCGACGCAGACGTGACTGTTTCTTATCCATCTTCCCTGGCCCCTATTTCTTCTTCGCTTCTTTGCGCAGCACATTCTCATCGGAATAGCGCACACCCTTACCCTTGTAGGGCTCCGGCGGCCGATAGCGACGAATCTTGGCCGCAACCTGACCCACCTGCTGCTTATCGGCGCCGCGCACGACAATTTCTGTCGGGGACGGAGTTTCGATATCGATACCCGCCGGTACCGGGAAATCGATCGGATGCGAGAAGCCGAGCTGAAGATTGAGTGTCTTACCCTTGGCCTGCGCGCGGTAGCCCACGCCAACCAGCGCCAGACGACGCTCGAAGCCGTTGCTGACTCCCACCACCATATTATTGATCAAAGCCCGGGTGGTTCCTGCCAGCGCCCAAGCTTTCTTGTCTTCGGACGTCGGGATGGTGCGAACCTCATTATCGGTCAGCTCGACCTGAACCAGCGGGTGAACGTCCCAGCTGAGCGTCCCTTTACTACCCTTAACAGTGACCGCCTGACCTTTGATATCGACATTAACGCCGGATGGCAAGGCGACGGGCCACTTTGCAATTCGTGACATGTGACTGATCCTTTCTACTATTGAGCCGGTATGGAAGCGAGGCGATTAGGCCACCATGGCCAGAATTTCACCGCCATGCCCAGCCTTCCGCGCAGCCCGATCAGTCATCAGGCCCTTGGAGGTGGAAACGATGGAAATGCCCAGACCACCACGCACCCGAGGCAGATCGTCCTTGCCACGGTAAATACGCAAGCCGGGTCGCGACACGCGCTGTATCAGCTCAATGACGGGCTTGCCGCGAAAATATTTGAGCTTTAACTCAAGTTCGCGATGGGCGCCCTCGCCCGTGACTGAATGCTGGCTAATATAGCCTTCATCCTGCAGCAAAGCCGCAATGGCGATACGCTGCTTGGACGCGGGCATGGTGATGGTCACCTTACCGCGCATTTGGCCATTGCGGATACGCGTTAGCATATCCGCAATTGGATCAGACATACTCATAAAAAGCTCCTCAGGTCAGGCCGCCAGTCATGTGATTCATGAGTCCAGCGCGATACCCTGTCAGGCCCGCTGGTGCGGGCTCATAATGTGCGGTTACCAGCTCGCTTTCACGACGCCGGGAACATCTCCACGCATCACAGCCTCGCGCAGCTTATTGCGCCCGAGACCGAATTTACGATAGACCGAGTGCGGGCGACCCGTGAGTCGGCACCGGCGTTGCTGACGTGTCGGACTCGCGTCACGCGGCAGTTTCTGCAACGCAAGCAGCGCGGCATCCACGTCTTCCGGCTCAGCGCTGCGATTGTTGATGGTCGCTTTGAGCGCGGCTCGCTTGGCGGCATACCGCTGGGCGATGGAATCGCGTTTGCGATCACGCTCAATCATGCTCTTTTTCGCCATGATGTCACTCTAGGTTCGGAACGGAAATTTGAAAGCTTCAAGCAAGGCTCGCCCTTCCTCGTCGTTTTTCGCCGAGGTGGTAATCACGATATCGAGGCCGCGCAGGGCATCAATGCGATCATAATCGATCTCAGGGAAAATAATCTGCTCGCGCACACCCAGCGAATAGTTGCCGCGGCCATCAAAGGCTTTGGGACTCATGCCGCGAAAATCGCGAATACGCGGGATGGCGATATTGATCAGCCGATCCAGAAATTCGTACATGCGCTCCCGACGCAGGGTCACCTTGCAGCCAACCGGCCAGCCATCGCGAATCTTAAAGCCGGCCACCGACTTGCGTGCCTTGGTCACCACCGGCTTTTGCGCCGCAATGCGCGTCATATCTGCCACGGCAAAGTCCATGACTTTTTTATCCGCGACCGCTTCACCGACCCCCATGTTCAGGGTGATCTTTTCAATTTTCGGCACCTGCATCACGCTCGGAAACTTGAAGCGCTGCTGCAACTCACCGACGAGTTGTTCTTTATAGAGCTGTTGTAATCTAGCCATTGTGCCAAACCTGCTGCTGACCCCGCTCAGACATCGACGACTTCGCCGTCGGACTTGAATACCCGCACCTTGCGGCCGTCTTCGAGCACCTTGAAGCCCACGCGGTCCGCGCGTCCCTTGGCCGGATTAAAGAGCCCGACATTAGAGATGGCCATTGGCATTTCCTTTGGAACGATGCCACCTTCGATTCCACGTTGCGGGTTTTCTCTCTGGTGTTTTTTGGCCATGTTGATGTTTTCCACCACCACATGGTCATTATCAGGTACGCTTAACACAGTCCCGCGTTTACCCCGATCCTTACCAGCGAGGACGATGACGTCATCTCCTGTTTTGATTTTGCGCATAATTCGTTTCCAAATCGCTAAAGCTGTCGCCACCGTAGCTGTCACTACCGTTCAGGCGCATCGCCGACACGGAGTTCAGGTCAAAGCACCTCAGGCGCAAGCGAAATAATTTTCATAAAGCGGTCGCCGCGCAACTCGCGCGTGACGGGTCCGAAGATACGGGTGCCGATCGGCTGAAGCTGGTTATTCAGCAGAACGGCGGCATTGCCGTCGAAGCGAATCAGGGAGCCATCCGCGCGCCGCACGCCCTTGCGAGTGCGAACTACGACAGCACTAAAGACATCACCCTTCTTCACCTTACCACGCGGAATCGCATCCTTGACTGTCACCTTGATGACATCCCCAATCCCGGCATAACGACGATGCGAACCGCCGAGCACTTTGATGCATTGCACCTCACGCGCACCGCTGTTATCGGCGACGCCCAATCGAGTTTGCATCTGAATCATGTTGTTATTCCCTACCGAATGTGTGTGCTCGATCTCGCGACCTTCGGGAGTCTCCCGTTAGTACGCGCCAATGCGAAAACTCAGCGCGCCCGCTCCAGAATTTCAACCAGGCGCCAGCTTTTGGTCTTGGACAGCGGACGACACAACTCAACCCGCACCCAATCACCGGGATTGCACTGATTGTCTTCGTCGTGCGCATGAATTTTTGTCGAGCGGCGCAAAAATTTACCGTAAATTGGATGTTTTACCCGACGCTCGATCATCACCGTGATGGTCTTTTGCATCGCCGAACTCAGCACACGCCCAGTCACGGTGCGGTTTGACGCCGGATTTTCTCCGGGTTGAGTCGTTGTCTCGTCGCTCATTTGGTAGATCCTACTGCCGATAAGCTGCTGCCCGTCGCGGGTTTAGCCGTCATTTCTGTCATGATGGTCTTCACACGGGCGATATCGCGCCGCACTTCCCGCATCCGCGACGGCCGCGCCAACTGCCCCGTTCCCTGCTGCATGCGCAGGTTAAACTGCTCTCTGCGCAATTCAATCAAGTGCCGTTGCAGATCATCAGCCGACTGCTGTCGGAGTTCGTTCGCCTTCATCTCTAGAGTACCGTGCGTTTTTCGAATCTGGTCTGGATCGGCAACTTCGCAGCGGCGAGGTGAAAGGCTTCGCGCGCGAGTTCTTCGGGGACGCCCTCAATCTCGTAGAGCATGCGACCCGGCTGTATCAAGGCGACCCAGTACTCAACGTTACCCTTGCCTTTACCCATGCGAACTTCCAGTGGTTTTTTGGAAATTGGCTTGTCGGGAAAGACACGAATCCACAGTTTACCGCCACGTTTGACGCGACGCGTAATGGCCCGGCGTGCTGCTTCGATCTGCCGTGCAGTCAGACGCCCGCGCCCAACGGCTTTCAAGCCGAAGTCGCCGAAGCTGACCTGATTGCCGCTCTGGGCCAGACCGCGATTGCGGCCCTTGTGTTGCTTTCTGAATTTGGTCCGTTTCGGTTGCAGCATGGCTCAGCCCTTTCTCGCCCGTGAGCGCTTTTCCGGTTTTGGCTCCTCAATGCGATCACCAAAGACTTCACCCCGGAAGATCCAGGTCTTCACGCCCAAAATACCGTAGGTGGTCTTAGCTTCCGCAAAGCCATAATCAATATCGGCTCTCAAGGTATGCAAGGGCACACGGCCTTCGCGATACCATTCAGAGCGCGCGATTTCCGCACCGTTCAGGCGCCCGGCAATGTTGACCCGGATACCCTCAGCCCCAACGCGCATGGAGTTCTGCACCGCGCGCTTCATCGCCCGACGAAACATGATGCGACGCTCAAGCTGCTGGGCAATGCCTTCAGCCACCAGCTGCGCATCCAGTTCCGGCTTGCGGATTTCTTCAATGCTGATGTGCACCGGAATGCCCATCATGGCCGAGACGACACCGCGCAACTTGTCAATATCCTCACCCTTCTTGCCGATGACGACACCAGGGCGTGCGGTATGCACAGTGATATGCGCATTTTTCGCCGGACGGTCAATCTGAATACGACTGACGGAGGCGTTGGCCAGGCGCTTCTTTAGGAAGGCCCGCACCTCTAAATCTTTGTTAAGCAGCTCAGGATAATCCTTGGAGCTGGCATACCATTTGGAAGTCCAATCCTTGACAATGCCGAGGCGGATTCCGATCGGATGTACTTTCTGTCCCATGTTTGGCCTCTGTTAGACCGACGCTTCTTGTTTGTGAGGTCGGCGGCGTGCAACGGCAGACGATGTTTAGGCTGAACCCTCGGCCACAGTCAAAGTGATGTGGCTGGTCCGTTTCAGGATTCGCGAGGCACGCCCTTTGGCCCGCGCACGAATCCGTTTCATGGTCGGGCCTTCATTGACCTGAATCGCCGCAACGCGCAACTCATCAACATCCGCACCGGCGTTGTGCTCCGCATTCGCGATGGCTGACTCAAGCAGTTTCTTGATCATAACGGCACCCTTTTTGGTACTGAAGGTCAGATCATTTAAGGCTGCCCCGACGTGCTGGCCGCGAATCTGATCAGCGACCAGACGGGCTTTTTGCGCCGATATCCGCGCGAATTTCAAAGTTGCTACCGCTTGCATGATGGCTCCGACTCGATTCCGATACGGCTGATAATGGTGTTGTATTTGCGTCTTTGGATTTAGCGCTTTTTGGCCTTGCGATCCGCCGCATGGCCGCGAAAGGTCCGGGTCAAGGCAAACTCACCGAGCTTGTGGCCGATCATGTTCTCGTTGATCAACACCGGAACATGTTGCTTGCCGTTGTAAACCGCGATGGTCAGACCGACCATTTCCGGCAGCACCATTGACCGCCGTGACCAGGTCTTAATCGGGCGCTTGCTGTTTTGCGCCACGGCTGTTTCAACCTTTTTGGCCAGGTGGTGGTCAACAAAAGGGCCTTTTCGTACTGAACGTGGCACTTCTCTGAATCCTCTTTGGTCTAATGCTATTTCTGACGTCGCCGCCGCAGGATCATCCCGTCGGTGCGCTTGTTGCGCCGGGTTTTGTGTCCTTTGGTTGGCGTACCCCAGGGCGATACCGGGTGCCGACCACCCGAGGTGCGGCCTTCGCCACCACCGTGCGGGTGATCAACTGGATTCATCACCACGCCGCGCACGGTCGGTCGCACGCCTCTCCAGCGGGTTGCACCCGCCTTGCCGAGCTTGCGCAGACTGTGCTCGCCATTGCCAACACTGCCAATGACCGCACGACAGTCCGAATGCACGCGTCGCATTTCACCCGAGCGCAGGCGCAGAGTGGCATAGCTGCCCTCACGCGCCACCAGCTGCACAGAGGCCCCGGCGGCACGCGCCATTTGAGCGCCCTTGCCTGGGCGCATTTCGATGCAATGCACCTCAGTACCTACCGGGATATTGCGCAGCGGCATACAGTTACCGGCGCTGATAGGCGCGGTCTCAGCCGCAATCACGCTGTCGCCGGATTTCAGGCCTTTGGGGGCAATTACATAGGCCCAGTCTCCATCGGCGTACTTCAGCAAGGCAATGTGCGCACTGCGATTGGGGTCGTATTCAATACGCTCAACTGTCGCCGGCACATCCAGTTTGCGACGCTTGAAGTCGATTACCCGATAGCGCTGCTTGTGACCACCGCCGCGATGGCGCACGGTGATACGGCCTTTATTGTTGCGTCCGCCAGATTTGGACTTTTTTTCCAGCAAAGGCTCGAACGGCTGGCCTTTGTGCAGGTCCGGCGGCACAACCTTAACGACAAAACGTCGTCCTGGCGATGTTGGTTTGGTTTTTACAATAGCCATTGTCGGTCTCCGTGATCTTTTTCAGCTGATCAGGACCAGCCGATCAGGCCTCACCGCCAAGATTGATATGCTCCCCGGACTGAAGGCGCACATAGGCCTTGCGCCAGTCCGAGCGACGCCCTTCGCGACGTCCGAAGCGCTTGTGTTTGCCCTTGACATTCAGAACCTGAACGTCGGCAACCTTCACGTCGAACATCAGTTCAACTGCGCGGCTGATTTCGCGCTTGGTCGCATCCGGCAGAACCTTAAAGACATACTGGTTGGCCTCAGCTCTTGCCTGCGCGGTTTTCTCGGTATCAATCGGCGCGAGCAATATGGTGTGCAGACGCTCTAAATTCATTGCAGACGCCCCTCTAACTGACGCACGGCGGCCTCGGTAATCATGACATGCGCAAAAGCAAGCAGACTCACCGGATCCAGCTCATTGGCCGTAATCACATCCACCTTATGCAGATTGCGTGAGGCAAGCAGCAGCCCCTCATCAAATCCTTCAACGATCAGCAGCACATCATCAATGTCGAACGCCTTGAGTTGCGCGACCATGGCCTTGGTTTTAGGCTCGGCCAGCTTAAACTCCGGCACCACAGTCAAGCGCTCTTGCCGGGCCAACTCAGACAGCATGGACCGTACGGCCCCGCGATACATCTTGCGGTTGACCTTTTGCGCGTAACTGCGCGGACGGGCCGGGAAGGTCATACCACCCCCGCGCCACAGCGGGCTGCGAGTGGTGCCGGCGCGCGCGCGACCGGTTCCCTTCTGCCGATAGGGCTTGGCGCCACCACCTTGCACCTGTGCGCGATTTTTCTGCGCTTTGGTGCCCTGACGGCTACCGGCCATGTAGGCGGTCACGACCTGGTGCACCAGATTAGGCTTGTAGTCGGCACCAAACACTTGGTCCGACACTTCAAGCACACCGGTGCTGTCGTGGCCTGTACGAGTGACAAGTTGCATAACCAATCAGCCTTTATTCTTTTGTTTGATCGAGGGCAAGACGACCAATCGACCACCCGCCGGTCCTGGAACACTGCCTTTAATCAGCAGCAGGCGTCGATCAAGATCAACACGAACCACTTCGAGATTCTGCTGGCAGCGATTCACGTTCCCCATCTGACCGGCCATTTTCTTGCCCTTGAACACTCGCCCCGGGGTTTGGCACTGACCGATGGAACCTGGTGCGCGATGCGACAGCGAGTTACCATGGGTCGCATCCTGAGTGCGAAAGTGATGACGGCGCACGACGCCGGAAAAGCCACGTCCTTTGGAAACACCACGAACGTCTACTTTTTGCCCAGCCTCGAAGCGATCAATATTGATTTCGCTGCCAGGCGCCAGCTCATCACCGGGCGTCTCATCCAGGCGAAATTCACGCAACACCATGGTGGCCTCAACGCCAGCCTTGGCAAAGTGACCACCCATCGGCTTGGTCACCCGTGAGGCCTTGCGCACCCCTGCGCCGACCTGGATCGCGTTATAGCCGTCTGTTTCCTGCCGCTTGACCTGGGTGACCTGATTGGTCTCCACTTCGATTACGGTTACCGGCACGGACTGACCATCCTCGGTAAAAATGCGCGTCATGCCCGCCTTGCGGCCAATCAATCCAATTGCCATCGACTTAATCCTCTTACTCCCAATCCAGCGCCCTAGCTAAGGCGGATCTGGACATCCACGCCAGCGGCCAGGTCGAGCTTCATCAGGGCGTCGACCGTTTTATCCGTCGGATCGACGATATCCATCAGGCGTTTATGCGTGCGCAGCTCGTACTGATCACGGGCATCCTTGTTGACATGCGGCGAAATCAGCACCGTATAGCGCTCGTGCTTGGACGGCAGCGGCACTGGACCGCGCACCTGCGCGCCTGTGCGCTTCGCCGTTTCGACGATTTCCCGCGCTGACTGATCGATCAGCCGGTGATCGAAGGCCTTAAGGCGAATCCGAATGCGTTGGTTTGCCATAGCTCTATTACTCGATGATCTTCGAGACTACGCCGGCACCAACGGTGCGACCACCTTCTCGAACCGCAAAACGCAGGCCGTCTTCCATGGCGATGGGTGCAATCAGTTTGATGACCATTTTGACGTTGTCGCCGGGCATGACCATTTCGATACCTTCGGGCAGCTCGCAGGCACCGGTGACATCAGTGGTGCGGAAGTAGAACTGCGGGCGGTAGCCGTTGAAGAAGGGGGTGTGACGCCCGCCCTCTTCCTTGCTCAGCACATAGACTTCGGCTTCGAAGTGGGTGTGCGGGGTGATGCTGCCGGGCTTGGCCAACACTTGACCACGCTCGACGTCGTCGCGTTTGGTGCCACGCAGCAGGGCGCCGATGTTGTCGCCGGCTTGCCCTTGATCGAGCAGCTTGCGGAACATTTCCACGCCGGTGCAGGTGGTCTTGACGGTCTCTTTGATGCCGACGATGGCGACTTCTTCACCGACCTTGACGATGCCGCGCTCGACACGTCCGGTGACGACGGTGCCACGACCGGAGATGGAGAAGACGTCTTCGATGGGCATCAGGAAGGCGCCGTCAACTGCGCGCTCGGGCTCAGGAATGTAGCTGTCCAGCGCATCGACCAGCTTGGCGATGCTTTGGGTGCCGATTTCGCTCTCGTCACCTTCGAGGGCTTTGAGCGCGGAGCCGGTAATAATGGGGGTGTCGTCGCCGGGGAAGTCGTAGCTGTCGAGCAGTTCGCGCACTTCCATTTCGACCAGTTCGAGCAGTTCGGCGTCGTCAACCATGTCGGCTTTGTTGAGGTAGACGACGATGTAGGGGACGCCAACCTGACGCGACAGGAGGATGTGCTCGCGCGTTTGGGGCATGGGGCCGTCGGCAGCGCTGACCACCAGGATGGCGCCGTCCATCTGCGCGGCGCCGGTGATCATGTTCTTGACATAGTCGGCATGGCCGGGGCAGTCAACGTGCGCGTAGTGGCGGTTGTCGGATTCGTATTCGACATGGGCGGTGGCAATGGTGATGCCGCGCTCGCGCTCTTCGGGCGCGTTGTCGATCTGGTCGTAGGCGCGGGCTTCACCGCCGAATTTCTTGGCTTGGGTGACGGTGATGGCCGCTGTCAGGGTGGTCTTGCCATGGTCTACGTGACCAATGGTGCCGACATTGACGTGCGGCTTCTTGCGTTCGAATTTTTCTTTGGACATGCCGATCTACCTTGAGAATGTCTGAATATTGAAAAGCGATTGTCGGGCTTGAGCTGGGCAGCTTACTGCTTTTTCGCCACGGCTTCGGCAATGCTCGCCGGCACTTCGGAGTACTTGCTGAACTCCATGCTATAGGTCGCGCGCCCCTGGGTGGCTGAGCGCAGGTCAGTGGCATAGCCGAACATCGACGACAATGGCACTTCGGCGCGAATAATCTTGCCGGAGGGCGCATCTTCCATACCCTGGATCATGCCGCGTCTGGAGTTCATGTCACCCATGACATCACCCATGTTTTCCTCAGGCGTGACCACCTCGACCTTCATGATGGGCTCGAGCAACACCGGCTTGGCCTTGGCCGCACCTTCCTTCAGTCCCATCGAACCGGCGATTTTGAACGCCATTTCGCTGGAATCGACCTCATGGTAGGAGCCATCGTAGAGCGTGACCTTAATATCGACCATCGGGAAGCCGGCCAGCACGCCGTTAGTCATCGCCTCCCGGATACCTTTATCAACCGCCGGAATGTATTCCTTGGGCACCACGCCACCAACAATGTCATTGACGAACTCATAGCCAGACCCCGGCTCCTGAGGCTCAATGCGCAGGTAAACATGACCATACTGACCACGACCACCTGACTGACGGGCAAACTTGGTTTCCTGCTCGACCGACTTGCGAATCGTCTCGCGGTAACTGACCTGAGGGGCGCCAACATTGGCCTCGACACCAAATTCGCGCTTCATGCGATCAACGATGATCTCCAGATGCAGCTCACCCATGCCGGAGATAATGGTCTGCCCGGATTCCTCATCGGAGCGCACTCGGAAGGACGGATCCTCTTGCGCCAGCTTCGATAGCGCCACGCCCATTTTTTCCTGATCGGCTTTGCTCTTCGGCTCCACCGCCACGGAGATAACCGGATCGGGAAACTCCATGCGTTCTAGAGTAATGGGCTGATCGATCGCGCACAGGGTATCGCCAGTAGTGACATCCTTTAGACCCACAGCCGCTGCAATGTCACCTGCACGCACTTCCTTGATTTCCTTACGGTCATTGGAGTGCATTTGCAAAATACGACCCACTCGTTCCTTTTTACGCTTGACCGGGTTGTAAACCGTATCACCGGAATTCAACACCCCGGAATAAGCGCGGAAGAACGTCAGGGTTCCGACATAAGGATCGGTGGCAATTTTAAAGGCCAGTGCTGCAAAAGGCGCGTCATCCGTTGATTCGCGCGTATCGGTTTCTTCGTTGTCGAGCACCCCTTGAATGGCTGCGACATCGCGCGGCGCCGGCATAAACTCAACCACGGCATCCAGCATGGCCTGAACACCTTTGTTCTTGAAGGCCGAGCCGCAGAGCACCGGCACTACCTCATTGGCAATGGTGCGAGCACGCAGACCAGCCTTGATCTCGTCAATGGTCAGCTCACCATTGTCGAGATACTTCTCCATCATCTCATCATTGGCTTCAGCTGCCGCCTCGATCATGTTCTCGCGCCACTTGACACAATCATCAGCCAATTCAGCGGGAATATCTTCCAGGGTGTAGGTCATCCCCCGGTTGCTGTCGTCCCAGTAAATGGCCTTCATGCGCAGCAGATCGACGACACCGGCGAAATTTTCTTCGGCACCGATGGGCAGCTGCACGGGCACAGCATTAGCGCCCAAGCGATCTTTAATCTGACCAACCACACGCAGGAAGTTGGCGCCCATGCGATCCATCTTATTGACAAACGCCAACCGCGGAACGCCGTACTTGTCGGCTTGACGCCAGACAGTTTCCGATTGCGGCTCAACACCACCGACGGCGCAGAAGACGGCACAGGCGCCATCCAGCACTCGCAGCGAACGCTCAACCTCAATGGTGAAATCGACGTGGCCGGGGGTGTCAATAATGTTAATGCGGTGCTCAGGAAATTGCTGATCCATGCCTTTCCAGAAGCAGGTGGTCGCCGCAGAAGTAATGGTAATTCCGCGTTCCTGTTCCTGCTCCATCCAGTCCATGGTGGCCGCACCATCGTGCACCTCACCGATCTTATGCGAGAGACCGGTATAAAACAGGATGCGCTCGGTGGTAGTGGTCTTGCCGGCATCGATATGGGCCATGATGCCGAGATTCCGATACCGATCAATTGGGGTGCTACGTGCCACGACTGTTTCCGTCCTGTTGAGAGTCTCTTTGGGAGGTGACTAATGGGTTAGCGCAAGCTATTCAGCTATCTCAGGCTTACCAACGGTAATGGGAGAACGCCTTGTTGGCTTCTGCCATGCGGTGCGTATCTTCTTTTTTCTTAACGGCGGTACCGCGCGCCTCAGCGGCATCCATCAGCTCACCGGCCAGACGCAACGCCATCGACTTCTCGGAGCGCTTGCGCGATGAATCAATCAGCCAGCGCATCGCCAGCGTATTGCGGCGTGAGGGGCGCACTTCAATGGGCACCTGATAGGTGGCACCACCCACACGCCGCGATTTCACCTCAACCACCGGGCGCACATTTTCCATGGCCTGATCCAGGAGCTCCAGCGGCTCACCGCCTTTCTTGGCAGCCACCTGATCCAGAGCACCGTACAGAATGCGCTCCGCAACGGACTTCTTGCCGTCTTCCATCACCATATTGATGAACTTGGCCAGCAACTCACTGCCGTGCTTGGGATCCGGCAAAATTTGGCGACGAGCAACAATGCGTCTTCTTGGCATGAGGAAATCACTCCGATTCCGATCAATCAGGGGTGCCGATCAATCAGGGATGACAATTAACTTTTCGGCCGCTTGGCGCCGTACTTCGAACGGCCCTGACGGCGTTTTTCAACACCCGAGGTATCCAGGGTGCCGCGCACAGTATGGTAGCGGACACCAGGCAAGTCCTTGACACGACCGCCACGAATCAGCACCACCGAGTGCTCCTGCAGGTTATGCCCCTCGCCACCAATATAGGAAGCGACCTCGTAGCCGTTGGTCAGGCGCACACGAGCCACTTTACGCAAGGCTGAGTTCGGCTTTTTCGGCGTCGTGGTATAGACGCGCGTACAAACACCGCGCTTTTGCGGACAGGACTCCAGCGCAGGCACACTGCTTTTTGCAACCTTGCGCTTGCGCGGATTGCGCACCAATTGATTGACGGTAGCCATGCAAATCTTCTCCAAATGGCGCTCTGACGCCCTGATGCAACGCGCGCAACGGATAAACATCCAGTGCGCTGCGACAAAAGCCGACCGTACTGCCAGCCCCCAGGGCTGGCGGCAGAATAGTCAGTTGGCTGCTTGAAGCTCCGACGCGGTATCAGACGCAAGCAGAAATCGGGAGCGGATCGGACCAAGCCGAAGGATACCGCTGCAACTGATTTCTGACACAGAATTTTTTAGCGTTCTTTGCTGCAACAGCGTAATGGCAGTTGCCAGTTGTTGCGGGAGAACGCTGCAAATCGATGCGCCGACGGGTTCGGGAAATAAGCAAGCCGGCATGAATGCCGGCCAACTAAGACGCGGAAGTATAAGGTCGATTTCGGAGCTTGTCAACTATTAAGTTAAGCTCCGATGACCAGACCTGTCCGACACCTGACGGAGACGCGGATCAGTCACCCGCTGAGGCCTTGAGCTCGTCTTTCAGGCGCTGCTCAAGTTTCTCGTTAGCGCCTTCCTGGCGCTCGGCATCCGTCAGCTCGGCGGCCCGCTTGAGCCGACGCTCCTTATGATACGCCAAACCGGTACCCGCTGGCACCAGACGTCCGACGATGACATTTTCCTTCAGCCCGGTTAGGCTGTCGTTGGAACCGCGCACCGCCGCTTCCGTCAACACCCGGGTGGTCTCCTGGAAGGAAGCCGCCGAAATAAAGGACTCAGTCGCCAGTGACGCCTTAGTAATGCCGAGCAACAGCGGTTCCCACAGCGCCGGATGCTTGCCATCCTCCTCGGCACGCGCGTTTTCCGCCGCCAGGGTGGCATAATCGACCTGCTCGCCGCGCAGCAAGCGGGTATCGCCGGCATTAAGGATATTAACCTTGCGCAGCATCTGCCGCACGATCACCTCAATGTGCTTATCATTGATCTTCACACCCTGAAGTCGATACACATCCTGAATTTCCTTCACCAGATATTCAGCCAGAGCCGTCACGCCCTTGAGCCGCAGAATGTCATGGGAATTCAGTTCGCCCTCGGAGATGATTTCGCCCTTCTCGACGCGCTCCCCTTCAAAGACGTTGACATGCCGCCACTTGGGAATGAGTTCCTCGACCGTATCGCCATCATCGGTGGTAATCACCAGACGCTGCTTGCCCTTGGTGTCCTTGCCAAAGCTGACAGTACCTGTCGCTTCGGCCATCAGCGCCTGATCCTTGGGCTTGCGCGCCTCAAACAGATCCGCCACGCGCGGCAGACCGCCAGTAATATCACGCGTCTTGGAAGACTCCTGCGGAATACGCGCAAGAATATCGCCCACCGCGACATCGGCGCCATCAGTCACATTAACAATGGCCCCCGCAGGCAGGTAGTAGCGCGCGGGCAGATCGGTGCCGGCAATCTTGAGTTCATCACCCGACTCACTGAGCAGCATCACCATAGGCCGCAGATCCTTGCCGGCCGCCGGGCGCTGCTTGGGATCCAGCACCACCATGGAGGTCAGACCAGTCTGCTCATCGACTTGTGACTGCACAGTGACGCCATCAATGAAGTCTTCGAACCTCAAGCGCCCGGCCACTTCGGTCACCACCGGGTGGGTATGCGGATCCCAGGTCGCCACCGTCTGGCCGCCTTCGACTTCGTCACCATCATTGACGCGCACCGTGGCGCCATAGGGAATCTTATAGCGTTCCCTCTCCAACCCCTTGGCATCAAGCACCGTCAACTCACCCGAGCGCGACACGGCCACTAGGTTGCCACTGTGATGCTCGACCGTCTTGATGTTGTGCAGACGAATCGAACCGGCCGATTTGACCTGCACCGCGCTGACCGCCGCCGCACGCGAGGCGGCACCACCGATATGGAAGGTGCGCATGGTCAACTGGGTGCCCGGCTCACCGATCGACTGGGCGGCGATGACACCAACCGCCTCGCCCTGATTGACGCGATGACCACGCGCCAGATCGCGACCATAGCACTGAGCACAAACCCCGATGCGCGCCTCGCAGGTGATGGGTGAACGCACCAGCACCTGATCGATACCTTCAGCATCAAGGCGATCTACCCAGCCTTCATCCAGCAGGGTACCGGCTGGGCACAACACCTCGTCGCTGCCGGTTTTAAGCACATCGGCCGCCGCCACACGCCCAAGAATTCGCTCGCGCAGCGGCTCGACCACATCGCCGCCCTCAATGATCGGCGTCATGTGCAGCCCCTTCTCGGTGCCGCAGTCTTCCTCCAGTACCACCATGTCCTGAGCCACGTCAACCAGCCGCCGGGTCAGATACCCGGAATTAGCGGTTTTGAGCGCGGTGTCCGCCAATCCCTTACGTGCGCCATGGGTGGAGATGAAGTACTGGATGACGTTCAGGCCCTCACGGAAGTTCGCGGTGATGGGCGTTTCGATAATGGAGCCATCCGGCTTGGCCATCAGACCACGCATACCGGCGAGCTGACGAATCTGCGCCGCCGAACCACGGGCGCCGGAGTCGGCCATCATATAGATGGAATTGAACGAATCCTGCTCAGCGGGCTTGCCCTCGGCATCGACCACCTTGTCCTTGCCGAGCTTGCGCATCATCGACTTGGCCACCTGCTCGTTGGTGTGCGACCAGATATCAACCACCTTGTTATAGCGCTCGCCATTGGTGACCAGACCCGAGGCGTATTGATCCTCGATCTCCTTCACCTGGATCTCGGCTGAGGAGAGGATTTCGGCTTTCTCCTCCGGCACTTCCATGTCTTCCAGCCCGATCGACACCCCGGCACGGGTGGCCATGCGAAAACCGAGATACATAATCTGGTCAGCAAAGACGACCGTGTCCTTCAGGCCCAGCACCCGATAGCAGCGGTTGATCAAGCGCGAAATCTGCTTTTTGCCTAGCGGCTGATTGACCAACGCAAAGGGCAGCCCCTCGGGCACAATTTCCCACACCAGTGCGCGACCGACCGTAGTGTCCCGCACCTGGGTAATTTCCTGCGAACGGCCATCGGCCTCGCGGATCACCTCGCGAATCCGCACCTTGACCCGCGCATGCAGGTCAGCCTGGCCGGTTTCATAGGCGCGGCGTGCTTCGGCCAAATCAACCAGCTTAAGCCCTTCGCCCTTAGCGTTGATCCGATCGCGGGTCATGTAGTAGAGCCCCAGCACCACGTCCTGTGAGGGCACAATGATGGGCTCGCCATTGGCCGGGGAGAGAATGTTGTTCGAGGCCATCATAAGCGCGCGCGCTTCGAGCTGGGCCTCCAGCGACAGGGGCACATGCACCGCCATCTGGTCGCCGTCGAAGTCGGCATTGAAAGCGGTACAGACCAGCGGATGCAGCTGAATCGCCTTGCCCTCGATCAGCACCGGCTCAAAAGCCTGAATGCCCAGGCGGTGCAGGGTCGGGGCGCGGTTGAGCATCACTGGGTGCTGGCGGATGACTTCCTCAAGGATATCCCACACCTCGGGAGTGCCACGCTCGACCATTTTCTTAGCCGCCTTAATGGTGGCCGCCAGCCCGCGCAGTTGCAGCTTGCTGAAAATGAACGGCTTGAACAGCTCCAGCGCCATCAGCTTGGGCAGGCCGCATTGATGCAGCTTGAGTGTCGGGCCAACCACGATCACCGAGCGCCCGGAATAATCGACACGCTTGCCGAGCAAGTTCTGGCGGAAACGTCCCTGCTTACCCTTGATCATGTCAGCCAGCGACTTCAACGGGCGCTTGTTGGTGCCGGTAATAGCCCGCCCGCGGCGACCGTTGTCGAGCAGCGCATCGACCGACTCCTGGAGCATGCGCTTTTCGTTGCGCACGATGATGTCAGGCGCGATCAGATCCAGCAGTCGCTTGAGACGATTATTGCGGTTGATGACGCGTCGATACAGATCGTTGAGATCGGAGGTCGCAAAGCGACCACCATCGAGCGGCACCAGCGGGCGCAACTCGGGTGGCAGCACCGGCAGCACCTTCAGAATCATCCACTCAGGGCGATTGCCCGAGGTCTTCAGCGATTCGATCAGCTTCAGACGCTTGGTCAGCTTCTTGATTTTGGTCTCGGAGTTGGTCGAATCCATCTCCTCGCGCATCAGCCGCACTTCCGCGTCCAGATCAATGGTGCGCAGCAGCTCGTAGACCGCCTCGGCGCCCATGCGCGCGTCGAACTCATCGCCATTGGCTTCCAGCGCTTCCAGGTACTCTTCATCTGTCAGCAGTTGATGACGGGATAAATCCGTCATGCCGGGGTCAATGACCACGAAGGATTCGAAATAGAGCACCCGCTCGATGTCGCGCAGGGTCATATCAAGCAGCAAACCAATCCGCGAGGGCAGCGACTTGAGAAACCAGATGTGCGCGACTGGGCTGGCTAGGTCGATATGGCCCATGCGCTCGCGGCGCACCTTGGCAAGCGTGACCTCCACACCACACTTCTCGCACACCACACCGCGATGCTTGAGACGCTTGTACTTGCCGCACAGGCACTCGTAATCGCTGATTGGGCCAAAAATCTTGGCGCAAAACAAGCCTTCGCGCTCGGGCTTGAAGGTGCGGTAATTGATGGTCTCCGGCTTTTTGACCTCGCCGAACGACCAAGAGCGGATCATGTCCGGCGAGGCCAAACCGATCTTAATGGCGTCGAACTCCAGCGCCTGACCTTGCTGTTTGATGACTCTCAGTAGATCTTTCAAGATCTTACCTCCTGAATGCGTAAATCCGGCCGCCTCCGGGACGGGTCACTGGGACACCGGCCCGGAGCGCGAGTTCTTGGACATCTTCAGTGGCGCCCCGGAGGCGCATCAGTCCTGCTCGAGTTCGATATTGATAGCCAGCGAGCGGATTTCCTTCACCAATACGTTGAAGGACTCGGGCATGCCGGCTTCCATGCGATGATCGCCATCGACGACGTTTTTATACATCTTGGTGCGGCCATTCACATCATCCGACTTCACCGTCAGCATCTCCTGCAGGGTGTAGGCGGCGCCGTAGGCTTCCAGCGCCCAGACCTCCATCTCACCGAAGCGCTGGCCGCCAAACTGCGCCTTGCCGCCGAGTGGCTGCTGAGTGACCAGGCTGTAGGGGCCGGTTGAGCGGGCGTGCATCTTATCATCGACCAAATGGTTCAATTTCAGCATGTACATATAGCCCACGGTGACCGGGCGTTCAAAGGCATCGCCGGTGCGCCCATCAAACAACTGGGTCTGCCCAGTCTCGGACAGTCCGGCCAGACGCAGCATGGCACGGATTTCCTCTTCCTCGGCACCATCGAACACCGGCGTCGCCAGAGGCACCCCACCACGCAGATGACCGGCCAGTTCAAGAATTTCCTCATCCGAGAGTGAATCCAGCTGTTCCTTGCGGCCACTGGTGTTGTACACCTGATCGAGAAACTCGCGCAGCTCAGCAATGCCCACCTGCGCCTGGAGCATGGCATTGATGCGATGCCCCAAACCTTTGGCGGCCCAGCCCAGATGGGTCTCCAGCACCTGCCCGACATTCATGCGCGAGGGCACGCCGAGCGGATTGAGCACAATATCCACCGGCTCGCCATCAGCGCTGAACGGCATATCCTCCACCGGAACCACGCGCGAGATGACGCCCTTGTTGCCGTGGCGTCCGGCCATTTTGTCGCCGGGCTGAATGCGGCGCTTCACCGCCACATAGACCTTGACCATCTTCAGCACGCCGGGGGCCAAATCATCGCCCTGGGTGATCTTCTGCTTTTTGACCTCAAAGCGCTCGCGGAAGGCCTCACGCTGCTCTTTGATTTGCTTGGCGACGGCTTCAAGCTGACTGGCGCCCTCTTCGTTGCGCAGCCGAATCTCCAGCCACTTGTCGCGCTTGTCACCCGTGGTGATCTCGGCCAGATAGCTTTTGGTAATTTTGGTGCCCGCCTTGAGTCCGCCCGGGCCGCCGTCAGCGACCTTACCGATGAGTATTTTCTCAATACGGTTGAAGGTGTCTTTCTCCATGATGCGCAACTGATCATCCAGATCCTTGCGCACCCGTTCGAGTTCCATTTCCTCGATTTCCAGCGCCCGCTGATCCTTCTCGACGCCATCGCGGGTGAACACCTGCACATCAACCACAGTACCGGCCATGCCCGAGGGCAGGCGCTGCGAGGTGTCTTTCACATCAGAAGCTTTCTCACCAAAGATGGCGCGCAGCAGTTTTTCCTCCGGGGTCAACTGGGTTTCGCCTTTCGGCGTCACCTTGCCGACCAGAATGTCACCATCGCGCACCTCGGCACCGATATAGACAATGCCGGATTCATCAAGCTTGGCCAGCGCGGCCTCGCCCACATTGGGGATGTCGCTGCTGATTTCCTCAGGACCGAGCTTGGTGTCACGCGCCAGACAGGTCAGTTCCTCGATGTGAATGCTGGTAAAACGTTCTTCCTGCACCACCCGCTCGGAGATCAGAATGGAATCCTCGAAGTTGTAGCCATTCCAGGGCATGAAGGCCACACGCAGGTTCTGTCCCAGCGCCAGTTCGCCCAGATCGGTTGAGGGGCCATCGGCGAGCACATCGCCACGCACCACCAAGTTGCCGGGACGCACCAGCGGGCGCTGATTGATGCAGGTATTTTGATTGGAGCGGGTGTACTTGGTGAGGTTGTAAATATCGACACCCGGCTCGCCGGCCTCGGTCTCATCGTCATTGACCCGCACCACAATGCGCGCCGCATCGACGGAATCCACCACACCACCGCGCCGCGCCCAGACCACCACGCCGGAGTCCTTGGCCACCACACGCTCCATGCCAGTACCGACCAGCGGTTTCTCGGCGCGCAGCGTGGGCACTGCCTGGCGCTGCATGTTCGAGCCCATCAGGGCGCGGTTGGCATCGTCGTGCTCCAGGAAGGGAATCAGCGAGGCCGCCACCGACACAATCTGGCGCGGGGACACGTCCATGTATTGGACTTCCTCGGGCGCCTTCATGGTGAACTCGTTCATGTGGCGGCAGGACACCAACGCATCGGTCAGATGACCGTCTTCGTTTAAGGTTGCGTTGGCCTGCGCAATGACATAATGGCCCTCTTCGATGGCCGAGAGATGATCGATTTGATCGGTCACCAGCCCGCCTTCGACCTTGCGGTAGGGCGTCTCCAAAAAGCCATAGGAATTGGTGCGGGCATAGACGGCCAGCGAATTGATCAGGCCGATGTTCGGCCCTTCCGGGGTTTCAATCGGACAAACGCGGCCATAGTGGGTGGGATGCACATCGCGCACCTCAAAGCCCGCGCGCTCCCGCGCCAGACCGCCTGGTCCCAAGGCCGAGACGCGCCGCTTATGCGTCACTTCCGAAAGCGGGTTGTTCTGGTCCATGAACTGCGACAGCTGACTGGAGCCAAAGAATTCCTTAATCGCCGCCGACACCGGCTTGGCATTGATCAGCTCCTGCGGCATCAGCCCCTCGGATTCGGCCAGCGACAGGCGCTCCTTGACCGCGCGCTCCACGCGCACCAGACCTACCCGGAACTGGTTCTCAGCCATCTCGCCGACGCAGCGAATGCGGCGATTGCCCAAATGGTCGATGTCATCGACCGTGCCCCGGCCATTGCGCAATTCCACCAGCACGCGCAGGGCATCGACGATGTCGGAGCTGTCGCCATGCTCCTCACGCAGTTGCTTGGCAAAGGCATCTTCACGGTCAGCGAAGTAGCGACCATCGTAGAGCACCCCAGCCCCTTCGGTTTCCTCGCGCCCGAGACGGCGGTTGAACTTCATGCGCCCGACCGCCGAAAGATCATAGCGGTCGGGGGTAAAAAACAGATTATGGAACAGATTCTGCGCCGCTTCCTTGGTCGGTGGCTCGCCGGGACGCATCATGCGATAGATTTCGACCTGGGCCTCCAGATCGGTGCGCGTAGTATCAATGCGCAGCGTCTCGGAAATGTAGGCGCCCTGATCCAGGTCATTCACAAACAGGGTTTCAAGCTCGGTAATCCCCTGCTCGCGCAACTGCTCCAGCAACTCGGGGGTGATTTCCGCATTGGCTTCGGCGACGATTTCGCCGGTATCGGCATCGACCTGGGTATGCGCCAGGGTGCGACCAATAAGAAATTCCTCCGGCACCGTCAGGCGCTCGACGCCGGCCTTTTGCAACTCGCGAATATGTTTCGCGGTCACCCGGCGTCCCGGCTCGACCAGCACCTGATCGCCGATCTTGACCTCAAAATTGACCGTCTCACCCCGCAGCCGCTCCGGCACCAGATCGAACTCGACCTCGTCGCCCAGGTGAAAGCGATCGGTCTGGAAAAACAGCCCCAGAATATCGTCGGTGTTATACCCGAGCGCGCGCAACAGCACGGTCGCCGGCAACTTGCGCCGCCGGTCGATGCGCACAAAGACGTTATCCTTGGGATCGAACTCAAAATCCAGCCAGGAGCCGCGATAGGGAATCACCCGCGCCGAGAACAGCAGCTTGCCGGAGGAATGGGTCTTGCCCTTGTCGTGATCGAAAAACACCCCAGGCGAGCGATGCAGCTGGGAAACAATGACTCGCTCGGTGCCATTGATGATAAAGGTGCCGGTTTCGGTCATCAGCGGCAGGTCGCCCATATAGACTTCCTGCTCCTTGATGTCCTTAACCACCTTGGTCCCTGCCGGGGCGTCCTTATCGTAGATCACCAGGCGCAGCAGCACGCGCAGCGGCGCGGCAAAGGTGGCACCGCGCAGATGGCACTCGCGCACATCAAAGGCCGGCTCACCAAGGCGATAGCGCACATATTCCAGGACTGCATTGCCCGAGTAGCTCTCGATCGGCAGCACCGAGCGAAACGCGGCATGCAAGCCGACATCCGCGCGCTCATCCGGCCCCTTGTCGATTTGTAGGAAATCTCGATAGGATTCGATCTGAGTCGCGAGCAAAAAGGGCACATCCAGGATGATCGGCCGTTTGCCGAAATCTTTGCGAATGCGCTTCTTTTCAGTGAACATGTAGGCCATGCTGCCTTCCCTCTGGTTTCACTCAGCCGATTGGGTATAGTGATCTGTCTGCCGATGCTTAAATGGGCAAACGGCAAAAGGCCGGTGGCGAAATGCCACCAGCCTCAGGCTGCGCTGGTGCGCGAGCTAAAGCCGCGCGCTTATTTAATCTCGACAGTAGCGCCAGCCTCTTCAAGCTGCTTCTTGGCCTCTTCGGCCTCGTCCTTGGACACGCCTTCTTTCAAGGTCGTTGGCGCGCCTTCGACCGCATCCTTGGCTTCCTTCAGACCCAGGCCAGTGATGCCACGCACCACCTTGATGACGCCAACCTTGTTGGAGCCAAAGGAGGTCATGACTACGTCAAATTCGGTCTTTTCCTCAGCCTGTGCCGCATCGGCTCCACCACCGGCCGCCGGCGCCGCTGCGACTGCAGCTGCGGCGGTGACGCCGAATTTTTCTTCCATCTTCTCAATCAGATCAACCACTTCCATCACCGACTTTTCGGCAATGGCTTCAAGGATTTCTTCGTTCGATAAAGCCATCTGGGCTCTCCTGCAAATAGGGGAAATCGATCAGTCCGCGTCGCACTAAGTGCCAACGCCTGGGAATATCAATCCTCAGGCGGATTCTTTGGCGTCGCGCACCGCCGCCAAGGTGCGTACCAGCTTGCCGGGCACCTCGTTCATCGTTGCCGCGAGTTTCTGCACCGGCGCCTTCATGACGGCCATCAACTGGCTGATCGCCTCGTCGTAGGTCGGCATCTTGGCCAGTGCTGACAGCTGCGCAGGATCAAGCAGCTTGCCGGAGATGGCAATCAGCTTCACCTGAAACTTGTCATGCTGTTTCGCGAAGGCCTCGGCAATACGCGCCACGGAGCCTGGATCTTCCTGGCCAAACGCCAGCACCAGGGGACCGCTCAGAGCGTCATTCATACAGGCAAACTCGGTATCGGCCAGCGCTCGTTTGGCGAGCGTATTCTTGACGACCCGCACATAAACGCCCGCCTTGCGCGCTTCAACACGCAGAGCGGTCATTTGCTCGACCGTCAAGCCCCGATACTCGGCGCCTATCGCCGAATAGGCAGTTTTCGCGACTTCCGCGACTTCGGCAACGACCTTTTCTTTCTGGGCGTAAGTGAGCGCCACTCGTTACCTCCTTAAGGATCGAATGAACATTCGTTGATTGATGTTCACCCGAGCTTTGAACCGATTGCACACGTCCATGCAGGCGCTCGGTTTCCAGGTTGTTGGTGCACCGTCACCGGCATCCTCGCGGAGTCCAGCACACCGTCTGCGCAGGCATAAGGTTTAAGTTCGCAGCAATCACGAACACCTGCGGTCTTTGACAGCCGCCGGCCCGCCAAGCGAGCCGGTGCCCCAAAGTCTTGTATCAGAAACTCAAAGCACTGTGATCAATGGTCAAACCCGGCCCCATGGTGGAGGAGACGGTGACCTTTTTCATATAAATGCCCTTGGCAGCACTTGGCTTGATTTTCATCAGATTAGTCAGCAAAGCCTCCAGGTTTTCCCTGAGCTTGACCGGCTCAAAATCCATCTTGCCGAGCGAGCAATGAATAATGCCGCCCTTGTCAGCCCGGAAGCGCACCTGACCGGCCTTGGCGTTCTCGACCGCCTCGGTCACATTCGGCGTTACGGTGCCCACCTTGGGATTCGGCATCAGCCCGCGTGGTCCGAGCAGCTTACCGAGCTGACCCACGACTCGCATGGCATCGGGCGAAGCGATCACGACATCATAGTCAAGATTGCCCGCTTTCATGTCCTCGGCCAAGTCGTCCATGCCAACCCGATCCGCACCAGCAGCAGTCGCGGCCTCCGCGTTCGCGCCCTGAGCAAAGACGGCCACCCGCACCACCTTGCCGATGCCATGCGGCAGCAGCGCCGAGCCACGTACCACCTGATCGGATTTGCGTGGATCAATGCCAAGATTGACCGACACATCAATGTTTTCGAGGAACTTGACGGTGGAAACTTCCTTCAGCAGCGTGAAGGCTTCTTCTGCCATATAGACACGCCCTGCATCAACCTTCTCGTTAATCGCCCGTGCGCGCTTGGATAACTTGGCCATTACTCAAGTCCCTCCACATTCAGACCCATGGCTCTGGCGCTACCAGCAATGGTGCGCACCGCTGCATCAAGATCAGCGGCATTCAGATCAGGCATCTTGGTGTTGGCAATTTCCTCAAGCTGCGCCCGAGTAACGGTACCGACCTTATTCAGATTTGGCACCGGGCTGCCTTTGGCAATCCCAGCGGCTTTTTTGAGCAGAATCGATGCCGGTGGCGTTTTGGTGATAAAGGTAAAGCTGCGATCACTGTAAACGGTAATCACAACCGGAGTTGGCAGACCCTTTTCGAGCTCCTGCGTCTTGGCATTAAACGCCTTGCAGAACTCCATGATGTTGACACCATGCTGACCCAGTGCTGGGCCAACCGGGGGGCTGGGATTCGCCTCGCCCGCCTTCACCTGTAGCTTAATGTAGGCAGAAATCTTTTTTGCCATACTGACTTCACTCCTGATGGGTGCAAACGCCGACCAACAGATCGGCTCCCCGCTGCTGCGCCGCAGCTATGACCGAGCGGCGCCGGTTTCATTGACAGACCGAAAGACTCCGGCCCATCAATCCTGAACTCGTTTGGTGGTTTCGACTTGGGATGACAAAGACAGAACAAGCCAGGTCGCCCCGGCCAACAACAAACCCACGATGAGGAAACTTAGCCTTTTTCGATCTGAGCGAATTCCAGATCGACAGGTGTTGAGCGACCGAAGATCAGCACCGACACCTTGACGCGACTTTTTTCGTAGTCAACTTCCTCGACTACACCGTTGAAGTCTGTAAAGGGTCCATCAATCACCCGGACGACTTCGCCGGGCTCATAGAGCACCTTGGGCCGGGGTTTTTCGACCCCTTCCTGTACGCGCTGCAGGATGGCTTCGGCCTGGGAGTCCGGAATGGGCGCCGGGCGATCCCCCTGGCCACCGATGAACCCCATCACCTTGGGCACATCCTTAACCAGATGCCAAGTCTCATCGGTCATTTCCATCTGGATGAGCACATAGCCTGGGAAGAATTTGCGCTCACTCTTGCGCTGCTGCCCCCCGCGAATCTCGATGACTTCTTCTGTCGGCACCAAAATTTCGCCGAAAAATTCTTCCTTGCCATCCCGCTTGATTCGATCAAAGAGCGAGCGGCGCACCTGTGCCTCAAACCCGGAGAAGGCATGAATTACATACCAGCGCATGGCCATTGCATCAGCCTCCGTGTCCGGTAAGCAGACGCAAAATTGTCATCAGCAGGGTATCAAACAGCCACAGAAGGATGCCAAGAATCAGCACCATCACCATCACGACCAGCGTCGTTTGTATGGTTTCCTGCCGAGTTGGCCACACCACACGCCGCACTTCCATGCGCGAGTCTGATGCGAAACGCCACAGCGTGCGACCTGGCCCAGTGGTGAGCGCAACAGCCACTGCTCCGGCCGCAATGGCCAGCAGCACAATCACGCGCAGCAAAAGGGAGAAATTCGCGAAAAAATAGAAGCCCCACAGGCCGGCTACCAGAATGGCAACCGCCGCTGCGAGCTTCAGCGTATCCGTTTTGGACGCGCCTGTCTCGGCTCGTGCATTCATGTCAATCGAAGCGCTCAGGGGCGCACTTGTATGGCAGGCCAGGAGGGACTCGAACCCCCAACCTGCGGTTTTGGAGACCGCTGCTCTGCCAATTGAGCTACTGGCCTAAATTTTATATGGCGTGTATTACTCGATGATCTTCGAGACTACGCCGGCACCAACGGTGCGACCACCTTCTCGCACCGCAAAACGCAGGCCGTCTTCCATGGCGATGGGTGCAATCAGTTTGATAACCATTTTGACGTTGTCGCCGGGCATGACCATTTCGATACCTTCGGGCAGTTCGCAGGCACCGGTGACATCAGTAGTGCGGAAGTAGAACTGCGGGCGGTAGCCGTTGAAGAAGGGGGTGTGACGCCCGCCCTCTTCCTTGCTCAGCACATAGACTTCAGCTTCGAAGTGGGTGTGCGGGGTGATGCTGCCAGGCTTGGCCAACACTTGACCACGCTCGACGTCGTCGCGTTTGGTGCCACGCAGCAGGGCGCCGATGTTGTCGCCGGCTTGCCCTTGGTCGAGCAGCTTGCGGAACATTTCCACGCCGGTGCAGGTGGTCTTGACGGTCTCTTTGATGCCGACGATGGCGACTTCTTCACCAACTTTGACGATGCCGCGCTCGACACGTCCGGTGACGACGGTGCCACGACCGGAGATGGAGAAGACGTCTTCGATGGGCATCAGGAAGGCGCCGTCAACTGCGCGCTCGGGCTCAGGAATGTAGCTGTCCAGCGCATCGACCAGCTTGGCGATGCTTTGGGTGCCGATTTCGCTCTCGTCACCTTCGAGGGCTTTGAGCGCGGAGCCGGTGATAATGGGGGTGTCGTCACCGGGGAAGTCGTAGCTGTCGAGCAGTTCGCGCACTTCCATTTCGACCAGTTCGAGCAGTTCGGCGTCGTCAACCATGTCGGCTTTGTTGAGGTAGACGACGATGTAGGGGACGCCAACCTGACGCGACAGGAGGATGTGCTCGCGCGTTTGGGGCATGGGGCCGTCGGCAGCGCTGACCACCAGGATGGCGCCGTCCATCTGCGCGGCACCGGTGATCATGTTCTTGACATAGTCGGCATGGCCGGGGCAGTCAACGTGTGCGTAGTGGCGGTTGTCGGATTCGTATTCGACGTGGGCGGTGGCAATGGTGATGCCGCGCTCGCGCTCTTCGGGCGCGTTGTCGATCTGGTCGTAGGCGCGGGCTTCACCGCCGAATTTCTTGGCTTGGGTGACGGTGATGGCCGCTGTCAGGGTGGTCTTGCCATGGTCTACGTGACCAATGGTGCCGACATTGACGTGCGGCTTCTTGCGTTCGAATTTTTCTTTGGACATGGCTGAACCCCCGCAAGCACAAGATGAAAAACGGCGCTGACACCTGCCTTAAGCATCAGCCTGAATAATCCGATCTATACATGGTATGGAGCCCATGACCGGAGTTGAACCGGTGACCTCACCCTTACCAAGGGTGTGCTCTACCAACTGAGCTACATGGGCCTACAACTTTACACAACAAACTTAAAATCTCAACCCAGTCAACATTCTAGATTTGGAGCGGGTGATGGGAATCGAACCCACATCATCAGCTTGGAAGGCTGAGGTTCTAGCCGTTGAACTACACCCGCGCGAAGCTGCTGATGGCACGCGACCCGTTGAGTTTAAGCGCTGAATGGTGGAGGGGGGAGGATTCGAACCTCCGAAGGCTGAGCCGCCAGATTTACAGTCTGGTCCCTTTGACCGCTCGGGAACCCCTCCAAATCAAGCTGGCCAGTATAGTGCCCTCCAAAAGTGAAGTCAACCCCGAAAAAGCATTGATTCGAAAATAGCGCTCCGAATCAGTAGGGCAAAATCAGAATAAACGCAGTAGAATCAATTTTATCAGTAATCGTTGCCCTGCAGAGCGGGGCACTCCCTAATTTGCTCAGGCACGCATCACATGGCTTGGATTTCTTTGGTGCTCGCGGGATTTTTTGAGTGGGGTTGGCCGGTGGGTCTTAAGCTCGGGTTGACCGAGACCGGGGTACGCTGGGGCTGGATTGGGTTTTCCATCGGCTGCATGACCGCCAGTGGCGCGCTGCTGCTGATAGCGCAGAAAACCATCCCGATGGGCACGGCCTATGCAGTTTGGACGGGCATTGGCGCGGTGGGCGCCTTTGCGCTGGGGCTGCTGCTGTTTCGTGAGCCAGCCACAATGGCGCGGTTCTTCTTCGTGGGGCTGATTGTGGCGGGGATTATCGGGTTGAAACTGGTTTCACCCAAGTGATCAATCGCCCGGCGGCACCAGCTTAAAATGCGCCAAATCGCTTTGCAGATGAACCGCGTGCCCGGCGATATCTTCGGCAACAAGGGTCGTCTTGTGTGCGCCCTGGACGGTGGACTGCACGGCCCCGGCGATCTGCTCCAAGGCGTGATTGACCTCCGTAGTGGTGGCCGTCTGCTGCTCGGCCGCTGTGGCGATCTGTTCGACCTGGGCATTCAAGGCATCGATCTGTTCCAGAATATGGGTCAGCACCGCCAACGACGACTCAGCCTCGGCAGTTCCTGTATCGACCTCCTCCGCGCTGACGTGCATTTTGCTGACCAAGCGCTCAACCTCCTGCTGCACCCCGACAATGCGCTCGCCGATGTCATGCGTGGCCTGGGTCGTACGTGCAGCCAGCGCTCGCACTTCACCGGCCACCACGGCGAACCCTCGGCCCGCTTCACCTGCGCGAGCCGCTTCGATGGCGGCATTGAGCGCCAGTAAGTTGGTCTGACGGGCGATGGTCTCGATGGTCTCCACGATCTGGCCGATCTCCTGGGAGCCCTGCCCCAGCGCATTAGTATCCTCCGTCAAGCCCTTAACCCGCACGCCGATCTGGCGCAACTCGCTCATCGCCTTGCGGACCACCTGCGCACCGGTGTTAGCGGTGTGGCTGGCATGCGTGGTGCCCTCGACGGCCTCGGCGCAGTTACGCGCGATGGCCGTGGCGGCCTGCTGAAGCGCCGCACTGGCATCCTGTATTTGTTCAACGTGCTGCGCTCCGCGCACGGCACGTTCGCTCATGGCTGTTGAACGGGTGGTGAGCGTCTCGGACGCCCCGGTGAAGCACTGGGTTGAGCGCTGCACTTCGCCGATCAGTCGGTTGAGCTGCTGCGCCATCCGATGCACACCCGCGCCCAGGCGTCCGAGTTCATCATCAGCACCGGACGGAATCGACACCCCCAGCTCACCGTCAGCAATGCGATCCACCGCATGCGCCAAGACCGCCACCTCACGCTTGAGCGCGCGGATCAGCAACCAAGACAACCCCAACCCGAGACTGAAGATCACCAGTGCCATGAACAGACAATCCAACAAGGTGCGGCGCAGCTGTGCCGCAATGTCACCCAAGGCGATGTCGGCGCCAATCACATAGCTCGCCCCCGAGGAAGTACGAACCGGGATAAAAACCGAACGAAAATGACCCCATTCATCAGTGTATTCGTCAAAGTGCATCTGACCATCGGCAAAGGTCGCCAGCAGCCCCGCACTGGGATCTGCATAGGGGTCATAGAGCGTATTGAAATCACCAGCGGCCGCTTCTTCCGCTGTGTAACTCGATAGCGTGAAGCCGATCCCGCCATTGTGCCGATCCAACGTGTAAAGATACTCCAGATTCGCCTGCTCAGTGAAACGCGACAGCGCATCGAGCCACGCCTGATAGGTTGCAGGCGGAATGGCCGACTCGTGCGTTAAGCGATCATGCACCGCATCTGCCAGCAGACGCACCGCCTGAGCACTGGCCAGCAAGCGCTGATCAATGCCCTGCATGATTGCCTGCTTTTGACGCAGGTAGGCATAGCTGGTGAAGCCCAGGGTTGTAACGAGATTCATCGCCAGCATGGCGATCAACAGTTTGGCGGGAAGCCCAAGACGGAGTTTCGATGTAACTTGATGCAATTCAAATAGCCCTTGTGGTAGCGCCCCAGTCTATAGAATTTCAGTGGATTTAAGCATTATTGATTCACTAGCAGCGAAGCATTGTAATGGTGGGCGCGGTGCCACACAGCGAAGGCTGGAAGGGGATGAACATGATCGGAATGGTGCAAAGTGAGCGCACCTGCAACGACAAGATTACACAAGAGACACGCTACTACATCGGTAGCTTTGGCATCAACGCTGAAACTTGTGCCAAAGCCGCGCGGCCATTGGGGGATCGAGAACGAGGTTCACTGGAGTCTGGACATCGGCTTTCGCGAAGATAAAGAGTTCGCGCCTGCGCGAACCGGTTGCACGGGAGATCTTCGCCGTCTTGAGACCTCTTGCCCTGACTCGGCTGAAAAAAGGACTTCACGCATAAACTCGGGATTCAGAACACATCCTAGTCGCGAGACCGGACTCCCTTCCGTTCCCAGCCGCATCGACACCGCTGGCGACTGGCCAGCGGTGAAGGGGGCGAAATCATCGGACGGACTTAGTATATCCGATTTCGTAATCAAGAGAGGTTGACGCGATTGCTGTCCGTTGGATTCACCGCTGAGTCACAACTGTGTAGTTATCAATCAGTAAATTACCCAGATTCCGGGCACTCACCTGGAACGTAAGCGTAATTTCAGCGCCGTTAGTATTGTACGCATGTAGAGAGAATACTCTTTCCTCACCTGGAGCCAATACGGTACCTCGGTCGATACCGGTAATAAAACCCGAAAATCCAGGCTGGCTAGCAGTGACACTCGACTCAGTGATCTCCACAGGCTCGATGCCCGCGATCAGTTTGTAAGTCGATAATTTAATTGATTCCTCAAGCAAATTGCCCTTGACCTGTGTCTTAGAACAATTCGGCTTCTGGCAGATATTTGGGATGCGAACTTCCTGCCAATCGTCGCCGGCGGCGGCAAACAAGCGAACATGCTCCGGCTCAGTAAAATCTCTGGGATACGCATACCACGCAATTGTTTCGTACTGCCAACCCTGGGTATTTTCGGTCAATATATTCTTTTCATGCTCGTCTGCTGTATAGAAATGGGTTTGTTTGTATTCGTTCCAAAATCTATAAACTGGAATAGTGTCCTGGAGTTCGGTTGCGTAGGCATAGTACGCAACCCTTTCATATTTCCACTCCGGGAAGTTATCGATAATGAAGTTTTTTTCATCCTCGCTTATAGTGTAGAAGTGCGGACCCGCACCCTCTCTCCAAAAACGATACACCGGAAGCGCTCCGTCATAATTGTCGTTAGCCAACGCTGCCCATGCTGGACCTTCATACGTCCAAGTCTCACCCATTTGGCTCTGAATAGAATCTCGCTCTTCCTCATTGATAGTATAAAAATGGGTAGCAAGTGTATCGCTCCAAAATCTATATACGTTAGACGGGTCACTCGCGAAGAGATCCATGCAAACTAGATTAAGAGCAAAGCCAACAATAAGAGTGATCAATTTCATTTTCTCTAGCCTCCGTCTTTACATACGACGCTTCTGCTGTGGTCATTACCATTTTCCATGCGTGTTGCTTGGAAAATAAAACCCGGGAAGTTATGTTGTCGAATTAGCTATTTACAAAAAACCAACACTGATGCAAGTGCAGCAGTACCTGCGGCAACTAGGAGCCTGTTTGACTTGCGATTTCTTGATCATGTAACCTATTGTTTCTCTTTGAGTTCAATGAATTATGTTAGCTTCGTTGCAAAAACAACCCATCAATGGAAACAGTCAGTTACAAGCATCAATTTGGTAAGTCGGACAGCCTCCTAGAATGGTGCCCTCTCATGTTATTTGTGTTAGGCAGAATCTGTCTAACACCAAGAACATAGAATCCGTCTCGCACACCGAACCCTCGGCATCGGTCAAATGGTTTTCGCGCACCGGAGTACATCAACCCGCCTTCCGAGCGCACCCTCCCTCAGCAATCCAACGGAACTAGACCGACAACGGCCCTTGCACACTCATAATTGGCCGCATGGCGCAGGGAAACAGTCGGGACTCTGCTATTGAAATCTAGCATCGTAGCAGCTATCGCTTCGGTGTTAAATGCCACTTAAGCATAGCTCAACCCGTTAATCACTGCCAGCAATTTTTGTGGATGCAGTCTCAGCAATCTCTCTTGCCTTTGACTGACTGGAGATGGGCGGACATCGGGCGGATCTCTCGCACCCGCGCTCGGGTGCGTTGCGCGTAGCCAGAAACTATCAACCCTTCACTACGATTGTTTGAGGTTCACCGGCACCGTGCTGACGGCGGCTTGCTCGCAGCGCGCGCGAATTTGCTCGGCGCTGGGGTCAATGCCCAGCAGGCGACAGCGCTGGGAAATGTGCTCACCTTGGGGATAGTGCGCGCGGACATGGGCTCGGGCGTGCCATTGCCAGTTGGTCAGGCTGGGACACGCATTAGGATTCCAGGCGCAGCCTAGTCCTCAAGCGAAATGCCTAGCTGCTCGGCCAGCACGCAGGCGGCCCGGGCGCCACCGCTCGAATCGAGGTTCTCGAGCGCTTGGTGCAACGGAGCCAGCGACTCATCAGACAGCCTGCCCGCAAGTTCACGCATCGGCGATTCCGCCCGGATGGGTTCAAAGTCTGCAAAGGCGGTGTACGCGGAACGAAGCAGCGTGGCAATCTGCGCAAGATCGCCTTGGCTGGGTGGAGCGGTCGGGAGCATTGACTTTGGGGTCGGCGGCGTTTGCCCGGCATAACGAGTGATGGAATCCAGGGCGGTTTCAAGCGCGGCTTGCAGCGACGCTGCGGCTTCCAGGCGGGCGTTGGTATCGGCTCCCGCGACACACCGCCGTTCCAATTCTGCCGCGCACGCGGCCACAGCATCGAGTCCCAGATTACCAGCCACCCCCTGGATGGCATGAGCAAGGCGGCGACCTGTAGCGGTTCGTAACTGTTGCGAAATATCTCTTCTTTTCTGTATAAACATCATCCAATCTTGTACTGGTAACCGTCATTGCGATGCAACCGTTCAAAGTGACGCACTGGCCTGGAGAAGGGCTTGCCGCCAGAGAAAGGGCGCAGCTCAAAAGAGCCTGTCTGCCTAGGGCTAATGCGCCCGACCTGACCGTTGCACCGGGCAATATCGCCCGACCGCCACCCGTGGATTGGCTTCAATGGCCGGTGCTGCTTCGGGTAGCCGTACCGATCCACAACCGCCTTCTGGCGCCCGCCTTGGCCTTTGCAGGTGATGGCCAGCGCAGTGTCCGTGGCGAACGCGATGGCGGTCATGTCACCAATGCAAGCGGCGTCCTTCCAGTGGGCTTTGTCGATACCGAACCGCGTACGGTTGAACTTGGTTTGCCCGCCGGTACCGACCGTGACCGGTAGGCCGGTGGCGTTCAGCCGATGAAACAGCGCCCACCGCGTGGCGTTCACTGCGGCCGCGTCCTTCAACGGGCGTTTCGCCTGGGCGAGGACGCGCTTGAGAACCTCTGGCTTCTTTTTCAGAAACTCCTCAATCGGGCGGTTGCCTTTCTTTTGGTTGCACGGCACGCAGGCCAGCGCCAAGTTGGCCGCCCGATCCGTACCGCCCTTTGATCTGGGATGGATGTGCTCCACTTCCAGCGGGATGTTTGCTTTGCCGCAGTAGGCGCATGTCCTGCCCCATTTTTGCAGCAGGTATTCCTTGAGTTCGTACCCGGCTAACTCGCCTTGCTGGTATTCCACGCCGCTGATCTCGGGGTTGTCCATCTTCTGCAGGTCGAAGCGCACCAGTTCCTGAGTGAGTTCACCGACAGGGGCGTAACGCATCAGCCGGTTCACCCAGGTCATGGTGGTGTCGATGCGGTGCTGAAGACTCGGCGGTAACCAGCCCGCCGCACGCTTGCGGGCGTAGGTTGCCTTGGCGTTGTTGATCTGTGCTCTGGTGCGATAACTGGGTTTGCGATAGCGCAGCCGGTTCCTGCGCCCTCGGCGCAGCGCAGCCCGCGATGCAAGGCGCTCCTTGATCTGATGCCCGCGATGGTGAAGTTCTCCGCCCCAAATCACCTTCTCGCCTTGCACCAGGGCAAGGCCCGTGGTCTTTGCACCTGGATCGAGTTTTACCCGGCAAGTGGTGGGGGTTGCATCAGGAATCGCGCGTTGGAGGATGATGGTGAAAGGATAGCGGCGAAACACAGCGGCTTTGCCTTTGCGTAACAGTGCTCTTGCTCGTGCTGGATGACAGGGCGACAAAGGCCGTTGGTCTGCATCCAGCACGAAAACGAAATTCGTGTTCATTTCTGAATCATCTCCCGTGAAGGGGTTACGTTTGCCTCGACCAAGTTGAGAAGGCTTGTCATGACAAGGAGACTGGAGCTACTCAACCCACTTACTCCTTCCTTACGCCTTGTCGAAAGCGGCAACCGCTGGCGTTCACAGTTGCATTTCGTGACCTTCCCAACGTCGCTCACCACCCGTGTGGATTGCTCGGTCTGCACCCTCACTGACTCTTTAGAAAACATCAGCTCAGCTTAGATAAAGAGTAGGTTTTAGCGAGGGGTGTCACACACGGCAAAGCGCAGTTGAACCGCGTCGGGGTGCGAGGTCTGCGCATCGAGATGCGCATCAATGCGTACTTCGACCCAGCCGGCATCGGTAAATTTAATCGCGTTGCCAGTGGGGTTAATCAAAATCTGGCCGAGGTGCAGCGCATCGCCACGCAGCAACCAATCGCTGCACAAGGGCGGCACAATGACCAGTTCGAGCGCCTTATCCCGGGCGGTTCACCAAGCAACCCGTCGGGATAGCCGCTGCCATCCCAGCGCTCGTGATGACGCAGCGCGATCTCAGCGGCCAATTGAAACACCGAAGCATCGCTCTTGCGCAGAATGTCGTAACCAATGCGCGTATGGGTCTTCATGATTTCCCATTCTTGGGCGTTCAACTTCCCCGGCTTGCGCAGGATCTCGGTGGGGATGCCAACCTTGCCCATATCGTGCATGGGCGCGGCCTGTTCGAGCGCCTCGCAGGCGGCCGCATCCCAGCCACAAGCGATCGCCAACTCCTTGGCATAGCTGGCCATGCGCCAGATATGCACACCGGTGTCGGTGTCGTTATAGTACCCCGCCTCGCCCAGCATCGAGATCGCATCGAGGTTGCTTTGTTGCAACCGGGAGATTTGCACCGGCGGCGAATCCGGCCGCCTCGTTGCCAGTATCGGCAAGTCCGGTGACAAAGATCACCGGGATCGAGGCAGTTGATGGATCAGCCTTGAGATGGGAGCAGACCGCATAACCGTCCATGTCCGGCATCTGGATATCGAGCAGAATTAACGCTGGGCGACACTTGACCGCCGCGATAAGCGCCTCGGTGCCATGGCTGGCAAACAACAGCCGATAGGTGTCTCCGAGCACCTGACGCATGGCAATCAGATTCGCCGGCTGGTCATCAACGATGAGAATAAGCGGCTGAGTCATAGGGTCTTGCCCTGGTGTCGAACGCGGGATGCACAAGCCTCGTGCGACAGTATAAAATCAGGCGTGCCATCTTACAGCCAAACTGAGAGCTCAATCTCAGCTACACCCTGACACCCACGGGCGGCGGCCGGCGACCGGATGCATTGGTACAGAGTCCAACAGATACCGGCCCTTCGTCAACGAGGATCATAACCTCCATGGATATTACCATTTTCGGAAGCGGCTACGTCGGCCTAGTCACTGGCGCCTGCCTGGCAGAAGTCGGCAACGACGTACTCTGTGTCGATATCGATCAACGCAAAATTGACCTACTCAACAGCGGGGGCGTGCCCATCTACGAGCCGGGCCTGGACCGGCTGATTGAACAAAACCGCCAAACCGGGCGGTTGTCCTTCACCACCGATGCGGCCGCCGGCATCGCACATGGCTTATTTCAGTTCATCGCCGTTGGCACGCCCCCCGATGAAGACGGCTCGGCGGATCTCTCGCATGTGCTCTCAGTCGCTGACATCATCGGCCAGCATCTGACCGAGTATCGCATCGTCGTCAACAAGTCCACCGTCCCGGTCAAAACCGCTGATCGTGTCGCCGCTCGCATCCGCGAGCGCTTACAGGCGCGCGGGGCGAATCTTGAGTTTGATGTGGTTTCCAATCCGGAATTTCTTAAGGAAGGCGCCGCCATTGAAGACTTTATGCGCCCGGATCGCATCATCGTCGGCACCGACAACCCGCGCACAGGCGAGCTGCTGCGCGCACTCTACGCCCCTTTTAATCGCAACCGCGACCGCCTGCTGGTAATGGATGTACGCTCGGCCGAACTAACCAAGTACGCCGCCAACGCCATGCTCGCGACCAAAATCAGCTTTATGAATGAGCTGTCCAACATCGCTGAAGCCGTTGGTGCTGACATCGAACGGGTGCGGGTCGGCATCGGCTCGGATCCGCGCATCGGCTATCAGTTCATTTACCCCGGTTGCGGCTATGGCGGCTCCTGTTTTCCCAAGGATGTGCGCGCCCTGGAGCGCACCGCCGCCGATATCGGCGTTCCGGCACCCTTGCTGCAATCGGTCGAGGCGGTGAACCACCGACAAAAAGATGTGCTCTTTGAAAAAATCAGCACCTACTTCGATGGTGATCTCAGCGGCCGGGTGTTCGCCCTCTGGGGGCTGGCCTTCAAACCCAACACCGATGATATGCGCGAGGCCTCCAGCCGCCGCCTGATGGAACATCTGTGGAACGCTGGCGCCCAAGTGCAGGCCTTTGATCCAGTGGCCATGGAGGAAACCCGGCGCATTTATGGGGAGCGCGCCGATCTGGTGCTCAGTGATGAGCCCATGAACGCATTGGAAGGTGCCGACGCGCTGGTTATCCTGACAGAATGGAACCAGTTCCGCAGCCCGGATTTTGCTGCTATCCGCGCCGCCTTGGGGTCAGCGGTGATTTTTGACGGCCGCAACATTTTCGATCCGGTGCACATCAGCCAGGCCGGCCTCGACTATGTCTCCATTGGCCGCCAGCCCATCACGGCTCGGGCTTGCGATGTAAATGGTTCATAGCCCGCTGCATACGCCCGGTGACAATCTCATTGAGCACCGCTAGACTCTGGTCATAGCTGTGCTCAATGGCCTCACGATCCGCCCGTGACGGGCGGCTCAGCACATAGCCAACCACCTGCTCCTTGTGCCCGGGATGCCCGATACCAATACGCAACCGCCAGAAATCGCGGCTGCCAAGCGCCTGGATGCTATCGCGCATACCATTGTGCCCGGCATGTCCGCCGCCGAATTTCAGCCGCATCTGCCCTGGTGGCAGATCCAGCTCATCATAGGCGAGCAAAATTTGCGCAGGTGGGATATTAAAATAACGTGCCACAGCAGCCAGGCTGCGCCCGCTGTGATTCATAAAGGTGGTCGGCTTCAGCAGCCGCAGATCCTGTCCATGGATGGAGACGCGACAGAGTTCACCGAAAAACTTCGACTCCGGATGAAAGCGCCCGCCGTGCATCTCGGCGATGCGCTCGACACACCAAAACCCGGCATTATGCCGGGTTTCTTCATAGTCGCGCCCCGGATTCCCCAGCCCGACGATCAGGCTGATGCCTTCGGTACTCATTGGCTTGATAGCTCAATGCACTCGCTCGATCACGCGTCCTCGGCGCCTTCCTCAGCCGCGCTGTCATCATCATCGGCTGTGGAGTGGGTCGTATGCACCACCACCACGGGAGCATCGAGATCGACGCTGGTATCGAGCTCGACACCTTCCGGCAGCTGGATATCCGCGACATGCAAGGTCTGCCCCAACTCCATGTCCGCCATGTCGATGACGATGTACTCGGGCAGATCCTGCGGCAGGCAGTGAATATCGAGTTCGGTCAGATTGTGCGAAGCCTGACCGCCGAGCTTGATACCCTTGCAGGCCGCCTCGTTTTCAAAGTGGATCGGCACCGTCATGCGCAGCTTCTCACCCCGGCTGACACGCTGAAAATCCACATGCAGGAGAAACGGCTTGGCCGGATGGCGCTGCAAGTCTTTCAGCACCACCTGGATCGACTCACCCTCCAGATTCAGATCAAGCAGGGTGGAGTAAAACGACTCCTGCGCCACATGTTTGACCAACTCGCTATGCGGCATCATGAACATCTGCGGTGCCTTGTCGCCCCCGTAGAGAATGCCCGGTACCTGGCCCTGGCGACGCAGACGGCGGCTCGCACCCTTCCCCGCGTCAGTACGCGCCTGTGCACTGATATGCAATGTTTCGCTCATGGATTCACTCCGTTACTCAGCCGTCAGCGGCCCGCGACCAGGCGACTGACGGAACCAAAAAAACCGCGCCCGCCAAGCGAGCACGGCCAAAATTTGTGCCTGGAACGCCGCAACATAAAGCGCCGCAACGCTCAGTTCAGGCGCGTCAACCAAACGCCATCAATCGACAAAGAGTGAACTGACAGATTCTTCGTTTGAGACCCGGCGCATGGTCTCGGCCATCAATTCCCCAATACTGAGCTGGCGAATTTTGTCACATGCCTGCGCCTCTGGCGTCAGCGGCAGTGTATTGGTCACCACCAGTTCATCGAGTTGCGAGGCCTTGATATTATTAACCGCCGCTCCGGACAGCACCGGATGCGTGCAATAAGCCGCAACCATGGCCGCGCCCTGCTCTTTCAGCGCCGCTGCGGCCTGGCACAGGGTGCCGGCGGTATCGACCAGATCATCGACCAGCACACAGGAGCGCCCGTGCACATCGCCGATGATGTTCATCACCCGTGCCTCATTGGCACGCGGGCGGCGTTTGTCGATGATGGCCAGATCGGCATCATCAAGCCGCTTGGCCATCGCGCGCGCGCGTACCACCCCGCCCACATCGGGTGAGACAACGATCAGGTTGGGATATTTGCGCCGCCAGATGTCCCCCAACAGAAGTGGTGAGGCATAGACGTTATCGACCGGAATATCGAAAAACCCCTGGATCTGATCGGCGTGTAGATCGACCGTCAGCACGCGATCCGCCCCTGCCGAGCCGATCATTTTTGCCACCAGCCGTGCCGTGATGGGCACCCGCGCTGAACGCGGACGCCGATCCTGACGGGCATAGCCGTAGTAAGGGATTACCGCCGTAATGCGCTTGGCCGAAGCCCAGCGCAACGCATCGATCATCACCAACAGTTCCAGCAGGTTGTCGTTGGTCGGCGCACAGGTGGGCTGCACGACAAAGACGTCGCGACCGCGAACATTTTCCTGGATCTCGGTCATCACCTCACCATCGCTGAACTGCCCCACCACGGCTTTGCCGAGTGGAATATTCAGGTGGGCGGCGATTTCAACCGACAACGACAAATTGGCATTGCCGGAAAACACCATCATCTGGCTGGCCGGCACGGACTCGCCTCGCGTTTGCAATGACACCTCGTTAATAACACCGGGTTAATAACACCGGATGGTGCCTTGCCCTAGCGGGATAACCTGGCTAATGAAAATTGGCTGGGGTGCCAGGATTCGAACCTGGGAATGCTGGGATCAAAACCCAGTGCCTTACCACTTGGCGACACCCCAAAGGATTGATCAAACATTTCGCATCAGGGGTGAGCAATTACAGCCCTGTGCGATAAAAGGCGACCAGAGGCTCGGCGCTGCGGCTCTGAGCTGCTCGGCCTGCGAGCGATCCGCACAGGCCGCAAACAAGCAAGCACCGGTTCCGGTCAGCCGCGCCTTGGCACGAGCGGCAAGCCACTCGAACGCCTCAGCCACTGGTTGATAGCGACCCAACACCACCGCTAGGCAGTCGTTGCGATCATCGCCCTCAACGAAGCCCGCTATTTTGATTGGTGGAGAGTCCCTTGTCAAATCCGGATCAGCAAAAACCGCCGCCGTGGAGACCTGGCAGGGGGGCACCAGCACCAGATACCAGGGTTCCGGCAGCTCGACCGGCTCCAGTTGCTCCCCAACCCCCTCGGCCCAAGCCGCCTGAGCGCGGACGAACACCGGCACATCGGCCCCCAATTCCAGCCCCAGCGCGGCTAGTTGATCAACATCAAGCCCCAGCGCCCATAGCTGATTCAGCGCATGCAGCGTAGTGGCCGCATCCGAGCTGCCGCCCCCTAGACCACCGCCGAGTGGCAGATGCTTCTCGACACGAATCTCCGCACCACGCGGACACCCGGTATGCCGCTGCAGCAGGCGCGCCGCCCGCACCACCAAGTCCTGCTCCTCCGGCACTTCTGGTGCCCCGCTCAGACGCCGAATGCGCCCGTCATCCTGCGGTTCGATGAACAGACGATCACAATAGTCCAAAAACTGAAAAACACTTTGCAACTGATGATAGCCATCCGCACGGCGCCCCAGCACGCGCAAGGTCAGATTCAGCTTCGCTGGCGCCAGCCAGGCGCCATCGGCGGCTGGCGCTGGATGCAGTCCAAAGGTCATGAGCCGGCTCCCATGGTAGTTGGCGCCAAAGAGATCGGATGGCGCTCGATGACGCGGCGCAGATAGTCATGATCCGGATACTCATCCAGCGCCTGCTGCCACACTTCCTGGGCTTCCTCGCGCCGGCCCAGTGCCCAAAGCACCTCGCCCAGATGCGCGGCAATTTCGCCATCTGAGAGCTCATCAAGTGCCTTGCGCAAATAGCTCTCGGCCTCTTGGGGCTTACCCATGCGATACAGCAGCCAGCCCATGCTGTCGAGAATCGCCGGTTGCTCAGGCTCCAGCTCCAGCGCACGGGCGATGAACTGTTGCGCCTCTTCCAGACGATCAGTCTGATCGGCCAGGGTGTAGCCCAGCGCATTGAGCGCATCGGCGTGATCAGGATTGATGCTCAGCACCTGACGCAGATCGCGCTCCAGCACGTCAATCTGGTTCAACTTAGCCGCCAGCAGCGCCCGTGCATAGAGTAGATCGGTATTCTTGCCGAAGTGCTCCAGCGCCTGATCATAGAGCGCCATCGCCGCCGGGGCCTGATCGGCCTCGCGCAGGATTTCACCTTCGATCAGATAGAGCGTCGCCTGCTGCTCCGGGAAGCGATCACGCAACTGCTGCAACCGCTCGCGGGTGCGACTGACCTGTCCCAGACGCGCCTCCACACTGGCGAGGCGAATCTGTGCATCCAGTTCCTTGTCACCACGCACCTGCGCATACCAGTCACGTGCCGCCTCCAGCTGCCCGGCGGTTTCCTCGACCTCACCGAGCATAAAAGCAGCATCCTGCTTGCGCTCGCCGGTCTCGCGCAGACGCAGCAGATAATCACGCGCGGCGGCATAGTCTTTCAGTTGCAGCGACAGCACACCAGCGGCAAACAACACCCCCGGCATCTGTGGATGGGATTCCAGCAGGGTGGCAAAGGCCTCGCGCGCGCCCTGATAATCCTCCGTTTCAATCAGCAGCTGGGCATAGAGCGTGCGCAACTCAAGATCATCGAAGCCCTTGGAAAAATAGCGCTCCAGCTCAACAATGGCGTCCTCGGCACGCCCGGCATTGACCAGCAGCTGCACCAGAAACAGCGGCGGACGATTCCAGGCCGGGCGCTGGGCAGCGGCACGGACGGCATAGTCATGCGCCAGCTCGATACGCTCCGCGCCAGCCGCCAAACCAGCCATTGCCAGCAAGGCATCCGGATCCTCGCCATACTCATCAATTAAGGCCCCCATCAGCTCCAGCCGCGCCAGCGGATCATCCAGACGCGCCACCAGACGAGCACAATGCAGATAGCCCTGACGCCGCTGCGGCGAGTGTTCCATCACCGCACGCAGATAAGGCAACGCCAGCGCCACCTGCCCTTGCGTCTGACTCTTCTCAAGCGCCACATAGGCGGCAACCTGACGCGCTTGCAGGGAATCGGGGGCCAGCTCCACCCAGAAAGCGGCAGCCTCCTCGGCCTGGGTTTGCGCATGCGCGGCAATAGCGGCCCGGGTGGCACGCTCCGCCAGCGCCGGATCAGAAGCACGCCGCGCGGCGGCCATATAGTATGGATAGGCCTCCTGAGGCTGATCCCGCTGCAAAGAAATCTCGGCGGCCAGGATGTCATAGAGCAGATCGGCATCGAGAGCGACCTCGGTCTTGGGCGCCAAGGCCTCCGGGTTCCCGGTAGCGGCATCGTCCAGACCAGCGACGGGTTCCGCCGCCAGCACCTTCGGTGCCGAAGGCGCCGGCTGTGGCGTGGCCACTTCCGCAGCCTCCGGCACGGCAGGAGACGCCTCAGGCGCAGGTTCAGCCCCCGCCCCCCTCGGACCCGAGTGAACCGCCGGTGGTGTTTGCCGTCCCAGCATCAGCACTAGCAACAACAGCAGCAACAGCCACCCCAGGTTGCGGATAGACCCGGACTCGGTCAAGCCTTGCCTCTTGGGCGTCGTAGCATTCGACATAGTGTTCTGTTCCAAAAAACCGCATCACATCGGATGCCTTGCATTGATTTGTGCTTGGTTGGGAGCGCGTGCGACGCCCAGCCCAAGCCCCAGAGCCGGGGTGGTTCCTCTTGCCTGTTCGGCGGCTGAACCGGCTTCGCTCGTGTTAGCTTGGCAGTATACGCGAGCCGCTGCCAGATGCGAGCCACCGGAAAACCGACCCCACATCGACTGAGCTGTGGCGTTGAGCCCACAGCTCCATGGGCGCCTTTGACCCGAATTCTGGTCATTTGATCCACATCCCTCTGTCACATTGACGGTAAAATCTGTTACCTTAACCAGCCAATTTAAACCTTTCCGCCTTGATTAAAGCGCATGAGCCTGCTCACCCTTGGCCTGAATCACAAAACCGCCCCGGTCGACATCCGCGAACGTCTGACCTTCGGACCCGATGTCATCGTCGGTGCGCTGCGCAGCCTGACCGACCACACCGCCGCTACCGAGGGCGTCATCCTCTCCACCTGCAACCGCACCGAGGTTTACTGCGCGCTGGAACCGCAAGCGAGCACCGCGCAAATCCGCGATTGGCTCGGACGTTTCCATGGCGTCGATCCACAGTTGATCGCACCGCACCTGTACCTATATCAGGATCGCGAAGCCATTCAGCACCTGCTGAAAGTTGCCAGCGGTCTGGATTCCATGGTGCTGGGCGAACCGCAGATTCTCGGTCAGGTGAAGCAAGCCTTCCAGACCGCCTGCGACAGCGGCGCCCCCGGACGCCTGCTCGGGCGCCTGTTTCAGCACTGCTTCTCGGTCGCCAAGCAGGTGCGCACCGACACCGCCATCGGCAGCAGTCCGGTCTCGGTTGCCTTCGCCGCCGTCAGTCTAGCCCGACAAATCTTCAGCGATCTGTCCTCCCAGACCGCCCTGTTGATCGGCGCCGGTGAAACCATCGAACTGGCCGCCCGTCACCTGCATCAGCATGGCATTGGACGCATCGTGGTCGCCAACCGTACTGTCGAGCGCGCCCATCTGGTCGCCTCACAGTTCGATGGCTACGCCATTGCGCTGACCGAACTGGTCAACCACCTGCCCGAAGCAGACATTGTGGTCTCCTCCACCGCCAGCCCTCTGCCAGTGCTGGGCAAGGGCGCCGTAGAGCGCGCGCTGAAAATCCGCAAGCACCGTCCAATGTTCATGGTCGATATTGCCGTCCCGCGCGACATCGAACCCGAGGTCGGAGATCTCAACGACGTTTACCTCTACACTGTCGATGACTTGCAAGGCGTGGTTGATGAAGGCATGCGCTCGCGCCACCAGGCCGCCGCACAAGCGCTGGAAATCATTGACCTGCACACCGATGAATTCATGGCTTGGTTGCGCTCCCTTGATGCCGTCACCCTCATCCAGGACTACCGCCGCCGCGCCGAAAGTGTGCGGGACGAAACCGTCGCCCGCGCGCTCAAGCAGCTCGCCGCCGGCAAACCGGCCGAAGATGTCGTCTGCCAGCTCGCCCATACCCTGACCAACAAAATCCTCCACACCCCCAGCGTACGCCTGCGCCACGCCGGCCGCGAGGGCCAGTCAGAACTGCTCGAAGCCGCCAACCGCCTCTTTGCCCTTGGTCAGAACATCGGCGACACCACGCCAGACACCACCTGCTGTCCGGACGAAGTCGCCACCCGCGCAGCCGCTGGCGGCGCACGCTAATCGGTCGCCCAACGGGTGTTGACTGCGCACCATGAATGACTCCCTGCGCGCCAAGCTCGAACGTCTTGCCGAGCGCTTTGGCGAAATCACCGCCCTGCTGGCCGATCCTGCAACCCAGGACGATCAGAAGCAATTCCGCGATCTCGGGCGTGAATATGCGCAGCTTGAACCCCTGATCGACTGTTACAACCGTTATTGCGCCAATGAAACCCGCATTGCCAGTGCTGAGGACATGCTGGCTGATGCGGAAATGGCTGATCTGGCCCGTGAGGACATCGCCACAGCGCGGGCCGAGCGCGAAGCCCTGGAACCGGAACTCCAGCGCCTGCTGCTGCCACCGGACCCCAACGATCAGCGCAATGTTTATCTGGAAGTGCGCGCCGGCACCGGTGGCGCTGAGGCTGCGCTCTTCGCCGCCGATCTCACCCGGATGTACCTGCGCTTTGCCGAACAACAGGGCTGGCGCAGCGAGACCATCAGCGCCAGCGAGGGCGAGTTGGGCGGCTATAAGGAAATCGTCCTGCGCATCAGTGGCAAAGAGGTCTACGCCCAGCTGAAATTCGAGGCTGGCACTCATCGCGTGCAACGCGTCCCCGAGACCGAGTCCCAGGGCCGCGTGCATACCTCCGCCTGCACCGTCGCCATCCTCCCGGAACCCGAAGCCGTCGAGGAAACCACCATCGCCAGCGGCGACCTGCGCGTCGATACCTATCGCGCCTCCGGGGCCGGTGGTCAGCATGTCAATAAAACCGACTCTGCCGTGCGCATCACCCATCTGCCCAGCGGCATTGTGGTGGAATGTCAGGATGAGCGCTCGCAGCACAAAAACCGTGCCCGCGCCCTGTCATTGCTCCAGGCGCGGCTGCTTGATCAGGCGCAAACCACCCTGGCCGCCGAGCGCAGCGAATCGCGGCGCGTGCAGGTTGGCAGTGGCGACCGCTCCGAGCGCATCCGCACCTACAACTTCCCGCAGAACCGCCTGACCGATCATCGCGTCAACCTCACCCTGTATAAGCTTGATGAAATCATGCTGGGGTCCCTGGATCAGGTCATCGCGCCGCTGCGCCAGGAGGATCAGGCCGACCGTCTTGCGGCCATGATGGATGACTGACCCGCGCGCTCCGCAGCACATTGACACCCCGCAGCGTATCGATGCTTTGCTGCACTGGGCCAAACAGCAGCTTCAGACCCGGACCCACCCGCAGCAGTCCCACGCCGAATCACGCCTGGAAGCCGAACTATTGCTTGGTACGGCCGCCCAGCTGAGTCGCACTGAGATCATCGCCTGGCCTGAGCGCCGGCTCAACTTGGCCAAACAAAGCCGCTTTGAGCAAATGATCCAACGCCGCTGCGCCGGCGAACCCATTGCCTATATCCTTGGTGAGCGCGAATTTCGTGGTTTGCCCCTGCGCGTCAGTCCTGCCACCCTGATTCCGCGCCCAGAAACCGAACTCCTCATCGACTGGGCCCTGGCGCAACATCCGCCTGACGCCGTCATCCGTTGTGCCGATCTCGGCACCGGCAGCGGCGCCATCGCCATTGCCATCGCCTTGGAGCGCCCCCACTGGCCGCTGCTGGCACTGGATCGTTCCGCTGCTGCCCTGGCCATCGCCGCCGCCAATCGCCAGCAACTCGGCGCCGAGTCAGTCGTTCTGATGCAAAGTGACTGGTTGGACCCTATCGCCGCGCAGAGCCTGGATCTGATCCTGGCCAATCCGCCCTATGTCGCTGCGGGTGATCCGCACCTGCGCCAGGGAGATCTGCGCTTCGAGCCAGCCGCTGCACTGGCCGCCGGTGCCGACGGCCTCAGCGCCATCCGCCACATCGCCGCTGCGCTGCCGCGTCACCTGGCCCCCGGTGGACAGACTGCCATCGAACACGGATGGGATCAAGGCGCCGCCGTCCGCACCCTGCTGGCCACCGCTGGCCTCACGGCCATCGCCACCCACCGCGATCTGTCCGGCCATGAGCGCTTCACCAGCGCCCGGCATCCAGCGTAATATTTCGCCCCCAAATCGCCCATACCCAAGGCACCGAGGCCGCACGCATGTCACGTCACAAAACCTATATTGGACTCGAACAGGATACCTACGGCGGCATGACGCCCACCGGCACCATTGTGCGCGATGCGCAGGTGTTTGGCTTGATTGCGGAAGATGAAAGCTGCGCTGGCTGGTCGCTGGATCGCATCCAGTTGCTCTACGACCAAGTCAGCGACGCCTGGCGGCCCTACGGACACCTGGCCTCGCGCCTGCCTGATGAGTTACGCGAGCGCCATCAGCGCATCTTCGCCGCCGCCGTCGCCCAAGCTCGCCAGCTTGGCTGGAAAGCTGAAATTTACACCGACGATGAATAATCCGTGCCGCCAAAGTGCTCAGTCAGCCGGCAGCGCCCCGGTCTTCTGCAACAGCTGCTGAATGGCCTGCGCCAGGCGTTGATACCCTTGGGCATTGGGGTGAATCGGATCAGACTTGAGCGTTTTATCCGCAAGAATTTCGGGGATGGCATTCGCCAGCAGCGGGACCTGCATCTCACCGGCCAGTTCTTCATACAGCGGATGCATCCGCACAAAGAGCCCCGGTCGCGGAATGCCCAGCATCACCACCGCACGCCCCTGCTCGCGGACCAAGGTAATCATGCGCGCCAGGTTGGCTTTGGTCTGGGATGCATCGCGTTGGTGCAGAAAATCATTGCCACCGTGGCCCAGAATCACCAGATCCGGCTGCGCACTGGCAAGCACATCCGGCAAGCGCGCCAGACCGGCATCGCTTTCCTCACCGGAAAGGCCCGCGTTAATCACCCGATGACCGGACATGCGCGCCAGCACCTCGGGATACCCTTGCCCATCGGCGGCGCCCACACCTTCGGTCAGGCTGTCGCCAAAGGCGAGAATAATCCCATCGGACGGCAGCGGACTGAGCGCGGCCTGCTCGCTGCAAGCCACCAACAACAACAGCAACAACAATACGCAGACGCTCACAAGCCTGCGCAATCCCAGAGTTTTGTACATGATGACCCCCTGCTTCACCTCAACATCCCATCACGCGCGAACAGAAGACTATTGAGTCTTGGTCTTGGGCTTGGGCTTATCCCAGTAAATCGTCACCTGCTGCCTACCCCATTCCTTGGCCGCCTCGATATCCTTGCCCATGTAGATATCGATCTTGTCGGTCCAGCGACTGTGCATCTTATCCAAAACTTTATAGGTGCCACTCAGACCTTCGATCTTAACATTCACCCCCCGAGTCAACCCCTTATTCAGCAAATCACGCGAGACGGCAATCACCTTCATCCCTGGCTTGAGCCTGTCGCCCCAGGCGGCTACATTTGGATCTCCATCGGTTTGCTGCGGCACCGAATTGTAGGCCGTTGCGGTGACCACCGCCGACAGACGCTCCTGCGGCTGATCAGTGCGGTTGAGCAACACCAGCACCACAGTGAGCGCCAACGCAAGCGCAATACCACCAGCCAGCCCCACAGAAACCCACCGCAAAACCCGCCTGTTCCTGCCAGTTAAATGCATGACTTTCCCTCTTGCCATAAAAATACGCAGGGCTCCAGTATCATGCGTTACCATCGGCTTCGAGCCATCACACCAGACGCCCGGGTCTGTTTCAGCACGCAGGGACTTGAACCCTCTCCCAATCTTTTAAAGTCAATACGCGAAGTTATAACACCTAAAGCGCATTAACTACCACTGATATTGAGACCCACAACGATCAGATTTCCCTGACACAAGTTCGCCGCGTGCAAAGTCGCAGACATTTGTCCTTCATGTTTATCGCCCTATCTATAGACTCAGTCAACTACCCCGCTCTGAAGGGCGGAGCTTGTGAAGACAAGCTGGGTTGACCAGGGAAAGCGGTGAAAACCCGCTGCGTTTGCAACAGGTCGCCAAGACCCACTCCGGAATGCTTCCTCAGTTCCGGACACTGGAAGATCAAGATCATGCGGGTGAAAGGCAAAGCGCCGAAGGTTCTGATCGCTGCCGTGAGGCGGGAGCCGGTTGCAGACTGTCCCGAGGGGAGCGAGCCGCGAGGCTCCGTCACCAGGCCCGTAAGGGTAGGAATTGAAATGGCTGTCTTTGTTCTCGACAAACAGAAAAACCCGCTGATGCCGTGCACGGAGAAGCGCGCTCGGCTGTTACTCCAGCGTGGGCGAGCGGTGGTGGTGCGGCTACACCCCTTCACC